>NZ_JBIYCY010000004.1:0-507612 GCF_044908235.1 Rhodococcus sp. 27YEA6 | reverse complement strand
AAACTCCCTGGGCGGTGTTCCGGTTATTCCCCCGCCTCATCACACCCCGCGCCCGGTCGCGGGGGGGGGGCCATCCACGTGCTTGGCGCCTTTATTAACCGCGGGCGGTTAATAAAGGCGCACAGCAGGGGGTCTAGGTCGCGTTGTGCGCGGGCTGGAAAGCTCCGGCTTCGGCAGCTTCCTCGGCGCGGATCACGTGGACCACGGCGTTGATCAGCGCCAGGTGTGTGAACGCCTGCGGGAAGTTACCCAGATGGCGACCGGTGTGCGCGTCGATCTCCTCCGCGTACAGCTTGAGCGGGCTCGCGAACCCGAGCAGACGCTCGCAGAGATGCTTTGCCCGATCCAGTTCGCCGATCTCGACGAGGGCGGAGACGAGCCAGAAGGAGCAGATGGTGAACGTGCCCTCTTCTCCGCTCAATCCGTCGTCGGTGGTGTCGACGCGATAGCGCAGGACCAACCCCTCTTCGGTGAGCTCGTCGGCGATCGCCAGCACCGTCGCCCGGATGCGCGGATCGTCGGCCGGCAGGAAGCGCAGCAGCGGTGCCAACAAGAGCGACGCGTCGAGTGAATCGTGGCCGTACCGCTGTGTCAGAACTCCGCGCGAGTCGACACCGTGCGCGAGGATGTCGGCCTTGATCTCGTCCGCGATGGCCGTCCATTGCTGTGCAAAGCTCTTCTCGCCCTGCATCTCTGCCAGCTTGGCGCCGCGATCGAGTGCGACCCAGCACATGATCTTCGACGACGTGAAATGCTGCGGTTCACCGCGCACCTCCCAGATCCCGCGGTCGGGTTGACGCCAGTGCTTGATCGCTTCCTCGACCTGCTTCTTGAGCAGCGGCCACAGCGCTTCGGGGACACGCTCGCGGGTACGGATGTGGAGGTACACCGAGTCGAGCATGGTGCCCCAGATGTCGTGCTGCTGTTGATCGAACGCCCCGTTGCCGATACGCACCGGACGGGCGCCGTCGTAGCCGGACAGATGGTTGAGTTCGGATTCCTCGAGTGTGCGCTCGCCGCCGATGCCGTACATCACCTGCAAGGGATGCGGCTGACCGTTGTCCGAACTCGACACGTCGTAGATGAAGTTGAAGAAGTCGTTGGCCTCACGGTCCAACCCGAGCGTGTAAAGGCCCCACAGTGCGAAGGTGGAGTCGCGAACCCACGCGTAGCGGTAGTCCCAGTTGCGTTCTCCGCCTGGTGTTTCCGGTAGCGAGGTCGTCGAAGCCGCAAGCAGGGCTCCGGTCGGTGCGTAGGTGAGCCCCTTGAGTGTGAGCGCACTGCGCTGTAGGTATCCGCGCCACGGGTGATCGGGGAACTTGCCGATCGTCACCCACTCACGCCAGGACTTGGACGTCTGCCACATCTTGTCGGCGGCCTCGTCGAACGTCTGCGGCGCGGGAAGATCCGACCACGAGAGCGCGACGTACACGTTGTCGCCTTCGACCAGTCGCGTCCGGGCCCGTGCCTCACGACCTTCCAGACCCAGTCGGAGATCGGTGGTCAAGCGCAGAGTGGGATGGTCGCCGGGCTTGGCGGAGCGACACGTTGCCGTTGCTTCCTCGTAGACCTTGCCGGTGTACTCCCAATTCGCCGTGCCACGGTGATAGTCGAACGCGGGCTCACAGCTCATCTCGAGTTCGACGGTGCCGCTGACGCATTTGACCGTACGGAGAAGGGTGTGTTCGGCATCCCAGTCGGTCGGTGTGCGCTTGTGCGTGTTCGATCGCTTGTCGACGTTGTGCCAGGGGCCGAGAACCAGGGCGTCGCGGACGACGAGCCAGCCGGTCTCGGTCTGCCAGGTGGTCTCGAGAATGAGTCCACCCGGCAGATAGCGCCGAGCGGCCGGCACGTTCTGGCCGTAGGGGCCGATACGGAAATGGCCTGCGCTGCGGTCGAGGATGGCACCGAACACGCTGGGGGAGTCCGGGCGGGGAACGCACATCCACTCGACAGATCCGTTACGGGCAATCAGGCACGAGGTTTCGCAATCGGAAAGAAACGCATAGTCGTCGATCGGGGGAAAGTTGCTTCGATGGTGACCCGTGGAGGCGGGAGGAATCGTCTGCACCACTTCGTCGTCAGCACTCATTCGGCCATCATCCGGCCAGAATCGGCACACGTCCAATCCACACGCTGTCGGGACCGTATCGTCCGAAGGATAGGGTGTTGGCGTGGATCGGATTGCGGATTGGTGGGACAGCTTCGAGCTGTGGATGGCCGGGCTCCCGTTCATCCCGCAGGTCGCGTTGGTCCTGATCGTCGTCGTTCCGCTGTGCCGCCTGGTGGCCATCGGTCTGGATCGCGCGTTGGCCGCCGTTCTCGCTCTGCCGCTCTTCGGCTGGTTGCGTAGGAATTCTCGAGAAGTAGAGGAAAGCTGATGCCCCGCTCACGGGTCACTCTCGCCCTGATAGCCCTGATTCTCCTCGTGATCGTCGCGTGGCTTCTCACCCGTTAGTTCTCCCGATTAGAGCGGGCGCCGGTGCTCTGCTAAAGTCCACCGCGTGTCCGAAGCAACAGCTCCCGTAATCCGCCACCAGTTGGCGTTGATTGCTGTCGGCATGCTCGACGTCGCTGACGTCGCCTGTTGTTGATTTCCTGAGTTCGACCTCTCCGGTGGTGCTGCGCACCCCACTCGAACTTCTCTGCGCGTAACTCGCGCCCCCGATTCAGGGCTCATCGCCCGTCGGCTCTCCATGTCTGAACATCCCGATGGAATCAGCCCCAGAGGTCTCGGACTTGTCGTTTGACCAACCCTCGTTTGTCAGTCCTTTCAGGAAGGTATCTGCAATGAAACGCCGTTCCCGCACACTTCTCACTGCTATCGCGACCATGGGGGCCGTGGTACTCACAGCGTGCAGTGGTGGCTCGAGCGACACCGTGGGTGGTGACAGCGCCGCCAGCGACGGTAGCGCCGGCACGATCAACCTGTTCGCCTACGCCGTGCCGAAGCCTGGCTTCGACAAGCTCACCGCAGCCTTCCAGGCGACCGACGAGGGCAAGAACGTCAACTTCAATCCTTCCTACGGCGCCTCGGGCGACCAGTCGCGCAAGGTGAAGGACGGCGCCGAGGCAGACTTCGTCAACTTCTCCGTCGAGCCCGACATCACCCGCCTGGTCGATGCCGGTCTGGTCGATCAGAACTGGAACCAGGACGCCTACAACGGAATTCCGTTCGGATCGGTAGTCACCATCGTGACGCGTCCGGGGAACCCGAAGGGCATCAAGGACTGGGACGACCTGCTTCAGCCCGGCCTCGAGGTCGTCACGCCGAACCCGTTCAGCTCCGGCTCGGCCAAGTGGAACCTCTTGGCGCCGTACGCCGCCAAGAGCGACGGTGGCAAGAACCCGCAGGCGGGGCTCGACTACGTCACCGCCTTGGTCAACGATCACGTCAAGATCCAGCCCAAGTCGGGACGCGAGGCTTCGGAAGCCTTCCTGCAGGGCAGCGGTGACGTTCTGATCAGCTACGAGAATGAAGCACTGTTCATCGAAGGCAACGGCGACCCGGTCGAGCACGTCACCCCGCCCACGACCTTCAAGATCGAGAACCCCGTTGCCGTGATCTCGAACAGCAAGGTCCTCGACAAGGCGACCGCGTTCAAGGACTACCTGTACACGACCGAGGGTCAGACGCTCTGGGCCGAAGCAGGATTCCGTCCCGTTGATCCCGCCGTCGCTGCCAAGTTCACCGACAAGTTCCCCGAGCCGACCAAGCTGTGGACCATTGCAGACCTCGGCGGCTGGAAGGCCGTGGACAGTGCTCTGTTCACCAAGGACACCGGTTCGATCGCAGTGATCTACGACAACGCGACCAAGTAAGACTGACGTGACTGACACTATTGACCCCACCCCCGTGGCTCGTCGGCGAAAACTCGCGCGGGTCACGGGGAGTGTGGGGCCGCTCGGAATCGGAGTGGCCACCCTGTGGCTCTCCGTCATCGTTCTGCTTCCGCTCGCCGCGTTGACCGCCACCGCGTTCGACGAGGGGATCTCCGGATTCTGGGACGCCGTCACCGCACCCGTCGCCTTGGCGTCGTTGCGCGTGACGTTGTTGGTCTCGGTGATCGTGGCATTGATCAACGTCGTAATGGGCACGATCATCGCGTGGGTGCTGGTCCGGGACGACTTCCCGGGCAAGCGCATCGTCAACTCGATGATCGATCTGCCGTTCGCGCTACCGACCATCGTGGCATCGATCGTGCTGCTGTCCCTCTACGGCCCGCAGTCACCGATCGACATCCATCTCAATGCAACTCAGCCCGGACTGATCGTGGCATTGGCCTTCGTGACCTTGCCGTTCGTCGTCCGTTCCGTGCAGCCGGTGCTGATGGAGGTCGACCGCGAAGTCGAGGAAGCCGCTGCGTCGTTGGGAGCTTCCAACTGGACGATCTTTCGCTCGGTTGTTCTCCCGACGTTGGCGCCTGCCGTCATCTCCGGTGCGGGCCTCGCGTTCGCCAGAGCGATCGGTGAATACGGCTCGGTCGTTCTGATCGGCGGCAACATCCCACGCGTGACACAGATGACGTCGCAGTACATTCAGCAGCAGATCGAGATCGATCGTCCGACCAACGCCGCTGCCGTCTCGGTAGCGTTGCTGGCCATCGCATTCGTGACGCTGTTCGTCCTGCGAATCTTCGCATCGCGGGGACAGCGACGTGAGGAGAGTTCCCGATGAACGTGTCCAGAGGATCGAAGATCGGTCTGCGGACCATCGCTCTCGTCTACCTGTTCGTGTTGCTGGTCGTGCCGATCGGTGTGATCCTGACGCGAACGTTCGAGAACGGAATCGGCCCGTTTCTCGAATCGATCACGACACCGGCAGCGATCTCCGCGTTGAATCTTTCGCTGATCATCGTGGCGATCGTAGTCCCGATCAACGTCGTGTTCGGTGTGGTCACCGCTCTGGCACTCGTGCGTGGTCGGTTCCCGGGCCGCGGAGTTCTGCAGTCGGTGGTCGACCTGCCCTTCGCAGTCTCGCCCGTCGTCGTCGGTGTGTCCTTGATTCTTCTGTGGGGTGCCAACGGTTGGTTCGGAGGCATCGAATCGTTGGGGTTCAAGGTCATCTTCGGGTTGCCAGGCATGGTGATCGCGACGATTTTCGTGACGCTGCCCTTCGTCGTCCGGGAAGTCGAACCCGTACTTCACGAGATCGGCGACGAGCAGGAACAAGCGGCCGCGACGCTCGGTGCCTCGGGCTGGCAGACGTTCTGGCGGATCACCTTGCCCGCGATCCGTTGGGGCCTGACGTACGGAATCGTGTTGACGGTGGCGCGTTCGCTCGGTGAATTCGGCGCAGTCATCATGGTCTCTTCCGGCTTCCCGGGGGTATCCCAGACACTGACGTTGCTGGTGCACTCGCGATACATCGACGACCACAACACCTTTGGTGCGTATTCGGCGGCAACGCTGCTGATGGGCATCGCCATCATTGTCCTGTTGCTGATGACGCTGCTGGACCGTAAGAGGAGCACCACATGATCACAGTGACCGGGGCCCGCAAGAACTACGGTGATTTCGCGGCGCTCGACGACGTGACGGTCAACATTCCCTCGGGTTCGTTGACGGCATTGCTCGGGCCCAGTGGCTCGGGAAAGTCGACGTTGCTGCGTTCGATCGCAGGGCTCGAAGAACTCGATTCGGGAACCATCACTATCGCAGGCAAGGACGTCACCGGCGTGTCGCCGCAGAAGCGTGACATCGGTTTCGTGTTCCAGCACTACGCAGCGTTCAAGCACATGACGGTGCGAGACAACGTGGCGTTCGGGCTCAAGATCCGCAAGCGCCCGAAGCCGGAGATCGAGAAGAAGGTCAACGAACTACTGGGGATCGTCGGCCTCGACGGCTTTCAGCATCGGTACCCCGCGCAGCTGTCCGGTGGTCAACGCCAGCGCATGGCGTTGGCGCGCGCTCTGGCGGTGGATCCGCAGGTGCTCCTGCTCGACGAGCCCTTCGGCGCCCTCGACGCGAAGGTCCGTGCCGACCTGCGCACGTGGTTGCGTCGCCTGCATGACGAGGTGCACGTCACCACCGTCCTGGTCACACACGACCAGGAAGAGGCTCTCGACGTCGCCGACCGCATCGCGGTGCTGAACAAGGGGCGGATCGAGCAGATCGGTGAACCTGCCGACCTGTACGACCGCCCGTCCAACGACTTCGTGATGTCCTTCCTCGGATCCGTCGCGAAGCTCAACGGGCAGTTGGTCCGTCCGCATGACATCCGTCTCGGCCGCGATCCGAGCATGGCTCTCGCTCAGGAGTCCGGAACGGCCGAGTCCCTCGGCGTCACACGCGCAACCGTCGAGCGCGTCGTGTATCTCGGCTTCGAGGTTCGAGTCGACCTGCGCAACGAGGCAACCGGTGAGTTGTTCTCGGCTCAGGTCACCCGCGGTGACAGTGCAGCGCTGCACCTCGAGGCGGGGGAGACGGTCTACGCCCGGGCTACCCGGGTGCCGGATCTGCCGGAGACTCCGGTGGTGACGCCGGAGCAGGAGCCGGTGACGGTGAGCGTCGTCGGCCAGGTATGACCCGCTAGCCCTGTTCGACCTGTTGTACCCCCACTCCTGTTTGAGCGAACGGCACTTTCGGACTCCTGATGGCGCCGAAAGTGCCGTTCGCTCAGAGTTGGGGGCCGGGCAACAGCGAGACGAGTTCAGCCCTCTCGGCAGACGAGGACCGGGCATTGGGCGTGGTGGATGAGGCTCTGACTGGTCGAACCGACTATCGACGCCATGAACGGGCTGCGGCCGTGGCTACCGACGACTACGAGTTGGGCTTCCGCCGAGTGCTCGAGCAGTGCCTTCATCGGTCCGCTGCGCTGGACACTGCGGGTGACCTCGACATCGGGGTACTTCTCCGTCCAGCCGGCGAGGCACTCGGACAGCAGTGCATGCTCATGCTGTTCGTACGGTCCCCAGTCGACGAAGCGCCTGGCTTCGGAATACCCGCCCAGCGAGGCGTGCTCGTTCCACGTGTGGACCGCAACCAAAGGTGCGCCGAGGAACGCGGCAAACTCGAAGGCATGCGCGACGGCGAGTTCGCTGAGCTTGCTCCCGTCGACGCCGACGACGATGGGCCTGGTGTCGGCCATCGCGTGATCACCCGTACCGCGGAATACGGCCACGGGACAGTGCGCGCGGTTGACCACCCGAATGGTGTCGGATCCGAGAAACACGGACTGCATTTCGCTGGTGCCGGCCTGACCCAGTGCAACGATGCGAGCCGACTTCGAGAGTTCGACGAGTGTGGTTGCGGGAGTACCGGTCACGAGGCCACGTTCGACGGTGACGTCGGTGTGATCATCGCGGATGGCGTCCTCGGCCTCGTCGAGCAATTTTGCACCCTCGACGCGAAGGTGGTGGTCGAACATCTCTTCGTCGGTGACGTTGGTACCGCCACCGGACTCGGGTTGTCCTGGCAGCACGTGGGTCAGGCGAAGTGGTTCGTCGAATCTCTTTGCAGCCGAAGCTGCCCACCTCGCGGCGTTGACCGCGCTTGCCGAGCCGTCGATACCGGCCACGATTCCGTGTCGAACAGATGCACTGGTCATGGAAGTCTCCTCGCGTCGCCTCCCTACCAGTGTGTCCCTGGTCACCCCGGGTTCGCTACAAACTCGTCAGCTTCCGCGGTGCGAGAACGTCGGTAGGCACTGCCGCGCGAGATCGACGCGGGCGCAACGACAACAGAGCGGTGATGAATCCGTTACCGGACAGTGTCAGTTCCACGTTCTTCAACACGGTTCGGCGCATCAACGCGAGCAGGGCCGCGACGCCGGTGACGGCCATCCACATAGGCAGCGGGTACAGCGTCAGGCGTTCACCAAGGCCGAAAGTGAGGGTTCGTCCGAGAAGCAGTACGGCACCGACGATTCCGGTAGCCGCGCACAGCCCTGACCACACTGCGATCCATTTGCTGTGCTTCCAGAATTGAATTGCCATGAGGACGAGAACGGCATGACGTGCGACGAAGCCGGGAAGTACGGCGGTCCAATGAACGAAGGTCCCGTCGTTCGCCGGGAAGAGGCCGGTGGCCGCGGTGCTCAATGCAACGACGACGGCAAGACCGAGAATCCACTTCTTCGCACGACCGTCCGGAATGTACTTGTGCAGCAAGGCCGCACCGAGGATGGTGAGCGCACCGAGGATCATGAAGGCCGCGTTCATCACGTCGTGCATCGGCGAACATGAATCCACGCTGCATGTCGTCACGCCCAGCGAACTGATGGAGTCGCGCGCGAAGCTGTACGGCGTCTTCCATGCTCCGGCTGTGAAGATTTCGACAAGCAGGTAGAGCACCGACAGGACCCATGCGATGCCGGCTGTGCCGAGGCGAAGATTGTGAGTGATGGTGTTCCCTCTCGCGGCGCTCTGAGGGGATTGCACCCAAAGATCTGTTTCGCAGGCGAAGGAGGTACCTTCGCGAGCTGGACAGATCCAACACTACGGTAACAATCTGATAACGGCCTGTGAAACCGGATCAGGCGGAGCGGACCAGACGGCCGGGTAGTGCATCAGCGACTTGTCGGTAACGGTCGATCATCGTTTCGATCAGTAGAGAGTGCCCACCGATCGTGTCGGCGAAACGCGCGCGCGGACATGCAGTTGCTGCGGCAGCGCTGAGTCGATCGGTCAGTAGGCCGGGAGCCAAGAACCACGGCGCGACGACAACACGTTCGGCGCCGTCCTGCTCGAGTGCGGAGATCGCCTGGGCAACTGTCGGTTCCGCGGATGTCGCGAAACAGATTCGAACGCCCGACCAGTTGGTTCCGCCGAGGAGAGTGGACGCCAATTCTGCGGTCGCGGCATTGGCGCGCGCATCGAACGAGCCGACTGCCGCAAGAGCGACACCGACCGACGGATCGTCCGGCCGGGCACCCGCTTCGAGAATTCGCTCGCGTACTGCCTCGATCAGCCGAGCATCGCGACCCAGTACGTCTGCTTGGAACACGGTCAACTGGGGGTGGCGTGTCGCGGCAGCGGCCAAGAGTCCGGGCAGATCTACCCGGGCGTGGAAGGCATTGCCCAGCAGCATCGGAACAACAACGGCGCGAGTGTGGCCGTCGTGTGCAACCCCGTCCAGGACCTGATCGATGGACGGTGCATTGAGGTCGAGAAACGCCAGCCGGACATCGAGGTCTGGCCGGACTTCACGAAGAGCTGCCACAGCAGCCGCGATCACCCGAGCAGAACGGGGATCACGGCTACCGTGCGCAACAGCGATGAGCGGAACCATCGACTTAGACGCGCTCGCCCAATTCGACAGCGGAAATGACGTCGCCCACCAGGCCGGCTGCGAGAGTGTTTCCACCAGCGGGATCGATCAGCAGGAAGCTGCCGGTGTGGCGGTTGACGGCGTAGTCGTCAGCCACGATCGGCTCGGCCACCCGGATGGAGATCTTGCCGATCTCGTTGAGCTCGAGAGTGTCCGGGCCCTGATCCGTGGTGAGGTCCTGCTCGTTGAAGCGTTCCACCAAACTGCCCACGATGGCCTGCGTCGTTCGCGTGCCGTGCTTGAGCAGCAGACGTGCACCGGGGCGCAGCGACTTCTCGGCCAGCCAGCAGACAGTGGCGTCGAATTCGCCGATCGGCTCGGGTGCGTCGGACGGCGATGCGATGGTGTCGCCGCGAGAGACGTCGACGTCGTCGGCCAGGATCAGCGTGACGCTGCGTCCGGCGTGGGCGACGTCCAGTTCGCCGTCGGCCGTGTCGATACGTGTGACGGTGGTGCGCGTACCCGAGGGCAGGATCACCACTTCGTCGCCGGGCACGACGGAACCTGCAGCGACCTGACCGGCGTAGCCGCGGTAGTCGAGGAACTCTGCGGTGCGGGGGCGGATCACGTACTGCACCGGGAAACGCAGACCGACGCGATGTGGCTCGGCGTCGACCGGAATCGACTCGAGGTGCTCGATCAGCGTGGGGCCGGTGTAGTACGGGGTCTTGTCGGAGCGGATGGCGACGTTGTCACCGTGCAGTGCCGACACCGGGATCTCGACGACGTCTTCGCTTGCCCAGCCAAGTGAGCTGGTGAGTTCGTTGAACTCGGCGGAGATCGAGGTGAAGACCTCTTCGGGGTTCTCGACGAGGTCGATCTTGTTCACGGCGAGAACGAGCTTCGGGACACCGAGCAACGCGAGAACCGCTGCGTGCCTGCGAGTCTGCGCGATGACGCCCTTGCGAGCATCGACCAGCAGGATCACGAGCTGAGCCGTCGAGGCACCGGAGACAGTGTTGCGGGTGTACTGCACGTGGCCCGGTGTATCGGCGAGCACGAAGGTGCGCTTGGGGGTCGCGAAGTAGCGGTACGCCACGTCGATGGTGATGCCCTGCTCACGCTCGGCGCGCAGTCCGTCCACCAGGAGCGAGAGGTCAGGGGTGTCGAGACCGCGGTCCACCGACGCACGGGTCACGGCGTCGATCTGGTCGGCGAGAACGGATTTCGTGTCGTACAACAGGCGGCCCACGAGGGTGGACTTTCCGTCGTCGACGCTGCCGGCAGTTGCCAGTCTGAGCAGATCGCTCATCAGAAGTAGCCCTCTCGCTTGCGGTCTTCCATGGCCGCTTCGGAAACTCGGTCGTCGCCACGGGTCGCGCCGCGCTCGGTCAAACGTGATGCCGCAACCTCGGCGAGGATCGCTTCGTTGTCGGCCGCATCGGAGAGAACAGCACCGGTGGTCGAACCGTCGCCGACGGTGCGGTATCGCACCGAAAGGGTCTGCAGCTCTTCGCCGTCAGCCGGCCCACCCCAGACTCCGGGGGTCATCCACATGCCGTCGCGCTGGTACACCGGACGCTGGTGGGCGTAGTAGATGCTGGCGAGCTCGACGTTGTCGCGGGCGATGTAACGCCAGATGTCCAGCTCGGTGAAGTTGCTGAGCGGGAAGACGCGTACCTGCTCGCCGGGGGAGTGGCGACCGTTGTACAGGTTCCACAGCTCCGGGCGCTGCTTCTTGGGATCCCACTGTCCGAAAGCGTTGCGCAGCGAGAAGATCCGCTCCTTGGCGCGGGCCCGCTCCTCGTCGCGGCGAGCGCCGCCGAAGACGGCGTCGAAACGGTTCTCCGAGATCGCGTCCAGCAACGGCACGGTCTGCAGCGGGTTGCGGATACCGTCGGGGCGCTCGGTGAGGCGACCGTCCGCGATGTACTCCTCGACGCTGGCCACGTGCAGGCGCAGGTTGTACTTGGCTACCACGTGGTCGCGGAAGTCGAGGACTTCCTGCAGGTTGTGGCCGGTGTCGACGTGCAGCAGGGTGAACGGCAGCGGCGCAGGCCAGAAGGCCTTGATCGCCAGATGCAGCAGCACCGTGGAATCCTTACCGCCCGAGAAGAGAATGACCGGGCGTTCGAATTCGCCGGCTACCTCTCGGAAGATGTGGATCGCTTCGGACTCGAGGGCGTCGAGAGTATCGAACTGTGTGCCGTCGAGCTGAGGCCGTGAAGGTGTCAAGTCAACTGTCATGATGCGTGCAACCCGCATTCTGTCTTGGAGGCACCGGCCCAACGACCGCTACGCGGATCGCTGCCGGGGGCTGGCTTGCTGGTGCAGGGTGCGCAGCCGATGGACGGATATCCCTCGTCGACAAGGGGATTGACGAGGATGGAATTGGTGTCGATGTAGTTCTGCATCTCCTCGTCCGACCAGGGAGCGATCGGGTTGATCTTCACGAGTCCGAAGGCTTCGTCGAAGGAGATCAGGGGAGCGTTGGCGCGGGTGGGCGCTTCGACGCGGCGGATGCCGGTCACCCACGCGCTGTACCCGGACAGTGTCTGCTTGAGCGGCGCGACTTTGCGTAGTGCGCAGCAGCGGTTGGGATCACGGGCGAACAGATCCTTGCCCTCGGCGACATCCTGCTCGGCGACGCTTGCCAGCGCACGAGCGTTGATGACGTTGACGCCGTACACCTGCTCGACCGCGTCACGCGTGCCGATGGTTTCGGGGAAGTGATAGCCGGTGTCGAGGAAGAGTACGTCGACGCCCGGATGAACTTGTGCGGCAAGGTGAACCAGCACTCCATCCTGCATGTTCGACGCCACGATGTACGAGTCGCCGAACGTGTCCTCGGTCCACTGCAACAGTTCCTGCGCGGTGGCTCCGTCGAGTTCTACTGCACCGCGCTCGGCGATGGCCCGAAGCTCGTCGGCAGTTGCTCGCGAAATGTCCACTGTCATCGCAAATCTCCTTCGTCTGCGCGCACTGCCCATTCGGCGAACCGTTCACCTTCGTTGCGGTTCTTGACGAACTGACGTACGACGCGGTCGATGTAGTCACCCATCTCGACGCTGGTGACCTTGTGCTGGCGCAGCTTGCGTCCGAAGGCGCTGTCGAATCCGAGGCTGCCTCCCAGATGAACCTGGAAACCCTCGACTTGATTCCCCTCACCGTCGTCGACGAGTTGGCCCTTGAAGCCGATGTCGGCGATCTGCGAGCGAGCGCAGGAGTTGGGGCAACCGTTGATGTTGATGGTGATCGGCACGTCGAGCTGGCTGTTGATGTCGGCAAGACGCTGTTCGAGTTCGGGCACGAGCACCTGCGAACGCTTGCGGGTCTCGGCGAACGAGAGCTTGCAGAACTCGATGCCGGAGCAGGCCATCAGGTTCTTGCGCCAGTGCGACGGACGGGCGGGAAGACCCAGCGCGTCGAGATCGGCGATGAGCGGCTCGAGCGTCTCGTCGGCGACGTCGAGGATGATCAGCTTCTGGTACGGAGTGAAGCGGATCCGGTCGCTGCCGGCCTTCTCGGCGGCGTCGGCGACCTGAGCCAGGATGTCTCCCGAGACGCGGCCGGCGATCGGAGCGAAACCGACTGCGTTGTGGCCGTTGCGGGTCTTCTGGATACCGACGTGATCGATCGGGCGCTTGGGCTTCTCGGGCGCGGGGCCGTCGATGAGCGGACGCTTCAGGTACTCGGTCTCGAGAACCTCGCGGAACTTCTCGATACCCCAGTCCTTGACGAGGAACTTGAGCCTGGCCTTCGCGCGCAGACGGCGGTAGCCGTAGTCACGGAAGATCGAGACGACGCCCTCCCAGACATCGGGGACCTCGTCGAGCGGAATCCAGGCGCCGACGCGCTGCGCCAGCATCGGGTTGGTGGACAGTCCGCCGCCGACCCAGAGGTCGAGGCCCGGGCCGTGCTCGGGGTGGTTCACGCCGATGAAGGCGATGTCGTTGATCTCGTGAACGACGTCCTGCTGGCCGGAGATGGCGGTCTTGAACTTGCGCGGCAGGTTGGAGTACTTGGGGTCGCCGATGTAGCGGCGCACGATCTCGTCGATCGCCGGGGTGGGATCGAGGACCTCGTCGAGCGATTCGCCGGCCAGGGGAGAACCGAGGACGACGCGGGGGCAGTCACCGCACGCTTCGGTGGTCTTGAGTCCGACGGCTTCGAGGCGCTTCCAGATCTCCGGAACGTTCTCGACCTCGATCCAGTGGAACTGGACGTTTTCGCGGTCGGACAGGTCGGCGGTGTTCCGGCCGAATTCCTTCGAGATGCCGGCGATGGTGCGCAGCTGCTCGACGTTGAGAGCGCCGGCGTCGCAACGCACGCGCATCATGAAGTACTTGGCCTCGAGCAGGTCGATGTTCTCGTCGCCGGTGAAGGTGCCGTCGTAGCCTTCTTCGCGCTGGGTGTAGAGACCCCACCAGCGGAAGCGGCCGCGAAGGTCGCCCTTGTCGATGCTGTCGAAGCCCTGCTTGGAGTAGATGTTCTCGATGCGGGCCCGAACGTTGAGCGGGTTGTCGTCCTTCTTGGCCTGCTCGTTGGCGTTGAGAGGCTCGCGGTAACCGAGGGCCCACTGACCTTCGGCGCGACGCTTGGCGGGACGCGCAGCGCGTGCAGGCCGGGCTTCGGCAGCTGCCGAATCGGCGGGTGTGGCGGCGTCGGTGGTCGACGTCATCGATGAACTCCTGGATCTGGGCGGTTGATCGGCACGCGGCACGCACTATCGATGAACTGTGGCGGTGTCTGATCGGGACGCACCGGTCCGTGTCGGAAATCGAGGGGGCTGTCCTCGGTCTCGGAAAGCTCGCGGCCGGCAGGTGTGCTCACGAAAACGAACAGCTGGAGAAGCTGCGTCCCTGAAAAGGCATGTCTCTGCAGAGAGTGTTTCGGTGAAGCAGATGGAGATGAGCGGGAAAGGCTGGAAGATCAGTGAAAGATCAACAGCTACACAGGTGCAGACACGACGAGCTGCACACACGCTTGAAGTCGACATGGCGACGCGCCACAAGTCGCACTCCGAGTCCGGTCATGCGGACCATTGTGCCACGTCAACTCGATAATTCCGACTCGGGCGCATATTTCCACGAAAAACGGGGGAAATATCGAGTTCAAGCCATACGCCGACCTGCATCGCAGGCTGAATAGGTGTGCGTTCCGGATGCTGGGACACTGGAGGTGTGAATGCCACCAGCACGACTCCCACTCGACAGAGCGAGGCGACGCCCTTCGCCTTGCCCGCGCGATCGCTCGAGGGTGTCGGGAAACGGCCGTTCGGGATCTACATCCACGTCCCGTTCTGTGCCACCAGGTGTGGGTACTGCGATTTCAACACCTACACGGCCGGTGAGCTCGGAACCTCGGCGTCGCCGCAGTCGTGGCTGGAGGGTCTGCGGCGCGAACTCGATCTCGCGGCCGAGATGACGGGCGCCCCGGCGGCGGAGACGGTGTTCGTGGGCGGTGGAACGCCGTCGCTGCTCGGTGGCGACGGATTGTCCGACGTGCTGTCGGCGGTGCGGAGCAGCTTCGGCTTGGCGTCCGGCGCCGAAGTGACCACGGAATCGAACCCCGAATCGACGTCGCCGGAGTTCTTCGGTGCTCTCCGCAGTGCGGGATTCACCCGGATTTCCCTCGGCATGCAGTCGGCCGCCCAGCACGTTCTGAAGATCCTCGACCGCACCCACACTCCCGGTCGCGCCGTCGCTGCCGCGAAAGAGGCTCGCGCAGCTGGTTTTTCGCACGTGAACTTGGATTTGATCTATGGAACGCCAGGGGAGCGCGATCAAGATCTGGACGCCTCTCTCGATGCGGTTCTCTCCGCCGATGTCGATCACGTCTCGGCCTACGCGTTGATCGTCGAGGACGGCACCGCCATGGCTCGCAAGGTCAGGCGCGGCGAGCTGCCCGCGCCGGACGACGATGTGCTGGCCTCGCGGTACGAACGAATCGATTCACGCCTGTCCGAGGCAGGCTTGCGGTGGTACGAGGTCTCCAACTGGGCAAAGGCGGAAACCGCGGACTCCGGTGACACCCGGTGTCGTCACAACCTCGGCTACTGGGACGGTGGTGACTGGTGGGGTGCCGGTCCGGGCGCGCACAGTCACGTCGGCGGAGTGCGGTGGTGGAACGTCAAGCACCCGGCGCGGTACGCGGAACAGTTGGCGCTCGGTGAACTTCCCGTCGGCGGCAGCGAAGAACTGACCGCCGAGGACGAACACATGGAGCGCGTCATGTTGACCGCGCGGTTGCGTACGGGACTTCCGTTATCGGAACTGTCTGCATCCGAACGTCTTTCGGCCGAACAGGTGGTAGTCGACGGGTTGGCCGTGATCGAGAACGATCACGTGGTTCTCACCGACCGTGGTCGCCTGCTCGCTGATGCGGTGATTCGCACGATCCTGACCTGACGCGCAACCATCCTTCGCCGCGTAATGTGGCCGTGGTGGCCATCATTCATCGTGCGCAGCTGAATCCGTCCAAGAACGACCTGCTCCGAGCGTGGGTGCCCAAGCAGCCGTGGCTCGGGTCGGTCGACTGTTCGACGCTCGAACGCGTCGACGCCTATCGTTTCGACGACCCGGACGGCGAGGTCGGAATCGAGACGCACCTGATGCGCTCTGCCGACGGTCGAATTCTTCAGGTCCCGCTCACTTATCGAGGTGCTCCGCTGGCCGGGGCGGACGCCGCACTGATCGCAACCATGGATCATTCGGTGCTGGGCGAGCGGTGGGTGTACGACGCATGCTGTGATCCGGTCTACGTCAGCGCGGTGGCGACCGCGATTCTGACCGGTGGGGCCGGAGTCGAACTGGTCTTCGCGGACACCGCCGATCGCATCCCCGTGACAGCTCACGTAGTTGGCAGCGGTACGGCCCGCGCTTCCGTACCGGCAGTCGAATCGGTGACCTGCTCGACAGTCGGCACCGACACGATCATCAGCGCGGGAGATCTGGAACTGTCTGTGGCGAGAGTGATCGACGCAGATCGAGTCTCGGACTCGGAGACGCTCACCGGAACCTGGCCGGGGCAAACGACACCTGCGTTGCTCGTGACTATCGCCTGAGCGTCAGCGGACTCCCTCGATGACACCGGGCATCGCGTCGAAGTCGAAGACACGCGCGTGCAGCACGACGCGGTTTCGCAGGGCCGAACGAACCGCTCGGTGCAGACCGTCCTCGAGGTAGAGAGTGCCGCGCCACTGCACTGCGTGCGGGAACAGATCGCCGTAGAAGGTCGAGTCCTCCGACAGCAGGCGATCGAGTTCGAGGACCTTCGTGGTGGTCACGATCTCGTCGAGTCGAACCTGACGTGGAGGGAACTTCGACCAGTCGCGTAGAGACAGTCCGTGATCGGGATACGGTTTGCCGTCCATCACGCCTTTGAAGATCATGTGCCGCCTTGTCCATGGTTGTGCGATCGACCTTTCGCCGATCTCACTCCACAGTAAGGGCAACAGCCGTCTCTGGCGCTCGGGCGATTAGACTGCCAGTGGAAACCGATGTGTAAATGTCGGTGTTCGTTCTTTTCAGGAAACGGAGGTGGCAACGATGTCGAGTACCGACGACAGGCGTTTCGAGGTCTTACGTGCAATCGTGGCCGATTACGTCTCCACCCAGGACCCGGTGGGATCCAAGGCACTGGTCGAGCGTCACAACCTCGGAGTGTCGAGCGCCACTGTGCGCAACGACATGGCATTCCTCGAGGCCGAGGGCTACATCGCCCAACCGCACACCAGTTCCGGCCGCGTCCCCACCGACAAGGGATACCGCGAATTCGTCGATCGCATCGCCGACGTCAAGCCCATGTCCGGGCCCGAGCGTCGAGCGATCCTCGAGTTCTTGGAGTCGGGTGTCGATCTCGACGACGTTCTGCGTCGTGGTGTGCGGCTGCTCGCGCAACTGACCCGTCAGGTCGCGGTTGTCCAGTACCCGTCGCTGTCCGCGTCGTCGGTTCGCCACCTCGAGGTGGTCGCGTTGACGCCGGCGCGCCTGCTTCTCGTTCTCATCACCGATTCCGGCCGCGTCGATCAGCGAATCGTCGAACTCGGAGACGTCCTCGAAGACGAAGACCTTTCCCGGTTGCGCACGCTTCTCGGCGGAGCACTGGAAGGCAAGCGCCTGGCCGCCGCGTCGATTGCCGTGGCGGAACTGGCTGACGAGTCTCCGGCCGACCTTCGCGACGCCGTGATCCGCTCGGCAACGGTTCTGGTCGAGACCCTGGTCGAACATCCGGAAGATCGTCTCGTTCTGGGCGGAACCTCGAATCTCACGCGCAACGCCGCCGATTTCTCCGGTCTGGCCGGCTTCCCCGGTTCGCTGCGCGCAGTGCTCGAAGCACTGGAAGAGCAGGTAGTGGTCCTCAAACTGCTCGCTGCGACGCAGAACTCCGGCACGGTCACCGTTCAGATCGGTGAAGAGACGCAGGTCGAACAGATGCGCGGAACCTCTGTGATTTCGACTGGCTACGGCGCGGCCGGTACCGTTTTCGGTGGTGTCGGTGTGCTCGGACCCACTCGGATGGACTATCCGGGAACAATTGCATCGGTTGCCGCCGTTGCCAGATACATCGGCGAAGTTCTCTCCGAGCGATGAAGGACGTCGACATTCGTCGGCACGCCTCTTCGCGAGGACTGAGGAAAACCTAGAAGTAAGAGAAGGACGAGAGACTCAACGTGGCACGGGATTACTACGGATTGCTCGGCGTCGACAAGAACGCGACAGACCAGGAGCTCAAGCGCGCTTACCGCAAGCTGGCACGCGAACTGCACCCGGACGTCAACCCTGACGAGGCGGCGCAGGCCAAGTTCAAGGAGATCTCGACAGCCTACGAGGTCCTGACCGACCCGGAGAAGCGTCGCATCGTCGATCTCGGCGGAGACCCGCTCGAGTCCGGTGGTGGCGGCGGTGGTGGCTTCGGCGGCGGATTCGGTGGCGGCGGCCTCGGCGACGTCTTCGAAGCATTCTTCGGCGGCGGTGGCGGCGCAGGTCGTGGGCCGCGCGGTCGCGTTCAGCCCGGAGCCGACTCGTTGCTTCGCACCAAGCTGACCCTCGCAGAATGTGCGACGGGAGTCAGCAAGCACGTGACCGTCGAGACGGCCATTCTGTGCGACAGCTGCACCGGAGCCGGAACCAACGGCGACTCCAAGCCTGTCCGCTGTGAGACCTGCAACGGTGCCGGCGAAGTTCAATCCATCCAGCGCTCGTTCCTCGGTCAGGTCATGACCTCGCGTCCCTGCCCGACGTGCCGCGGTGCCGGTGAGACCATCCCGGATCCCTGCCACAAGTGTGGCGGCGACGGCCGAGTTCGGGCCAAGCGTGACATCACCGTGAAGGTTCCCGCGGGCGTCGCCGGTGGCATGCGCATCCGTTTGACCGCGCAGGGTGAAGTGGGCCCGGGCGGCGGACACCCCGGCGACCTCTACGTCGAGATCGTCGAGCAGCAGCACGATGTCTTCGTTCGAGACGGTGAAGACCTGCACTGCACGATCCGCGTTCCGATGGTCGACGCAGCGCTCGGTACGACTGTCACCGTCGACACCATCATCGACGGCCCCAAGGAAATCACCATCGAGCCAGGCACCCAGCCCGGACACGTTGCTGTTCTTCGCGGTCATGGCATGCCGAAACTGCGGTCGGGAGTGCGCGGCGACGTGCACGCTCACCTCGAGGTGGTCATCCCGAGCCGTCTCGATCACAAGCAGTCCAAGCTGCTCAAGGAATTCAAGCTGCTCCGCGATCGTGACGAGGCCGAGGTTGTCTCGACGGCCTCGCAGAACAGCGGTGGATTGTTCTCGCGTCTTCGCGAAGCATTCAGCGGCCGCTGACGGTGGCCGCAACGGTCTTCTTTCTCGACCCGGTTCCCGGCGTCGGTGAAATCGCAGTTCTGGACGGACAGGAGGGTCGCCACGCGGCCACTGTCCGCCGGATCGGCGTCGGTGAGCGATTGGTGTTGGCCGACGGCCGAGGCCGGGTGGCCGACGCCGAGGTGACGAGCGTCGGCAAGGACCGCCTGGAACTGTTGGTCAGTGACGTTCAGGTTCTCGAGCAGCCCAAGCCGTTGGTGACCCTCGTTCAGGCACTTCCCAAGGCCGAGCGTTCCGAGTTGGCCGTCGAACTGGCGACCGAGGCGGGGATCGACGCGGTGATCCCGTGGCAGTCCTTGCGTTGTGTCGCCAAGTGGGAGGGCCCCAAGCTCGCCAAGGGCGTCGCACGCTGGCGAAGTGCGGCAGTGTCTGCGGCAAAGCAGTCCAGACGCGCGTTCGTCCCGGAAATTGCGGAACTGCACAAGACGCCGGCGGTGATCGCGTTGGTTCGTGACGCCGTTGCCCGTGGCGCTGTGGTTGCGGTGCTTCACGAATCGGCGACGACGCCGTTGGCCGGTTTGCCGCTGGCGAGCGCGGACGAGGTATTTCTGGTTGTCGGTCCCGAAGGTGGGCTGGACGATTCGGAGATCAGCGCGTTGTCGGAGGCCGGGGCCACTCCGGTGCTTCTCGGCCCGACGGTCCTGCGCACGTCGACCGCCGGGGCTGTTGCTCTGGGCGCGATCGGAGTGCTGACCGATCGCTGGGGACCACGGCCACTGCACTGATCTTGTTGTGATCCCGAGCTGAATCGGATCCGGCGCTCAGCGAAGTGTCAGATTTGCGCACTATCGTAAGGACGTCGGGGGTCGCCTTCGGCGTGAGTTGGTTCGGGGATTTCAGGAGGCCAGATGTTGTCACGTGCGCATATGCGAATCGTTGGAGCGGTGTGTGCCGCGGCGGCGTTGATGCTCGTCGCGGGGTGCACGGTCTCCACCGGAGACAACACGGGTTCCTCCAGCAGCGCCGTCACCACTACCCCGACCAGCGAGGCTCTCGTCACCGTCACCCCGGCGGACGGCGGAACTCCGGTGAGTCCACTCGACCCCATCGAGGTCCAGGTCGCGAAGGGAACATTGACGACCGTCGCGCTGACCAACCCCGAGGGTAAGGAAGTCGCCGGTATCACCACGCCGGACAAGACGTCCTGGAAACCGAGCGAACCACTCGGATACGGCAAGACCTACAAGCTGGTCGTCGACGCCGTCGACGCGAATGGTGTTGCCACGACCAAGAACACGACGCTGACCACCGTCGCGCCGAGTAACCAGACCCGGGCGTACATCAACACCACCGGTGGCGCCTCGATATCGGACGGTGGCACGTACGGTGTCGGCACCGTCGTCGCCGTTCATTTCGACGAGTTGATCGGTGACAAGGCCGCGGCCGAGAAGTCTCTGCTGGTCACAACCAATCCGCCCGTACAGGGATCGTGGTACTGGGTCGACGGTCAGAACGTTCACTGGCGACCGCAGAACTACTACGCACCAGGCACGACGGTCTCGGTGAACGCGAACATCTACGGCAAGCAGCTCGGCAACGGCCTGTACGGCCAGCAGGACGACACCGTGTCCTTCAAGATCGGCGACTCCCACGTCTCGGTCGCCGACGACAACACCAAGATGGTGACCGTCTACGAAAACGGTCAGGTGATCAAGGAAATGCCGACCTCGATGGGAATGGGCGGCACCGAGACGATCGGCGGCACGACGCTCTCGTTCTGGACCCAGCCCGGCACGTACACCGTGATGGACAAGGCAAATCCCGTCATCATGGATTCGTCGACCTACGGTCTGCCGATCAACTCGCGCCTCGGCTACAAGGAATCCATCAACTGGGCCACCCGCATCAGCACCGACGGTATCTATCTTCACGAGTTGGAGAGCACCGTCTGGGCGCAGGGAAACACCGACACCTCGCACGGTTGCCTCAATCTCAGTGCGGCCAATGCCAAATGGTTCTTCGATTTCTCGCAGCCGGGAGATGTCGTCGAGATCAAGAACACCGGCGGCGCTCCGCTGGAGGTGTGGCAGAACGGCGACTGGACCCTTTCCTGGGCAGACTGGGCCGCAGGCAGCGCCCTCGCCTGAGATAGATTTCCTCGGTGCCTCGATTCAAGATTCCGTACGGCCGACACGAGCAGCAGTTCGGGCATCTCTACGTTCCCGACGGAGTCGCTGACGGCCCGATCACGGTCGTCATGCAGATCCACGGCGGCTTCTGGAGCGGGCAGTACGGATTGACTCTGGGCACCGCATTTGCCGTCGAACTCGCGCGGCACGGCGTCGCGGTGTGGAACATCGAATACCGCCGTCTCGGGGCGGGCGGTGGTTGGCCGGAGATGTCCGCCGACGTGAAAACGGCGTACGACGAAATCCCCGGACTGGTTGCCGGGAAGTCCTCGGCCGAATTGGATCTGAATCAGATTCGCTTGCTCGGGCATTCGGCCGGAGGACATCTTGCAGTGTGGCTGGCGGGGGAGAAGGACACGTTCACCCGGCCTGAACGGGTCATCGCACAGGCGGCCGCACTCGATCTGGCGTCGGCAGGAGAGCGTGGACGACGGATCAGCTTCATCGAGGATCTGTTCGGCGTTCCGTTCGACGCGGACCCGGATCTGTATCGCAGTGCGTCGCCGCAGCATCGATTGCCGATCGGCGTCCCCGTTGTGTGCGTCACGGGTGCGGAGGATCTGCAGGTGCCGGCCAAGGTGAGCTCCCGGTACGCGAAAGCCGCGGAAGCGGCTGGTGATCCTGTGGCACTGCGTGTGATCGAGGGCGAAGGACACGACGCATTTCTCTCACCCTCGACCGAGTCGTGGCGGGTCTCCCGCGAGTTGGTTCTCGCCGAAGACCCGCTGGCTCCGAGCACGTCAGACTGACGCGGGGTCGACTTCCACAGGGGCCTTCTTGCCCGGCAGGATGAACGCCACGACAACTGCCCCAACGAACAGTGCAAGACCGCCCGCCCAACTGGCCGCCGAAATCGCGTCGGCGTAGGCACTGCCTGCGGCGTCGAGCAACGGCCCTGCCTGAGCTGCAGCCAACGGGTTGCCTGCCATCTCTTCGGCGACCAACGAAGCGCCGCCGACGGATTCGCCCGACACCTCCATCGCGTACGCGGCCTGTTGTGCAAGTTCGCCCGTCAACTGCGGAACCTGCATTCCACCGATGAATCCGGCAATCGAATACTTGTAGCTCGCAGCGAGGATCGAGCCGAGGATCGCGATACCCAGCGAGCCGCCGAGTTCGATGGCGGTGTCGTTGAGGCCACCCGCAGCACCGAGATCGTCCTCGGAGAAGTTGTCCATGATGGCGTCGGTGGCCGGCGGTTCGCTGAGACCGATGCCCAGGCCGAGCAGGATCAGTGGGACTGCGAACATCCAGTAGCCCGAATCGCCGTCGACCTGCGTGAGAATCAGAACGCCGATCGCGGCGACCACCATGCCGCCGACGATGGATGCCCGGACGCCGATCAGCGGAGTGATCCGCCCACTGACAACGGCGCCGATCGAAACGGCAATTGCCAAGGGCAGCAGACGAACACCGGTTTCGAGTGCGCCGTAGCCGAGGATGAACTGGAACTGCTGTGAGATGAAGTAGATGGCGCCGAAGGCGGCCAGGAACAGCAGAAGTACGGCGAGCGTCGCGCCGCCGACCATGCGCTGGCCGAGCTTACGGACGTCGAGCAGTGGCTGCGGGTGACGCAGTTCCCAGACGACGAACGAGACGAGGCCGATCGCAGCGAGTACGGCGGCACCGATGGGTCCGCCGGTCCACCCGAAGTGGAATCCGTTGATGATCGAGTACACGAGCGAGCCAATGGTGACCACCGAGAGTGCGCCGCCGATCCAGTCGATCCGGCCCAGGTGCTCGGCCTTGCTCGGCGGCACCAGAATTACGGCGGCGACGGCAGCGACTGCGGCGATCGGGACGTTGATCAGGAAAGTGATGCTCCAGGAATGACTGTCGAGAATCCATCCGGCCAACAGCGGACCGAGTGCAATCGCGAGACCCGATGTCGCCGCCCACGCCGCGATGGCGCGTGATCGCTCCGCTTTGGGAAAGGTAGCGACCAGAAGCGAAAGCGTCGCGGGCATGATGATCGCGGCGCCGACGCCCATGATCATTCGTGCCGCGATGACGGCGTTGGTGGTGTCCGCGATGCTGCCGAAGACGGCGCCGCCGGCGAACACGGCGAGTCCGGCAAGAAGTGCGCCGCGGCGGCTGTACTTGTCACCGATCACGCCGAACAGCAGCATCAATGCGGCGTAGGGGACGGTGTAGCCGTCGATGACCCATTGAAGTTGCGTGCTGGTGAGGCCGAGGTCTCTGGTCATGTCCGGCGCCGCGACGATCAGCGCGGTATTCGCCATCACGACGATCAGCAGACTCAGGCACAACACCCCGAGCGCGGCCCACCGCCGTGAGTACGGCTGGTCCATCTCCGAGACAGGTTTGCTCATGAGTGTCGTCATGACGCGACTCCGTTCCTGATGATCGAAGACACTCCTCGATCTATTTGCACACTGATGTGTAAATTAATAACTTGCACACCGATGTGCAACTATGATTGACCTAGATCACAGTTGGGCAGTCGAAAGAGGTGGAACGCGCGTTGACGCATTCGGGCACAGTCGTTTCGGGAACTGCCGAATCGGGCGGACGGCAGCGTCGTAGTCAGGCCGCGGCCAATCGCAATCGCATCATCGAGGCGGCGATCACGGCGTTCGCTGCTGATCCGGATGCGAGCATGGACGATGTCGCAAAGGCCGCCGGTGTGGTCAGGCGAACCGTGTACGCGCATTTCGACAGCCGAGAGGCGCTGATCAACGGCATCGTGGACGAGGCGTCGACCGATCTCGTAGCTGCGCTGAGCCAAGCCGGCGAGCCGCCCGAGCGCCCGGATCTGGCGACTGCCGTACTGGCATTGCTGTCATGGCCGGTCGGTGATCGCTTCCGGATGCTGCTCAGCTTTGCTCGCAAAGAGTTGGGGGAGCAGCGGATTCTCGATCTGATGGAGCCCGCGCGAGCCGTGAGTATCAGCGTCGTCGAGCGCGGTCAGCGTGACGGAACCTTCTCGAAATACCTGCCGGCGGAGACTCTGGTAGCGATGACCGAGGCGATCACGATCACTTTGTTCGATCAGGCCAACAGTGGGCTGATCACGGACTCGGGCGAATCCTTTGCCGCCGTGTGCCTGGTCATCGCGGGTATCAGTCCGGACAGAAGCTCCGAGATCGTCGCCGAAGCGTCGGAATGGATCCGCGAATCGCTGCCGTCCGGTCGCCGCGAGGATTAGGCCGGGACGATTAACAAGTGGGCCGTGTCCGACTCTGGCGCTAGACTTCGAAGTATCGAGGCTCACGAGTCGAGTGGGCTGATCGGACCAGAAAGCAGGCCATATTCACCACGTGAGTGAACACAGTGAACTCGACGGGAACCGTGTAACCACCATCACCGAGCGCGCTCTGCCCGCAGAGCGCACCGTCCGTTCGAGTATGGATCTGGCGCCGGAGACCGTGCGTCAAATCCTTGGGGCGACGGACGAGAATCTCACCGCGATCGAACGTGAGCTTCGTGCCGACATTCATGTACGTGGCGGAACCATCTCCTTGTCGGGGACGGCTGCAGACGTGGCGCTGGCAGAACGTGTGTTCAGTGAATTGGCGTCGCTGGCCGGTCGAGGGCAGCCCATTGCCCCGGACGCTGTTCGACGAACCATCGGCATGCTCACCAACGAGGTCGGCGAGTCTCCGGCCGAGGTGCTCTCCCTCGACATTCTTTCGCGTCGGGGCAAGACGATTCGGCCGAAGACCCTCAACCAGAAACGCTACGTCGACGCCATCGACGAGAACACCATCGTGTTCGGAGTCGGCCCGGCCGGTACCGGCAAGACCTACCTCGCCATGGCCAAGGCCGTTCAGGCGTTGCAGGCCAAGCAGGTCTCTCGGATCATCTTGACCAGGCCGGCAGTCGAGGCCGGGGAGCGACTGGGCTTTCTGCCCGGCACGCTGCACGAGAAGATCGATCCGTATCTCCGCCCGCTGCACGACGCATTGCACGACATGATGGATCCCGAGGCGATTCCGAAGTTGATGCAGGCCGGAGTCATCGAGGTCGCTCCGCTCGCCTACATGCGTGGCCGGACGCTCAACGACGCCTTCATCATCTTGGACGAAGCGCAGAACACCACGGCCGAGCAGATGAAGATGTTCCTGACCCGCCTCGGGTTCGGTTCCAAAATCGTGGTCACCGGAGACGTGACCCAGGTCGATCTGCCGGGCGGGGCCCGTTCGGGTCTGCGCGCGGCATCCGAAATCCTCACCGGGATCGACGATATTCATTTCGCCACTCTCGACAGCAGCGACGTCGTACGTCATCGGCTGGTCTCTCACATCGTCGACGCTTACGAGCGTCACGAATCGGATCGGTCCGGCGAGTTGGCGGTCGGAAACCGGGCGCAGCGCCGCGCTGCACATGCTCATTCACCGCGACGGTAGGCTGAGCGACGCATCAACCCCTACTTTTCCCAGGAAAGAGCGTCGCACATGAGCATCGAGGTCTCGAACGAATCGGGCATGGACATCTCCGAACCGGAGTTGATCAGCGTTGCCCGTTTCGTGATCGCTCGGATGGATGTCCATCCGGCGGCCGAGCTGTCGATGGTTCTCGTCGACTCCGCGACGATGGCGGATCTGCACGTTCGCTGGATGGACCTGCCGGGTCCGACCGACGTCATGTCGTTCCCGATGGACGAACTCGAGCCGGGTGGCCGTCCCGATTCCCCCGAGCCGGGGCCGTCGATGCTCGGCGACATCGTGCTGTGTCCGTCTTTTGCCGCGGATCAGGCTGACAAGGCCGGGCATTCACTGGCTCACGAACTTGCCCTCCTGACCGTCCACGGTGTGTTGCACCTTCTCGGCTACGACCATGCGGAGCCGGAAGAGGAGAAGGAGATGTTCGGCTTGCAGAACAGCCTCCTCGAAGAGTGGTACGAAGACCTTCGCCGTATCGACCGCGAAGCAGCACTGGCCGAACGCGACCAGAAGCTGCTCGGTAAGACCGGTTTCGTCGACGGAGTGGACCGATAACAGTTATCCGGGGGTTCTGTAGTGAGTAGCGCCATAGCGCTCTTTGTTCTGGCGATTGCTCTTGTCCCGGTCGGTGGTGTGTTCGCGGCCGTCGACTCGGCGCTCAACACCATTTCGTCGGCGCGGATCGACGAGATGGCAAAGGAAGAGCGAGCCGGCGCCGCGCGAGTGCAACGCATCCTGACCGATCGTCCGCGATACGTGAATCTGATGGTCCTGCTTCGCATTTTGTGCGAGATCACGGCCACCGTCGTACTCGTGGGCGGCCTGATCGACGTCCTCTCGCTGGGCTGGGCACTGACCGTCACCGCGGTGATCATGGTTCTCGTCTCGTACGTGGTCATCGGCGTCGGACCGAGAACGCTTGGGCGCCAACATGCGTACTCCATCGCGATGGCCGCGTCGCTGCCACTGCTGTGGATCGGGGTTCTGCTCGGGCCGATCAGTCGCGTCCTGATCCTCGTGGGTAACGCATTGACCCCGGGTAAGGGCTTCCGCAACGGCCCGTTCGCGTCGGAAATCGAGTTGCGTGAACTCGTGGACATGGCGCAGGAACGCGGCGTCGTGGCCGACGAAGAACGCCGAATGATCCAGTCCGTCTTCGAACTCGGAGACACGTCGGCGCGCGAGGTGATGGTGCCCCGCACCGACATGGTGTGGATCGAGAACGACAAGAATGCCGGGCAGGCAACGTCGTTGGCCGTCCGCAGTGGTCACTCGCGCCTGCCGGTCATCGGGGAGAACGTCGACGACGTGCTCGGTGTCGTCTACCTCAAGGATCTGGTCAAGCAGACCTACCACCTGCCCGACGGCGGCCGGAACGTCAACGTCTGCGACGTCATGCGGCCCGCCGTCTTCGTTCCCGACTCGAAGCCGCTCGACAGCTTGCTGGCCGAGATGCAGCGCGACCGCAACCACATGGCGATACTCGTCGACGAGTACGGCGGAATCGCCGGGCTCGTCACGATCGAGGACGTCATCGAAGAGATCGTCGGTGAGATCGCCGACGAGTACGACGAGGACGAGACGCCGCCCATCGAGGATCTCGGTGACGGAATGTTCCGCGTATCCGCGAGACTTCCCATCGAAGACCTCGGTGAATTGTTCGATCTCGAACTCGAACTCGACGAGGTGGAGACCGTCGGCGGGCTGATCGGATACGTACTCGGCCGAGTGCCACTTCCCGGTTCCGAAGTGGAGTACGACGGTTTGATCCTGCGCGGCGAGGGAACCAATACGGGCCGAGGCCGGGTACGCATCAGCACGGTGTTCGTGCAGCGCATCCCGCCGTCGGAAGACGAAGAGACAGAAGACACCGATGACTGAGCGAGAGTTCAGCGAGGAGCAGTTATGAGCAAGAACGAATTCCGGTCAGGCTTCGTGTGTTTCGTGGGTCGACCCAATACGGGCAAGTCCACGCTGACCAACGCGTTGGTCGGCAGCAAGATCGCGATCACGTCCTCGCGCCCGCAGACGACGCGCCACACGATTCGCGGCATCGTTCACCGCGAGCATGCGCAGCTGATCCTGGTGGACACCCCTGGACTGCACAAGCCCCGCACTTTGCTCGGGCAGCGCCTCAATGACCTGGTTCGCGACACGTACTCCGAGGTCGACGTCATCTGCCTGTGCATCCCGGCCGACGAGGCCATCGGGCCCGGAGACCGCTGGATCGTGCAGCAGGTCCGTCAGATGGCGCCCAAGACCAAGCTGGTCGGCATCGTGACCAAGATCGACAAGGTCAGCCGCGACGCCGTCGGAAAGCAGTTGCTCGCGCTGTCCACCCTGCTCGGTCCCGAATCCGAGGTCGTTCCGGTGTCCGCGAAGTCGGGTGAACAGGTCGAGATCCTGGTCGACGTCCTCGCCGGTCTGATGGACGAGGGCCCGGCCTTCTACCCGGACGGGGAACTGACGGACGAGCCCGAAGAGGTGCTCATGGCCGAACTGATCCGTGAGGCTGCGCTCGAGGGGCTCGGCGAAGAATTGCCGCACTCCCTGGCTGTGGTGATCGAGGAGGTCATCCCGCGCGAGGGACGCACCGAGAAGCAGGGCGAGATGCTCGACGTGCATGCACTGCTCTACGTCGAGCGGCCCAGTCAGAAGGGCATCGTCATCGGTAAGGGCGGAGCGCGTCTGCGGGAAGTCGGTACCAGTGCGCGCCTGCAGATCGAGAAGCTGCTCGGTGTGCGGATCTTCCTGGAGCTGCACGTCAAGGTCGCCAAGGACTGGCAGCGCGACCCGAAGCAGCTCGGCCGGCTGGGCTTCTAGGGCCGGAGGACCCTGAGGATCGCCGCGCCGATGTCCTGCTCGTCGACGCCGGTGGCCAGGCGTCGGAGTTGGAGGCCGGTGATGACGGCGACGAGCGTCGATGCAATCGACTCCGGATCAGGTACACCGAGTGCCGTCAGAATCGTGACGGTCAAATCGTCGTAGGCGGCGAAGCATTCGACGGCGACTTCGTGGAGTTCGTGGTCGCGCCCGGCGGCGATGTACATCTCGAACGGCGCGATCCGCTCGGCCGAGAACGAAAGATCTCGCGTCACCTTTTCGGCTATTGCCGCGGCGTCCTCGACGCTCAGACCTTTGTCGCGGTACTCCTCGGCCAAGGCGCGCAGGCGCGTCGTCTCGTCGGTCACGAAACGAGACAGCGCGGCCCGCAGCATGTCCGACTGGCTGGCGAAGTGATACGTGATCGATCCGAGTGAGACGCCGGCCTGCGCGGCGATGCGCCGGTTGCTCACACCTGGGATGCCGTCGGTACCGACGACGTGCAGAACGGCGTCGAGTATTCGCTCGCGAACGTCCCGGTTACTCATCGGGTCACCACCACGGCTCGGGTCGGACCTGATCCCAACGCAGGGCCGATTCCAACTGCGAAGCGAGGGAGACCAACAGAGGTTCGGTGTTCTCGTTGCCCATCAACTGCGCACCGATGGGCAGGCCGGCCTTGCTGAATCCGGCCGGCACGTTGACCGAGGGCCAGCCGAGGACATTCCACGGCCACGCGTAGGGGCAGGCGCCGGTCATGACCTTGTCGGTGTCCCAGCCACCGATGCCGTCGATCGCGGTCGCCATGATCGGTGGAGTTGCCGTCGTGGGTGCCAGGACGACGTCGTAGGTGTCGAAGATCGCTCCGATCCGCTTTCGCATCCGCGGCTCGGCTGCGCGGGCCGCGCGCAGAGGTGCGCCGCGAAGTAGCTTGCCGTTCTGGGCATTTCCACGTGTTCTGGCATCGACGAGTGTCGGGTCGGGAACGCGTCCGAGCCAGTCGTGGACCCCGACGAGTGAGCGGGGCAGAAAGTTCAGGCCGAAGATCAGGCCGTATGCGGGATCGTCGACGACGACGTGGTGTCCGAGTTCCCGCAGCGTGTCGGCGATCGAATGCACGGCCAGGCGCACTTCCGGGTCCAGCTTCACGGGAGTGGCGGTGAACGGATTGCGAAGGGAAAGCGCGATTTTCAGTTTTCCGGGGTCGCGTCCCACCGCGTCGCTGACGGTGACCGGTGTCGGCTTGTGGAGGTCGCCGTCATGGTTGCCGGCAGCGACGTCGAGCAGCAGTGCCGCGTCGGCGACGGTGCGAGCGAGCGGGCCGTTGACCGTCAGGCCGTAGAACGCTTCGGCGTCGGGCCAGGTGGAGATGCGCCCGCGCTGCGGTTTGATTCCGACGAGGTTGGTCCAGGCCGCAGGGATTCGGATGGAACCGGCACCGTCGGAACCGATTCCGGCGCTGACCAATCCGGCGGCGACGGCCGCGGCGGTGCCGCCCGACGATCCGCCTGGAGTGTGGTGACGCGACCACGGATTGCGCGTGTAACCGAAGGCTGAACCGCTCGTAAGGGGCCACTGGCCCAATTCCGGGCTGTTGGTCTTGCCCACGATCACTGCGCCGGCGTCGCGGAGGCGTCGAACGATCTCCGAGTCCTCGGTCTTGGCCGGGAAATCGCCAGGGCAACCGAAGGCGGTGGGTTCGCCGGTGATGTCGACGTCGTCCTTCACTGCGATCGGCACGCCGAGAAGAGGTAGGCGCTCGCCGAGTGCGAGACGCCTGTCGGCCTCGGCAGCTTCCTCGAGTGCCTTCTCGCGCCGCACGATCTTGAACGCATTGAGGTGAGGCTGAGTGGCCTCGATCCGGCTCAGCGTTGCCTCCGTGGCCGCGACGGACGAGGTGGCGCCCGAGGCCAGACTCGCAACCTGGTCGACAAGACCGGGGGCGAGATCGTGGTCGGTTCGAGAAGTCATCAGGTTCCCTTCGCAAAACTGTTCGTTCGAACGAACAGTAACTTGTTTCAGTATTAGTGAACTTCGGTTTCGCGTCAAGATCGCGTCAAGACGCCAGGTCAGTGCGTAAGCGGATCGTCAGAGACGCGGAATCGGCCTTTCCGGAGGTCGAAGCTGAGAGAGCGCATCCGGTCGAGGGCGACCGCGCGTCATGGCTGCGATGCACAGCAGCACGGCAAAAGATTTCGAAGAGGGAAGCTCATGGCCGATCTGGCCTACGTTGCTCTGATTCTCGGCGGTTTTCTCGTGTGCGCGCTGGTACTGCGCGCCCTACAGGCGAGCGCTCCCAAATGACGGTTGCCGGTGTGGTCAGCGTGGTTCTGATCGCCGTCGCCGCGGCATTGGTCATTTACCTGCTCGTTGCACTCGTAGATCCTGAGAGGTTCTGATGTCGCCCGCTCTTGCAGCCGGCCTGCAGATCGCTTTTGTCCTCGTCGTTCTGGCAATCGCCTACGTTCCGGTGGGCGACTACATGGCGCGTGTTTACTCGTCGACGCGAGATCTTCGGGTCGAGAGTGTGATCTACCGCGTCGGTCGGATCGACTCCAGGGCCGAGCAGACGTGGTACGGCTACGCCGCAAGCGTTCTCGGATTCTCGCTGGCCAGCGCATTGTTCCTGTACTTCCTGCAACGGATTCAGGGAGTACTGCCGCTGAGTGACGGTCTGTCCGGGGTCAGTCCTGCCGTAGCGTTCAACACCGCGATTTCGTTTGTGGCGAACACCAACTGGCAGTCGTACACGCCGGAAACGACGATGAGCAACTTCGTTCAGCCCGTCGGTCTGGCGGTGCAGAACTTCGTCTCGGCAGCGGTCGGCATGGCGGTGGCCATCGCATTGGTTCGCGGCTTCATTCGGGTGGCCAGGGGCGGCGAGATCGGCAACTTCTGGGTCGATCTGACGCGTGGTTCTCTGCGCATCCTCCTCCCGTTCTCCTTCGTGATCGCCCTGATCCTGTTGAGCCAGGGAGTGATCCAGTCGTTCCACAGCGGTTTCGCCTCCACCGGCCTCGACGGCAATGCGGTGACCAATGCACTGGCCCCCGTCGCGTCCCAGGAAGCGATCAAGGAACTCGGCACCAACGGTGGCGGGATCTTGGCTGCCAACTCGGCGCACCCGTTCGAGAACCCCACCCCGTTGAGCAATGTCGTCGAGATCCTGGCGATCCTGTTGATTCCGGTCTGCCTCACCCGAACGTTCGGAACTCTCGTCGGGGATCGTAGGCAAGGCCTCACCCTGCTGGCAGTGATGGGAATCCTGTGGAGCGGGCTGCTCGCAGTCACGCTCGCTGCCGAATCCGGCGCACGCGGTGTTGCCGCCACAGCAGCTGGTTCGATGATGGAGGGCAAGGAAGTTCGCTTCGGAATCCCCGGATCGGCGTTGTTCGCGGTGGCGACCACGGGAACGTCGACGGGCGCGGTGAACTCGGCCCACGACAGCATGTCACCCCTCGGCGGCGGCGCGGTCCTGCTCAACATGTTGCTCGGCGAAATTGCGCCAGGTGGAGTCGGAACCGGCCTCTACGGGATTCTTGTGCTGGCATTGATCGCAGTGTTCGTCGGCGGACTGCTGGTCGGTCGCACGCCCGAATATCTCGGCAAGAAGTTGGGTCGACGCGAGATCACCCTTGCGGCGCTGTCGATTCTGGTCATGCCCGCGCTGGTCTTGATCGGTACCGCCATCACCGTCATCCTCGGTTCGACCACCGGTTATCAAGGCAATGGGGGAGATCCGGGCACGCCGGGATCGATCCACGGGTTCAGTGAGGTGCTTTACGCCTTCGCCTCCGCCTCCAACAACAACGGCAGCGCCTTCGGCGGTCTGACGGTCACCAGCGACTGGTTCCAGTCGTCTCTCGGAATCTGCATGCTTCTCGGCCGATTCCTGCCGATCATCTTCGTTCTCGCTTTGGCCGGTGCTCTTGCCTCGCAGAAGAAGGTGGCGCCGACGGCCGGCACCCTCCCGACGTCCGGACCGATGTTCACCGGTTTGTTGACCGGCACCGTCGTTCTTGTTGCTGCACTTACATTCTTCCCGGCCCTCGCGCTGGGCCCGCTAGCGGAGGCTCTTCAATGACCGTGCGTATCAGTGAGAAACCCGTGGTAGCGCAAGACGCCGCCGACAAGGCTGATCCAGGGCAGTCCCGTCAAGTACACGCAGGCGTTTTCAACCCGCGGCAGATGATCACCGCGTTGCCGGGGGCCGTGCGCAAACTCGACCCACGCCACCTCGCCCGCAACCCGGTCATGTTCGTGGTGTTCGTCGGTTCCGTCATCACCACTGTCATGGCGATCGCCGATCCCTCGGTGTTCTCCTGGGTGATCACCCTGTGGCTCTGGTTCACGGTGATCTTCGCGAACCTCGCCGAATCCGTGGCCGAAGGGCGCGGCAAGGCGCAGGCGGCGAGCCTGCGAAAGGTGAAGCAGGACACCACAGCACATCGGATCACGATGAGCGGTGCGATCGAATCGGTTTCCGGCACCGAACTGGTGGTCGGCGATCGGGTGATAGTGGTTGCCGGCGAGGTCATCCCCGGCGACGGCGACGTGGTCGAAGGTATTGCCTCCGTAGACGAATCGGCGATCACCGGTGAATCCGCGCCGGTGGTCCGTGAATCCGGTGGTGACCGGTGCGCCGTCACCGGTGGTACGACGGTTCTCTCGGACCGCATCGTCGTGGAAATCACCGCAGCACCGGGCAGTTCGTTCGTGGACCGGATGATCGCGCTCGTCGAGGGTGCTTCACGTCAGAAGACACCCAACGAGATTGCGCTCAACATCCTGCTCGCGTCGTTGACCGTCATCTTCCTCCTCGCCGTCGTAGCCATCGGCCCGATGGGCTTGTACGCGGGGCACGAGCAGGATCCGATCAAGCTGATCGCACTTCTCGTCTGCCTGATCCCGACGACCATCGGAGCGCTGCTCTCGGCGATCGGTATCGCGGGCATGGACCGCCTCGTCCAGCGCAACGTTCTCGCGATGTCGGGGCGCGCGGTGGAAGCTGCGGGCGACATCGACACCCTGTTGATGGACAAGACCGGAACCATCACTTTCGGTAACCGCCGGGCCACCGCACTCCATCCGGCGCCCGGTGTATCCGCCGACGATCTTGCTGCGGCAGCTCGCTTGTCGAGCCTGGCCGACGGAACTCCCGAGGGACGGAGCATCGTCGAGCTGTGCGCAGCGGATTTCGGTCTCGCTGCCGAGCCGACGTTGGACGAAGAACGCGCCGAGTTCGTTCCGTTCACGGCACAAACCCGGATGAGCGGACTCGACCACTCCGGACGCCAAATCCGAAAGGGTGCAGCAGATGCGGTGATGAACTGGGTCGTCAGTGGCGGTGGACACGCGGAGAGCGCGGTGACCGACACCGTGAACGACATCGCCCAAGCGGGCGGAACGCCGCTGGTAGTTGCCGTCAAGCATGGTGAGAGTACCTCGATCCTCGGCGTGATCGCGTTGTCCGACGTCGTCAAGCCGGGAATGGCTGACAGGTTCGCCGAACTCCGGGCGATGGGTATTCGCACGATCATGATCACCGGCGACAATCCGTTGACCGCGAAGGCGATTGCCGACGAGGCGGGCGTCGACGACTTCATGGCGGAGGCCACCCCGGAAGACAAACTGGCCCTGATCCGGAAGGAACAGGAAGGCGGACGTCTCGTCGCGATGACCGGTGACGGGACCAATGATGCTCCCGCCCTTGCCCAGGCCGATGTCGGGGTCGCGATGAACACGGGAACCTCGGCAGCCAAAGAGGCCGGGAACATGGTCGATCTCGACTCCGATCCCACCAAGCTGATCGAGGTGGTGGAAATCGGCAAGCAATTGCTGATCACCCGCGGCGCGTTGACCACATTCTCGTTGGCGAACGACCTGGCGAAGTATTTCGCAATCCTGCCGGCCTTGTTCAGCGGCATCTACCCGCAGCTGGACGCGTTGAACATCATGCGTCTCGCCACCCCCGAATCGGCGATCGTCTCGGCCGTGATCTTCAACGCCTTGGTGATCATCGGTTTGATTCCGTTGGCACTCAAGGGTGTTCGATACCGACCGTCGACGGCATCGCAGTTGCTCGGACGTAACTTGCTCGTCTACGGTCTCGGCGGTGTGATCACACCGTTCGTCGGTATCTGGTTGATCGATCTCGTCGTACGTTTGATTCCTGGAATTGGGTGACCTGACATGCGTTTCACTATCGGTTTTGCCAAACAGGTGTGGGCGGGTTTGCTCGTATTGCTCGCGCTCACCGTCGTTCTCGGTGTGGTCTATCCCGCCGCGGTGTGGGGTGTCAGCCGGATCAGCTCCGGATCTGCCGAAGGCTCACCGGTCACCGATGCCGCCGGTTGCGTGGTCGGCAGTGCCTGGGTGGGTGTCGATCCGCAGGTCGCCGAAGGGCAGCAGGACCCGTTCTTCCACAATCGTGTTGTCGGATCCGTTTCGGACGAGGATCCGTTTGCCACCGGTGATCCCGCTGCGGCACTGCCGTCCAACCAGGGGCCGAGCAGCGAGATTCTGGCCGGATTCGTCATCGAGCGCCGGGCAGCCATCGCGGCACGTGAGGGTGTCGACCCGGCATCGGTTCCCGTCGACGCAGTCACCGGTTCGGGCTCGGGTATCGATCCCCACATCAGTCCGGCGTACGCCGAACTGCAGGTCGCGAGGGTGGCGGCCAACAACGGCATCTCGGAAGACCAGGTGCGGGACTTGGTGGCCGAGCACACCGACGGTCGGCAACTCGGATTTCTCGGAGCCGAGCGAGTCAACGTACTGGAATTGAACCTGGCACTCGGATTGACGGCACCTACGTGTGCTGCACCGACGACTGGTGGATGATTGTCACGTGAGTTCTTCGGAGAAGGTCGGTCAATCTTTCGGTAGGGCACGCAAACGTGGTGAATTGCGTATCTACCTCGGCGCTGCGCCTGGCGTCGGAAAGACCTTCGCGATGCTCGGTGAGGCTCATCGGCGTCGAGATCGTGGCTGTGACGTGGTCGCGGCCGTCGTGGAGACACACGGCCGCGCCCGCACCGCGGCGCAGATCGGAGACCTCGAAATAGTGCCGCCCAAGCTGGTGGATTATCGCGGAACACGGATGCCGGAACTGGACGTCGAGGCCGTGTTGGCTCGGCGTCCGGCCCTTGTCCTGGTGGACGAGTTGGCACATACCAACACGCCAGGGAGCAAGAATCACAAGCGCTGGCAGGACGTACAGGAACTGCTCGAAGCCGGGATCGACGTTCTGTCCACGGTCAACGTGCAACACCTCGAAAGCCTCAACGACGTTGTCGCGCACATCACCGGCGTGGTTCAGCAGGAGACGGTTCCGGACGCGGTAGTGCGTAGTGCGGCGCAGGTCGAGCTGGTCGACATCACCCCGGAGGCGCTGCGCCGCAGACTTTCTCATGGAAACGTGTATTCACCGGAACGGGTCGATGCGGCCTTGGGCAATTACTTCAGACGCGGAAACCTCACGGCGCTACGCGAACTGGCTCTGCTGTGGGTGGCCGATCAGGTGGACGCCGCACTGGCGAAATACCGGGCCGAGAACAAGATCACCGATACCTGGGAAGCGCGCGAGCGTGTCGTCGTTGCCGTGACCGGGGGACCGGAGTCGGAAACCCTGGTACGACGCGCATCTCGAATCGCGTCGAAGTCGAGCGCCGAGCTGATGGTGGTCCACGTCGTACGCGGTGACGGACTCACCGGCGTCTCGGCCCCAGAGATGGGCAAGGTGCGCGCGTTGGCTGTCGGAGTCGGCGCCACGCTTCACACCGTTGTCGGTGACGACGTACCGTCGACGCTCCTCGAGTTCGCGCGTGAGGAGAACGCCACACAGTTGGTGCTGGGAACGTCGCGGCGTTCCCGCCTGGCTCGCATCCTCGACGAGGGGATCGGCGCTGCGGTGGTTCAGCAGTCCGGTGGTATCGACGTTCACATGGTCACGCACGAGGAAGCGACGGCGCGACGACGCATTTCGGTGCTGGGGCGCTCGGAGCGCCGGGTCCTGTCGTGGATTGCGGCGATCGTCGTGCCTTCGCTCGCGGCCGCGATCATGGGTCTCGTCGACCGAATCTCCGGGGTCAACGGCGAGAACGCGCTGTTCTTCGTCGTGGTCGTTCTGGTCGCCCTCCTCGGCGGCGTCGGCCCGGCGATATTGTCGGCCCTGATCTCGGGACTGCTGCTCAATTACTTCTTCACCGATCCGCGGTACAGCTTCACCATCGCCGAACCTGACAACTTCATCACCACTGTCGTGCTGTTGATCGTGGCTGTGGCAGTTGCCGTTCTGGTCGACGCCGCAGCAAAGCGCGCCCGCGAGGCGAAGCGCGCATCCGAGGAAGCCGAACTGCTCACACTGTTCGCGGGATCAGTTCTCCGCGGAGCGGATCTGTCGACACTTCTGGCGAAGGCACTCGAAATCTATCGCCAGCGAGGGGTTTCCGTCATTCATCACGACGACGGAGTCATCGCCGCCGTGGGTACGCAGCCGCCGACCACGGACGACGAAGCGGATACGGTCTGTGAGGTCAACGACGGGGAATACGCGCTGTTGTTGGCTGGGCCCGACCTGAGTGCGCGGGATCGACGAGTGCTGACGGTGGTGGCTCACCAAGCAGTTGGGATGATCCGCCAGGAGAAACTGACAGTCGAGGCGAGCAAGGCTGCCGCGCTCACCGAGGCTGATCAACTGCGTCGAGCCCTGCTGTCAGCGGTAAGCCATGACCTGCGAACGCCTCTCGCCGGAGTGAAGGCGGCGGTGTCGAGTCTGCGCAGCGACGACATCGAGTTCTCGCCCGAAGACACCGCTGAATTGTTGGCAACCATCGAGGAGTCGGCGGATCAGTTGACGGCGCTGGTCGGGAACTTGCTCGACTCGTCCCGACTTGCCGCCGGGGTGGTGAAACCCACGCTGCGGCCGGTGTATCTGGACGAGGTGGTTCACCGCGCGTTGCTGGGCCTCGGCATCGGTGGACGCTCGGATTCGCGGGCTCGAAGTGTAGTCGTCGACGTGGGTACCGTTGCAGTGCAAGCAGATCAAGGTCTGCTAGAGCGGGTGATTGCGAACATCGTCGACAACGCTCTGCGCTACGGGGGAGAAACCCCGGTGCGCGTCGGGGCGGCGCAACTCGGTGATCGTGTGGTGATCAGTGTTGCCGATACGGGCCCAGGTGTTCCGCGAGGTGAGGCCGAAACGATGTTCCAGCCGTTCCAACGGATGGGAGATCGCGACAACACCGGCGGAGTGGGCCTCGGACTTTCCGTGGTGCGCGGATTTGTCGATGCGATGGGCGGAACAGTCAGCGCCACAGACACACCTGGTGGGGGATTGACGATGATCGTGGAGTTGGCTGCGGCCGGTACGAATGGGAATGGATCATGAGTCGAATCCTGGTAGTGGACGACGAACCGCAGATTCTGCGAGCTCTGCGTATCAATCTTTCGGTGCGCGGGTACGAGGTGGTGACCGCGTCGACGGGCGCCGGTGCCTTGCGGGCTGCTGCCGAGCGTCCACCGGACGTCGTGGTACTCGATCTCGGACTGCCCGACATGGACGGCACCGAAGTGCTTGCCGGCCTGCGTGGCTGGTGCACGGCGCCGGTCATCGTGCTGTCGGCGCGCACGGATTCCGCGGACAAGGTCGAGGCTCTCGACGCCGGTGCGGACGACTACGTCACCAAGCCCTTCGGGATGGACGAGTTTCTGGCCCGCGTGCGCGCTGCGGCGAGGCGGGGAACCTCCGCGGCGGACACTTCGGAACCGTCGGTCGAGACCGCGTCCTTCACGGTGGACTTGGCTGCGAAAACAGTGAGTCGGCGCGGTGAACAGGTGCACCTGACTCCGACCGAGTGGGGCATGCTCGAGATGCTTGTGCGCAACCGCGGAAAGCTGGTCGGGCAGAAGGAGTTGCTTCGGGAAGTGTGGGGACCGGCGTACGACACCGAGACCCACTATCTACGTGTCTACCTGGCTCAACTTCGTCGGAAGCTCGAGGATGACCCGGCGAACCCCAAGCATCTGATCACCGAGGCAGGAATGGGTTATCGATTCGTGGTGTGAGAAGCCAGGTCAGAGCACAACTACCAATTTGCCACGTGCCGTACCGGCTTCCATCTTGGCATGTGCTCGCGCGATGTCCTCGAACGCGAACACCTCGTCGATCGGTACCACCGCCTCGCCTGACGCCACAGCGGAGAGGAAGTCTTGCAGTACGTCGGCAGGCAGGTCGGACGCGTCCCCACCGTACGAGGTCAATCGCACTCCGCGTGGAATGTAGTCGATCGGATAAAAGTCTTTGACTGTCCACTCGTTGGACAGCATTCCCGTGAAACACACGGTGCCGTGAACGCGGGTCGCGCGCAACGTGTCGGGAAGTGTTGGTGTTCCGACCAATTCGAGGGCCAGATCAACACCGCCCGGGAGGATGTCTCGAACCTGGCCGGCCACAGCACCGTCGTCGACGATAACGTGGTCAACCCCGATCGCGGTCAACGACGACGCTTTGTTCGCATCGCGGGTGGTCGCAAGGACAGTGAGTCCCCACTGCTTCGCCAGGACTGCGGTTGCCATGCCGACCGAGGAGGTTCCTCCCCGGATCAACAGGGATTGACCGGATTTCGCGTCCAGTCCTACCGTCAGCGAGCCGTAGGACGTCTGCAGCATCTCGGGAACAGCTCCCACTGTCGACCAGTCCAGTTCGCTCGAGAAGGGAACGACCTGACTGACGGGAACGCACGTGTACTCGGCATAACCGCCGTCGAACGTCCTCCCCATCCCACCCATCATGGCGGCGACTTGGCGGCCTTCGGTGAGCTCCCCGCCGGGGCAGTTCACCACTTCGCCGACGGCCTCGATGCCCAGCACCCTCGGGAATGTCACGCCTTCGGCGAGGCCGAGGCGGGTGTGAAGTTCGGATCGATTGAGGCCGAAAGCCTTCACCCGGACCAGTACCCAGCCCGCAATCGGCACGGGTATCGGAATCACTTTGATAGTCAATGCTTCTGGCGGGCCGGGGGCGTCGAGCACGATTGCGCGCATTGTGTCGGTCATGCTTTTTCCTTCGTGGTCGGTGTCAGGCTTCGGTTGGCTTCACGCAGCGTGGCCAGTGTGGCGCCGAACCGATCGAGAGCGTCGGGCGTCAGCACGGAACCGAGACGGCGCTCCAATTCGTCGTCGAACGTTGCCTTCGCCCGCCGCAACAGCTCATTGCCCTCGGGTGTCAACTCGATGAGTGAGGATCGTTTGTCGGTGGGATTGGATTTTCGACGGCAGTGCCCAGCCGCTTCGATTCGATCCACCAGCTTGCTCGTGCCACCGACGGTGATCGCGAGGGCCTCGGCGATGTCGAAGACCCGGCAGGAGCCGAGCCTGTCGATGATCTGCATCGGCTCGAATCGACTCAGTGGCAGGTCGTGCTCGATTCGGAGTCGCTGGTCGACGGCCGTCCACAGTTCGGTTTCGAAGCGGATGAGGTTGTCGAAGTGCCTGCTCAGGGCTGATCTGGTCACGAGCAGACTCCGAACCGATATGCATTCCGTGGAATCATTTTCTCACCGTACGCCCGATTCGTGATTAATTCCATGGAATCTATTTCCGAACCTTACGCAGTGTCGGTGGGGCATGGGAACATATGTTCGTGTCATATGAACCGCTGGACCAAGAAACGCCAGGTGAGCACCCCGGCGATACTCGTTCTGGCGGGAACTGTTCTGGCGGTAGTCGGCCCACGGGTGACGCAACGATCCTGCATGCGGACCTCGATTCGTTCTACGCATCAGTCGAGCAACGCGACGACCCGACTCTGGCCGGCAGGCCGGTCATCGTCGGCGGTGGGGTGGTTTTGGCGGCAAGCTACGAGGCCAAGGCGTTCGGGGTTCGCACAGCCATGAGCGGTGGTCAGGCTCGATCACTGTGTCCTCAGGCGATAGTTGTCCCTCCGCGAATGTCGGCGTACTCGCAGGCGAGCAAAGACGTGTTCGACGTCTTTCACGACACGTCGCCGCTGGTCGAAGGAATCTCCATAGACGAGGCCTTTCTCGAGGTCGGCGGGCTCGCCAAGATCGTGGGAAACCCGCTGCAGATCGGAGCCAACCTCAGACGCGATGTGGCCGAGCAGGTCGGACTACCGATCACGGTCGGAATCGCACGCACCAAGTTCCTGGCCAAGGTCGCCAGTGCATTCGCGAAACCCGACGGATTGCTGCGAGTGCCGCCGGAGGGCGAGACCGAGTTCCTGCATCCCTTGCCAGTCGAGAAGCTGTGGGGCGTCGGCAAGATCACGGCCCAGAAGCTGCGAAACTTCGACATCGTGACGGTGGGTGACATCGCTCGGCACGACGAATCCTCGATCGTCTCGATTCTCGGGGGCGGCGCCGGTCGCCATCTCTACGCACTCTCACACAATCGAGATCCGCGCCCCGTCCGCGCCTATCGTGGCCGCAGTTCGATGGGTGCTCAGCATGCGCTGGGTCGCGGATCCCATCCCCGCGCAGAACTCGATGCGTCGTTGATGTCCCTTGTCGACCGTGTCAGTCGACGCATGCGTTCGGCGCAGCGGACGGGGCGCACGGTCACGCTCCGGCTCCGCTTCGCGGATTTCACGCGGGCAACTCGATCTCACACGCTGCGCCGGTCCACCGCCGACACAGCGGAATTGCTGAGCGTCTCGATGGTGCTGCTGGACGAAGCGATACCGATGATCGCGGACAAGGGCATCACGTTGATCGGTGTCGCTGTCTCCAACCTGGATCGGGACGGCGCCGAACAACTCGAATTGCCCTTCGACGGTCCAGGATTCGCGGGTCCGGACACTGCCGCCCTCGACTCGGCAATGGACAGTGTCCGGAAGAAGTTCGGCTCCGCGGCCCTCACGAGGGGAGTGCTCCTGGGACGCGATCCGGATCTGTCGGTGCCGCTACTGCCGGACTAGGTGAGGTTTTCTCGCAGAGTCGCTCCCTCGTATTCGCGACGGAACAACCCACGCGCCTGCAGCACTGGAATCACGTGATCGACAAAATCTTCCAGGCCCTGCGGATAGGTCGGCGGCATCAGATTGAAACCGTCGGCACCGCGGCCGTTCAACCAGGATCCCATCTCGTCGGCAATCGACTCCGGTGTTCCGATCATCGTTGCGTGACCACCACCCGCAGCGAGCGTCCCGAGGAGTTCCCGCACAGTCGGTGCGTCCTTCTCGACGATCCGCAAAATAGTGGCGTAGCGGCCCTGCGGCCCGGTGAACGCTTCGAGTGGAGGCAACGGGGGCACGGGCCCGTCGAGATCCCAGTTCTCGCAATCCTGTCCGGTGAACAACGAGAGTTGGCGTATCGACTGTTCGGTGGGCAGCAGGAGATCGAGTTCGGCCTTCTTCGCCCTGGCCTCGGCGACGGTGCTGCCGACGTAGGTGACCAGTCCCGGCATCACGGCGACCGAACTCGGATCCCGGCCGGCTCGCTCGATTCTCGATTTCACGTCCGCGTAGTAGGCCTGTGCGCTGGGTAAGTCGTAGGCAACCGAATAGATTGCCTCGGCGCGACGCGCCGCCAGATCGCGACCCTGCTCGGACGCCCCGGCCTGAAACAAAACCGGTCTGCCCTGCGGGGATCGAGGAACCGTCAACGGGCCGTCGACACGAAAATGCTTGCCGTCGTGATCGATGCGAGAAATCTTGCCTGCGTCGGCAAAACGTCCCGCCCGGTCGAGGATCAGCGCGTCTTCCGACCACGAATCCCACAATGCGAGGGCCACTTCGACAAATTCGTCGGCTCGTTCATATCGGGAGGCGTGATCGGGCATCGCCTCGAGTCCGTGGTTGCGCGCCTCCTGGTCGAACATCGAGGTCACGACGTTCCAGCCGGCCCGTCCGCCGCTGATGTGGTCGAGCGAGGCCAACAGTCGTGCCGCGTGGAATGGCGTGTAGAAAGTGGTGGAAATGGTGGTCACCAGGCCGATGTCCGCTGTCGCTCGTGCCATGGCAGTCAATGCGGTGATCGGCTCGAGAAACCACGACGCACCCGACTCGGGTTCGCGAACACTGTGACCGTCAGCGAAGAAGACGGCGTCCAGCTTGCCGCGTTCGGCGATCTGGGCGAGCGACTCGTAATACGTGATGTCGCCGAGACTTTCGACCGGTGAGTCGCGATGACGCCATGCCGCACTGTGATGTCCGCACCCGAGCAGGAACGCACCTATCCGCAGCTGTGCGCCCATCAGTTCTTGACGAGTCCGCCGTCGACAACCAGGTTCTGACCGGTCACGGCCCGTGACCATGGTGAGGCGAAAAAGAGTGCAGCGTCGGCAAATTCGTCCGGCGTGGTGACTCGGCGCAGGGGAGTGCTTGCCGCGATCATGTCGAAGACGGCTTCCGGTGTTGCGGCGCTCGCATCGGTGGTGCGGAGCAAGCCGCCCGAGACCATGTTGACTGTGATCCCGTCCGGACCGAGGTCGGCGGACAGTGTCCGTGTCAGTGCCAACAGTGCGGCCTTGGCAGCGGTGTAGTCGTGGTACGGAACTACCGGATTCTGGACCAGATTGGTTCCGACAGTGATGATTCGGCCGAAGCCGAGTTCGCGCATGCCGGGGAGGGCTGCCTGGGTGGTATTGAGTGTTCCGGCTACGGCTCCGCGTAGTTGAGAGTCGAAGTCGGCCCAGGTGATCGTGTCCGCGTTCGGCCGGGCGTCGCCGTTGAACGAGAAGTCGACGAGTGCATTGTCGACCACGGTCGATATCGGTGCGTCGAATCGCTCGCGTGCAGCGGAGAACAACTGGTCGACGGAACTGCGGTCCGTCACGTCCGCCTGGACTGCGAAGGCACGATCCTCACCCAGTTCGGTGACCAGGGTCTCAGCGGCGTCACGGCTCTTGTTGTAGTTCACGATCACCCGGGCCCCCGAGCGGGAGAATGCTCGGCTCAGTGCGGCGCCGAGCCCGCGGGCGCCACCGGTGATCAGAACGATCTGCTCGTCCAGGCTGAGTGCGCGCTGAAATTGCTGTTCGGTCATGTCGACATCCCTCCGCCAGTGCTAACTGGTCAGGTTCATCGGGTCTGATCTCAGCCGACTTTTTCGGCACCCCGTGTCACCGTCCATCAGACCACGTGAGGTGAATCGTCCTGAACGCCGGGTGCGTTGTAACGGCCGGCGCGATGAGTTTTCGATCGCTCGGGAGTCGTAATTGCAAGCGAAGTGGCAACCGGCCGCTCGCCTTCGCCCCAGGAGATTCCGATGACCACCCAGCCCGTCCACAACGAAACTGTTTCCGGTAGCGCCACGACGACGACACCTTCGGCCACGGCTCGCAAGCTCGGATACGTCCTGAGTGGGCTGTTCGTCGTTTTCATGCTCTTCGACGGCATTATCCACATTCTCAACCTTCAGACAGTCAAGGATGCGTCGGCTGAACTTGGGTTGCCGGACTCGCTGGCATTGACGGCTGGGGTGGTGCAACTGATCTGCCTTGCGCTGTACGTGATTCCGCGAACGTCGATACTCGGCGCGATTCTGCTCACCGGTTACCTGGGGGGAGCGGTGTTGACCAACCTTCGAGCTGAACAGCCTCTGCTGAGCACGACCCTGTTTGCCGTCTACACCGGAATCGTCATGTGGGCGGGACTGTATCTCCGGGACGAGAAGGTTCGCGAGATCATCCCGCTGCGTCGGGCCTGAAATAGGCCCCCGAGGGGGTTGCGTGGGACGCGGTGTCCCATTATGTTTGACCTCATTCAAGTCCGTCGACTGCAATCGACGGACTGGCCGTGAGGAGACACCGATGGCTCGGTCAGCGTCGATCGAAGTGGAAAAGCCGTACCACCAGGTACTGCAGACTTTGTCCGAGGGCTCAGTTGCCCGCAGTTTCGATCCCTATCTCGACATCGACTGGGATTCACCAGAGTTCGCGATCGATCCGCATGATCCGAGATGGGTGCTCTCGTCCGTGTCGGACCCCCTCGGGGCGACGCAGTGGTACCAGGATCAGTCGTTGGAGCGTCGAATCGCCATGGGAATGTGGCGTCAGGCGAACGTGACCAAGGTGGGTTCGGCCTTCGAGAGCATCTTGATCCGGGGAATGCTGCAATATATCATGGCGCTACCCAACCAGTCGCCTGAGTTCCGGTACTGCCTGCACGAGATGACCGAAGAGTGCAATCACATCCAGATGTTCCAGGAACTCGTCAATCGCATGGATATCGACGTGCCGGGTATGCGTCCGATGTTCCGGCGGCTGTCGCCGATCATCGGAGTGCTGGGAGCAAAGTTCCCGGTCATCTTCTTCATCGGCATTCTGGCTGGTGAAGAACCGATCGACCACTTCCAGAAGGATCTCATCCGTGAGGGTAAGGACACGCCGCCGGCGATGCTCCGCACCATGGAGATTCACATCGCCGAAGAAGCGAGACACATCTCGTTTGCTCACGAGTTCCTGCGCAATCACGTCCCCAGACTCAGTCGTACGAGTCGAGCCATCACATCGGTCGCCTTCCCCGGCGCGATGCGTTGGCTTGCGGGTGAAATCATGTCACCGCCAAAGGAATTCGCCGAAGAATTCGGAATCCCGGACGAGGTGATGAAGAGCGCCTTCTGGGGGAGCCCGCATTCACGCCGCATCCTGGGTAACTACTTCGGCGAAATGCGAGCCCTGGCAGACGAACTCGGATTGATGAATCCGGTGTCGAAGCGTGCGTGGCGAAAGCTGCGCATCGACGGCGACTACGCCCGCTACCGCGGCGAGCCGAAGCGTTCCGACAAGACCCGGATCTAGTCCGGCCGCGAAGTTCCTCCGTCGGAGGACACCAGCTCGGCTATGAGCGTGGACAATTCGACATGGGGATCGATCTGTAGTCCGCTCGAGCGGGCAACGCCGTCGAACATGTACCAGGTGTATTTCGCGAGGTCGGCGACGATCTCTTCGCGGCTCGGCTTCGGATCGGTGCTTCGGACCCAGTGGGTGAGCGTGCCCTCGACCATTGTCACCACTGCGAACGGTAGTGAATCGAAGGGTGAGGAGTCGATCCCCACGGATCGACCGACTTCGGTGATAGTGGTGCGGGCGGAGTCGGCGATTGTGGCCTTCAGACTGCTGATCGCGTCGATGCTCTCGTCGTCGTAGTCGGTGGGGCCGGTACCCATGAACTCGTGAATCCGCGGATGCTCGGTGATCCACTCGGCGACGGCGCTGATGGTTCGGGTCAGGATCTGGTCGAGAGTGCCTACCGAAATGCTCATCGACGCGTCCAGGGCCGCCGCAAATTGTCCGAGCACAAACGCTCGGACTCGTCGATCGAGGTCGTCTCGGCCGCTGAATTGGCGGTACACCACCGACTTGGCGAGGCCGGCACGATCGGCGATCTGCTGGACGGACACCTCGGCACCTGCCGCACGCTCTTCGATCAGTTCGACCGCCGAGGTGAGTATCCGTTTCTGACGCTCGGAGTTGTGTCGCTCCCACCGCGCTTCGCGACCGGTCAACTCTGCAGTGACAGGTTGCGCAATTGCGTCGCTCGGCATCGCGCCAGTCTATCCGGACGGACCTGCCGTGTTTCCGACTTGTCATCGGGCGCGGCATCGGGATCGGTCGTCGGTACAACGTGGGACACTGGTCGAGTGAGGTTGTATCGAGACACGGCAGTGGTGCTGCGCCTGCACAAACTGGGCGAAGCCGACCACATCGTCACGTTGCTCACCCGTCAGTTCGGGTTGGTACGTGCCGTGGCCAAAGGTGTCCGCCGAACCACCTCCAAATTCGGTGCCAGACTCGAACCGTTTGCTCACATCGACGTGCAACTACTTCCGGGCAAGAATCTCGACATCATCACTCAGGTGCAGACGGTCGACGCATTCGCCACCGACATCGTCGACGACTACAGCCGGTACACCACGGCCTGCGCCGTACTCGAAACTGCCGAGCGGTTGGCCGGCGAGGAACGCGCGCCGGCCCCGCAGCTTCAGCGATTGACGGTGGGAGCGCTGCGTGCGATTGCCGAGCAGGCACGACCGGTCGAGTTCGTGCTCGACGCGTTCTTGTTGAGAGCCATGGGCTATGCGGGTTGGGCGCCTGCCCTCGAAGAGTGCGCCCGCTGCAGTGCTCCTGGACCGCACCGGGCCTTTCATGTCGCCGCAGGCGGAGCCGTGTGTACCTATTGCCGCCCGGCGGGTGCTGCGACGCCGTCGCCCGGAGTGCTCGACTTGATGGAAGCCCTGCTCCGAGGGGAGTGGGAGGGTACCGATTCGGCGCCCGCGACGCTGCGGACGCAAGCCAGCGGACTGGTCGCGGCACACCTGCAGTGGCATCTCGAGCGCCAATTGCGGACGTTGCCGCTGATCGAGCGTTCGAGGCCGCATGCAGCCGTCGAGGTCGACTTGCCCGTGAGGCAGGATGGAACACGTGATTCGACGACGCGAACCGCGAACTCCGCTTGATTCTGCTGCTGACCGGGTGATCCGACCACCGGACCCACATCCGTCCGGGGCAACCCCGCCGATCCTGCAGACCGAACTGATCCCGCGCCACGTCGCTTTGGTGATGGACGGCAACGGACGATGGGCGCAGGAGCGCGGTCTGCCCCGAACCGCCGGGCACGAACGCGGCGAAGCTGTCCTGATGGACACCGTCTGCGGGTGCATCGAGATGGGTGTCGAGTGGCTCTCCGCTTACGCCTTCTCCACCGAGAACTGGAAACGGAGTCCCGACGAGGTTCGATTCCTGATGGGCTTCAACCGTGATGTCATCCGCCGCCGACGCGACGAGATGAACGAAATGGGTGTGCGTGTTCGGTGGGCCGGTCGTAAGCCGCGCCTGTGGGCCAGCGTGATCAAGGAACTCGAGATCGCCGAAGAACTGACCAAGAACAACACCGTCATGAACTTGACCATGTGTGTGAACTACGGCGGCCGGGCCGAAATTGCCGATGCGGTAAAGGAAATCGCGAAGCGTGTCGCGGCCGGTGAGATCAATCCGGACAAGATCACCGAGGCGACGGTTGCCAAGTACCTCGACGAACCCGACATGCCCGACGTCGACCTCTTCCTGCGTCCGTCGGGGGAACAGCGGACGTCCAATTTCTTGATCTGGCAATCCGCCTACGCCGAAATGGTGTACCAGGAGAAGCTGTTTCCCGATTTCGACCGCCGCGACCTTTGGGCCGCCTGCGTCGAGTACGCCTCACGCGACCGTAGATTCGGTGGCGTCAAATGACAGGGGAGAACATGACCGACACCACCGACGAAGCAGCCCGCCTACAAGAACGCGCGGCCGCCTCGCTGGCGCATTTCGTGACGGTCGATGTGGCTGCCGACGGATCACTGGGTTTCCAGTACTCCGGCGCGCTGTGTTCCATCCAGGCGATGAATCTGTCCGAGGGTCTGGACGTGCTGTCCATGACGTGCGTTCTCGCATGGGACCGACCGGTCAGCGCGGCACTGCATCGCAAGGTGGCCGAGCGAAATCGCACCATCCAATTCGGCTCCATCGCGGTGTTCGGCCACGGCAGTCTGGCGGACGTCATCCTGCGTTACACGTTCCCTGCCGCCGGACTGGACGACGAGGCACTGACCACGATGTTGCTACTGGCGCTCACCGGTGCCGATACCGCCCGGCAGGGTTTGATTCCCTGACGCTCTCAGGCGGCGGCGCAGTCGCGGCAGGTGCCGAAGATCTCGACGGTGTGACTCACTTCGGTGAAACCGTTGTCCTCGGCGATGGTCTGTGACCACTGCTCGACCGTCGGGCCCTCGACCTCGACGGTGAATCCGCAGTTGCGGCACACCAGGTGATGGTGGTGCCCGGAGGAGCAGCGTCGGTAGACGGACTCACCTGTGTCGGTGCGTAGGACGTCGATGGTTCCGGCGTCGGAGAGTGCCTGCAGCGTGCGGTAGACGGTGGTCAGGCCGATGCCTTCACCTCGCTTGCGCAGTTCGTCGTGCAATTCCTGTGCCGACTTGAATTCGTCGATGTCGTCGAGCAGGGCGGAGATGGCGCTGCGCTGTTTCGTGGAACGAACGCCGACTGTGGCCGGTCCACGTTTCGAGGTCGTACTGCCCGGGGTGTTCATGCGGTGGAATCTCATCCTTCTTCGGCGTGGGCGACAGCGTCGACGACGATGTGTGCAAGGTGATCGTCGACGAGTCGATAGAGAACTTCTCGTCCGTTGCGCTCGCCGCGGACGACGCCCGCTGCTTTGAGTACGCGCAGATGCTGGCTGATGAGTGGCTGAGTGACACCGAGAGCTCCGACGAGTTCGTGAACGCAACGCTCCGACTCGTGCAACTGAAGCACGATCGCGATCCGAACGGGTGCAGCGAGCGCCCGCAGAATTTCGCCGGCGGCCGCCAGGGTTTCCTTGGGCGGCACGGGCGCGGGCGGTGCGGCTTCGAACGGGTCGTGCGTGTGTCCGAGGTCGGAATGATCATGGCTTTTGTGGAGATCGCCGGTATCCGCAATGCTCACAGCGAGGCTCCTTCGAGGGGTAGATCATGATGTCCGGGCATAGCCATCTCACCACATTATTGCAAATCACTTTCATTTTGATATGCACAAGTATGCATGTCAACCTTGGACGGAAGTGCGTGGCAGCCGCCAGATAGGCTGATGGTGCGAAAAGCGCACGAAAATCATGCATCTATTACCCAGATGGAGAGCAATCGAGTGGCACCCAAGTCCAAGATCGAAGCCGTTGTCAATCTCGCCAAGCGGCGAGGCCTGGTCTACCCGTGCGGTGAGATCTACGGCGGTACCAAGTCCGCATGGGACTACGGCCCATTGGGTGTCGAGCTCAAGGAGAACATCAAGCGCCAGTGGTGGCGCAACATGGTCACCAGCCGCGAGGACGTCGTCGGCCTCGACTCGTCGGTGATCCTGCCCCGCGAGGTGTGGGTCGCGTCCGGTCACGTCGGTGTCTTCAACGACCCGCTCGTCGAGTGCCTCAACTGTCACAAGCGTCACCGTCAGGATCACCTGCAGGAGGCGTACGCGGAGAAGAAGAAGCTCGACAACCCGGACGACGTCTCGATGGATGTCATCGGTTGCCCCGACTGCGGCACCGTCGGCCAGTGGACCGAGCCGCGCGACTTCAACATGATGCTCAAGACGTACCTCGGCCCCGTCGAGAGCGAAGAGGGTATGCACTACCTTCGCCCCGAGACCGCTCAGGGCATCTTCGTGAACTTCGCCAACGTGCTGACCACCTCGCGTAAGAAGCCGCCGTTCGGCATCGGCCAGATCGGCAAGAGCTTCCGCAACGAGATCACCCCCGGCAACTTCATCTTCCGCACCCGTGAGTTCGAGCAGATGGAGATGGAATTCTTCGTCAAGCCGGGCGAGGACGAGCAGTGGCATCAGTACTGGATCGACTACCGCCTTGACTGGTACACCGGCCTCGGTATCAACAAGGACAACCTGCGTCTGTACGAGCATGCGCCGGAAAAGCTTTCGCACTACTCGAAGGGCACGACCGACATCGAGTACCGCTTCCACTTCCAGGGCAGCGAATGGGGCGAGCTCGAGGGCATCGCGAACCGTACCGACTTCGATCTCTCGACGCACTCCAAGCATTCGGGCACCGAGCTGAACTACTACGACCAGACGACGGGCGAGCGGTACACGCCGTACGTCATCGAGCCGGCGGCCGGTCTCACGCGTTCGCTGATGGCCTTCCTGGTCGACGCCTACACCGAGGACGAGGCGCCCAACTCCAAGGGCGGCGTCGACAAGCGCACAGTGCTCCGCCTGGATCGTCGACTCGCTCCCGTCAAGGCTGCCGTTCTGCCGCTCTCGCGTAACGCGGACCTGACGCCGAAGGCCAAAGATCTTGCAGCGCAGCTGCGTCAGAATTGGAACGTCGAGTTCGACGACGCCGGCGCCATCGGTCGTCGTTACCGTCGCCAGGACGAGATCGGCACACCGTTCTGCATCACGGTCGACTTCGACACTCTCGAAGACCAGGCTGTGACGGTGCGTGAGCGTGACTCCATGGCGCAGGAACGCGTCGCCCTCGATCAGGTGGAAAGCTACCTGGCCGCACGGCTGATCGGCTCCTGATTCTCGTTCGAAGCTGACGGGCGGTCCTTCTCAATCGAGAAGGACCGCCCGTTTTCTCTTTCCCCGATGGTCCTTCAGGCGCAGGATCGAAGTTATGAGAAAACTCAGCGTGACCAACAGCGTGACTCTCGACGGTGTCATGCAGGCACCTGGTGGGCCGGACGAGGACCGTCGTGGCGGATTCGAGCACGGTGGGTGGGCAGCACCCTTCAACGATTCCGTCATGGCGCAGAAGATGGGGGAGGGGATGGCGAAGAAATCGGCGTTGCTGTTCGGTCGCAGAACTTACGAAAACTTCGCCTCGTACTGGCCGTTTCAGACCGACAATCCGTTCACCGAGGTGCTCGACAACACGCAGAAGTACGTAGCGTCAAGGACTTTGGGTGAACCGCTGCCGTGGAAGAACTCGACCTTGTTGAAAGGTGATGCCGCCGACGCGGTCGCCACGCTCAAGGAAAGTGAGGGCCCGGATCTGGTGATTCTGGGCAGCGGCGACTTGATCACGTCCTTGGCCGAGCGACGTCTCGTCGACACCTACACTCTGCTGATACATCCGCTGGTTCTCGGAACCGGGCGCAGATTGTTCCCCGACGGAGCTGCGCTCGCTCAGTTCACCCTCACCGACAGCGTCCCCACGACAACAGGCGTCATCATCGCGACGTATCAGTTGAGCTGAACACAGTTGAGCTGAACACAGTCGAGCTGAGTACATCAGGGAACTCGCCGAAATGCCGGATCTGCCAGCGCTGAGTTCTGACTGCTTGCGCGCTGGTCGGCGTAACCCAGGGTGCATAGACCCGGACAGCGCGCTTACCGCCGGAGAAGTTCGTCGAGACGATGTCGTGTTCGACGAGGGTTTCGACGGGAAAGACGAAGTGCCCCGAATGCTCTTCGTCGTATACCTTCACCACGAACAGCATCACGCGGTCGCTGGCGTCGAATGGGCGGATGGGCCCGGCCTCTGAACGGCGCCACAGTGTGACGAACTGACCGAGCTTGGTCGGCGTCGTCTTGGCGGTTCGATAGACGGTGGGAAGGCCGTTGACGGTCAGCGTGTGAGCGTCGTACTCAGCACCCTCGGACTCGGGAATCGGTGTGGACCAGGTAAATCCGTCGGCGTTCATCGGCACCGATGATGCCACGAACCACCGACAACCTTCGTGACGAACGCTGACGGTGGTAGTCCCGATTCAGGCCGAAGGCACCTTGTCGAGAAACCCGAGGACAAGCGTCACCCGGCCGTCGTCGTCGCGTTCGAGTACGTCGAATCCGTCGATCAGTGACTCGGCCCCCGACGGGCCGAGAGCCCAACCGAATCGGGCCTGTCGGTGATGCGCGTCCACAGGTCCGACGAGGGTGAAGTGCATGCCCGGAAATTGTTGCTGCACAGCGTTGATCATCGCGTCGATCTGATCGTGTCCGGTGACGTCCGCGAGCGGATCGGTGTAGCGACCGCCGGGTGCGAACAATTGCTCGACCCGTGCTTTACGGGCGGTGGTATCGGTTTCGTTCCACATGTCGATGTAGGCGTCGGCGATTGCGTCGAAGTCGCTCATGGTCGCTCCCTTGATCAGTTTCCGGTGGTGAATGTCCGGCGGCCTCGCCGGCTGAGACCACTGTTCCTCCGAAACTGCGTCGGGTCGATTACCTCTGAGGTCATGGCCTCGGCTACCTCGGGTCGCTAACTTGAAAGAATGACCTTCGAGACGATGGACGTGGGCTCCGAACTCAAGCGGTGGCGGGAGCGGCGAAGGCTCACTCAGTTGGGACTCTCGGCGGCGGCAGGAGTGTCGACCAGGCATCTGAGCTTCATCGAAACCGGCCGCTCCAAACCAAGCCGGGACATGATCCTTCACCTGTCCGAATGTCTGGATGTTCCTCTACGACAACAGAACACGCTTCTGCTGGCAAGTGGCCACGCGCCGGAGTACTCGCAGAAGTCGTTGGCAGAAGCGCCGATGTCAGCGGTGAGTGAGGCTATCGATCGCATCATCGACGCGCATGACCCGTATCCGGCCGTGGTGGTCGATCAGCAGTGGGAGATGGTCGCCGGGAACCAGGCCGTGGGAATTTTGACCGCGGGCGCCGCTGATTTCCTCCTGGAACCACCGGTGAACGTATTGCGTCTGAGCTTGCATCCCGAGGGCATGGCGCCGCGGATCGTGAACCTCGCGCAGTGGCGGGCCCACCTGCTCACAAGGCTGGCTCGGGAAGTGGAGGTCAGTGCGGATGCGCAGCTGTCGTCGTTGCTCGACGAGCTGCGCGCCTATCCGAGCGGCGGAGACTGGCACGACGACCGCGCGAATTCCCTGCTGGTTCCGTTGCGTGTACGCGTCGGCGATACCGAACTGGCGATGTTCAGCACCACCACCGTGTTCGGTACGCCGCGCGACGTCACGCTCGCAGAGATTGCGATCGAATCGTTCTACCCGTCGGACACGCAGACGGCCGACTACTTTCGATCGGCCGCCGAGGTCACAGGGACTTCTTGCCGAACTTGAGCTTCCACGGCACCAGAGCAGACTCCAACTGAACCGAGAGACTCATCTTGGAGACGCCTTCGGTGCGCTCCTCGAAGCGGATGGGCGTTTCGGCGATCTTCATGCCGCGCTGAACAACTCGGTAGTTCATCTCGACCTGGAACGCGTAGCCGTTGCTCTGCACCGATTCGACGTCGATGTCGCGCAAGGTCTTTGCATGCCAAGCCTTGAAGCCGGCGGTCGCATCCTTGACATGCAGTCGCAGAATGGCGTTGACATAAAAGTTCGCCCAGGCGGACAAAGCCTTGCGGTGCCACGGCCAGTCGCCGGCGACTGCGCCGCCTTCGACGTAGCGGGAGCCGAGAACGACTGCCGCATCGGTAGTGGTGAGGATCTCGATCATGGCGGGGATCGCTTCGGACGGGTGCGAGAGATCTGCGTCCATCTGAATGACGATGTCTGCGTTCTCTGCCAGAGCCCGGCTCATGCCCGCGACGTAAGCACGGCCGAGACCGTCCTTGACCGTGCGGTGAAGCACTCCGACCGGGATGGGACCATCGATACCCAACTTGTCCGCAACCTCGCCCGTTCCGTCGGGGGAGTTGTCATCCACCACGAGGACGTGCAGGTTCGGGATCTTCAACGCGGCGAGGCGATCGACGAGCTTTGGCAGGTTCTCACGCTCGTTGTATGTAGGTACAACGACGGTTATCTGCGGGGCGACGCTTTCCATAACACCTTCGTATGATCTGTGATCCCGACTTGCCGGATGAAGCGTACGACGAGTGCGGTCGTGAACAAAGTAGGGATTTTACTACCTCGACGGGATCCGTCAGAACCGGCCGCCGCCGCCTCGACTGGTTCGGCCGCCGCCCCCGCCGCCGAAACCCCCGCCGCCGCCACCGCGACCGGAGCGTCCGCTGCTGCTCGGTCCGCCGTACGAGCGGGGCCCGCCGCCACCTCGCAGAATGCTGTTGATCAGGATGCCGCCGAGGATCGCTCCCGTCGCATCGCCGCCGCCACCGCGGGGTCGTTGGTTTGCTTCCCAGGTGTTGACGTCGTTCTGCGCGGCGCGAAGTGAGTGCGTCGCCAAGGTGGTCGCGGCCTGGGCGTGTTGCAGTGCCTTCGACGGATCCGAGGCCTGCAATTGCTGGGCCGCCTGCAGGTGCCGCTGAGCCTCGGCGTAGCGAGTGCGCGCCTCCGCCCCGATCGCGCCGCGCCTGGTTCCGAGGAAGTCGCCTGCAGCGGTCACCTGAGCCTGTGCGGCCAGAATGTCCTGGGCGAGGCGCTGCTGTGCACGTTCGAGCTGCTGCTTCTGCTCCTGAGCGTCGGCAAGAAGCGCGTCGAGTTGGGCGTCGGCTGCGACGATCTGGTTGAAGGCTGTCAGCGGATCGCTGTCCTTCGACGTCTGAGCATTCGCCAACGCTGCCTGGGCTGCGGCCTTCGCGTCCGCCAACTTCTGCCCGCCTTGCGCCAGGTAAGCGTCCGCAGCGGTGATGCCCTGTTGGACGTCGTCCATCGCGGACGGAAGTGTCGCGATGGCGTTTCGGATGTCGTCGGCGGCGTGATCGACGCCGTCGAGTAGCTTGCGTGCCTGATCGAGGGCGGCTTCGGCCGTGCGAATCGCAGTGACGGCAGCGCCTTGCTTACCGGCCGGCAGCGCGGTGGCATCGCGGCCTTCCTCGATCGACTTCTCGGCGAGCGTCAGGCGTTCACTGGCCATCGTGACGTTGTTCACGACAGATGCCAGCGTCGGCGCGGGGAATTGATCCTTCAATTTGGTCAGAATCGCCTCGGATTCGGGCAAGCGCACGCTGAGAGAAACAACACTCTGCGTCAACGCATCGAGACGTGCGGGGGCGTTGATGAGAAGGTCGCGAAGCCCGTCGAACTCCTCGACGCGAGCTTCGAGTTCTTGGTCGGCTCGACCGCACGAGGAAATGATGTCGATCAGCATCTGTCGGCGTTGATCGGGAGTTTCCGGGATGGCGTCGTCGAGTCGCTGCCTGATCGCGAAGGCTTCGGCGAGGGTGGCCTTGGCCTTGTCGAATGCTGCCGAGAAGGGTGCGACGGCGGAATCTCCGAACTCGCTGCGGGCCAGATCGAGCTCCTCCTGGCTGCCGGCGATCGCGTTGTCCGTCTCGACGAGGATCTCCTTCGCGCGTTCGTCGAGCGTCGGCAGCGGGAGTGCGTTGAGGCTGGCGATGTCGTCGGGGGAGATGTTCTTCGCGGCTTCGACGCTTGCCTTGTTCTTGTCGTTCTTGCGCTTACGTGAGTACAGGACCACACCGCCCGTCCCGACCACCACAGCGCCGCCCGCGATGAGGAGTGTTCCGACTCCCATTCCGCCGCTCGTGTTGTTCGCGTCGCCGAGTGCGCCGGCTGCGGCAATTGCCGCGCCGGTCCAATCATCCTCGGCGAGAGCCGGTTCCACCGCGTCGGTATTGATCGATTCGATGTCGGAATCCGTGATGTTGCTCAGCTCAGCGGGCACATCGAGGTAGTAAGCACGCTCCGCCGTGGCAACTGCAAGCAGGACGGACTTCGTGCTCAGCGTCGACTTCGTGGCTGTCTGCTGTGCCCACGCCTGGCCACCCAGGTTGTTGAAATCGGGGACGAACGCGACCCACAGATCGATCTGGTGGTCCTCGCCGAGTTGATCGATCGCGGCTTGTATGTCGCTGCGTTGCCCGGAATCGAGGACCCCGGAGGTGTCGGTGATGTGATTCGGCAACACCATCGGGGCGTCCGCCGAGGCGAGCGCAGGACTGAAGACGAGCGCCAGCAAAGCGAAAATCGCAGCGACGGCGGCGGCGCTTCCCCGACGCCGAACGGGTCGGGTGGTTGTCCGACTCTGCTCTACCGAGGACAACTGCGCGAAGTGTGGTGCGAGGGCCATGACGCAAATCTATCCGTTGTGGCGCGTCGGCATCGGAGGTGATCGCTGCGAACTGGCAGAATTGCGGGAGTGAAACCTGCTTTCGGTAACCGCCCCCACGACCCATCACCCTCGCGGGCGGGCGGCTTCGGGGCAGGATTGGCTCGCTGGACGCGCCGACTGATCGCCGGTGCCGTGTTGATGGCCGTGGTTCTGGTCGGGGGTACTGCGTTCCGGGTGTGGCAGGTGGCGCGCATCGACGACACGCGGCCGGCCGACGCGATAGTCGTTCTGGGCGCGGCTCAGTATTCCGGCACTCCGTCGTCCGTCTTCGAGGCCCGACTCGAGCAGGCGTACAAGCTGTACAAGCGCGGAGTGGCGCCGCAGATCATCACTGTCGGCGGCAAACAAGAAGGTGACGAGTACACCGAAGCGGCGTCGGGAAAGATGTATCTGACCGATCGCGGAATTCCTTCGAGTGCGATCACCGCGGTGGAGACCGGTTCGGACACACTGCTCAGTATCGACGCGGTGAGCGCCGAGATGTCCTCGCAGGGAATCAATTCCGCTGTCCTGGTCAGTGACCCGTGGCACTCCTTGCGAACGCGGACGATGGCCCGCGACACAGGACTCCAGGCGTGGACCGCACCTACTCGTCAGGGCCCGGCTGTCTTCACCCGCGAATCCCAGTTGCACGGAATCGCTCGCGAAACCGGCGCGCTGCTCTGGTATCAGCTCACGCACTTCTCGGCAGACTTCCCCTACACGGCAGGGCAATAGAGACCATGACAGCTCACACCACCTACGGAGGCGGCACCTACTCCGAACACGACCTCGAACGTCGTGTCGTCGAGGCGCCGAAGCGAGCGGGGTTGGCGGGTTCGCAGATCGCAGCGGCGCAGCATCGTTCGGACTTCTCGCGAGATCGGGCGCGTGTCCAACACTCCGCGGCTTTGCGGCGCTTGGCCGACAAGACCCAGGTTGTCGGCCCGCGCGACGGTGACACACCTCGCACGCGGTTGACGCACTCGATGGAGGTCGCACAGATCGGGCGAGGGATCGCCGACGGACTCGGTTGCGATCCGGACCTGGTGGACCTCGCCGGTCTCGCGCACGACATCGGGCACCCACCGTACGGTCACAACGGCGAGAAGGCCCTCGACGAAGTCGCCAAGGACTGCGGAGGTTTCGAGGGCAATGCGCAGAATCTGCGGATCTTGACCAGCCTCGAACCCAAGATCCTGCGCCCCGACGGTCTGAGCGCAGGCCTCAATCTCACCAGGGCGTCACTCGACGCAGCCATCAAGTATCCCTGGACCCGCCCTGAGCCCGGCGCGAAGTTCGGGGCATACGACGACGACGCAGAGGTGCTCGCCTGGGTTCGCGAGGGAGCGCCCGAGCGACGGCAATGCCTGGAAGCTCAGGTCATGGACTGGGCCGACGACATCGCCTATTCCGTGCACGACGTGGAGGACGGGGTGATCGCAGGCCGGATCGACCTTCGCTCGCTTGCTGATCCGTCCGAGCAGCGCGCACTGGCAGAACTGGGGGCCTCCGAGTTCCGCGGCTTGGTAGTCGACGATCTGATCGAAGCCGCTCAGCGGTTGTCCGAACTCCCCGTCGTACGCGGAGTCGGAAGTTTCGACGGGACGCTGGGAAGTTCCGTCGCGTTGAAGAACCTGACAAGTGAATTGGTGGGACGCTTCGCCACGGCCGCGATCGCCAGCACTCGGCTCACAAACGGCAACCGACCCCTCTCGCGCTATCAAGCCGACCTCGACATACCTGAGGCCGTCGCATCCGAGGTCGCGTTGCTCAAGACCGTGGCGCTCTACTACGTGATGTCCGACGCCGGACACAAAGCGCGTCAGGATCGGCAGCGTGATCGTGTTCATCGCGTCGCGGAATGGCTGCTGGCAACTGCGCCGGCCGGGCTCGATCCGATCCTGCTGCCCGCGTGGGAACGCGCCGCAGACGACGGTGCTCGGGTCCGGGTAGTGGTGGATCAGATCGCGTCGTACACGGAGAGTCGGCTCGAACGGGTGGACAAAGCGAGCCTGGGCGCGCAGGCCAGCTGGGGCTGAGCCACTTACGCCCTCAGCAAGTCATCCGCGTCGACGGGTCGGTAGTGGTATCGAGCCACTTGCCGTAAGCGTCGCCACCTGCTGCGCGAACGTCCTTGCAGATCTTCGACTCGGTGCTCCCGGATTCGCGATACACCGTGTAGATCGCCGTCCCCGAATCGGAGACTTGACGCAGTGACGGGCAGGACTGGTCTGTGCGTAGGTATTTCGAGCCGGGGAACGCGTCGAGGTAGTTCTGAATCTCGCTGGCGTACGTTGCCGGATCGGTGGCATTGGCCAACACCACGATTCCGGTTCCTTTGCATGAGGGGACGGTGATCGGCTTGCTCACCCCGAGATCGCCGTTCTTCGTGGCGGGGTTCGGCGCCCGCGTGGTCGTGGTTGCCTGCTGTCCGGCGGTGGGTAGCGGCTCGAGCATCGGCGTTCTGACCGGATCCTGAATGGGTGCCAGTGCCGACGTGGCGGTGGAAGCTGCTACAGCGGTTGGTGATTCGGGGCCCGAATTCCCCAGCGTCACCCAGGCCGCCGTGCCTCCTGCGGCCAGAACGAGTGCAATTCCAGCCGCACCGATCGCGATCGGTGCTCGGTTTCGCTTGGTCTTTGTCACGATGTGCGTGTAGTTCCCGTGAGCGGGATTCGCCGTGGTGTAGGTGGGCTGCCCGACGATCGTGGGGTGCAATCCGCCGGCGGCACCGGGGGTGTGGGTCGTCGAGAGGGCCTGCCGCGCTTGGAGTGCGAGCGCTCCCGTAGTCGGATAGCGGTGTGCGGGATCCTTTGCCATGCCGCGAGCCACGACGGCGTCAAGGCCTTGCGGGAGCGACGGAACCGCCAGTGTGGGGCGTGGCGGCGGAGCGTTCAGGTGCGAATTGACCAGATGCTCGATGCTTGTGGTGTTGAAAGGTGTTGTTCCGGTGAGTGATTGGTAGAGGACACAAGCCAGGGAATAGACATCCGCTGCGGCCGTCGGCGTTTCGATTCCGAACCGCTCCGGCGCCATGTACGCATAGGAACCGACTGCGCTTCCCTCGGTGGTGATCTTCGTGTCCGTCTGTGAGTATGCGATTCCGAAGTCGACGAGGTAGGCGAAGCCGTTGTTCGTGAGAATGATGTTGTCTGGTTTGACGTCACGATGGATGAGCCCGCGGGCATGGGCGGCGTCCAACGCCGACGCGATTTGCGAGACGATGTCGACGGCTCGTACAGGCGTGAGTCGGCCGAATTCGGTCAACTCGGCTCGCAACGTATGACCTTCGACCAATCGCATGTCGATGAAGAGAACTCCGTCGATCTCGCCCCAGTCGTGCACAGGGATCACGTGCGGTTCGTTCAGGGCGGCGGTGGTGCGAGATTCTCGGCGGAAACGAGCTTGGAATGACGGGTCGGCCGCAAGCTCTCGATGGAGCAACTTGAGAGCGACCAGGCGATCCTTCGAGGTGTCGTACGCCTCGTACACTTCACCCATTCCGCCTCGGCCGAGGAGGCTACGCAACTCGTACACGCCGAATCGGGTTCCTGATCGCCCTTCGTGCGAGCTCGAGGCGTTTTCAGTCATCGTCGGTCCCATCGCTGCGGTGCAGAGTCGGCCATCAACATATCGTTGTCAGGAGGTGCCGGGCGACCGCCTAGACTGATGTACGTGGCGGGCCGAATTTCTGACAGAGACATCGCGGCCATTCGCGAACGCACTCGCATCGAGGACATCGTCGGTGAATACGTTTCACTCAAGCGTGCCGGTGGCGATTCGATCAAAGGTCTGTGTCCCTTTCACGACGAGAAGTCGCCGTCGTTCCACGTGCGACCCAACCACGGCCTCTACCACTGCTTCGGCTGCGGTGAGGGTGGTGACGTGTACTCGTTCCTGCAGAAGATGGATCACATCAGCTTCGTAGAGGCCGTCGAGCAGTTGGCGGATCGACTCAGCTACACGATTTCGTACGAGGGCGGCGGACCGTCCGTTCAGCGCGATCGCGGCACCCGTGCACGCTTGATCGCAGCAAACGCGGCGGCTCAGGAGTTCTACGCCGCTCGTCTGCGCGAACCCGATGCCCAGGCGGCTCGCGACTACCTCACCGAGAGAAACTTCGACGGTGCAGCGGCCCTGCAGTTCGGGTGTGGATACGCGCCAGAAGGTTGGGACACTCTCACAAAACACTTGATGTCCAAAGGTTTCGAGTTCAAAGAACTAGAAGCAGCCGGGCTGTCCAAAGAAGGCCGGCGAGGTCCGATCGACCGGTTCCATCGCCGACTTCTGTGGCCGATCCGCAGCGTCGCCGGTGACGTCATCGGCTTCGGTGCCCGCAAGCTCTTCGACGACGACACCATGCCGGGTAAGTACGTCAACACGCCGGAAACGATTCTCTACAAGAAGTCTCAGGTCCTGTTCGGCTTGGACCTCGCCAAGCGCGACATCGCCAAGGGACACCAGGCGGTAGTCGTCGAGGGTTACACCGACGTCATGGCGATGCATTTGGCCGGCGTCAAGACCGCCGTCGCTTCGTGCGGGACCGCCTTCGGTGAGGAGCACCTTGCGATGCTCCGTCGACTCCTGATGGACGACAGCTACTTTCGCGGTGAAATCATCTACACCTTCGACGGTGATGCCGCGGGGCAGGCCGCTGCGATGAAGGCGTTCGAGGGTGATCAAAAGATGGCCGGGCAGACGTTCGTCGCCGTCGCGCCCGACGGAATGGACCCGTGCGATCTGCGTCTGAAGTCTGGTGATGCCGCCGTTCGCGACCTCGTGGCACGGCGCACTCCGATGTTCGAGTTCGTGGTGAAGTCCATCCTCACCGAACACGATCTGGAGACCGCTGAAGGTCGTGTCGAGGCACTGCGTCGTACCGTGCCCGTCGTTGCGCAGATCAAGGAATCAACTCTGCGCGACAGCTACGCGAATCTGTTGTGCGGATGGGTCGGTTGGGACGATCTTCCGTCAGTTCGACGACGCGTGCGTGACGAAGCTCGCAAACGCGCGTCGACGCGCGGATCGTCACCGGCGCCCAAGCGTCGTCAGGTTGTCGACCAACCTGCTGCCGATGCGCTTGCGCTGCCGATCGGAATCTCCAGGCCCCGGCCCAACGATCCCGCGCTCTCGACGCAGCGAGCTGTCCTCAAGGCCGCATTGCAGCACCCTGGCATCGCCGGCAGTGTCTTCGACTCGTTGCCGCCCGAGACGTTCACCCACCCCGCCTACGTTGTCATCAGACAGGCAATGGCTGACGCCGGTGGAACGAGCAAGGGACTCGGCGGCGCCGAGTGGATCGAAGTCGTCATCAAGGGCGTCGAAGACATGACGGTGGCCTCGGTTGTATCTGAGCTGGCCGTCGAACCGATGCCGTGTGACGAAGACACGGTTCCGCGCTACATCAACGGAGTGCTCGCACGACTGCAGGAAGCGTGGGTGGGCGAGCAGGTTGCCGACCTCAAATCCAAGCTTCAGCGCGTTTCACCTGCTGCGGCCCCCGAGGAGTACAACTCACTGTTCGGCGACCTCGTGGCGCTGGAGCAGTATCGCCGACAGCTGCGTGAGCAGGCTGTCGGCGACCAAAGCGTCTGACCTAACGGTTTTTCTTCAACTGGTCGTGGGGGACCAGAATCGTAGTCTCCTCGTTGATCGGCTTCATCGGCTCGAGCTTGGGCTGAGTACTCAGTGAGTCGGCCAGCTTCTGCCGTGACGCGTCCAACACCTTCTTGGTGGCCGGACTGGTGGCCACCGCCTTCGCGGCCCGGCTGATCTGCTCGTATCGTGCGCGGCCCGCTTTGGTTCCCAGGACGTACCCAGCTGCAACACCGATCAACAAACGCATCATTCCTGCTTCCCTCCAGCACCGATCGTCCTGACTCCATCCTGCCTGATGACTCGCTGGGCAGGCGATTTGGTACTTCGGTGAAGGATTCGCTACAGTTTCTCAGGCAACGCCGGAACGGGCGAAGCGAGCAAGACAATCCCCTGTAGCTCAATTGGCAGAGCTTCCGACTGTTAATCGGACGGTTGCTGGTTCGAGTCCAGCCGGGGGAGCAGTGAAGCCCCTCACCTGAGAAATCGGGTGGGGGGCTTTCTTGTTGTGGTCTGACCTTGTTTTTGTCTGACCTAGTGCGCTCGCAGCAGACCCACCGATCGAAGTGCCGATTCGACGTCTGCCGCCTTGTTTGCTTGTTCGCCGCGAATTCCCAGCCGTCGAGCGCTGAGGACGTTCACCGGGTTGTCGTCGACGAAGAAGGTCTGCTGTGGACGCGCATCGAGCAACTCCAGCGCAGCCAGGAAGGCCGCAGGTTCGGGTTTGGTAGCTCCGAGCATGCAGGAGAAAACATGCTCGTCGATTGCCGATGGAGTTACGACACTCTCGATGGCGGCCAAGAGAACAGGTCCGTTGTCGGAGAGTGTGGCGACCACGACCCCCTCGCTTCGAAGCGCGATTGCGAGATCGATGACCGCGCGGTCCGGGATGAAGGCCTTGGCCCAGGCTCGGCGTAGCTCGTCGCGGTCACCAGGAAACCCGAGTCGTCGAAAGCGTTCCAGGATCGCGGTTTCGGAGTGAATGCCGAGATCGCATTCCTGGTCGAACCCGGACGCGAACACGAGGGCATGAATCTCGTCTTCCGTGACGCCGATGGCCGCAGCCAGTTCTGCGGCGCGACGGTCAGGCTCGAATCGACACAGCACGCCACCCAAGTCGAACAACACGAGTTCAGGTGGTCCGCTGTCGTTCGCCATGTCGCAGAGGATAGGCGGCATCAGCATCAGTGAACGCGAAGCGAAGACGATGGCGACGGAGATACGAAAAGCCCGACGCAATACTCTGCGTCGGGCTTTCGGCGGAACCGTCGAACTGTTCGGCCGGTGCGCTTACTTCGCTGCGCGATCCGAAGGCTCGAACAGTCGGACGATGTGGCTGGGGTTGATGTAGTAGACACCATTCGGAGAATTGAGAACGAGAGTGTCTTCGGTGAAATCGGTGACGGTGCCGTTCAGCTTCGCGCCGTCGGACATGATGATCCGGATCGTGGCCTTCGAGTTCTTGAATTCGGTCAGTGCAAGCTTCATGTGGTGATCCTGTTCCGTGGGGTGTGCACTCCCACGGTATCGGCTCATCGCGCCTGTGCCGACCAACCTTGGAAGACTCGACTCGAAAGAGTGCAACGCGTCACCGCCTGCCCGATTGTGATCCGCGTCGGATGTGCCGGTAACATTCGGATTCGCCGCGATGCATCGCATCCGGATGGGGCGGTAGCTCAGTCGGTTAGAGCCGTGGACTCATAATCCATTGGTCGCGGGTTCGAGCCCCGCCCGCCCCACGTTCAGTTGCCGTGAGCCCGCAGGTCAGACCCAATGACGTTTGTCGAAAGTCATGCTGCCGACGATCGCAACGGCGACAAGTGCGCAGAGTGCAATCAACAGGGCAGTTGCCCACAGGTAGTTGGTGCAGTTGCCCACACGTAGTTGGTATTGAATCGCACGCAACGCGCATGCGGGTACGGCTGAGTTGATCCTTCGTGGCTACACAAGTAAATGTCGTACCGCGATCGTCGATCTCGGACGAGGTGAAAGTCTCGGATCCGGATACCCAATCCTCGACAAGTATCGGGAGCGCAGTGCAATTGGGCGCAACCGAGCGAGCGACGTGCCGGACGTGAAGGAAAAGTAGGTACCTATCCGGGTATTTCAGCGTATGTGCTCGACGTACAGAAGTGTCACGCTTTAGACGTGCCTACCGGTGTAGGTACAAGGCAGTCGAGCCGTCCCCCCCCGCGGCTCGGCTGCACCCAAATGTTGACGCGCTGACCGGCAGCCGACTGTCGGAAACGACTCTACGCAAGGAACGGCAACGATAGTGGGCCCCGCAACTGCGGGGCCCTTTCCCTGTCTGAAAAGCGCTGTCGGACTTGGGTCATCACCATTGAGGACTTCGTGCTCGATCACTGGAAATGAGAGCCAACGAGGGCTGCCTCGCCGTCCTTGTCTGCGTCGGATCCATTTTGCCGAGCTTCGTGAATTGCAGAATCCGCAGCCCGCGAGAGCTCAGTAGTTACCTCGATCGGGTGCAAAACCGGGCAATCGGAACAAAACGCTTGTCGATGCGTTACAACTATTGTTAAAGTGTAACGACGAACTGCAAGTGAACAGCAACTTCAAGGTCTCGCTACCGGAAGCCGATGGGCGCCGGGGGAGATTCGTCTGCTGTCGATGGACGCGACGCCGTTGGGCGGCACGGATAAAGGCTCTGCGAATTGCGCCGGGTCGCACCCCTGATCAACCTGACAGACCAACGTAACGGAGAACATACTGTGACAATCAAGAACTCGATCGGGCCTGGTGTCGAAGCCGGTCATGGAAACAGGCTGTTCGGCAACACTATTCGATCAGCTGAAGGTGAGGAACTGGTCCAGCGGCTGAATGCCATGTTCGAGCGAGCGAACAGCGCAGGTCAGGTGGTGAATCAACGAGAACTCTCGACCGTGCTTTCTGTGCGGAGATCCGAGGGTTCGCCGGTCGACCGGTCGATTCCGGCGCCTGACAGGCTGATGCATGCGATCGAGGGACTCTCGTACGAATCACTTTCGCTGTTGATTTGTGCGGCCGAGCATTTACTGCGTTCGGAAGGGGTACATGTCGACTCGACGCCCTTCACGTGAGGGGCGACGAGACCCGTCGAGGAAATCGAAGTGATCGGTCCGTCGCCGACGAACGAGTATTTTGTCACGAACGGAATGACGTAGTTACGTCGTCGTTTGTAATTCTGTTGTGCGACCGGCGAATCAGGCCTCCGGCGTTGCTCAGTCGCACGATCCCGATTCCGCTGCTTCGAAGGCTTCTTGGTGCGCTCACGCGCCTTAGCGTCGAATCCTCTCCAGTCGTCGTGCGGTCCGCTCATGTCATCGCGGACTCGATCGATCGGCGACGTGGAATCAGTCGGAGTATGTCCAGTTCTTCGGCCGATCCGAGTATCGACCGGCAAATCTTGTCGACGGAGTCAGATGCCGGATACCGGCACCGAAATACGGATCAACATTCACCTCGGGAAGCCGCATGAAGTGAATTGACTAACGCAGTCTGCTGTTGTGGTGTGAACGCTGCCCAGGCGCTGGCGGAACCCACGAGTTCAGGGACATCGTTCCATCCAGGGCTCTGTAGCCGGGCCAACGCCGCCTCGACCGTCCCGAAAACTTCGAGGTACGCATGTGCGTAGTCGCATGTGAAGGCGAGTTCGTGTGGTTCGGCGTCGCCCCCGTCCCCGCCACACGAAGTAAGCATCAGCACGAATGGAATCGCAATACCGACCATGATGCGCTTCATCGGCCAATCGAAGCAGACCGACTCCGCTCCCGCGGACTATTCTCGATGCATGCCGATCACCCCGGATACAAAGAACTGGACCTGGGTCCTCGAACGCCCTTGCGGCGAGTGTGGGTTCGATTCATCCACCGTCGCATTCACGGACGTTCCCGATCTCGTGCGTGCCAACGCCGCATCCTGGGCTGCAGTGCTCGAACACGAGAACGTGACGGTGCGGCCAGACAGCGACACATGGTCAGCGCTGGAGTATTCCGCCCACGTACGCGACGTGTTCCGGATCTTCAAGGTGCGGTTGGAACAGATGCTCGAATTCGACGATCCGCGATTCGAGAACTGGGATCAGGACGCAACAGCCGAGGCCGAGCGGTACAACGACCAAGATCCGGCAACGGTGGCATCGGAATTGTCCGACGCCGCGGCGGAGGTCGCGAATGCCTTCGAAACCGTGCCAGAGGGTAGCCGCCATCGACGGGGTCTCCGCAGTGACGGATCGGCGTTCACCGTCGAATCGTTGGCGGCCTACTTCATTCACGATCCGATCCATCACCTGCACGACGTCTCGGTGTAGTCAGAGCCCGCGCACCTCCTCGAGGGTTCTTCTGGCTCCGACGGAGTGCAATGAGTCGAGGGTCTTTCGGAAGCTTGCGACAAATCGGCGATCGTCCACGAGATCGCCGAACACTTGTCGGTACCCGATGAAGGCCAACGGGTCGCTCGACTGTTTCTGGGCGAGCGGCACCAGAGTGTCCGACAGCTGATCGACGACGGTGATGGGATCTCCGTTATCGTCTGTGCCCTCGGCGTAGCGGGCCCAACTGGCGACAATTGCGGTGGACAGGTTGATCGACCCACCGGTGTCGAGTTGGGTCCGGATGACGGGCAACAGCCACTTGGGAATTCGATCGGACGACTCGGCGCACAGACGTGCAATCGTGTCGCGGATCTGGGGGTTCGAGAATCGTTCGATGAGGGTCTTCTTGTACTGATCCAGGTCGACGCCGGGTACCGGGTCAAGGGTCGGCGTCGCTTCGAGATTCATGTAGTCGAGCAGGAACCCCGACAAGAGTTCGTCCTGGCATGCCTCGTGGACCAGGCGGTATCCGGCAAGGTAGCCGAAGTAAGCGATGCCTTGATGGCCGGCATTGAGAAGGCGCAGTTTCATCAGTTCGTACGGGCGAACATCCGGCACGAGATTGACGCCGGCATTCTCCAGAGGTGGCCTGCCTGAGGTGAACTCGTCCTCGAGGAACCACGCGGTGAACGGCTCAGCCGCGACCGGCCACTGATCTTCCACGCCAAACGTCTCGGCGATCTCGGTGGTCACCTCGGCTGTCGTGACGGGTGTGATCCGGTCGACCATGGAGTTGGGGAAGGCGCCGTTCTCGTCGATCCATTCCGCAAGTTCGGGATCTTTCAGAGCGGCGAAGGCTTCGACAGCCGTCTTGGCGACCGATCCGTTGCCTTCGATGTTGTCGCAACTCATGATCGTGAACGGGGCGAGGCCCCGGTCGCGACGGAGTGCGAGTGCCGCACAAATCAGACCGAAGGTGGTGCGGGGGAGTGTTCCCGGCTCGAGATCGTGCATTACATCGGGATCGGACGCGTCGAACTCACCCGTAGTGTGCGAGATGTTGTATCCGCCCTCGGTGATGGTGAGAGATACGATTTTCGTCGATTCGGATGCCATCTTTTCGATCACCGCCTCCGGATCCTCCGGAGCGAACAGGTACTCGACGATCGACCCGATGACCCGGGCCTCGAGGGTTCCGTCGGAATGCTTGAGCGCCAGCGTGTAGAGGCCGTCCTGCGCGCGGAGTGCGTCTTTCATTCGCTTGTCCGACGGCATCACTCCCACTCCGCAGATTCCCCAGTCGAAGCCCTCACCGCGTCGCAGGAGAGCATCGATGTACATGGCCTGGTGTGCACGGTGAAAGCCTCCGACACCGAAATGCACTATGCCGGTAGTAACTTTGCTCCGGTCGTAGGTCGGCACTTCGAGTGCAGCATCGAAGTCGAGCAGGGTCTTCGTATTGAGTTCCATGAAAGTACTAGTCTCCTTCGGCGACAATGACTACGGCTTTGATGCTGCCGGGAATGCGATCGGCCACCAGGGCCTCTTGCGACTGTTCGAGTGAAAAGCGTGCTGTGACCATCGAGTCCAGATCGACGCGCCCGGCAGCGACCAGTGCGGCGGCGATCGGCCACGTGTTGGCGTATCGGAACACTCCGGTGAGCATCAGTTCGCGATTCTGAATGATCGGGACCGGCAACGGTATCTCGTCGGCACCCATTCCGACCAGAACGACGGTTCCAGCGGGCCGAACTGCGTGAATCCCGTCGATCACTGCGGCCGTGGCACCCGACGCGTCGATGAATGCGTCGACGGCCAGCGAGCGTACGTCGCTTACATGGGGATCAACGACGGTTGTTGCGCCGAATTTCAGTGCCACATCACGCCGGGCCGCGTCGATGTCCGAGACGATGACTTCCGTCGCGCCGAATGCCTTGGCCACCTGCGTCGTCACGATTCCTACCGGGCCGGCGCCGGCGATCAACACCCGAGAGCCGGCAGTGATCCCCGCCTTCTGGGCTGAGGCGATCCCTACGGAAAGTGGCTCGAACAGCGCAGCTGCCTCGTAGGACACGGAATCTGCGATGGGATGGGCGAAGTCGGCACCGATCGTGACGTAGTCGGTCAGCGCACCGTCGATCGGCGGCGTCGCGAAGAACTCCATATGAGGGCAGAGGTTGTATCTGCCTGCCTTGGATTCGGGACTTGTCGGATCGGGCTTCTGAGGCTCGATGGAGACACGCTGCCCGATGCGTCTTGGGTCGACGCCGTCACCGACCGCAGCGATGCGTCCCGATGCTTCGTGTCCGAGAACGAGCGGTGAGTTGACTACGTAAGGGCCGATGCGACCTTCGTGAAAGTAGTGCGCGTCCGACCCGCACACGCCCACGGCATGGATGCGAACGAGGACTTCACCCGCCTTCGGGGACGGTCGTGGTCTCTCGACCATCTGCATCTTTCCGGTCTCGACGAGGACATTTGCCCGAATTGTCGCAGGTAGATCGACGGATTCTCCGGAAACTGTTGTGTGGGTCACAACGTAGATGTTAGCTTAATGAGCATAAGAACATCTAGTGAGCATCTGCTCACGATCAAGAAACTTTGAACCTGATGCACAAGGAGACCGCGTGAACCAGTCGGCTCAGCCCACAGGACTCAAGACGTCGAAGTTGCCCGCTTCCGAAGATGTGCGGCTCGCCTTGCGGGCAGCGACCATGTATCACCTCGAAGGTGCCACTCAGGCGGAGATTGCAGCGAAGTTGGGCGTCTCGCGGCCGACAGCCGGGCGACTGTTGGCCAGGGCGCGGACGCAAGGTTTGGTCAGGGTCGAGATTTTGGTACCGCCGGAGCTCGAAGGTTCGGTGAACACGGAGTTGGAATCGAAGCTGGAGAAGCACTTCGGGTTGGCCGAAGTGTTGATCGTCCCCGAAGCGATTTCGGATGCGGACGACCCGGACTTCGACGCACTCGGTCGAAGAGCAGCGGAAGTTCTGGTTCGTCGTCTGCAGCCGTCGAGCGTTCTCGGGTTTACCTGGGGTCCGGAAACCGTTGCGGTAGCAGGATCTTTGCCAGACAAGGCCGCGAAGTGCTCGGCTGTGGTACAACTTGACGGCTCCATGACGGTGACCGACTACCAAACCGGTGTCGACTTCACCATCGGCCGATGTGCACAACAGTTGCAGGCCAATCCTATTCGTCTCAACGCTCCGCTGTATGCCGACCCGGCGACTGTGGAGTCGATGCGAAACGACTCGGTGATCTCGAAGGCGCTGCAAGCCGGAACTGATTCCGACATCATGGTTTTCGGAGTTGGTGCCGTCTCGACTGCCACGACCTTGTTTGCCGGTAGCTTCGTCGACTCGACCATGCTGGACGAGTTGGAAAGTCGAGGCGCTGTCGGTGAAATCGGCGGCCGTTTCTACACGATCGACGGCAATCCAGTGGAGGGGCCACTGCCTGAGCGAACGGTCTCCGTATCGCTCGACGCAGTGAAATCCTGCGATCAGACGATTCTGATTTCGGGGGGAACACACAAACGCCAGGCCGTTCTGGGCGCATTGCGCGGAGGTTTGGCAAACGTACTCGTCACCGACGTCGAGTGCGCCCAGTGGCTGCTCGAAGGCTAGCGATCTCACGAGCTTCGCGGTCCGAGCGCGCGACTGACACGCAAGTGTGAAGGAAGGTAATCCGTGAAAACAGGAAGACGAGTGTGGGGCGCTGCCGCGGCGGCGCTCTGCCTCCTGGTGTCGGGATGTGCGGGCGCTGGTGCGCTCGGTGGTTCCGGCGAACGAACAGTCACCATCGCGATGGTGTCGAACTCGCAGATGCAGGACGCCATCAAACTGGCGCCGGCTTTCGAAGCCGAGAACCCTGGCATCGACCTCAAATTCGTCAGCCTTTCCGAGAACCAGGCGCGCGCCAAGATCACAGCGTCGACGGCAACCGGCGGCGGTGAGTTCGACGTCGTGATGATCAGCAACTACGAGACACCTCAGTGGGCCGCGAACGGTTGGCTCACGAACCTGTCCGACTATGCAGACACGACGCCCGGTTACGACGAGGACGACTTCGTACCGTCGATCAAGACTTCTCTGTCGTACGAGGACAGTATGTACGCGGTCCCCTTCTACGGGGAGTCGTCGTTCCTGATGTACCGCAAGGATCTGTTCGATCAGGCGGGGATTACAGTTCCCGAAGACCCGACGTGGCAAGAAGTTGCAGGTTGGGCAGCACAGTTCGACAACCCGGACGCCAAGATGGCGGGAATCTGCTTGCGCGGAAAGCCTGGCTGGGGTGAGGTACTCGCACCGCTGAACACCGTGATCAACACCTTCGGTGGACGCTGGTACGACGAGAATTGGAATGCGCAGCTGACCAGTCCGCAGGTCGAGGATGCGGTTCAGTTCTACGTGGACACTGTCAAGGAGCACGGTCAGCCGGGTCCTGCCACAAGCGGATTCGGTGAATGTGCAACACAATTCGCGCAAGGCAACACGGCGATGTGGTACGACGCGACGTCGGCTGTGTCGGTTCTCGAGGACCCTGCGTCGTCGAAGGTAGTCGGCAACATCGGATATGCGAAGGCCCCGAAGGTCGAGAAGTCCGATCCTGGTTGGCTCTACACGTGGGCGCTCGGAATCCCGGAGTCGGCAAAGAACAAAGATGATGCCTGGAAGTTCATTTCCTGGATGACGAACAAGGACTACATCCAGAAGGTCGGAACCGAACTCGGCTGGTCGAGAGTTCCTCCGGGAAGTCGCCTATCGACCTACGAGATTCCGGAATATCAAGAGGCCGCACAGGCATTCGGTCCGATCACCCTCGAATCGATCAACAATGCAGATCCGAAAAACCCTACAGTGCAACCGGTTCCGTACACCGGCGTCCAGTTCCTCACCATCCCTGAGTTTCAGGACCTGGGCACTCGCGTCAGCCAGCAGATCAGTGCGGCCATCGCGGGTCAGAAGAGCGTGAAAGAAGCACTCGAACAATCCCAGCAGTATGCCGAGGTGGTCGGCAAGACCTATCAGGAGAACCGATGACTACGGTTGCCGAGCCCAGAACTACGGTGGACGACGCGCCACCGGTCCGTGTCGAAAAGAAGATCTCCCGCGCCGAGGGTTGGCGTCGTAGAGGTCCCCTGTTGCCGGCGTTGATCTTTTCGATCGTCGTCACCCAGATTCCGTTTCTGTTCACCCTCTACTACTCGACGCAGTCGTGGAACCTAGTCCGGCCGGGATCGCGGCACTTCAACGGGTTCGACAACTACATCGAGGTTTTCAAGGACAGTCAGTTTCGGGAAGTCGCGGTCAACACGGTCATCATGATCGTGGGGACGGTCATCGTTTCGGTGATCCTCGGACTCGCGTTGGCACTGCTACTCGACAGAGCCTTCCTCGGTCGCGGGATCGTGCGGACACTGCTGATCACGCCGTTTCTCATCACCCCCGTCGCTGGCGCATTGCTCTGGAAGACAACAATGTTCGACCCGGTGTTCGGTATCGTGAACTTCGTCCTCCAGCCTTTCGGTGTCGGCCAGGTCGACTGGGTCAGCAAGTTTCCGCTCGCCGCCGTCATGATCAATCTGATCTGGCAGTGGACGCCTTTCATGATGCTGCTCATTCTGGCCGGCTTGCAGTCCATGCCCCGAGACATCCTCGAAGCCGCACGGGTGGACGGAGCCAAGCCGTTTGCGATGTTCCGCGAACTGACACTGCCGCACCTGCGCCGTTTCATCGAACTCGGTGCAGTTCTGGGTGCGATCTACCTCGTGAACACCTTTGACGCGGTGTACATGATGACGTCGGGCGGGCCAGGCGTGGCCAGTTCGAACCTGCCGTTCTACATCTACCAGCGCGCGTTCCTCGGCTTCGACGTAGGTCAAGCTGCGGCGATGGGTGTCGTGACAGTGATCGCGACCATCATCGTGTCGACACTTGCGCTCCGATTGATCTTCAAGAGCTTCACCGGCAACGAGGAGGCGGCGTGATGACTGCCGTAGAGACGACAAGCGTGACGACCGACAAACCCGTCGTCAAGAAAAAGAAGAGCAGTAACTTCAGTCCGTGGTCGGTCGTGGCGTGGATCGCCGCTCTGGGATTCTTCTTCCCGGTCTTCTGGATGGTCCTGACCGCATTCAAGACCGAGGCAGACGCCTACACGGATCCGCCGAAGTTGTTCTTCACCCCGACGCTCGAGCAGTTTCGTGCCGTTCTCGATTCCGGTCTCGGCACGACGCTGGCGAACTCGGCATTTGCCACAGGAATGTCGACGATTCTTGTTCTGCTACTGGGTGTTCCGGCGGCTTTTGCGCTCTCGCTTCGCCCGGTGAAGAAGACTCAGGATGTGCTGTTCTTCTTCATCAGTACCAAGATGCTCCCAGTCGTCGCTGCAATCGTGCCGCTGTACGTGATCGTCAACGACATCGGATTGCTCGACAATATCTGGGCGCTGGTCATCTTGTACACATCGATGAATCTGCCGATCGCAGTGTGGATGATGCGTTCGTTCTTTCTCGAAGTCCCCGGCGAACTTCTCGAAGCTGCCAGCATGGACGGCGCGAGTTTGTGGACCTCGGTTCGCGAGGTGATCCTCCCGCTGATCTCGCCCGGAATTGCTGCGACTGCGCTGATCTGCGTGATCTTCTCGTGGAACGAATTCTTCTTCGCAGTCAACCTGACAGCTGTTCAAGCGCAGACGATTCCGGTCTTCCTGGTCGGGTTCATCACCGGCGAGGGACTGTACTGGGCTCGGCTCTCCGCGGCAGCGACCATGGCGGCATTGCCCGTCATCCTGGCCGGTTGGTTCGCCCAGAACAAACTGGTGCGCGGCCTGTCCTTCGGTGCAATCAAATAATTCTCCTCACCCTCTCAGGAGTTCGTCATGGCTGAAATCTCTTACCAGAAAGCGTCTTGCATCTACGAAGGTGCTGGGACCCTCGCTGTAGATTCACTCGATCTTGACATCAAGGACGGGGAGTTCATCGTGCTCGTCGGTCCGTCAGGTTCCGGAAAGTCCACGGCCCTGCGCATGTTGGCAGGGCTCGAGGACATCGATTCCGGTGCGATCACCATCAACGGCAAGGACATGACCGATGTCCCGTCGAAGGATCGCGACATCGCAATGGTCTTCCAGAATTACGCGCTGTACCCCAATAAAACCGTCGGCGAAAATATGGGGTTCGCGTTGAAGATGCGCGGTGTGCCCGTCGAGGAGCGTAAGAAGAAAGTGGCCGAAGCGGCCAAACTGCTTGACCTGACTGACTATCTCGACCGCAAACCGGCCAAGCTTTCCGGTGGTCAACGGCAGCGAGTTGCCATGGGCCGAGCTATCGTTCGTGAACCGCAAGTGTTCTGCATGGACGAGCCGCTCTCCAACCTCGACGCAAAGCTACGCGTCCAGACCCGCACGCAGATCGCGGCGTTGCAGCGTCGTCTCGGAACCACCACCGTCTACGTCACGCACGATCAGGTGGAAGCGATGACGATGGGTGATCGCGTGGCAGTGCTCAAGGGCGGCAAGTTGCAACAATTCGCTTCTCCGACCGAACTTTACGATCGGCCGGCCAATGCGTTTGTTGCCGGTTTCATCGGATCTCCAGGTATGAACTTGGTAACGGCGCCGGTCAGTTCGGGTGGGGTGCGTTTCGGTGACGTCGAGGTTCCGCTGGACCGCGAGCAGATGGCGGCAATCGCCGCGGCCGGTCTGGCTTCGGTCACAGTGGGAATTCGGCCCGAGCAATTCCAGGTGGTTGCTGCCGGAGACGGAATCGCAGCTCAGATCGACCTGGTAGAGGAACTGGGCAACGAGTCGTACATCTACGCGCACGTACCTGGCACGGAATCCGATCCGATTTCGCTCGTCGCACGCACCGGCGGGCGATCGAAGCTGCAGTACGGCCAGACGCTGGGCTTCGAGCGGGTGGACGGCCTCGTTCACCTCTTCGACCCGGCTACGGGCGAGCGTGTGGGTAGCTGAATCCCATCGCATTCGTGACCTGCTCGGCACCCGAACTCGTTCGTGCCGAGCAGGTCACATCCATCTTCGACTGGTGAGAAGGTTAGGGTCTACCGATGAGTGATACACGCGAACGATCCGTCGTGGTGTGTGGTGAGGGACTGGTTGATCTGGTTCCGGTGGGGGAGAACTTCTCGCCCAAGTTGGGCGGTGGACCGTTCAACGTTGCGGTTGCATTGGGCCGACTCGGATCCGACGTGGGATTCGTCTCTCGCTTGTCCACCGACGCCTTCGGAGATCGGATGATCGACTCGCTGGCCGCGTCCAATGTCGACACAACCGGAGTCGAACGTGGGCCCGAGCCGACAACTCTGGCCGTCGTGAACCTTGCAGCGGACGGTGGTGCGCGGTATTCCTTCTACCTCGAGGGAACGGCAGATCGACAGTTCGCGCTGCCGAAACTTCCCTCTGCCCGGGCATTCTCGTTCGGAACGCTGTCGCTGGTGCTCGAGCCCGGGGCCTCTGCCTACGAAGCTTTGCTGCACGAAGCCCACGCCCGCGGTCGACTCACCATGGTCGACCCCAACATTCGTCCGGCGGTGATCTCCGACCCGGACGCGTATCGACGACGGTTTCGTTCGTGGTTGCCCGCCATCGATATTCTCAAAGTGAGCGACGACGACGCGAAGTGGTTGGGTTCGGTCGACGGCGCCGAGTGGCTCCACGAAGGCGTCGGCGCCGTCCTGCTCACCCGTGGTGGTGACGGGTTGCGGTTGATCACCGAGGAACTCGATGTTTCGGTGCCGGCGCCCGCGGTCGACGTCGCGGACACGATCGGTGCGGGCGATACCGTTCACGGAGCCCTGTTGGCCTACCTTGATCGTCACGACGCACTCGACGTCGCTGTTGTGCGTGCGTTCACCGAGGCAGATTGGTCGGCCGCGTTGACCTTTGCCGCACGCGCGGCAGCCGTCACCGTGTCACGTCCCGGGGCGGATCCGCCGTGGTCAAGGGAGTTGGGCCGGCCCGTCTAGCACTGGGGACCACCGCCCTACTGCGAGCGCAGTACGTCGAACTGCCTACCTGTGCACGATGTGCGACGGGGTCGTGTATCGGCACAGTGACACGCATGTCGATATTCCTGTACAAACTCTCGCGACTCGCGTTTCGGCGCCGTTGGGCAATGGTGGGCTTCTGGGTCGTCCTGCTGGTGGCGGGCGGAGTAGGCGCAGCAACGCTGTCCGGTCCGACCGTCAATACGTTGTCGATTCCGGGCACCGAATCACAAGCGGCGCAAGATCTTCTGGCTGAAAGATTTCCGCAGTCGTCCACCGATGGAGCCAGTGCTCGCATCGTCTTCGAATCTCCGGCGGGCACGACGCTCACCGATCCGGCGATTCGACAATCCGTCAGTGACTTGGTCTCTGCGCTCGGGAAGGACCCCGAGGTTGCAGCGGTATCGGATCCATATGCCTCCGGCGGAGTGTCGCCGACTGGGACGATCGGATACATGCAGGTCTCCTATACCGCCGACTCGATCGACTTGCCGGACAGCTCGAAAGAACTGCTCGAGTCCGCCGTTCACGACGCTGCGGGTTCGGGACTGGCGATCGATGTCGCCGGCAACGTGCTGATGGAAAGCAGCGCCGAATCGATGGGCGAAGTGATCGGCGTCGCGATCGCCGCTGTGGTCCTGACGGTCACTTTCGGTTCGTTGGTGGCAGCAGGGCTTCCCTTGATCAGCGCGTTGATCGGCATCGGCATCGCGATCTGCACGATCACTATCGCAACTGGTTTCATCGAATTAGGTTCGAGCACAACCGTCCTGGCAATGATGCTGGGGCTCGCCGTGGCGATCGACTATTCGCTCTTCATCGTCTCGCGCTACCGCTCCGAACTACGTGACGGACATGATCCAGAAATTGCTGCGGGCCGCGCAGCGGGGACTGCGGGTTCGGCCGTAGTGTTCGCGGGGTTGACGGTGCTCATCGCATTGGCAGGACTGTTCGTCGTGAACATCCCGTTCCTGACGAGCATGGGTCTGGCTGCAGCATTCGCAGTTGCTGTTGCAGTGGTGATTTCACTGACGCTGCTGCCCGCCACACTCGGATTTGCAGGGTCGCGCGTCATGAGTCGGTCTGATCGTCGACTGCTGGCGTCCGGCGGTGAACTGACACACCGGAAACAGTCGGAGGGGGCGGGCTCGCGATGGGCCAAGTTCGTGATCCGGCGTCGAGTTCCGGTTTTGCTCGCGTCAGTCCTCGGGCTGGGATTGCTGGCGATCCCCACCTTCGGAATCAACCTGAGTTTGGCGAGCCCACCAGTGCCCGACACAACTGCCGCCAGGGCTACCGACCGACTATCCGAGGGGTTCGGTGCCGGGTTCAGCGGCCCGCTCATGGTGGTCGTCGACGTTGCCGACGCCGCAGATCCGGCAGCGGCATTGAGCGGCGCCCAGGAAAAGCTCGGTGCTCTGCCCGACGTAGCGGCAGTGACGCCGCCAGCACTCAATCAGGCCGGCGATACAGCAGTCATCACGGTGGTTCCCTCGAGCGGCCCCGAAACCGAGGCAACAAAGGCGCTCGTCGCAGATATACGTGAGGTCGCCGGATCACTGACCGACGAGACCGGGGCCACGATGTCGGTCACCGGTCAGACAGCGTTGACGATCGACGTCTCGGACCGCCTGGCTGATGCCCTCGTTCCCTACCTCGCATTGGTCGTCGGCCTCGCCTTCATTCTTTTGATGCTGGTGTTCCGCTCGATCTTGGTACCGCTCAAGGCAACTCTCGGATTTCTGCTCTCGATCGGTGCGACGTTCGGTGTGCTGGTCGCAATCTTCCAGTGGGGTTGGTTCGCAGGCATTCTCGGAATCGAAGGTCAAACCGGATCAGTTGTGGCGATGTTGCCCATCTTCATGATCGGCATCGTCTTCGGGTTGGCGATGGACTACCAGGTGTTCCTGGTGACCAGAATGCGTGAAGCGTTCGTCCACGGTGACGGACCGGATGAAGCAGTCGTGAAGGGCTTCGACCAGGGCGCGCGAGTCGTCACGGCCGCGGCGCTGATCATGATCGCCGTTTTCGCGGGCTTCATCTTCGGCGGCGACGCCTTCATCATGCAGATTGGACTCGGACTCTCGTTCGCGGTTCTGTTCGACGCCTTCGTGATTCGTATGACCGTCGTACCGGCCGTCATGTCCCTGTTGGGCTCGAAGGCATGGTGGTTCCCCTCATGGCTGGACCGGTTGGTCCCGAACGTCGATGTCGAGGGGGAGCAGTTGACTGCGCTGCTCGCAGATTCGAAGGATTCCACTGAGCCCGCGAACGACAAGTTGTCGGTGTGACCCGGATACGGTAGATCGATGACCTCGACTTCGACGTGGGGTCGATGGTGTGCGGAACACCCGCGCACCATCGACCTGGCACTGACCATCCTCGTGCTCCTTGCCACGTGGACGGCGCACCGCATCGCGCTCGACGGCAATGAGACCCGCGAGGTCACGGTTGTGGGAGTTGTCGTGACAGCTATTGCAGCCGCAACCATCGTGTTCCGAAGGCGCTATCCGTTCTCGGCACTCGCGGTGGCAGTGCTTCTCGGCGTTTTGATGATTGCACTGTCAGCGCCGCCGAATGCCGGCACAGGTTCGGCGGCGATGGTATGCCTCTATTACATTGCCAGCACGAGTGACCGCCGGAAGACCTTTTTCGCAGCGGCAATCACAGTCGGATCGCTGATGCTTGTCACGATTTTCCTCGGAGTAGGAAACAACCTCCTACAGGAAGCGCTGGGGTTGTTGTCTTGGTTGCTGATGGCGAGCTTCGCCGGCGCTGAGGTCCGTTCTCGCCGTGCATATCTGGAGTCCGTCGAAGAGCGTGCGGTGCAAGCGGAAAGGATGCGCGAGGACGAGGCTCGACACCGGGTCGTCGAAGAAAGGATGCGGATAGCGCGAGACCTGCACGACGTCGTCGCGCACCACATTGCATTGGTCAATCTGCAAGTTGGGGTCGCGTCGCACCTGATCGGGAAAGACCCGGAGAAAGCGACGACTGCACTACGCGGAGTGGAAGAAACATCCAAGGCCGCACTGGACGAGATTCGGGCCACCGTTGGTGTCCTCCGTGATGCGCAGGACGGCGATCGCTCGATGAAGCCGGCTCCGGGGCTTTCGGATCTACCGGCACTGGTGGATCAATTCGTCAGTGCAGGAATGGAAATCGAGGTGCGCACTGTGGGTTCTGTGCGCCCACTCGGACCCGCAGTAGATCTCACGGCGTATCGAATTATCCAGGAGGCACTCGTGAATGCGAGCAAGCATGCGCTGCCAGGAGCCGTCACCGTGTCGTTGTCGTACGAAGCTGAGGTTCTGGTGCTGACAGTCGAAAACTCCGGAACAGCAGTGCCTTCGACGTCGCCACCCGGGTACGGTCTGCTCGGAATGAAAGAGAGGGCTCAGGCAATGGGAGGCGAAGTGTCAGCAGGATTCCGCGCGGACGGGGGATTTCGTGTGGACGCGCAACTTCCGCTTGTGCCAGTGTCGAGCGGTTCTCTGCGTGGGGAATCGCTGTGACTGTTCGGGTGGTAGTGGCGGACGATCAGGCGCTCTTTCGGCAAACGCTTGCACTGCTCATCGGTTCTGAAGACGACATGGAGGTGGTCGCCGAGGCGGCGGACGGAGAGCAGGCATTCCAGGCAGCGCTCGAACACCGACCTGACGTTGTACTCATGGATATTCGAATGCCGGGCACCAGCGGTGTCGAAGCAACCGCCATGATCGCCGATCATCCGGATTTGTCCGACGTACACGTGTTGATCCTGACGACATTCGAGGTGGATGAGCATGTGGCACAGGCGATCCGGGCGGGTGCCAGCGGCTTTATCGGCAAAGGGATCCGGGCTGAAGATCTGCTGGATGCTGTTCGGACGGTCGCAGGTGGCAACTCGTTGTTGTCGCCGATTGCGACCAGTGCGTTGATTACTCGATTCCTTTCCATCCCGTCGCGGGCAGACTCGACTTCTGGGATCTTCGGTCAATTGACGCCGCGTGAACTCGAGGTGGTAGCTCTCGTTGCTATGGGGATGTCCAACGACGAGATCGCCGCGGAGTTGGTGATCAGCGCTGTCACGGCAAAAACACACGTGAACCGGGCGATGGCAAAACTTGATGTCCGTGACCGCGCACAGTTGGTGGTTCTGGCCTATCAATGCGGTCTGGTGGTTCCGGGACGCTCGGTGGATTGATTCGATAAACCCTCTTGACTCGAACGGGTGTTCGAGTATCCTTTGGGGAGGGGATCGGGGGATTCAATGAGTGTCTTGTTGTCGGATGTGGTGTCTGGTTCTGCGGTGGGGTTACGCGGACGGTTGTGGCAGTTGTCTGCTGCTGAGTTGCGTGAGGCTGCGGTGTCGTCGAGTGCGGAGATTCTGCGTCTCGAGGCTGTGCGTGTGGCGGTGGTGGACGAGTTGTCGTTGCGCCCGGATGATCAGGTGATTGCCAGCCGCGGGGTGGGTGCGTGGGTGGCGGCGAACACGATGCTGCAGGTTCGGGACGGGAAGAAGATCGCCGCGTTGGGTGCGGCTTTGCGGCCGTTTCCGGCGGTGGCGGCTCGGTTCGATGGCGGGGATTGCTCGTTCGAGCATGCCGTGTTGATCGTGGCGTTCTGTGAATCACCACCGAAAGGCATGCCGGAGGAGGCGCTACCTCGCTGTATCGATTTGTTGTTGGCTGCTGCGTCGGGTGTGGGGGCGACGACGACGAAGGTGCGGAACGTGATCGCGACGTTGGAGCGGTTGTTCGAGTCGGATGAGATTCCGCCCGCCGAGGATGTCGATCTCAACGAGTTGCGGATCGCGTCGACGCTCAATGGTCGGGTGGTGGTGCGTGGGGATTTCGACGCCCTGACCGGTGAAATGTTGTTGTCGGCGTTGTCGAATCTGACGATGCCGACCCCCGCTCCGGATGGAACCCCGGATTCTCGGTCGGCGGCGAAACGCACTGCGGACGGGTTCACCGAACTGATCCGCCGTTACCTGGACTGCGCCAAAACAGGCACAGACGGTGGTCAACGCCCGCACGTGAACGTGCACATCAACGCTCGGGATCTCGCTGAGCATCGGGACTGCGCCGCGACACCCTCCACTGCTGATGACGGAATGGCTGTATCGGATCTCGATGTCGGGCACATGCCCTGGCTCGGACCGCTGTCGGTGTCGCAGACCAGGCTTCTCGGGTGTGATTGTTTCCTGTCCACGGTTCTGCTCGACGATCACGGCGCACCGCTCGATGCGAAACCCGGAAAACGATTGGTCACCCCCGAACAGCGAGTGGCGTTGATCGCCCGAGACAGGGGCTGCGCGTTCCCGGGGTGTTCATGTGTGCCTGCCTGGACGGATGCGCACCATATCCGGCACTGGGCCAACGGTGGCCCGACGGTGATGAACAACCTTGTCCGGCTGTGCCGTTCGCACCACCGGTTGATGCACCGGAAATCAGGGTTCGTCGGGAAGTGGGCGATTCGGATCGGTGTCGACAACAAACCCTGGTTCATCCCACCACCCTCGATCGACCCCGGCCAGCAACCGCGGCCGGCGAACACCACCTTCAAAACCTGAGGACGAACCTCAGATGCACCAGAACATGCCCAGGTCTGTTTCAGACCCGCTGCTCTGTGTCCGACCGATTGGTGGGGGTGGAGTCGAATGGTTGCGTGCTTTCGGGGCGGCTCTACTTTCGGGTGCCCGTGTGGCCTGTCCCACTCAGTGGGTCATTATTCCGTTGTTGCCGCGCCGGTTGTGCCAGGTCATTTGGACGTCTGACCTGCAGTGCAAAATCTTTCGTTAGAACACGTTCCAATTTCGCAGATTTGTGGCTATGGTCACAGAGATAGATGCGGGTGTGCGAATGAAAGGGTGAAGTGACGTGAAGACCAAGGGTGCAATCCTGTGGGGCCTCAATGAAAAGTGGTCCGTCGAGGAGATCGAGATCGGTGAGCCGGTAGCCGGCGAAGTTCAGATTCGCATGGAAGCGGCCGGAATGTGCCACTCCGATCACCACATCGTCACCGGCGCGACCCCGATGCCGTCGTTCCCCGTCATGGGTGGGCACGAGGGTTCGGGCGTCATCACCAAGCTCGGCCCGGAGGTCAAGGGTCTGGAGGTCGGCGACCACGTCGTTCTGTCCTTCATTCCGGCTTGTGGAACCTGTCCGGCGTGTTCGGCCGGTCATCAGAACCTGTGTGACCTCGGGATGGGCCTCCTCAGCGGCCAGGCCATCAGTGACGGCACTTACCGGATCCAGGCTCGCGGCGAAAACGTGATCCCGATGTGCCTGCTAGGGACGTTCTCGCCCTACATGGTCGTGAACCAGTCGTCAGTGGTGAAGATCGACAAGGATATTCCGTTCGAGGTTGCCGCACTCGTCGGTTGCGGCGTCCCGACCGGTTGGGGATCGGCAACCCACATCGCCGATGTGAAGCCCGGCGAAGACGTTGTGATCATGGGTGTCGGCGGCGTCGGTATCAGTGCGCTACAGGGTGCAGTTGCATCGGGCGCCCGGTACATCTTTGCCATCGACCCCGTGCCGTGGAAGCGTGAGCAGGCTCTGAAGTTCGGCGCAACGCACGCTTTCGAAAGCGCTGCCGCTGCCATTCAGCCGATCATCGACGCTACGTATGGCCGCATGGCACAGAAGACGATCATCACCGTCGGCGAAATGAGGGGTGAGTACGTCGAAGAAGCGATGATTCTGACGGCAAAGGCCGGCCGTTGTGTCGTCACCGCAATGGGGCACCTGACGGACATGGATGTGAAGCTGAACCTGTTCCTGATGGCGATGCTTCAGAAGGACCTTCAGGGCAACATTTTCGGCGGTGGCAACGCTCGCCAGGACGTGCCGAACCTCCTCGCGATGTACAAGGCAGGCAAGCTGAACCTCGACGACATGGTGACTCGGACCTACACGCTCGAAGGCGTGAACGACGGCTACCAGGACATGTTGGATGGCAAGAACATCCGCGGCGTCATCCGCTACACCGAAGCTGACTGGTGATCGGAAGCGCAACCCTTGTGCCAGTAGTCTGATCGGGTGCCCAGTACTCACAGTCTCGACGTAATCCAGCAGTGGCCGGTCGACAATGCGGCAGCGGTCGTCCTCTCCGGAAAGAATCCCGGTGAGGGCGACCGCATTCGTGGTTTCAGTGGCGACCAGGCGCATGTTTTCCCCCTGGCTTCGGTGACAAAATTGTTGTGCGCCTACGCGATTCTCGTGGCAGTGGAGGAGGGGGCGGTCGAGTTGGATGGGCCGGCCGGGCCTGAGGGGTCGACCGTTCGTCATCTCCTCGCACATGCTTCGGGATTGGCATTCGCCGAACGTGTTGTTCAGGCGCCGGTGGCGTCGAAGCGGATTTACTCGAGTGCGGGGTTCGAGGTGCTTGCCGAGTTGGTTTCCCGGGAGACCGAGATCGAATTTGCCGACTATCTGGCCGAGGCGGTGTTCGCGCCGTTGGCGATGACCAGCGCGGCTCTTGTCGGTCCGGCCGGTCACGGTGCGCAGGCATCGGCAGACGACTTGGCCAAGTTCGCGGCTGAACTGCTCTCGCCGACTCTGGTCTCGGCGCAGACGTTCGCAGAGGCGACAACTGTGCAGTTCCCGGGGCTCAACGGAATTCTTCCGGGTTACGGCTCTCAGCGCCCCAACGACTGGGGGCTCGGATTCGAAATTCGGGGCGACAAGCGTCCGCATTGGACGGGTCTCGAGAACTCGGCCGCTACCTTCGGTCATTTCGGCCAGTCCGGGACGTTCCTGTGGGTCGATCCCACGATCGATACTGCGTGCGTCGTGCTTACCGATCGCGATTTCGGTGATTGGGCCAAGCCTTTGTGGACCGAATTGTCGGATGGCGTGGTCGGTGAAGTTTCGCGGTAGAGCACAAATTTCTCTCCTTCCACTGGCGCAACACGGGTAACACAAGGCACACTGTTCAATCGAGCGTGCTGCACGAACTCGACAGAGGTCGTTGGGGAAGACGTCCCTCGTCGAAGCAGGAGGCTCGAGTGCGCGAAATGAATCAATTCGCGGACGTGACGACTGGTGTGGTTTACATCCACTCGTCGCCCGCGGCGCTGTGCCCGCACGTGGATTGGGCTTTGTCCGCCACGTTGGACAGCCCTGCCAAGCTCAGATGGACCTCACAGCCTGCCTACGACGGGCTTCTGCGTGCGACGACGGACTGGACGGGTCCCGTCGGAACCTGTGCCCGCCTGGTCGACTCGCTACGCGCGTGGCCGATGTTGCGGTTCGAGGTCACCGAGGACCCGAGTCATGGCGTCGACGGCGAACGGTACAGCCATGTGCCCGGTCTGGGCCTGTGGCGCGGATCCACCAGTGCGAACGGTGATGTCGTCGTAGGGGAGATGAAACTGCGGTCCATCATGAATTCCGGTGGAGACATCGCCGCGGAAATCGATCGGGCGATAGGTACACCGTGGGACGAGGAACTCGAACCCTTCCGGAGTTCAGGCGAAGGTGCCGAAGTGACATGGCTGCGAAGGCGTGTCAGCTGACCGAGGTCCATCCTGAACCCGGAGTGCTCTCGCGGCTTGAACGACAAAGACTTGAATGACAAAGGTGGGCCCCGCCGTATCGGCGAGGCCCACCTTGCTGTCCAGGGTTGTCAGAGCGGAATGTTCTTGTGCCGCGCGCGGACAGATGGTGCAGACGCGAGGGCAGCGGTCACGATGCTGCGAGTCTTCGCCGGGTCGATTTCCTCGTCGACGACGCCGATTTCGACCGCGCGGTCGACGCCGCCCGCGATTGCCTCGTGCTCGGCAGCGAGTCGGTCGTGCAATGCTTCACGCTCGTCGTCCGGTGCAGCTGCGAGGGCCCGCTTGTGCAGGATGCCGACAGCAGCCTTCGCACCCATCACGGCTACTTCGGAGTTGGGCCAAGCGAATACGGCCGTGGCTCCCAGTGCTCGCGAGTTCATCGCGATGTAGGCGCCGCCGTAGATCTTTCGAGTGACGACGGTGACGCGGGGGACCGTTGCCTCGGCGAAGGCGTGAAGTAACTTCGCTCCGCGTCGGACAACGCCTTCCCACTCCATCGAGACGCCCGGCAAATACCCGGGAACATCGACGACGACCACGAGCGGCACGCCAAATGCGTTGCACAGTCGCACGAATCGAGCGGCCTTCTCTGCACTTTCGGAGTTCAGGCACCCCCCGAGTCGCAGTGGGTTGTTCGCAATGACGCCAACGGTGCGTCCGGCCATCCGGCCGAAACCGGTGACGATGCTCCGAGCGTAATTGCCTTGCAGTTCTTCGAAACTCGACTCGCCTTCGACGTTGTCGAGCATTTCGTGAACGATCGGACGAACGTCGTACGCGCGTTTCGCGGAGGCAGGCATCATGGCGCGCAGATCGCTGTCGCCGAGTTCCGCTGCCCGCTGATCGAATTCGCCCTGCTCGCACATCATCGAGACCAGGCGGCGCGCGCGGTGCAATGCGTCGGCCTCGTCGTGTGCGGCGATGTGCGCGACACCCGACTTCTTGGTGTGTGTGTCCGGACCGCCGAGTGACACCATGTCGACCTGTTCGCCGGTGACACTACGAACTACGTCTGGCCCGGTGACGAACACTCGGCCTTCCGGCGCCATGATCACGACATCGGTGAGGGCTGGACCATACGCGGCTCCGCCAGCGGCAAAGCCGAGCACGACGGAAATTTGAGGTATGAGACCCGACGCGCGGACCATGGCCTCGAAGACCAGTCCGACGGCGTGGAGCGCCTCGACGCCTTCAGCCAGACGCGCGCCACCGGAGTGCCAGAGGCCCACGATCGGGGACTCTTCCTCGATGGCGGTATCGATGGCTTTGACGAGGTGTTTGCAACCGTCGACGCCCATGGCGCCACCCATGACAGTGGCGTCGGAGCAGTATGCGATGGTGCGGACGCCGTCGATGTTTCCGGACGCGGCGAGCACACCGGACTTGTCACGGGCGTGGAGCGGCACTGTTGTGCCGGGGTCGAACAGATTTTCCAGGCGCGCAAGAGGATCGCGCGGGTCTGTCGATGATTCGGACTTTGTCACGGGGGCCAGGATGGTCATCGCGTCCTCCTTCAGTACGAGCCTTGGGTGGAACGAAAGGTCGGTGTTGTCCGCGGGTGACGTTGTGTTGCAACGACACCCGCGGACAGGTGCAAACCGCGGTTCGGGCTAGGCCCGACCGAAGGCGAGCGCGACATTGTGCCCACCGAAACCGAACGAGTTGTTCAGTGCGAAATCGAAAGAGCCGGTTCGGGGTTCACCCTTGACGACATCGAGATCGATTTCTGGATCCTGGCTGTCAACATTGAGCGTGGGCGGGATGATCCCGTCACGCACTGCCAGAACCGTGAGGACTGATTCGAGGGCGCCGACAGCGCCGATCGAGTGTCCCAGCGCGGATTTCGGGCCGTACACCGCAGCGTGATTGCCGACCGCTGCGTTGATTGCCTTTGCCTCTGCGATGTCACCGATCGGCGTCGCAGTGGCGTGGGCGTTGATGTGCTTGATGTCGGACTTCGTCAGTCCGGCCATCTCGATTGCTCGGGTCATGGCTCGCGCCGCGCCCAGGCCTTCCGGATGCGGTGCCACGATGTGGTACCCGTCCGAAGTGATTCCGGAACCAAGCAGGCGGGCGTGAATCGTTGCCCCGCGTGCCTTTGCGTGCTCCTCGGTTTCGAGGATCATCAAGGCGCCGGCTTCGCCGAAGACAAATCCGTCGCGGTCCTTGTCGAAAGGACGTGAAGCTGCGGCCGGATTGTCGTTGTTGGTGCTCATCGCACGCATCATGGCGAAGCTCGCGATCGGAACGGCGTCGATGAAGCTCTCGACTCCACCAGCCACAACCATGTCCGCGTCACCCATGACAAGCATGCGGTGAGCGTGAGCAATTGCCTCGGAACCTGATGAACATGCCGACACCGGAGTGATGACGCCACCGCGGGCCCCGAGTTCGAGTCCGACCGTTGCGGCCGGTCCGTTGGGCATGACCATCTGTACCGAGAACGGGGACACCTTGCGGTATCCGCCGCCACGGAGCTTGTCGACGGCGTCGATGAGCGTGTCGCCGCCGCCGAGTCCGGTGCCGATGACAACGGCCAGGCGGTCCTGATCGACTTCAGGGCTGCCGGCGTTGCTCCAGACCGTGCGACTCAACGTGAGGGCAAGGCGTTCCACCCAGCTCATCCGTCGAATTTCGACGCGGGACAAGCCCTCGTCCGGTGAAACCTTCAGGTGCCCGCCGATGCGAATGGGAAGGTCGAACTCGTCGATGAACGGGTCATCGAGGATTCCGATGCCGCTTTCGCCGGCGAGGAGCGCCTTCCACGTGCCATCCACATCACCAGCCACCGAGGTCGACGTCGCGAGGCTCGTGACGACGATGTCGGGGAATTTCCCTTTGCGGGTAGAAGCGGAAGTCACGGTCGGCTCACTCTGCGTTCTTGGCTTCGGCGCCTTCGGCTTCGAGCTTCTGGATGTACGCGACGATGTCGCCGACGGTGCGCAGGCCTGCGAGATCCTCGTCGGGGACCTTCACGCCGTACTTGTCTTCGGTCTGAACGGCGATCTCGACCATGGACAGGGAGTCGATATCGAGGTCGTCCACGAAGGACTTGTCAACGGTGACCTCGGAAGGCTCGATACCGGTGACCTCCTCCACGATCTGGCCGAGTTCCGCGATGATTTCTTCCTGAGTGTGGGCCACTGGTGTGGCTCCCTTCTTGATCGATTGAGGTGGGGTGAAACGTCCGGCCGCCGTTCGGGCTGATCGGCCGGGTGGGCGTCCGAGCTTAGGTCAGCTCGGACAGTGCGGAGATATCCTCCGGGTTCTTGAGGGCCACCGTCGGTGTGCCACGCATTTCACGCTTGGCAATTCCGACGAGGGTTCCGGCCGGCGGGAGTTCCACGATCGCGCTGACTTCTGCTGCCCGCAACGACGCGGAGCAGAGGTCCCAACGAACGGGGCGGGTTACCTGCGCGGCAAGCTTGGTGAGGGCGTCGGCGCCCGAGGAGACGGGTGCGCCATCCGAGTTGGAAAGCAGCGTGCGCGTCGGATCGGAAGGGGTGATCTTGGCGGCAGCAGCTGCGACGGCGTCCTGCGCCGGCGCCATGAAGCGGGTGTGGAAAGCTCCGGCGACGGGTAGTGCGCGGACTCGGGCCTTTTCGGGTGCGTTTGCTGCGAGTTCTTCGAGCGCGGTGAGCAGTCCGGCCGCCACGATCTGGCCGGCCGCATTGCGGTTGGCTGCTTCCAGCCCGAGTTCTTCGATTCGTGCGAGCACTTCGGCTTCGTCTCCACCGAGAACGGCTGACATGCCCGTGGGCTCGAGCGAACAAGCCTTGGCCATCTCGGCGCCACGGAGGGCGGCAAGCGCGACCGCGTCGTCAGCGGAGATAACACCGGCGACCGCAGCAGCGGCAAGTTCACCCACCGAATGGCCGGCAGCGATGACGTCGGCGCCGAGGAGCCCACGTGATTCGATTTCCTCGTATGCCAGCAGAGCAGCGGCAACGACGAGGGGCTGGGTTACCGAGGTGTCGGTGATTTCTTCGGCGGTCGCGGTCGTGCCGAGTCGGACGAGGTCCAGGCCGGCTGCCTTCGACCACACTTCGAGGCGGTCTTGTGCTCCGGGCAGTGCCAGCCAGGGGCTGAGCATGCCGGGTGTCTGAGAGCCCTGTCCCGGGGCGAGCAACGAAATCACTTATTAAGAGAACACCGCCGCGAGCGACCTGCGAGATGTCGGTCGCGATGAACTCTGGCGAAGTGTTTTGTAGGGTTCCCACAAAATCCCACGTCGCGCTCGGCCATCGAAATTGGACGCTCAGGGGTTACAGGTTTGTTTGTCCGGATGTTAAAGATGTGACTGAAGTAACCGAATTGTTCGATTTGAGATCGATTTGTGTCAATCGGCCCACGGTAGCGGCGATCCGTAGTACATACGCGTCGCGTGGATTCGTTGGATCCCGGCCGGTAACTTCGGCGATTCGCTTCAAGCGGTACCGAACGGTATTTGGATGAACAAACAGAAGACGTGCACAAGTCTCAACCGCACCTCCACAGTCGAGATAACTGTCTAAAGTATCGGTCAAGACTGTGCCGGATTCAGCTAAAGGTGCGACGAGGAAATCGCGAAGAGCCTTCACGGCAGCGGCGTCTCCCAGTAGTGCCCGTTCCGGGAGCAGTTCAGTCGCGAAAACGGGACGAGGTGCGCCGCGCCACCCGGCAACAGCCTTGATTCCCGCCAGCGCTTCGGACGCACTGAAGTGCGCTGCGCTCAACGAGGGTGTCGTCGGGCCGATCACCACCGGCTCGTCGGCGAAACTCATGAGCAGGTCTTGAAGGAATTGGCTGCCTTCCGTCTTGCTACTCAGTTCCCCGCTGACGATCATCACCAGTCGCGGACCCTGCACCACGGCGAGAACAGCGCGCCCGTGCGCGGCGGCAGTCGCGTGGACGGTGCCGGCAACCGAGACCCGCTCGTCCGGCGGGGGAGACCCGACGATGACGGTGGCCGGAGCCGTGGCATCCCAGTTCAAGGTGGCGGCGCGAGAGAGCATGTCCGAGCCGGTGTCTCCCTGCACGACGGCGTCGACGACGAGCGCTTCCAGTCGCGTGTCCAGGGCACCCCGCGACTCGGCAGCGCTTGCGTACACCGTCGCTGCTGCGAAACCGAGTTCACGCCCGTAGCGCAGGACGGCTTCTGTCAGCGCGATCAGCTGCTGATCGTTGCGGGCGAGAGCCGGCAGCCATTTCTCGAAGAACTCCATCGCCACCCGGACCATGTCGACGGTCTGGCGCAGCGTGAGCTGTCGAGCAAGATCCTGAGGGATGACCGGAAACGACTCGTATCCGAAGCTGATCTCCGAGTCGAGTTGCCGCAGCCATTCCAGGAAATTCACCACCGACGTCTGCACCAACAGTTGAACGTCGGCGCGTTGCGAAGCGTCGAGACTGTCGAAGAACGGAAGCTGCTCCTCCATCACGGTCACGGCCTCGGTGGAGAGCCGGCCGGAGAACTGTTTGACGCGGCGGAGCAAGGCTTCTGGAAGTGGATCGCGAACCTGACGACGGCGGGCGAGTACAGCCTGCAACCCGGACGACTGAGGTCGAGTGCGGCGTACGCCCTCTTCGGGTTTCTCGGGATCAGGTTCGGGCATGAGAAAAACCTACGCCCATCACCGCAGCGGATGTCGAGATGACACCCGCGGCGATGGGCGTAGGTCTGTTTTCGATCGCTGGGACTGTTGCCCTACGACTTAGGCGCTACCGGTGTCCCCGGTCTGCTCGGGAGCAGCATTCACGTCGTCGATGCGGTATCGGCTCGCTGCTTCGACGGCCTTCGACCGCTCGATCGATCCTTCCTTCGCCAAACCGATCAACACGGCAACGACGATGGACTCGGCATCGACGTTGAAGTAGCGACGCGCTGCAGTGCGTGTGTCGGAGAACCCGAACCCGTCCGTACCGAGCGTGGTGTAGTCGCCGGGAACCCACTGACGGATCTGGTCCGAGACCGCCCGCATCCAGTCCGAAGCCGCGACGACAGGGCCTTGGGCCGACGACAACGCCGTGGTGACGAAGGGAACCGGAGCATCCTCGGACGGATTGAGCAGCGCCTGACGTTCGCATTCGACGCCTTCGCGGCGCAGCTCACCCCAGGACGTGACCGACCAGACGTCGGCCGAGACGCCCCATTCGTCGGCGAGCAGCTTCTGCGCGCGCAGCCCCTCGGGCATAGCGACACCGGAGACGAGGATCTGTGCCTTCGGGCCCGATGCTTCGGACGTCTTGTAGAGGTAGATGCCCTTGAGCAAGCCCTCGACGTCGAGACCTTCGGGCTCGGCCGGCTGAACGTACGGCTCGTTGTAGATGGTCAGGTAGTAGAAGATGTTCTCGCCACCGAAACCGTCGACGCCCTCGGTGCCGCCGTACATGCGGCGCAAGCCGTCCTTGACGATGTGCGCCAACTCGTACGAGAACGCGGCGTCGTACGTGACAGCTGCGGGGTTGGTGGATGCCAGGAGCAGCGAGTGTCCGTCGGCGTGCTGAAGACCTTCACCGGTCAGAGTTGTACGACCGGCGGTGGCGCCGAGAACGAATCCCCGAGCCATCTGGTCGGCAGCCGCCCACAGGCCGTCGCCGGTGCGCTGGAAACCGAACATCGAGTAGAAGATGTACAGCGGAATCATCGGTTCACCGTGGGTGGCGTACGACGTGCCGACTGCGGTGAACGAAGCCGTCGAACCGGCCTCGTTGATGCCCTCGTGCAGGATCTGGCCGATCGGGCTCTCCTTGTAGGCGAGCATGAGTTCGGCGTCGACGGACGTGTAGAGCTGCCCGTTGCGGTTGTAGATCTTCAGCGACGGGAACCACGAGTCCATACCGAACGTGCGAGCCTCGTCCGGGATGATCGGCACGATGCGCTTGCCGATTTCCTTGTCGCGCAACAGTTCCTTGAGGATGCGCACGATCGCCATGGTGGTGGCGACTTCCTGCTTGCCCGAACCCTTGCGGATGACGTCGTACGTCTTGTCCTCGGGGAGCTTGAGCGGAGCAGCGTCGGTGTTGCGGGAAGGCAGGAACCCGCCCAGTGCTTTACGACGGTCGAGCATGTACTTGATCTCGGGTGCGTCGGCGCCCGGGTGGTAGTACGGAGGCAGGTACGGATCCTTCTCGAGCTCGGCGTCCGAGATCGGGATGTGCTGCATGTCGCGGAACGCCTTGAGATCGTCCAGCGTCAGCTTCTTCATCTGGTGCGTGGCGTTGCGGCCCTCGAAGTGCTTACCGAGGGTGTAGCCCTTGATGGTGTGCGCCAGGATGACCGTCGGCTGGCCCTTGTGTGCCATGGCCGCTGCGTAGGCGGCGTGGACCTTGCGGTAGTCGTGGCCACCGCGCTTGAGGTTCCAGATTTCCTGGTCTGTGAGGTCCTTGACCAGTTCCTTGGTGCGGGGGTCACGTCCGAAGAAGTGATCGCGTACGAACGCGCCGTCGTTGGCCTTGTACGTCTGGTAGTCACCGTCCGGCGTCACGTTCATCAGGTTGACCAGTGCGCCGTCGCGATCGGCGTGCAGCAGCGCATCCCACTCGCGACCCCAGACGACCTTGATGACGTTCCAGCCGGCACCGCGGAAGAACGATTCCAGTTCCTGGATGATCTTTCCGTTGCCGCGGACCGGGCCGTCGAGGCGTTGGAGGTTGCAGTTCACCACGAACGTGAGGTTGTCGAGGCCTTCGGTTGCCGCGACGTGAGCGAGGCCGCGTGACTCGGGCTCGTCCATTTCGCCGTCGCCGAGGAACGCCCACACGTGCTGATCGGTGGTGTCCTTGATGCCGCGGTCGTTGAGGTAGTGGTTGAACCGGGCCTGGTAGATGGCGTTCATCGGGCCGAGGCCCATCGAGACCGTCGGGAACTCCCAGAAGTCGGGAAGCAGCCGCGGGTGCGGGTAGGACGGCAGTGCGCCGCCGAAGTCGGCGTGGGACTTCTCCTGGCGGAATCCGTCGAGCTGTTCCGCGGGGATGCGGCCCTCGAGGAAGGCGCGTGCGTAGATGCCGGGGGAGGCGTGACCCTGGATGAAGATGTGGTCGCCACCGCCCGGGTGGTCCTTGCCGCGGAAGAAGTGGTTGAAGCCGACCTCGTACAACGCTGCCGAGGATGCGTAGGTGGAGATGTGACCGCCGACGCCGACGCCCGGTCGCTGAGCGCGGTGGACCATGATCGCGGCGTTCCAACGGATCCAGGCGCGATAGCGGCGCTCGACCTCTTCGTCACCGGGGAACCACGGCTCGTTTTCGGTCGGAATCGTGTTGACGTAGTCGGTCGAAGTGAGCGCGGGGAGTGCGACGTGCTTCTCGCCGGCGCGTTCGAGCATGCGGAGCATGAGGTAGCGGGCACGCGTGGGTCCGGATCGATCCAGAAGTCCGTCGAATGATTCGAGCCATTCGGTGGTCTCGTCCGGATCGATGTCCGGCAGGTACGACGCAACACCTTCGCGAATGACGCGAACGCGACCGTCGGTTCCCCCCGGCGTATTCGACGCGGGCGAACCCGACTCGCCGGCGGCGCCGGAATCGGCGTTCTGCCCGGACGCGGGACCCTGGATCAGGTCAGACAACGTGTGCTCCTCATTGGTTTGGGGACGCGTGGTGGGGCGTCCTTACATAGGTGATCGAGGCCTTGTTAGGTCCGACGCACTTCCATCGTGAATATGGCGCGTACCTCATCTTTCACCATCCCGGTCGGTCCGGCACACCTCGCCTCTGGTTACTCTCGGGTAGCGTTTTTCGGCGTGACGCAGGGGTGTGATGGTTCCCCGTAGTCACAGGCTTGGGGGATCGATCGGAACGTATGAAGGGGTGGGAAAAAATAAACAAAGAAATCAATTACGGCAGGGTCGGGGCGTGGGTCTCGGTCGGATCGATCGCAGTGGGACTGTCGGTGATCGTGGGATGTTCGGCGGCGGTGACCGGATCGGCAGTACCCAATGAAGCGCACGTGGCTGCATACCAATCCGAGGTGAGTATTTCGATGGCCGCCGCGTCCTCGTCGAAAGCGGCGGCAGATGCGGCAGATGCGGCGTTCGCGATCTGTGAGGAAGCGGTCTCTCGATCGAAAAACGACGTGGTTGCGTTCAATGCCTACGTCGACGCCGGAAATCATGGTGAGACCGACCTGAGAGCCGAAGCAAGCGCTGCTGCTTCCTCGGCAAGGGAGACGGCCTCGTGGTTCGACTCGGTCTCGAGTGAACTTCCGACGCAACTTTCCGGACTGTTCGCCGAATTGGCCGCGAACCTACGTTCATCTGCTGTCGTGATCGAGAGTGATCATTCGGCCGATGAAATCAATTCGATCAGCGATACGAGCAATTCGATTCGCAAGTCGATCTTCGATGAATGTGGATCCCTGTGACCTGCGGTAATCCGCAGGCGTAAGGTTCGCCGTGTGTCAGAAGACGATCTTTGGTGAAAGTTTTCGGCGTGGTCGGCTTGCGCTAACGCCTCAGACCATGTTCGCTTTCCCTAATTGATCGTCAAACGGTAGGTGTGCGGGGTCGCCACACACCATCAACAAAAGGAGGACCCCACCGTGGTCGCCGCGGCGGATGCCCAGAACTACGCTCAGAAACTCGGGATTACCACTGACATGGTGGTGCAGGAACTGGGCTGGGATGAGGATACCGACGACGGCATTCGTGCCGCGGTTGAGGAAACCATCGGCGGGGAAATGCTCGACGAGGATTCCGACGAGGTCATCGACGTCGTGCTGCTGTGGTGGCGCGACGAGGACGGTGACCTGGTGGACGCCCTCATGGATGCCATCGGGCCCCTCGCCGACGAAGGCTTCGTGTGGGTTCTCACTCCCAAGACCGGTCTCGACGGACACGTCGAGCCCAGCGAGATCGCCGAATCGGCGCCGACTGCCGGCCTGACGCAGACATCGGCAGCCAACCTCGGTGACTGGTCGGGAAGTCGACTGGTTCAGCCGAAGGCTCGTCCGGCCAACAAGCGCTGACCCGGTCCTTTCCGCACTTTCCCAAGGAATCGCACATGCCTCTCGAAGTTGGTGCCCAGGCACCGGATTTCACCTTGAAGGACCAGAACAACCAGGAAGTTTCGCTCGCAGATTTCCGCGGTAAGAAGAACGTTCTGCTGGTCTTCTATCCGTTGGCCTTCACCGGGACTTGTCAGGGGGAACTCTGCAAGGTCCGTGACGAGCTTCCGAAGTTCGAGAACGACGACACCGCCATTCTCGCGATTTCTGTCGGTGCTTCGCCGACTCACAAGATCTGGTCGGCCGAGCAGGGATACACATTTCCCTTGCTGTCGGACTTCTGGCCGCACGGTGAGGTCGCTCAGAAGTACGAGGTGTTCAACGACAAGTTGGGCTTCGCGAATCGTGGCACCTTTGTCATCGACAAAGACGGAATCATTCGTTTTGCCGAGATGAACGGCCCCGGAGAAGCCCGTGACCACGGACTTTGGGCAAACGCGCTTGCCGCGCTAGAGTCTTAGAGCACTCCCGGTGAGGGTCTCACCGGGAGTTCGGGCGTGTAGCTCAGTGGTAGAGCTCTGGTTTTACACACCAGCGGTCGGGGGTTCGAAACCCTCCGCGCCCACCGAAGAATTCAAACCCCGATCTGCATGTCGATGCAGATCGGGGTTTTTCATTTTCGACAACGAATTGTCCGCAATACGCCATTCTGGACGCATGTCCAGTTCTGTGATCGAAGTAGCCGTCGACCCGACGCGCGTGCATCCCACCCGTCCGCACATACACATCGCCGAGATGCCCAGTCTCAGTGTTGCGTTGTTCGCGGGGCAGACGATCCGGGTTCGTTCCCAGAGCGACGCACTGGCGACCGGGATTGCCCGTGTCTGGGAAATCAACCGAATGCACCGCTTGATCTATCTGACGATCGACTGGGGCAGGTAGTGCTCAGCTCGGGCAGATACGTGACGGTTGGCCAGAGAACGAGCGTGGCTGCTAAAACTACGCTCGTGCACATTTCGGTTCGCTCGTCCCGATCTCGATTCAACGCGCGAGCTGCCGGGCTTCTCCTCGGATTCGTCGCGGATCGGGTCTTCGCCGATCCGGGGCGGTTCCATCCGGTTGCCGGCTTCGGAACCGCGGCTATCGCGCTGCAGAAGATGTCCTACCGGGACTCGCGCGCGGCCGGAACACTTCATGTCGCTGTGCTCTTGGCCGGCACCGCTGGACTTGGGCTCGCAGCCGAAGCAGCGTCGCGCCGGGCCGGTTGGGTGGCCGTCACGGGTACGACAGCGATGGCTACCTGGGCTGTGCTCGGCGGGACGTCGCTTGCACGCACCGGCATCGATATGGCCGCTCGATTGGAGGCGTCACAGGTCGATGGTGACCTGACGAAAGCGCGCGAGCTTCTCCCTTCACTGTGTGGACGCGATCCCTCGGTGCTGGGCGAGGAGGGCCTCACGCGTGCAGCGCTGGAGTCGGTCGCCGAAAACACCTCGGATGCAAGCGTCGGTGCAATGTTCTGGGGTGCAATTGCGGGCGTGCCGGGTCTGTTCGTCTACCGCGCCGCCAACACCCTCGACGCGATGATCGGCTACCGCTCCGAGAAATACCGCAGATTCGGGTGGGCTGCGGCGAGGTTCGACGACCTGGTCAACATCGTCCCCGCTCGGCTGACAGGTGCGCTGACGGCTGCGTGTGCACCGGTGGTAGGCGGCTCGGTTCAGGAATCACTGGCAGCGTGGAAACGCGACGCAGCGGCTCATCCAAGCCCCAATGCGGGCGTCGCGGAAGCGTCGGCGGCAGGGGCGTTGGGCATTTCGTTGGGTGGTCGGACCGAGTACGCGCACGGGGTGGAGATGCGTCCCGTCCTCGGCCGCGGGACTGTGCCGACGCCGAACGATCTGCGCCGCGCGTCGAGGCTTTCGTCGGCGGTGCAGATCAGTGCAGTTGTGGTGTCAGCGGGTATTTCAGCGGGTATTGCCGTATCGATCGGCAAGTTTGGCTTCCTGCGCCGTCAGCGGCACTGATTCCGGCTCCGGCTTCTTGCGACGGCTGAAGGTACGAGCCGGTTCGGCGGGGGATGAGGCAGGCGCGGACACCGGCGCTTCCGGGGTCGTCTCGGTAGCGGCGTCGTCCGCTGCGAAACCGTCGACAGCTGCTTGAGCTGCCTTCTCCTTGCGACGTTCGCGCCACTCCGCGCGAATGAAGTAGGCCAGTCCGAGCGGCGCCATGATGCCGAACGCCAGCCACTGGAACCCGTACGAGAGGTAGGGGCCTGCATCGAGTTGGGGGAGAGGGATCGTCCCCAGGCCGCCGGGCTGGTCGGGTTCGAGTTGGATGTACGCGTCGATCAGGTCCGTTCCGATGAACTCGCCGATAGGTTGTGCGTCGATGGAGTAGACCTGTTTCGCGCCGTCCTCGAACATCGGAACTCGGCCGGGCGCGGTGCCTTCCGACAGACGCACGCGACCGTTGAGAGTGACCGGATCGGTCGGCGGCGCGGCGATGGGCGGTGCCTCGGCGCCGTTGATCGGCCGAACGTATCCGCGATTGACGAGGATCGTGCGGCCGTCGTCGAGAAGGAAAGGCGTCAGGATCTCGTACGACGGTGCGCCCTCGATGGACTGCAGTCGAACGAGGATGTCGGCGTCGGGCAGATAGGTGCCTGCCGCGGTGATGTTTCGCCATTCGTCGTCCGGTGCGATCGTCGAATCGGCGATGACGTCACCGATCGGCACGGTCTCCGCGTTGATCGAGTTCGAGATCAGATCATTGCGGTGCTCGGTCTTTGTGTTCTTGCCGAGTTGCCATGGGGCGAGCACGGTGAAGCACAGGTAGGCGAAGAGCCCGACCACAGCTGCCAGTACCAACCAACCGGGCCGCAACAGGAATTTCAGTCTTCGCACACGTCCACGGTATCCGTTGCCCGAACGGGAGTGAATTTTGCTCCGGGTTCAGGCTCGCTCGCGGATCCAGTCGAGTATGTCGGGAATGGCTGCTTCGATCTGGTCTCGCACCAGTTCGAAGTCCTCCTGATCCCCGTAGTACGGGTCCGGAACCGATTCTCCGTCCGCCTCGGGGTCGAACGATCGCAGTAGGCGCCGACGCTCGGTGGGCACGCCGAGATGAGCAAGCTCACGTTCGTGCCCGGTGTCGAGGGCGACGACAAGATCGGCGGCGAGATGATCTGCATTGACCTGCGCGGCGCTGTGGCCCGTCGGATATCCGGCCGCTCGGAGCACGACGTTGGTCCGCTCGTCGGCCTCGCTACCGGTGTGAAACCCCTCGGTACCTGCACTGCTGACACGGACTCGGTCGGCGAGGCCTTCACGGTCCAGATGCGCGAGCAAGATCTTTTCGGCCATCGGTGACCGGCAGATATTGCCGGTGCACACAAACGTCACATGAAGTGGTTCAGTCACGTGGAGTGGTTCAGTGGCGGCCATCGAGAAGTCCTCCCAGTTCGGATGCCGACGATACGGAGCGAAACGCTTGCCGCGCTTCCTCGGCGGAACCGTAGCCCCATTCGACGACGACGGTGGGGATGCCGTACTTCGCGGCGCCGAGCACGTCGTGATCACGGTCGCCGATCATGAGAACGTCGGGGGTTCCGCCGTCGGATGCGAGGACGGGAGTGATCCCGAGCGAGGTCAGCGAATGCGCGATCACATCGGGTTTAGCCCGACGAGTTCCGTCGTCACTCGCGCCGCCGATGAACTCGAAGTGCTCGGCCAGGCCGAAATGCTCGAGGATTCGAATGGCGAATCGCTCCGACTTGGAGGTGGCGACGGCCAGTCGGGTTCCGCTCGCGCGAGCCTTACCCAGGACGACGTCCATGCCTTCGTACACCGAGTTCTCCTGCCACCCGGTCGCGTCGTAACGCTCGATGTACGCGGCGATCGCCCGATCCACGTCCGCCGGGGCCATACCGAGTGACCTGAAGGTGTCGACCATCGGCGGGCCGATCACCGATGCCAACATCGATTCCGTCGGCTCCGGATGGCCGACAGTTGCCAACGCGTGTCGGAAGCCGCCGTGAATGCCGGGAGCGGAATCGGTGATGGTGCCGTCCAGATCGAACAGAACTACGGGAAAGCGGTCGAGCGGGGGTGTCGTCACGGCACTCATTGTCCCGGACGGCAGGGGTGATGTCCGCGCACGGTGCTCGACCGTAGGCTGACCGGGTGAGTACCGGAACGGTTGACCTGGAGAGCTTGCGACATCACGGCGATGTCGAAGCGGAGCCCGGGTTACTCGATTTTGCCGTCAACGTTCAAGGCTCCGGCCCGCCGAAGTGGTTGCGGGATCGGCTGGCCGCAAGGCTGGCGACGCTTGGTTCGTACCCGTCGGCCGCAGCGGAACTGAAGGCTCGCGAAACGGTCGCGCAGCGGCACGGGCGCCGGCCCGAAGAGGTGTTGTTGCTCTCGGGCGGTGCCGAGGGATTCGCGATGCTGCCGCGCCTGGGCGCTCGTTCGGCAGCGCTGATCCATCCGTCGTTCACCGAGCCGGAACTGGCACTGCGAGAGGCCGGTGTGCCGGTGACTCAAGTGATTCTGGAGCCGCCTTTCGAGCTTCGGACCGCGCAGGTACCCGAATCCGCGGACCTTGTCGTTCTGGGCAATCCGACCAACCCGACATCCGTGCTTCACCCCAAGGCCGATGTGTTGGCATTGCGTCAGCCGGGCCGGATCCTGGTGGTGGACGAGGCCTTCGGCGACGCGGTCCCCGGCGAAACGGAGAGCATCGCCGGTGTCGAGTCGGCGGATGTACTGGTCCTTCGGAGCCTGACCAAGACGTGGGCGCTCGCCGGATTGCGGTGTGGATACGCGATCGGCTCTCCCGATCTTCTGGCTCGACTCAGTCACGGCCGAGCCCACTGGCCATTGGGCAGTCTGCAGATCGAGGCCATCACGGCGTGCTGCGAACCGTTTGCCGTCGAGCAGTCGAGGATCAAAGCCGACGCGATTGCCGTGGACCGCCGAGACATGTCGCGGCGACTGACCGAGATCGGGATTGCCGTGCACGAACCCGCTGCGGGGCCGTTCGTGCTCATCGACGTCCGTGACGGCGCCACGATGCGAGAGCACCTGCATGCCCGCGGAATCGCGGTCCGCCGGTGCGACACCTTTCCCGGACTCGGCCCGGATCGGCTGCGCGTGGCCGTCCGTCCAGCCGAGCAGGTTGCGGTACTGATCGAAGCGATGAAGGAGATCTTGTGAGTGGCCCAACTCTTGCGGACGTCATAGCCGTGCTGGAATCCGCTTATCCGCCGGCCCTGGCGGAATCGTGGGACTCGGTCGGCCTGGTCTGCGGCGATCCGGCCGACGCTGTGACGAGAGTGGTTTTCGCGGTGGATCCGACCGAGGCAGTGGTCGACGACGCCATCGCCTCCGGTACCGACCTTCTGGTCGTTCACCATCCACTTCTGCTGCGTGGGGTGGACACCGTCGGTGCTCACACACCCAAAGGTGCGTTGGTTCACAAGCTCATCAAGGCGGGGTGCGCGCTGTTCTCGGCGCACACCAATGCGGACTCGGCCGACCCCGGAGTGTCCGACGCGTTGGCGCAGGCTCTGGGCCTGACCGTGCTGCGCCCGATCGAACCCAAGCCGACGCAGCCGCTCGACAAGTGGGTCGTCATGGTTCCGGTGGAGAATGCATCGGCCGTGCAGGATGCACTTTTCGAGGCCGGGGCTGGGCGGATCGGTGACTACAGCCAGTGCAGTTGGACCGTCACCGGTACGGGTCAGTTCCTGCCCGCCGACGGAGCGAATCCGACGATCGGGACCGTCGGCGCTGTGGAGCAGGTTCGCGAGAATCGTGTGGAAGTGATTGCCCCTCGCGGAAAGCGAAGCGCAGTGCTGGGCGCATTGCGTGCCTCCCATCCGTACGAGGAACCGGCCTTCGATGTCTTCGAACTCGCAGCGTTCCCCAGTTCACTCGGACTGGGGCGGTTGGGTGAGCTCGACCACCCCGAAACCTTGCGGGAATTCACCGCGCGAGTGGCGCGCTCACTGCCCTCGACCGAGTGGGGTGTTCGCGCGGCCGGAGATCCAGACGCGACCGTTCGTACCGTGGCGGTGTGCGGCGGTTCCGGCGACTCGTATCTCGACGTGGTGGCGGCACTGGGCGCCGACGTCTACGTCACTGCGGACCTGCGGCATCATCCCGCGGACGAGCATCTACGCGCCGGTGGCCCGGCTCTGGTCGACGTCGCGCACTGGGCGAGTGAATACCCGTGGTGCGCACAGGCGAAATCGGTGCTCGACGCCGCGTTTGCCGACAATCCGGAGTGGGAAAGCCGGGTTTCGACAATTCGCACCGATCCGTGGTGTTTGAGTGCGCATTAGTGCAGCGCTCTGCAAGGTACGGTTGCACGAACAATTCAAGAGCAGTTCTTCGAGAGCCGTCCTTCGCGAGCACTGCCGACATCGGACTTACAGCAGGAGTTATACAGCGTGAACGTCGAACCACAGGTGCAATCCAAGCTTCTCGACCTCGCCGGGGTGGATGCTGAGCTCACTCGGATCACCCACCGACGCGGAGCGCTTCCCGAGCAGCAGGAAGTCGAACGTCTCGAGGCCGAGCGAATCAGCCGTAAAGACGCGTCCGTAGCCGTCGAAATCCAGATCGACGACATCGATCGCGACATTCGCAAGCTCGAAGGCGAGGTCGACGCGGTTCGTCAGCGCGAGGATCGTGACCGCACACTCTTGCAGAGCGGGTCGGTCGGGGCGAAGCAGCTCACCGAACTCGAACACGAACTCGGCAGCCTGGTCCGGCGTCAGGGGCTTCTCGAAGACGAGTTGCTCGAAGTGATGGAGCAGCGTGAGGCGTTGCAGGCCGATCACGATCACGCCGGTGCCCAGCTGTCCCAGGCCGAAGAAGAGCTGATCGACGCCAAGCGTCGCCGCGACGATGCCGTCGCTGATCTGGACAAGGCGCAGGAGCGTTGTGCCGCCGATCGTGAACGACTCGTCGGTGAATTCCCCGCCGATTTCCTTGCTGTCTACGAGAAGCAGCGCAGCCTGGGCGGACCGGGCGCGGCGCTTCTGCAGGCACGCCGATGCGGCGCTTGCCGGATCGAGATCGACCGCGGCGAGATCTCCCGAATCGCCGCGACACCGGCCGACGTCGTAGTTCGTTGCCCAGAGTGCAATGCAATCATGGTGCGTACCAAGGAGTCCGGTCTGTGACTCTCTCGCAGGTCATCGTCGAGGCCGACGGTGGATCGCGGGGCAATCCCGGTCCGGCCGGCTACGGAGCGGTGGTGTTCGACGCCTCGCGCTCGGTGTTGGCCGAACGCAAGGAAAGCATCGGTATCGCGACCAACAACGTCGCCGAGTACCGCGGACTGATCGCCGGGTTGACCGCTGCCGGTGAGCTCGGCGCGTCGACGGTCGACGTCCGCATGGATTCCAAGTTGGTCGTCGAGCAGATGTCCGGGCGCTGGAAGGTCAAGCACCCGGACATGATTCCGCTGCAGCGGCGCGCTGCCGAGCTGGCGACGCAGTTCTCGCGAGTGACCTACACGTGGATTCCTCGCGGCGAGAACTCTCATGCCGATCGTCTTGCCAACGAGGCGATGGACGCGGCTGCCGGCATCGAAACCGCAGCCCCCGCACCCGCCGCGCCGTCCGAAGAGACGTCGGAGCCGCAGATCGCCGGCTCTCCGGGATGGATCGCCACCACCGGCAAGCCGACACGAATGTTGTTGCTACGTCACGGACAGACAGCGATGTCGGTCGATCGCCGGTATTCCGGACGCGGGAATCCGGAGCTCACGGAACTGGGCCGCGCGCAGGCTGCCGGCGCAGCCGGACGCTTCGGGAACCGAGGCGGTATCGACGCCATCGTCTGCTCACCCCTCGGCAGAACCCGTGAGACGGCAGAGGCATCGGCCCGCGTGCTCGGTTTACCCGTCGTCGAGCACAAGGGTTTGATCGAAACCGATTTCGGCGACTGGGACGGACTCACGTTCCGCGAGGCAGCCGAGCGTGACCCGGACCTGCATCGCGAATGGCTCTCGGACACTTCGGTGCGTCCACCGGGCGGCGAGAGTTTCGACGAGGTACGCGAACGAGTCGTCGCCGCGCGTGACGACCTGATCTCGACCTACGGCGGCGCGACGCTGTTGGTCGTCTCTCACGTCACCCCGATCAAGACTTTGGTGCAGCTGGCCCTCGATGCCGGGCCGTCGTTGCTGTATCGGTTGCATCTGGATCTGGCGTCGCTGAGTATCACCGAGTTCTATCCCGACGGGGGAGCCTCGGTCCGGTTGGTCAACGACACGTCACACCTTCGCTGAAAGAGCCCCGACGGCTGATCAGCCTCTGATCAGATCACCAACCACAGGGCACTCACGGCGGCGAGCAATGTCAGTGGCGTCGTGATGACCCCGAGCAGAGTGAATGTCGCCAGCGTGGGCGGTGCGCCCGCGCTGGTGGCGACTCGTCGCCAGAGCATCGTTGCCAGTGAGCCCACGTAGGTGAGGTTGGGGCCGAGGTTGACGCCGATCAACATCGCAAGCACCAGCGCTGGAGGTGCCGCCGTTCCGAGCGCTGCGATCATCAGCAAGGTTGCCGGCAGGTTGTTGACGAGATTGGACGCAACCGCCGCTACCGCGGCGACAAAGAGCAGCGAGCCGTAGCTGGTGTCGCCTGGCAGGATCTGCGCAATCCATTCACCCACCGGCCCGTTCGCGACTCCGGCGACGATGATTCCGAGAACCAGGACGAACGCGCAGAACCAGAGGTCGGCAGCGTAGAGCATCTTGGCGGCGGTCGTACGGTGCCGAGACAGAGCGATCGCTCCCAGGACACTCGCACCCACCACCGCGATCCAGGCGGGCTCGATCCCGAAGAAACCCGAAACCGCGAAACCGAGCAGCGTCATTCCGATCACCGTCAGCGGCAGAATCGGCGCAGGCGCAGATCTGGCTGCCACCGGCGGTTCGGCGCTGTCGCCCCGCGCGAGTTCCGAACGGAAGAACAGTCGAAAAATCAGGTACTCGACAGCGATCGTCACAACCCACGGCAACGCCATCAATGCGGTGAAGTGCAAGAACGTCAAACCTGTTGCGGCAAACGCGATGAGGTTGGTCAGATTCGATACCGGCAGGAGCGTCGACGCCGAGTTCGACAGGTGCGCACTGGCATAGGAATGGGGCCGCGTACTTGCTCCGATGGATCGTGCGGCCGCGATCACCGCGGGTGTCAACAGCACGACGGTGGCGTCGAGGCTCAGGACCGCCGTGGTCAGGGCAGCGGCGCCGAAAACGTAAATCAGCAACCGGTGTGGATCGGCGAGGGATTTTTGCTGCAGGATCTGGCTGACCCAGCGAAAGACGCCGAGAGCGTCCGCGGCATGAGCGAGAACCAGCACGGCAACCAGGAAGACGACGGTGGGTGCCATGCTCGTCAGTTCTTCGCGGGCTTCGTCGAGAGTTACGACGCCGGTCAGGAGAACGATGACGGCTGCCGGCCCGGCGATGACGATCTCGGGAAGCCCGCGTGGACGCACTATCGCAAAGACGAGTACGGCGGCGACGAGCAGGATGGGAAGAAGAGTCACGCGTTGGTGCTCCGTGTCGGGGCGAGCGTCATTTGAGCAGTTTGTAGAGCGTGTTCAGGTTTCGGGTTGTGGTGAACGCCTTGAACTTCGGTTTTCCGGTGTTCCGGCCGAACGCGCTCTTGACGGTCTGCCCCTTCTCGACCTCCCAGTACAAGACTCCGTCGCCTGCCGCCACACGCTCGACCGAGGCATCGAGTTGCGCTGCCGCAGTGCTCAATTCCTCCAGGATTTCCGGCTCGGAGGCAACCATCGCATAAGCGTGCCAACCCTCGCGTTCGCGCTCGAACGGGTAGTTGTCCACGATCGCCTGCAGTGTCGGAAGGTCGAGGACGAACACCCAAGCCTCGTAGCCGAACTCGCGGGCAAGGGCGGATTCGATCTGTTTCTTCAGCGTCGGGATGTCGGTGCTCGGACTGTCGAACAGAACGTTGCCTGAGGCCAACACGGTTTTCACCCCTTGGAATCCGAGGTCACCGAAGACTCTCGCCAGGTCCGCCATCTTGATGTTGATGCCGCCCACGTTGATACCGCGTAGCAGGGCCACGTACCGAGTCATACGGTGACCATAGTGCCGGCCACCGACAGGCGCCCGGTAGCATACGGGGGCGGACGAGTTGGCCGGGCGGCCGCGGCTTCTGGAACCAGCGCGTATCGCGCACAGGCCTGGGGCCGAGGAAAGTCCGGACTCCACAGAGCAGGGCGGTTGTTAACGGCAACCCGAGGCAACTCGCGGGACAGTGCCACAGAAAACAGACCGCCTGCCTTTCGAGGCAGGTAAGGGTGAAACGGTGCGGTAAGAGCGCACCAGCACCTCGGGTGACCGGGGTGGCTAGGTAAACCCCGCCCGGAGCAAGGTTGAAGGTCGCATCGCTCGCGGTGCGGCTGCGCAGGTGTTCGAGGGCTGCTCGCCCGAGCCTGCGGGTGAACCGCTCGAGGCACCCGGCGACGGTGTGCCCAGATGGATGGTCGCCACTCGGCACTTCGGTGCCGCAGGACAGGATCCGGCTTACACGCCGACTCGTCCGCCCGCGATCTGCACAGTGAGAAAAAGAAGACCCCCACCGGATCGGTGGGGGTCTTCCTTGTTCGAAAAGCTGTCAGACAGGCTTGATGACCAGCAGCGTAGCCCAGTACGTTGCCGCGTCATGGCCCATGAGCGGGAGGAGGTAATCGTAAAGAATTGCGGACATGCGCACTCCATTTTCTGTTCGTAGCTTGTGTTGGGCATTCAAGCAGAACTCACCGTTCGAATGTCCGGTTCTCACCTGCCAGGCCAAGTAGAAAGAATATCAGTCTCACAGCGATCTACAAGCTTCTATCTCACTCTGATGTCACACTGTGGATATGACTGATGAAGATCGACTCTGGTACTTCGACGTGTCCGACGGTTCCGTCACGCAGGGAAAGGGTGCGTCCTCGCTGACGAGGATGGGGCCGTACCCTGATCGGGACTCTGCCGAGCATGCATTGAAGATCGCTGCCGAACGCAACAAAGCCGCCGATCGGGCAGACGAAGACTGGAACAACTGAGCCTTGGAATAACTGAGCCTTGGAACAGCCGGGACTCGAACAACTGGGACCGGTACTGCTGCTACACCGGCCCGAACCGATCATGGAGGATGCGTGCCCGCAAGTCGAATGATGGTGCAGGGAATCGACTTCGGAGTGGTTCGGGCGGAGTTCGACTTGCCAGGAGCATTCTCGGCTGCGGCGCAGGCCGAGGCCGAGAATGCCGTGGATCGTTTCGGTGCCGGGCGTGTCGACGAAACGGGTATCGCCTTCGTGACCATCGACCCTCCCGGATCGATGGACCTCGACCAGGCAGTGCACATCGAGAAGACCTCGACCGGGTACGTCGTGCACTACGCGATCGCCGACGTCGCGGCGGTGGTGACGCCGGGTGGCGCTCTCGACATCGAAACCCGCAAGCGGGGCCAAACCTTCTATCTCCCGGACGGTTCCGTCCCGCTGCATCCCCGAGCGTTGTCGGAGGGATCGGCGAGTCTGCTGCCGGACGTGGTTCGTCCCGCCGCGCTGTGGCGGATCGAACTCGACGCGCAGGCCGAGCCGACGTCGTGGCAGGTGAGACGCGCTCTGGTGAAATCGGTGGCACGTCTGGACTATTCGACCGTGCAGCGCGATGCCGACGCGGGAACCTTGCATCCGTCCATCGCCGCACTACCGGAGTTCGGACGATTGCGCAGTGTCTCGGCGGTTGCCAGGGGTGCCATCGAGCTGAAACTGCCCGAGCAGTCAGTGGTTCGGGATCAGCCGGAGGACGAGTCCTCGGCTCGCTGGCGGATCGAACTGGAGCCACGCACCGAAGCGGACGACTGGAACGCAGAAGTGTCGCTGCTGACCGGGATGTGTGCTGGCCGCATGATGATCGACGCAGGTATCGGGTTGCTTCGCACGCTGCCGCCGGCCGAGGAGTCCGCGGTTCGGACCTTGCGGAGAACTGCAGTGGCGCTGGGTATCACGTGGCCGGAGGGGCAAAGCGTCGGGCAGATTCTTGCCGGACTCGATTCCAACGAGCCGTCGACGATGGCGCTGATGTCGGTTGCGCCGTCGTTGCTGCGCGGCGCAGACTACGCAGCCTTCGACGGCCGACTACCGGAGTTGACGGTGCATGCGGGGATCGGAGCGCCCTACGCTCACGTGACTGCTCCGCTGCGCCGGCTGTCCGACCGCTTCAGCACCGAGGTGTGTCTGGCGATCACAGCTGGTACGCCGGTACCGGAATGGGCGCGCACTGCCCTTCCCGAGCTGCCCGACATCATGAGTGGGTCCGACTCGCTGGCGAACAAGGTCGACCGTGCGTGCATCGATCTGACCGAGTCCACGCTGCTCGACGGCCGGGTCGGCGAGGTCTTCGACGCAGTGGTGATGCGCGCCAAGGACGGAAAGCGCTCGGCGGAAGTGTTTGTCCCGTCGGTCGCCGTGATTGCGAAATGCGTCGGAACGCCCGACGACGGTGAGCGCGCAAAGGTGCGACTCACCGCCGTCGACACCGTCAAACGGACGGTGGAATTCACGTTCCCGGCGTAGGGAGTTACCGGTAAGAATCGGTGGCTTCCACCAGATGATGCATGATGCCGGGCTCCATGGCGGAGTGTCCGGCGTCGTCGACGATCACGAGCTTGGATTCGGGCCACGCCTTGTGCAGCGCCCAGGCGCTGGTGGCCGGGCAGACGACGTCGTAGCGGCCCTGGACGATCGTCCCCGGAATGCCGTGCAGTGCGGAGCTTTTGCGTAGGAGTTGGTTCTCGTCGAAGAACCCGCCGTTGACGAAGTAGTGGTTCTCGATACGGGCGAAAGCCAAGGCGAACCGGGTCTCGGAGTTCTGTTCGATCTTGTCCGCCTGTGGGTACAGGTAGCTCGTCGATCCTTCCCAGGCCGACCAGGCGATCGCTGCCCGGGCTGCGACGTCGGGGTCTTCGGAATGGAGCAGTTGGTGATAGACCGCGACGAGGTCTTCGCCGCGCTGCGCCTCGGGTACCGGTTCGAGGAATTTGTCCCAGCGCTCCGGGAAGATGTTTCCCGCGCCGCCGTTGTAGTACCAGTCGATCTCGCTACGACGCAGGAGGAAGATCCCGCGCAGGACCAGCTCAGTGACGCGCGTGGGAAACGTTTCGGCGTAGGCGATGGACAGCGTGGAACCCCAGGACCCGCCGAAAACCATCCACTTGTCGATCGAAAGATGTTCACGCAGGGCTTCGATGTCGGCCAGCAGCTTGTCCGTCGTGTTCACTGACAGGTCGGCGCCGTCGGCAACGTGAGGGGTGGACCGCCCGCAGCCGCGCTGGTCGAGTAGAACGATGCGGTATGCGGCCGGATCGAAGAACTGGCGTACCGCCGGTTGCGCACCACCGCCGGGGCCACCGTGCAGGAACACCACCGGCTTGCCGTCCGGATTTCCGCTGACTTCCCAGTACATGCTCTGGCCGTCACCGACATCGAGGAAGCCGGTGACGAAAGGCTCGATCGGGGGATAGAGACTCCGCAGAGCCGACGGCGGTGCTGACGTTTCGCTCATCAGAAGCCCACCAGCCCGGAGGCGAGATCGGGGATCTCGAGTGCGGAAATCGCGCCGCTCCGGACGTCGGGGCACGCGGCTGAGGTTGCCGCGTCGATGCTTTCGCGGTTCTGGGCGAGATCGAGCAGGTTGATGCCGTTCTGCGTCGCCCACGTGATGACGATCGTGTTCAGTCCGCCCTTGCCGAGCGTCGGGGTGACGGTCCGCCAGTTCTGCAGCTGCCCTTCCATATCCGAGCACAACTGCTGGACTTGAGCGTCGGTGAACGTCGAACCGGACGCGGTTGTTGCCGGCGCCGTCGTGGTGGAACTCGCGGGCGTAGTGCTGCTGGGCGCGGGAGAGTTGGTGGACCCTCCCGCGCATCCGCTCAGCACCGTGACGAGAGCTGCCGCACCGACTACAGCTGCGGCAGTAAAACTTCGACGGTTACCGATCATTGAACGCACCCCTGGCTGGTTGAGAGACAGGCGGCGTTCGCCGGTCTCGGATCAGAAACTGTGTTCTGCGGCCGGGAAAGCGCCAGTGCGAACTTCTGATGCATAGGCTGCGGCTGCGGAACGCAGTTCGTCACCGACGTTACCGAAACGCTTGACGAACTTGGCTGTCTTACCGCTCGTGTAACCCGCCATGTCCTGCCAGACGAGTACCTGAGCGTCGCATTCGGAACCGGCCCCGATGCCGACGGTGGGGATGGTGAGTTTGCGGCTGACCTGGCCCGCAATCTCGGCCGGAACCATTTCCATGACGACGGAGAACGCCCCGGCTTCCTGGACTGCAATGGCGTCCGCCACAAGTTGCTCGGCCGCGTCGCCACGACCCTGGACGCGGAATCCGCCGAGCGAGTTCACGCTCTGCGGGGTGAATCCGACGTGTGCCATGACGGGGATGCCGGCCGAGGTGATTGCCGCGATCTGCTTGCTCATCCGCTCACCGCCCTCGAGTTTGACGGCGTGCGCGAGGCCTTCCTTCATGAACCGTGTGGCAGTCGCCAGGGCCTGCTCGGCGGAACCCTCGTAGGTGCCGAAGGGGAGGTCGGCGACGACGAGTGCGTGCGGCGCGCCGCGAACGACGCCACGCACGAGCGGGAGCAGTTCGTCGACGGTGATCGGCACGGTGGTGTCGTAGCCGTAGACGACGTTGGCGGCAGAGTCGCCGACGAGCAGCACCGGGATGCCTGCGTCTTCGAAGATGCGTGCCGTGGAGTAGTCGTAAGCGGTGAGCATCGACCAGCGTTCGCCGTTCTGCTTCATCTCGGCGAGGTGGTGAATGCGCGTCTTACGCTTCGGTGCATCGGTAGAGCTTGCAGTGGGTACAGAAACTGCACTGGGTACAGAACCGTAGAGAGGTGTTTCGGACATCGTTGTCCCTTTCTGGCCTCGAGGCCCTGAGCGTTGATCGCCTTCGGGTCCCCGGGTGTGGGTGATGACGTGTTCAGTCTGCCACCGGACATCGCCGACACGAATAGTTGACGGGGTGCAATGGGTCACATCACCGCGCGCGTATCAGGTAGGTGCCGAGACGAGGCGAACCGCTGGCTATCGCGGTTTCCTGGCACCATCGATGGCATGTCGAAGTTCGTTCGCCTCTCCGGTGCCCTCGCCGGAAGCGCAGCAGTGCTCGTGTTGGTTGTCGGTTGCACCAGTTCGGAAGGCACGCCCGAATCAGTGGAACCTGCTGGTTCTGCCGCGTCCGCGGTGCCGTCCGGCCTCGAGAAATTCTACGAGCAGACGCTCGACTGGGGTTCGTGCGACCAATTTGTCGAAGAAGGAACTGCGCCGCTGGGGCGTGGGATCGACTGCGCCGAGGTGAGCGTTCCCGTCGACTACGCGAATCCGAACGGCGACACCGCGAAGGTGGTGATCTCGCGTTCGAAGGCAACCGGCGACCGCATCGGCTCACTGTTGCTGAACCCCGGCGGGCCGGGTGGGTCCGGGCTGTCGATGGCGACCTCGGGTTCGGGCACCGAATTGCAGGAACGTTTCGACATGATCGGCTTCGATCCGCGGGGGATCGGGGCGTCGACCCCGCAGGTTCGGTGTTTGACGCCGGAGGAGACCGACGCGGAGCGTGCGGAGGTCAACGTCGACATGACGCCGGAGGGCATCGCTCTCGCCGAGGCGGACAGCAAGGACTACGCCGCCAAGTGCGCTGAGCGGACCGGTACGGAGTTCCTCGCTCATGTCGGTACCTACGAGGTGGTGCGAGATATGGACGTCATTCGGGGCGTTCTCGGCGATCCGAAGATGAACTACCTCGGGTTCTCGTACGGGACCCGGCTCGGATCCACGTACGCGGAAACCTTTCCGCAGAACGTCCGAGCGATGGTCCTCGACGGCGCGCTCGACCCCGAGCAGGATCCGGTCGACGAAGTGGTCTTGCAGGGGCAGGGCTTCCAAGGCGCGTTCGACGCCTTTGTCGCCGACTGTGTCTCGCGAACGGATTGCCCGCTGGGTGATGATCCGGCGCAGGCGCAGGCACGCTTTCAGGCACTCGTCGATCCGTTGATCGAGAAGCCGGCACAGACCACCGATCCGCGCGGGCTGAGTTATTCCGACGCGATCACGGGCGTGCAGCAAGCTCTGTACTCGCCACAGTTGTGGACGCCGCTGCGTGGGGGTCTGTCGAGTCTGGCCGACGGACGCGGCGACTCGCTGCTCAATCTCGCCGACATGTACGAAGGCCGTGAGGATGACGGCAGCTACTCCAACATCAACGACGCGTTCAACGCCATTCGCTGCGTGGACGATCCGGCAACCACCGACCGCGCCGAGGCCGGCGAATCCGACACTCGGTACCGCGAGGCGGCGCCGTTCCTCGACGACGGCCGCGGGACGGGTCAAGCGCCGCTCGACCTGTGCGCGTTCTGGCCCGTTCCGGCTACCGGCAGCCCTCACGCGCTCGACCCCCAGGCGCTCGCTGACGCCGGTCTGCCGCAGCTGGTCGTCGTGTCCACGACGCAGGATCCGGCGACCCCGTATCAGGCCGGAGTGGATCTCGCGAAGCAGTTGGGCGCTGCTCTGATCACGTTCGACGGAACCCAACACACGGTGGTTCTGGACGGAAACTCCTGCGTCGACGATGCCGTCGTCGACTACTTCGTTTACTTGAAGGCTCCGGAAGAGGGTCTGACATGTTAACCGGCGCGACGCCGTACGCTGCGCCTATTCGATGGTGACCAATCACTCTGTTAACCGGGACCACTGATGTAACACAGATTTAACGTGGCTTGCTTAGTCTCGCGTGCATGGATCGCCAAAAAGAATTCGTGCTTCGTACCCTGGAAGAGCGCGACATTCGGTTTGTCCGCTTGTGGTTCACCGATGTTCTCGGGTACCTCAAATCGGTGGCGATCGCCCCCGCCGAACTCGAAGGCGCTTTCGAGGAGGGAATCGGATTCGACGGTTCCGCCATCGAGGGATTCTCTCGAGTCTCCGAAGCCGACACCGTCGCTCGGCCCGACGCCTCGACATTCCAGATCCTGCCGTGGGCGCACAAGGACGGTGCGCAGCATTCCGCTCGCATGTTCTGCGACATCACGATGCCCGACGGTTCGCCGTCGTGGGCCGATCCGCGCCACGTACTGCGTCGCCAGCTGAGCAAGGCCAGCGACTTGGGCTTCAGCTGCTACGTCCACCCGGAGATCGAGTTCTTCCTTCTGGAGAACGGCCCGATCGACGGCACTCCGCCGATCCCGGCCGACTCGGGCGGATACTTCGACCAGGCCGTGCACGATTCGGCTCCGAATTTCCGCCGCCACGCCATCGACGCACTCGAGTCGATGGGCATCTCGGTCGAGTTCAGCCACCACGAGGCCGCGCCGGGTCAGCAGGAGATCGATCTGCGCTACGCCGACGCACTCTCGATGGCCGACAACGTGATGACGTTCCGGTACGTCGTCAAGGAGGTCGCGATCGGTGAAGGCGTCCGGGCAAGCTTCATGCCCAAGCCGTTCAGCGATCAGGCCGGCTCCGCGATGCACACCCACATGAGCCTGTTCGAGGGCGACACCAACGCCTTCCACAATCCGGACGATCCGATGCAGCTCTCCGAGACCGGCAAGGCGTTCATCGCCGGCATCCTCGAGCACGCTAACGAGATCAGTGCGGTCACGAACCAGTGGGTCAACTCGTACAAGCGACTCGTCCACGGGGGAGAGGCACCCACTGCCGCGTCGTGGGGCCCGTCCAACCGATCGGCTCTCATTCGCGTCCCGATGTACACGCCCAACAAGGCGTCCTCGCGCCGCGTCGAGATCCGTAGCCCAGACTCGGCTTGCAACCCGTACCTGACTTTCGCGGTCCTGCTTGCTGCCGGTCTTCGCGGCATCGAGAAGGGCTACACCTTGCCGCCCGAGGCAGAAGACGACGTGTGGTCGTTGACCTCCGCCGAGCGCCGCGCCATGGGTTACAAGGAACTGCCGAGCAACTTGGACAGCGCTCTGCGCGAGATGGAGAAGTCGGAGCTCGTGGCCGAAGCACTCGGCGAGCACGTCTTCGATTTCTTCCTGCGCAACAAGCGTCGTGAGTGGGAGGAATACCGCAGCCACGTGACGCCGTTCGAGCTCAAGACCTACCTCGGTCTGTGACGGTGAAACCGCCCGCTGCGAGATCAGCAGTTCCAGGACCGGGTCGACTCGGGCTGGTCGAGCCCACCGCTGCCGACGAGTTGCGTCAGCTCGGTTGGGTCGACGCCGAGAGCATCGAACTCTTGTGGTCGCTGTCGCGTGCCGCGAACGCCGACCTCGCTCTGCGCACCCTTGTGCGGATCAAGGACGGGCTCGGCGACGGGTGGCGCGAACTCGATCAGGCCCTGCGCAAGGACAAGAGCCTGCGCGGCCGTTTGTTCGCACTCGTGGGTGCGTCGTCGGCCTTCGGCGACCACCTGGCCGCGGATCCGATCGGCTGGAAACTGCTCGACGGCACCGCTCTGCCGACCAAGGACGAGGCGACTGCAGCGTTGCTCGAGGTCGTGGGTGCAACTGTCGACGAGGGTGCCACCGAAGGTTCATTGACCTACCGCGCCACGGTAACCGGGCCGGAAGCTGTTGTTGCTCTGCGTAAGAGCTACAAGGACCAGCTGATGCTGCTGGCTGCGGCTGATCTTGCGGCGACCGTCGAGAACGAGCCGGTGGTGCCGTATCAGACTGTGGGGCACCAGCTTTCCGATCTGGCCGACGCCGCGCTGACCGCTGCACTTGCGGTGGCCATCGCAACGGTGTGTCCCGAGGGCAGCTGTCCGATCCGGCTCGCCGTGATCGCCATGGGCAAATGTGGTGCGCGCGAGCTGAACTACGTCTCCGACGTCGACGTCGTGTTCGTCGCCGAACCGGCCGATGCGACGGCCAGTCGCGTTGCCGGTGAGATGATGCGTATCGGTACCTCCGCATTCTTCGAGGTCGATGCTGCGCTGCGGCCCGAAGGCAAGCGCGGAGAATTGGTTCGCTCCCTCGAATCCCACATCACGTACTACAAGCGCTGGGCCAAGACCTGGGAGTTCCAGGCACTGCTCAAGGCTCGTCCGATGACCGGCGACATGGAGCTCGGTCGCCAGTACTCCGAGGCGATGAGCCCGATGGTGTGGATCGCCTCCGAGCGCGAGGACTTCGTCCCCGAAGTCCAGGCCATGCGTCGACGCGTCGAGGAAATGGTTCCCCCCGAACTGCGTGAGCGTGAACTCAAACTCGGCCGCGGAAGTTTGCGCGACGTCGAATTCGCCGTCCAACTCCTGCAATTGGTGCACGGGCGCGCCGACAGTTCGTTGCATGTCCAGAGCACCGTCGATGCACTGACTGCATTGGCGGCGGGTGGATACGTCGGCCGCGACGACGCCGCCAACCTGACTGCGTCGTACGAATTCCTGCGTCTGCTCGAGCACCGTCTGCAGTTACAGAAGCTCAAGCGCACACACACCCTGCCGCCGCCGGACGACGAGGAAGCGCTGCGTTGGCTGGCCCGCGCCGCGCACATGCGACCCGACGGTCGTCTGGATTCCCTGGGAGTCCTGCGCGCCGAGATCAAGCGGAATTCGCATCGGATTCGCCGCCTGCACGCCAAGTTGTTCTACCGCCCGCTTCTCGAATCGGTGGCGCGGATGGACAAGGAAGCACTGGTCCTGGGGCCAGAAGCCGCGGTTCGCCAGTTGGCCGCTCTCGGTTACACGGCACCCGAGCATGCTCTCGGGCATCTGACTGCACTGACGAGTGGCGCTTCACGCAAGGGTCGCATTCAAGCGCTCCTGTTGCCGACTCTGCTCGAATCACTCGCGGACACACCGGATCCCGATGCCGGGCTGCTCGCTTACCGCAGGCTCTCGGACGCGCTCGTCGACCAGACGTGGTTCCTGCGCCTGCTCCGTGACGAGGCTGCGGTGGCCGAGCGTCTGATGACCGTGCTGGGCTCGTCGGCGTACCTACCCGACCTGCTCATCAAGGCTCCCGACGTGATCCGTTTGTTCGCGGATTCACCGAGCGGGCCGCGCCTGGTCGAGCCGAAGCCCGAGGATGTGGCTCGCGGAATCCTCACCGCCTCCGGCCGACACAGTGATCCCAATCGTGCTGTTGCTGCGGCCCGCTCGCTGCGGCGACACGAGCTTGCGCGCATCGCTTCGGCCGACATCCTCGGCATGCTCGATGTTCCTGCAGTCTGCAAGGCGCTGTCCTCGGTGTGGGCCGCGGTGCTCAATGCATCGCTCTCCGCGGTGATCAAGGCCAGCGTCACCGAACTCGGGACCGAGGCTCCCGCCAGTTTCTCCGTCATCGGCATGGGCCGATTGGGCGGCGGGGAACTCGGCTACGGATCCGATGCGGACGTTCTGTTCGTGTGCGAACCCCGCGAGGGCGTCGACGAGACCGTTGCGGTCAAGTGGGCCAACAGCATTGCCGACAAGGTCCGCAAGCTCCTCGGGGCACCGAGTACCGATCCGCCGCTCGAAGTCGACACCGGATTGCGTCCGGAAGGCCGTAACGGTCCGATGGTGCGCACTCTCGAGTCCTACGACGCGTACTACGCGAAGTGGGCTCAGGCGTGGGAGATTCAAGCGCTGCTTCGTGCGCACCCGGTTGCCGGTGATCCTGAACTGGGACTGCGGTTCCTGCACATGATCGACAAGACCCGCTACCCCGAGGGCGGCGTCAGTGATGCGGCGGTGCGCGAGATCCGGCGCATCAAGGCGCGAGTCGATTCCGAAAGGCTCCCGCGCGGAGCCGATCCGGCGACGCACACGAAACTGGGTCGCGGCGGTCTGGCCGACATCGAGTGGACTGTGCAACTGCTGCAGCTGCGCCATGCCGACAAGATCGAGTCGCTGCACAACACGTCGACCCTCGAGACTCTCGACGCCATCGGCGCCGCGGAACTGCTCAGCGAAGGTGACGTCGAACTGCTGCGTGACGCCTGGATCACCGCGACGAAGGCACGCAACTGCCTCGTTCTGGTGCGGGGGAAGCCGACCGATCAGCTTCCCGGCCCGGGCCGTGTTCTCGCGGCGGTGGCGCAGGTCGCTGGATACGGCGACGACGCAGGGGAGTTCCTCGACAATTACCTGCGCATCACGCGTCGGGCAAAAGCAGTGGTGGAGAGGGTCTTCGGCGGGGAGTAGCGTTTTTGCTCAGTCTTGGCGAACCGGCGCATTCGCGGCGAACTTGCGGACTTCGGCGTCCTGCCACACGTGGGCGGGAACTCCTCCGCCGAGTAGCTCGCGCGCGAGCGCGGGTTGCCCGCCGATCGGTACGTCGCTGCCCGCGATGATCATGTTGCCGTAGCGACGGCCCTTGAGCATCGCGGGATCGGCGATGATCGCCATGTGTTCGAACTGCGCACCGATGGTTGCGGCCTCGCTGCGCGCGCCCTGAAGATCCGGGGTGTCGCCGCAGTTGACGATGTAGATGCCGCCCGGTGCGAGCACGCGTCGTACGTGGGTGGTGAATTGCGCCGTCGTCAGTGGTGTCGGAGTTGTGCTGCCGGCGAAGACATCTCGAATCACGATGTCCCGGGTGGACTCGGTGAGAGTTTCGGTGACGGCGCGGGCTTCTCCGACGCGGATGCGCAGAAGAGGCGCGCGCGGGAGGTCGAACCAATCGCGTACGAGTTCCGCCAGAGCACCGTCGATTTCGACCACCACTTGACGCGCGTCAGGGTAGGTGGCGGCGAAGTATCTGGCCATGGAGCAGGCGCCACCGCCGAGATGAAGCACCCGCAGGCGCTCGGCCTTGTCACGTTCGGAATCGACCAGATGCGCGATCCACCGCATGTACTCGAAATCGAGCACCGTGGGATCCGCGACGTTCACGTGGGAACTGGGCACTCCGTTGATCTGGATGATCCAGCTGTCGTCGGAGTACTGATCGCGGACTAGTTCGCACGTCCCGGTATCGATCGGAAAAGTGCCGGCGACGGGACCGGACTCGCCTCGCTCGGGAGTACTGCTGCGAGTTCTGGTCTTGCGAGTTCCCTTGGCCACTGTGTCCATGTTAGCCGTGCGCCTTTCTGGTAGAGGCGGCTACCAAAAAGGCACACGGACCGACGGTATTCTCGGGCTACTTCAGGCACACTCGTACATGGAGTGTGATCGGCGACACAAATGCCGGCGCGTTCTTTCGTCGTCCGTGCATCACGAAGAATTTCGAGGAGTGCAGGTGAAGGTCAAGGCAGCGGTAGTCAAGGCGCCAGGTCAGGCGTGGGAGATCGAAGAGGTCGAGCTGGGGGACCCGGTCTCGGGTGAGGTGCAGGTCCGACTCGCCGCATCGGGGCTGTGCCATTCGGACGAACATTTGCGTACGGGCGCCAGCCCGCTGCCCTTCTACCCGGCCCTGGGCGGGCACGAAGGCGCCGGAGTGGTGACGAAGGTCGGACCGGGTGTCGCGAGCGTCGAAGAAGGCGACCACGTGGTTCTCGCCTTCATCCCGGCGTGCGGACGTTGTCCGTCCTGTGCGAAGGGTCTGCAGAACATCTGCGACGAAGGAGCCGGCCTGTTGACCGGGCAGGCGATCTCCGACAAGACGTACCGCGTCACCCTCGACGACGAGCCGGTCATCCAGATGTGCCTGCTCGGAACATTTTCGCCGTACGTGACCGTCAACGAGGCGTCGGTGATCAAGATCGAGAAGGACATCCCGCTCGACAAGGCGGCCTTGCTCGGCTGCGGTGTTGCCACCGGTTGGGGATCGGCCACCGCAATCGGTGGAGCCAAGGTCGGCGACACGGTGGTGGTCGTCGGCGTCGGCGGCGTCGGAATCAACTCGGTGCAGGGTGCGGCGTCCGCCGGAGCACGATTTGTGATCGCGATCGATCCCGTCGAGTTCAAGCGCGACAAGGCAAAGGAATTCGGCGCCACACACACTTTTGCCTCCCTCGAGGAAGCGCTACCGGTGATCGGCGAGATCACCTGGGGCAAGATGGCCGACGTCACCGTGATCACCGTGGGCGAGATTCACGGCGACATCATTCAGCCCGCGCTCAGCGCGACGGGCAAGGGTGGCCAGGTCGTGGTCGTCGGAATGGGGCATTACGCAGATTCGCAGGTGACGCTCAGCCTCTTCGAGCTGACCCTTCTGCAGAAGCGTTTGCAGGGAGCCATCTTCGGCGGGGTAGGGCCACGGTCCCAGATTCCCAAGTTGCTCGATCACTACCGAAGCGGCGCACTCAAACTCGACGAGTTGGTGACCAAGACTTACAAGCTCGAGGAGATCAACGAGGGGTACGCCGACATGCTCGAAGGAAAGAATCTGCGCGGGATGATCGTCTACACGGAGGACGATTACTGATCGTTTCCCTTTGACTGAAGGCTCCGGCCCGGCACCACGCTTCGTGGTGTCGGGCCGGAGTCTTCTGCCCCCACGCACATTTCTGTCGATCGATGAGTCGACTGCCCCCGTAGTGGGCACTCGCAGAGTGAGGAAACCGGGCACCGTGTCCGGATCTCAGTCCACGACTCGACAGAGAAGAGCAGAGCATGCCCTACATCACCACCTCCGACGGAACCGAGATCTACTACACCGAGCACGGCGTCGGCCGGCCGATCGTCCTCAGCCACGGGTGGCCGCTGAGTTCTGACGCGTGGCAGGTCGAGATGAAGTTGTTCGCCGACGCCGGATACCGGACCATCGCGCACGATCGTCGAGGACACGGTCGCTCGTCGAAGACGTACACCGGCAACGACATGGATACATATGCCAAGGACCTGGCTGAGCTGATCGACACACTCGACCTGAAAGACCTGGTCCTGGTTGGCCATTCGACCGGCGGCGGGGAAGTGGTCCGGTACGCGGCGCAGCACGGCAAAGGGCGCGTGGCGAAGGTGATCACCGCCGGCGCCGTACCGCCGATCATGGTCAAGTCGGACGGCAACCCCGAAGGCACACCGATCGAGGTCTTCGACGGCATCCGTGAGGGAGTTCTGCGAGACCGATCGCAGTTCTACAAGGATCTCAGCGAGAGCTTTTACGGCGCGAACCGCGAAGGTGCCGACGTCTCGCAAGGGGCGAAGGACGACTTCTGGCGGCAAGGTATGTTGGTCAACCTCGCCGCGGCCTACGACTGCGTCAAGGCATTCTCGGAGACGGACCAGACCTCCGATCTCGAAGCCATCGACGTTCCGTTCCTCATCGCTCAGGGCGACGACGATCAGATCGTGCCGATCGGCGCAGCGGCCGAGAAGGCGATCAAGCTGGTGAAGAAGGGCACGCTGAAGGTGTATCCGGGCGCACCTCACGGTATCTACGGCTCATATCAGAAGACACTGGACCAGGACATTCTCGCGTTCATCGAGGACTGACGTCAGCGAGGCGGAAGGGAGCGGAGTCGAAAGGACCAGAGTGGGAAGGATAAAATTGCCATGTCTACACACGTTGCCTCACTACGCAATGGCCCCAGTGTCTTCGAGAACGAACTCGGGTCGATCTCGCAGCTCGACACGAGTTCGTTGCCGATCCTGTCCGGTCTGTCGATCAAACGAATTGTTCTCGGTCCCGGCGCGATCCGTGAACCACAATGGAACGTCAACGCGAACCAGATCGCCTACGTCACCAGCGGAACCGTGCTCGTCTCGATGTTGGGCAATGCTGACGAGTTCGCCAGTTTCGTGGTGCGAGCGGGGCAGATGTATCACGTCGAATCCGGCGCGATTTATCACATCGAGAATGTCGGAGAGGAGGAGGCGGAGATCATCGCCGCCCTGCGTACTTCTCTGCCGCAGCACTTTTCGTTGCAGAGTAGCGTCAGCGCAATGTCGAACGCGGTGCTCGGCAATACGTACGATCTCGCCGCATCGGCCTTCGACGTCTTCGGTAGAGCCGATGCGTCCCAGATAGTTCGGCGGGACGGCGCCGCCGTCGTTCCCGATACCGCCGGCCTTCCCAACGCGCATCTCTTCGATCTCGAAGGCCAGATCGCGCCTCTCGCATATCCGTACGGACAGGCGAAAGTGGCGCGAAAGCAGTATTGGGCGGCGCTGGAGGATCTTTCGATGTACTCGTTGACTATTCGCGAGAGTGGAATGCGTGAGCCACACTGGCATCCCGTCACTGCCGAAATGGGATACGTGCATCGTGGTCACGGGCGGATGACGGTCCTCGATCCGGACGGTTCGCTCGACACCTACCTACTGGAGCCCGGTCAGGTGTATTTCGTTCCGCGTGCCTATCCCCATCATATCGAGGTTCTAGGTGACGAGGACATCAATTTCCTCATCTTCTTCGACCAGCCGACACCGGGCGACATAGGCTACCGTGCAACGGCTTCCGCGTTCTCACGCGGCGTTCTCTCGGCCTCGTTCGGTGTTCCGGAACGGGATCTGCCGCACTTTCCTTTCACCCCGATCGATCCGCTCATCGTCTCGCGGATCAATCCGATCGACCGCCAGCACTGACCGGCAAGGACGCCCATCATGACCACCACGCTCACCGTGACCGATCACGGGACGACGCTCGACTTCACGTACGAGGACGCCCTCCGCTATCACGGTCCGCAGGCCCCGGGCGGCGTGGCCCATGCCTACAAGGTTCTCGAGCGCGCTCTCGGTGTGCTCGGCGGGGAAGGCTCCGTCGAGCGTCGCGAGCTGGTCGTCACCACCGCACACGGCGGACCAGGAGTGCGCGATTCGTTCGAGTTGGTCACGCGCGCGGTGACCGAAGGGCGGTACACCGTTGACAGTTCCTTGGCCAGGCGTGAACGTGGAAACAAGCTCGCGCTGTACGTATTTCGGATCACCTATCGCGGCGCGAGCGTCACGCTGACTGTTCGGGAGGGGTTCGTCGTCGACGAGTTCATCACTCTGTCCCGTAAGTCCGACCGGACGGCCGAAGACGAGTCACGGCTGACAGAGCTCAAGCAGGAGATGGCGGATCGAGTGATGTCGAGCCCGGCCGAGAGCGTGTACGACGTCGAGACCGGCACGCTCCCCGTCTGAGCGACGGCGGCGCAGGCGTCGGCGTGCAGAAATCTGGGCTGTCTGAAGTCAGCGGCTGGCGAACATCCTTATTCGTTGGTCGCGGCTGCGCTCGAGATGGTTGCGCATGTGACCACGTGCGGACGATTCGTCCCGGGCGCGGATGGCGTTCAGGATCTCTTGATGCTCCGAATTGAGCAGGTCAGGTTCGCCGTAGTTCGACGGCGGGCCGCTGTCGTAGATTCGCAGTTGGGTGGTGAGGCGGATCAGCAATGAGGTGATCGTGGAATTGTGGGCGGCCTGCCAGAGGGCCTCGTGAAACTTGAAGTTTCCGGCACGAACCTCGGTGCCTTCTGTTGCAGTGCAGCAGAACTCGTGCAATCCGTCCAGGCGGGCAAGGTCGAGATCGCTGTGGCGGAGTGCGGCGGCGCCGGCGGCTTCCGATTCGAGGGCAACCCGCGCTGCGTAGATTTCGATGACGTCCTCGGGAGTGCCGGAGCGGACACGAAAACCGCGGGCGGCTCGTTCGAGTAGACCGTCGTGCGCGAGCCAGTTGAGTGCCTCGCGGATCGGGGTACGCGATGCGCCGTACGATTCGCACAATTGAGTCTCGTGCAGCGGAGAGCCCTGGGGGAACTTGCCGGCCAGGATGTCGGCTCGCAGGCGCAGGTACTGCCGCGAGGTCTGATCGGACCGGCCCAGCGCAGCCTCCGGCACCAGCAGATCGGTGGTGCTCGTATCGGCGTCGAGATCCATGTGTCCTCATTCCTGTGCATGCAAGTAGAGCGCGTTCGATTATGCCATCGGCGACGAGTGAGTACTTGCGTATACGCTAGTACTCATTTAGGTTCGTGCTTGTTCGTTTCCGAGGGAGAGGGTCTGAAGTGGCTGGAGAGACCGCGTCGCCGCTGGTGAGTGCTGCTGAACTCGACGCGATGCTGCGCGAGGGAGGCGTCGCTGTGCTCGACGCGACGGTTCATTTTCCTCCCGCGCGATTTGACGGCGACTATCGCCCGGAGTCCGGGTACGACGGCTGGGTTTCCTCGCACATCCCGGGTTCCCGACACGTCGACCTCATGGACGTCTTCTCCGAAAGGGAAGCGGCGCTGCATTTCACACGCCCGTCAACGGAGCAGTTGATGTCCGATCTCCAATCCAGTGGTATCGAACCGGGTGCGACAATCGTGATCTACGACCAGGGTTCGACCACTTGGGCATCACGGCTCTGGTGGGTGTTTCGCAACGCCGGCATCGAAGCAAGGGTCCTCGACGGTGGCCTCGCCGAATGGACTCGATGCGGCTTCGCCCTCGCGAGCGGCGACGACGTCACCCACACGTCGGCGTCGAAGCGTTGGAGTGTGACGGACCTTGGCCTGTGGGTCGATCTACCTCGCGTTGCCTCACTGTCCTCAGGAGAAGGAGCCGGAACGCTGGTGTGCGCGCTGGCGCCTGAGCAGTACGAGGGAACGGAGAAGACGCGATATTCGCGACGCGGACATATTCCGTCAAGTGTGAATCTGTCTGCGAAGGGTCTTCTCGACGCCGATGCCCGGATGCTTCCGGCGGACGATGTTCGGTCGAAATCTGCTGACGTTCTACCAGCCGTCGCTGAACCTGTCGTGATCTATTGCGGCGGTGGAGTTTCGGCGTGCCTGACAGCACTCGCACTGATCCGCGGCGGCTATGAGGACGTCAAGGTCTATGACGGCTCGTTGGAGGAATGGACTGCAGATCCGACTTTGCCGATGGTTGTCGGCGGTGAGCCCGGCGGCGCGCTTGCGGATGTTCGATGTCCGCGGTCCTGAATCGCCGCAGTCCTCAATTACCTCCCGTCCTGAAGGAATTCTCATGTCTGACACTGTCTCTGTCGAAACCGTCGCGTCGGCGATCGACGCACTCCGCGATCAGGTACCGCTCGTCCAGTCGCTGACCAACATCGTTTCTGCGAACTTCTTGACCAATGTTCTGCTCGCCGCCGGCGCAAGCAACGCTCACATCGACAACGTCCACGAAGCGGGTGGGTTCGCTGCCATCGCCGGGGGAGTGCTCGTCAACCTCGGAACGCCGGACGACGGGACAGCCGAAGCCTTCCTGATAGCAGCAGAAGCGGCCCGAACTGCCAGTACGCCATGGGTTTTGGATCCCGTCGGTGTCGGCGGACTACCCTGGCGGAGCGGTATCGCTGTGGATCTGCTGCGCTTTCACCCCAGCGCAATCCGGGGGAATGCGTCGGAGATCATCGCGCTTGCGGGACTCGGCGGTGACACCCGCGGCGTCGACAGTGCCTCCGACTCCGCCGACGCAGTGCCCGCCGCTCTGTCACTCTTGAAGCATGCGGATGCCGTGTCGGCATCCGGACCGGTCGACTACATCGTCGGCCGCGATGCGGGCGGTGACACCCGGGGCATCCGAGTCTCCGGTGGCAGCGCACTGTTGCCGCGCGTGACCAGTACCGGTTGCTCTCTGGGCGGTCTTGTCGCCGCCTACCTCGCCGTCACGTCGACCGCGCTGGACGGATTGGTTGCCGCGCACACGCATGTTGCCGTGGCATCGGAGATCGCCGAGGAAAATGCCTCGGGCCCCGGTTCTTTCGCGGTCGCATACCTCGACGCGCTCTACAGCGTGAATGCGGACACCATCCGCTCACGTGCCCGAATCGAATCGTTCGACCTGCCGGCTGGAGTGCAGAACTGATGGGCATCAAGACATTCTGGTATCTCACCCAGGCAGACGGGGACTACCCGTGGAGCCCCGGTGGGCTGTTCCCCGTGGACGGGGCCAGGCAGATCGAGCTCGCGAAGACCATCGACGACGGCGGATTCGAAGGTGCGCTTGTTGCCACCTGGCCGAACGATCCGTTCATCTCGGCGACGTGGGCGGCAGCGCACACCACGCGCATGAAGTTCCTCGTCGCCGTCTACGCGAACATGACGCCGGCGCGACTGCTGGCGGAGAAGGCATTGACTTTCGACGCCTTCAGCGGCGGCCGACTGTTGATCAACTCGGTCAACGGACGCGAGAACATCCTGACCAAGTACGACATGAACGTGCCCCACGACGAGCGTTACGAGTTGGGGGAGCAGTACTGGGCGGACTTCCGCCGCATCTACGCCGAAGGCACGGAGTCGAACTTTCCCAACACACCACTGCGTATCGATGCGCCCGCTGGGCATCAGGTTCCGCTGTGGGGTACCGGTGATTCGCCTGCAGGCCTGGCGAATTCAGGCAAGGTGCTCGACACCTACTTGGCGATGCTGCGCGAGACTGCGTTCATCGAAGACAAATTCTCTGCCGCACGGGCGGCGGCGGAGGCAGCCGGGCGCGAGTTCACCGACTTCGGTGCGCTCACCGGTGTGATCGTTCGCCCCACCAAGGCGCAGGCGCACGACCGGTTCCGTTCGTTGTTCGAGAAGACGGGCGTCGAGCAGATCGCTCATGTCTTGGACAACGCAGTGCGTCGTCGTACTCAGGGGAAGCAAGACCTCAAGACCTTCACCGCCCGCGACGCTCAGCGACAGGGTTGGGCGGACAAGATTGCCTCCGGCCGACTTCCGGAACCGGAGGAGTTGTACGTCGGTGACGGGCTGTACGCGGGTATCACGGCGTGGTCACCCCTCGACATCTTCGGCACCGGGTCATCGGCCGTGTACTACGTCGGCGATCCGGATTCGATCACGGACTCGGTACGCACGCTTCGCAGCCGAACCGGTTTGACTGCACTGATCCTGGCAGGTTGGCCTCTGATCGAGGAAGCGAAGTGGGTTGCGGAGCATCTTGTTCCGCGATTCGACGAACTCAGCTGACGGCGCGCCGCAAGACAGTGGCACCGAGACCTAGAACGTCGCGGAGAAATGCTGTGGCAGTGTCGATTTCAGACGCAGTACATTCGAGAAGGATCTTGACTTCCACGTCCTTCTTGACGATGTCGGCAACAACGGCCACGGCGACAACACCGTTGCCGACGGCCGAGCCTCGGAACAGATCGATCCCGTCGCCGTCCGCGCTGACCGTGCCGTCGAGATAGCCGTAGTCGAGCGGATAGATCGCATCGGGGTACCGCGGGTGTGCCGACCCTCGGGGGCGATCGATCACGACAGCTGACGTGGCAGCCAGGTGATCGAGGGCGGCGAACAGATCTTCGCTCATCGTTACCGGTGCTCGCGCAGTAGCTGAGTCGGTGTCAGACCTGCCAGTGCACGCGTATCGCGTGCGAGGTGGGCTTGGTCGGCGTAGCCGGCGCGACCGGCCAGCGACGACAGCGTGAGTTTTGCGCCGCGGCTGAGAGTCAACACGTCCTGCATTCGTTGCACCTTCTGAATCAGTTTGGGGGACAGCCCGACCGCTGACGTGATCGATCGTCTGAAATGACGTTCGGAAACACCGAGGTCTGCAGCAATCTCTCGTATCGGCGTGGAAGGGGAGGAGATGAGCGCGGAGTAACCACGCTCGATTCCGTGGTCGGGTTCCAGTCCGCGCCACAACTGGCCCAGTAGTTGTGCGTCGACTGCCTCGTGGCGCAGGGCGTCGGCAAGTACCCGCGCTTGTCTGGAAGTGAGGATGTCGTCGATGGCGATCTTCGAATCCTGCACCGCATCGGCAGCTGTGCCGAGCAGGCTCCGCAGAGCCGGTGGATTGATCCGGATGCCCCACATGGTTGTACCGGCGGCGACCGAAACCAGATCGGCACCGGTGGCAGGTCCGACGAGCCACGACTTTCCGGTGCTGTCGACGATGAAGTCTGCGCAGAGATCGGGAAGAATCCGCTTTGCTTCCGTGGGCGCATGGGGGTCGGTAGTGCTTTTCCACGTGCAACTGAAGAGGCCGGCCGAACCGGTGATCCAAGTCTCGACATAGGTGTGGCCGTTTTGTTCAAGACTCGACGCTACCGTCCGACTACCGTCAAGAGCGAGGGTGTCAGTGCCGGTCATCAGATCATCGTCACACACTCGCCGATCACTTCTCGACCCGAAACAGGAGAAATACCGTGTCCGTCTCTCCGAGACTCGATCTCGTCGGAATCGTCACCAACGATCTCGCGCGTTCCCTCGCGTTCTACCGAACCCTCGGGCTCGACATTCCGGAAACACCCGCTGACGCTCCACACGTGGAGTTCACTTTCGACAGTGGGCTTCGGCTGGCCTGGGACGCGCTGTCCACCATCACGAGCTTCGATCCGGACTTCGCTGTCGGGGAAGGTCGACACCCCGTCGCTTTGGCCTTCGATTTCGGGACACCCGCTGCAGTCGACGAGGCGTATCAGCGCATCACAGCCGACTTCCCCGGACACAAGGCGCCGTTCGATGCCGTGTGGGGGCAGCGTTACGCCGTTCTTCTCGATCCCGACGGCAATACCGTGGATCTCTTTGCCGCGCTCTGAATTCGAACGACGCAGGCCCCGAACGAATATCGGTCGGGGCCTGCGGTTGTCGGTGATCGAGTCGTTGTCAGTTCACCAAGCGTTCAGGGTGTCGAGGATCTGGCCTCGGGCCTTCCACAGTTCTGCACCCCAGTACGGCCACGAATGAGTGCCGTTGGCCGGGAAGCTGTACGTTGCCGGAATTCCCAGGGAGTTCATGCGCAGTTGGAATGCCCGTGAGTTCATCAAGGCAAGGGCCTCGAGCCCGATGGCACTACCGGTATTCACGAAGTCGACGGGCCGACGCGGTTGATCGAACTGGCCGGGTAGGCCGCTCGCAGCGGATATGTACAGCGAGAGCCCAGCCAGTTCGGGTGCAAACACGAAGGGATCGTTGCGGAGCCAAGCGGGGTTCCACGGCGGTCCCCACATTGCATCGACATTGAAGGACCCGGCGCTGACCATGGCCACACGGATCGCCTCACGCATGCCTGGAGCTGAGATGTTGAGGTATCCCGAGAGCGAACCGGCGAACTTGAACTGATCGCGGTGATAGGCGGCGAGCGTCAGTGCCGCGCTGCCACCCATGGACAATCCGAGCACACCGTTGTTGGTTCGGGAGACGCCGCGCGATTCCAGATAGGCGGGAAGTTCCTGGGTGAGGAAGGTTTCCCATTTGTACGTGACCGGCTGGCGATTCAAATTGCTGTTCGCATACCAGTCGGAGTAAAAGCTGGACTGCCCGCCGACCGGCATGACCAGGGTGACGTTGTCGCCGCGATACTGCTCGAGAGCGTTGGTCTCGAAACTCCATGCGTTTCGGTCGTCGCGTGCTCGTAGACCGTCGAGAAGATAGAGCGCCGCGTTGCCGCCGCGCGAAGCCCACTGGATCTGAACCTTGATCGGTCCCATCGACGAGTCTACGAACACTTCCTCGTAGCCACCGGCCGGGGCGGTACGCGCGGGCGCTGCGGTCGCTACCGATCCGCTGATCAGGCCTGCGGTCAGGGGGAGTGCGAGTGCTGTCGCGGCGAGGCCCAGGATCCGACGCTTGATTCGTTTCGAAATACGGTTTCTCGAAAGATCCGGGTTCGAAGTATCTGGGTTCTTCGCCAAATCTGTGTGAGCCTCGTGCATGTATCACTCCCGCCCCAAAGGTGCTTGCACACCGAAATCCGACCGAGCCCCCCGAGGCGCGGAATTCCTTATGACACTAAGTGGTCTGTATTGACCTCGACGGCACCGTTACCGGTTCGTTATCAAAGTGGTCCGATTTACCGTAATGCCGTCAGGCGTCGTCGACCGGAGGTTGTGCCACGATTTGCCAACCTCCACGAATCAGGTGTTCACGTACCCGAGCGACGTCCGATTCGTGCGGAATATCGTCGGTGACCTTGGTGATGAGGACGCCGATGTCGATCTGATCGACCGAACCGGGAAAGTCGATCGGATCGACCGGAAGCGGAAAGCCGGCGACGAGATCGTCAGCAAGAACGGCGATCTCGTCGTCGGACAGTTGTCGCCGGAGCAGGGCCATCAAAGGGACGTAGTCCTGCTCCGGCACACCGTTCGGATACCCGGCACGCAGCCAGCCGAGTATCGAAGCCAGAAGTGGTGGAAGACTCAACGAATCGAGCTTCAGTGGTTGTCGAGATCAGCGAGGGGCCAACCGGCGGCAGCAAGGACGGAGGCAACGCGCGCGATGTCCTCGTCCGAGGGAGTCTGGCTCGTCAGATCGGCGATCTGAGCGCTGATCTCGTCGCTCGAGATCACCTGGTCGCTGTTGACGTCGCTCAGTTCTGCGAGTGCAGCGCCGATGGCAATGTCTCGAATTTGCGCGTCCGAGAGTTTGCGTCGTAGCAATGCGACAAGCGGAATGCGGTCCTTGGGCGGTATGCCTTCGGGGTAGCCGGCGCGAAGCCAGTCAAGAATGGATTGAGGAAGGGATGGAGTCGGTGCAGTCACGGTGATGTCTTTCCGCTCGTGAGGGCGCACGGGATCAGAAGATCTCGATGCCGAATGTGTGGCTGAGGAAGCCCTGCATGATGAAGAGGATTCCGGTGACGATCGCGATGAGCACGACCGCGAAGCACACCACTGCGCCTGCCACGGCCAACGGACTGCGAGCCGCGACGGCAGTGCTCCCGCCGCCACTGCCACGTTGTCCGGCGTCGAGCGACTTCAGGCCGATTGCGAAGATCGCCGGTAGTCCGGCGCCCAGCAGGAGGCCGACCAGTACGACCTGCCAGAGCGAGTCGACGGTGTTTTTCAAGATATCCATGTCGATTCCCTCTTTCAGGCTTTGGCGTCGGTGGTGACGCGGGCGTCCGGACCGGGGACCTCTGCAGGCACCAGGCCGCCGTCCCACTCGGCGTTGACGTTGCTCGGATCGATGGGCTCCTTGCGGGAGCGCAGGTACATCCAGCCGGCCAACGCGATGAGCACGGCGAAGACGACCAGGACACCGGGCAGGCCGCCGACGATGTCGGCCAGTCCCCAGCACAGAGCGCCGACGATTGCAGCGGACGGAAGAGTGATCAACCAGGCGACCGCCATACGTCCGGCTACGCCCCAACGAACTTCGGCGCCCTTGCGTCCCAGACCGGTTCCCATGATGGAACCCGTCGCCACATGGGTGGTGGAGAGCGGAAGGCCGAGGTGGCTGGAGGTGAGAATGATTGCAGCAGAGGATGCTTCGGCTGCCATGCCTTGTGGTGCGGCAATCTCGACAAGTCCCTTGCCGAGAGTGCGGATGACTCGCCAACCGCCGAGGTAGGTTCCGGCAGCGATCGCGAGCGCACAGGTGAGCTTGACCCAGAACGGCATGTCCGCGTCGGCGGAAATGGTTCCGTGGGCGACCAGGGCGAGGAAGATGACGCCCATGGTCTTCTGAGCGTCGTTGGTGCCGTGTGCGAGGGAAACGAGTGAAGCCGAACCGATCTGGCCGAGTCGGAAACCTTTGTCCTTGGTTTCTTCTCCGACGTTGGAGGTGATGCGGTAGATGAGCCAGGTGCCGGCCGCGGCAACCAAGCCGGCCACGACGGGCGCGAGAACTGCGGGGATGACAACCTTGCTGAGGACGCCGCTCCAGGCGACACCGCTCATTCCGAGGGACGCGATGGCGGCGCCGATCAGTCCGCCGAACAGCGCGTGTGAGGAACTCGAGGGGATGCCGAGCAACCACGTTGCCAGGTTCCAGATGATGCCGCCGACAAGGCCGGCGAAGACGATGGTGAGCAGCGCTTGGCCACCCACATTTCCGAGGTTCACCACGCCCTTGGCCACGGTGGCAGCAACCTCTACCGAGAGGAAAGCTCCGACCAGGTTCAAGGAAGCAGACAGAGCGACTGCCACCTTGGGCTTGAGGGCGCCGGTTGCAATCGACGTGGCCATAGCGTTGCCAGTGTCATGAAAACCGTTGGTGAAGTCGAACCCCAGAGCGGTTACGACGACGACGAGGAGAACGATGAGTTCCGCATTCACGAGAAGTCATGTTCCAACACCTCCGGGCCTCAAATCGACCTCAGACGTGGTCGTTCCGCGACATTTCCACCACTCGGCACCTGTTGTTCACCTTCGTCCGGATAATTGTCCGTTTTGAAACTCCTGGGGTAGAGAAAATTCATTCGCGTGCATGGTCGTGGAGGTTGTGGAGGCATACGCTCGTTTCATGTCCCTGGGCGAAGAGAAGACGATCTCGGTCACCACATTCCGTAAGAGCGGTGACGGCGTAGCCACGCCGACGTGGGTCGTGCCTCTGCCTGACGGACGTATCGGCTTCTGGACTTCCTCGAAGTCGGGTAAGGCCAAGCGTCTGCGGAACAACCCACGCGTCAGCGTGGTGCCGTGCAACAACCGCGGAAAGGTTGCCGACGGTGCGTCGCCGGTCACCGGGACCGCTCAGTTGGTGAGCGGTGGAGCAGAATTCGACGAGATCCGCAGCAAAGTCAAAGCGAAATACGGTGTGATGGTGCCTATTTCGAAATTCTTCAACACTCTCGGTCACATCGGTAATGGTCCGTTCCCGTACGGCGACACCGGCGTGATCATTTCCGTCGATGCGTAGTCGGGATTGCGCAGCGGAGTAGTCTGAAGGTATGGAACCCACGACCGGGCACCTCTGCCTGACGGTTCCACGAATCCTCCGTCAAGGAGCCTCGTCATGGCGCACATCAGCACTCTCGACTACGCAATGGAAGCGCCGCAGCGCCATGTCGGGCAACCTTTCCCGTCGCCGACGCGGACTCCGCGATTCCTGCTTCGTGGGCAAGGTGCCGTCAAGGCATCGGTTGACGGCGCGTGGTTCCCGTGGACCACGAACGTCACGGCGGAGCTTCACGATCTGATATCCGCACTTTCGCTGAGGTTGGGGCCGATCGCGCGGGTTGCGTTCGACTGGAACACGATCAGCAGCGCGCAGCGTCGTATCGACGAGGTCGACGGACTGGAAGTGCGGGGTCCGTACCCTGGCCAGCCCCACGATTTGATGTATCTCGACGACATCTATGGTCGTCAACTCGTTTTGATGATGATTCCGCCGTACACGGATCCGGACCGCGCGTACGAGGTCATGCGGCGGTTGGTGGATCCTGTCCGCAGTGAAACCTATCGGGTGCAGTGAGATCTTTCTGACGTGCGGGGGTCGAATCTCTCGATTACTGAACATGCGTCCAGTTTGTCTGGTTTGATGGTTCTCGTAACCACGATCTCAGGCGCATTCCTTCAGGTCAGCGCTTGGGCGCGGCAGCTTGACTCCCTGCCGTGTCGTCGGTCCGGCATGTCCACCACCCTCCCGCTGTGCGTGAGCGCCGGACCGAAGGAAGCCCCACCCTCCCCACGGGGGTGGGGCTTCTACTTTGTTCCGGTGCAGGGGTCCGCGCCCGAGCCCAAGGTGATGATCCGTCTGCCGTTCGCTCTGACGTATTTACAGCCGTCACACATCGGACCTGACGATGACCTGATCGACCTCGGTGCCGTGCGGCAAGCGGTGTTGGACACAGCCCGATCGTTGCACCCGGGAGCGGCTATAGAAGGGGGTGAATCGGTCTTCCGTCGAGTACCCCGTCAGCAGGGTGTCGGGATCAGTTGGCTCGTCGGGATCGACAGGGAGACGACCACTTTCGTGTCTGCTGTCACGGGTATCGGCAACGAGGTGATCGTTCACGAACTACCAGAAGATGGCAGCGCCACCTTCGTGTTCGACGAGTGATGCCCGATCCGCTGGGGCCGCCGGGGTGTGTGGCCCAAGCGCACAACACCGATAGGTCGTCACACTGGTACACACAGTCATGACGGAAAACGAGGAGCCTGAGGCAGTGAGCACAACGAGTACAGCGGATACGTTGTTGTCGGGGCCACGCGGACGACGGATGCTGCTTGACTACGTGATGGATGCCGAACGGATCCGGCGACCCGAGCCACATGACGACTCGTTTGGTTCCGCGGTTTTTCTGGCCTCCTATCACCTCGACCCCGACCGAGACTCGAGCGTATTGTTCGGCCCCGGCGCAGACGAAGCGCGGCAGACCGTCGTCACTGCCGACGATGTAGCGCACCGCCTGTCCGAAGTACCGCTTCCCGAGGTGACCGAGGTTGCACTCCGTTCTGCCCTCGCCGCAGCGACGGACACAGCACGCTACTGGCAGGACCCCGACGGTGAAGACATCCTCGTCACAACCGAGCCGGTACGGCATGAGCTTCGACGAGTCGCCGAGCACATCGCACGATCCCAACACTCGCAGTGGTGGACGACCGCGCTCGCCGAGCCCGACCAATGGGTGATAGTGAGTCGGGACGACGACAGCCCCGATACCTTTGAGTCGACGGCTGCAGAACTCCTGAGCGACTGGCATGAGCACACTCTCGCAGCGGAAGCGCGAGCCGCTGATCGTCCGACCGATCCGAAGGCGAACTGGTCCGGTTACTGGTGGTCGAATCCGTCTGTTCGGTGTTCGACACGGGCACTGTTCGACGGGACCCCGGCAGAATTGTGGTTCGTCGAAGACAGCATGGGTTGGAAACGCGTCGCCGTGCGACAAGTCGACGCACCCGCCGGCGCTCGCATATACGAGATCGACGGCGCGCAGGCGTGGGCGGAACTCTGCAGACGGTTCCCCCTCGAGGTCACCGCGGATAAACGACACGACTGGTACCGGACCACCGGACGATCAGGGCGCTGGGTCATCCCCAACTGGCAGCTCGTCGCTGAGAGCTACACGGGCGTGCATCTCACCGTTATGGGATACCTGGCCGCGGCGGGAACCGCGATCGGAGTCGACGACGAGACGGCGAGCGTCATCGCCGGGTGGGCGCCCGACGCAACATGCTGGCTCACTGACCCCGACCGCATCGGCGACGAATCCCGTACCTGGGTGCTCGACGACAGCCGCGAACATCCCGACTGGGTCGAAGAAACGCAACAATGAGTGACAGCCAATCGTGTTCGCTGTGCAATGTCCACTCGGTGAGCATCGCGGAGTGCAAGTCGAGACGGGTAACCCCACCTACGCGGACGAGGTGAGGGGCTGTGTCCGCTCTGGTCCTTGGTCACGGTTGAGTGCTTCTATCAATTTGGCAATGCCAACAGCCGCCTCGTCCTCAGCACCGATATCGGGCGTGCTCGGTTACAGTGCCGTGCATGAGCGGGACAGACTGGTGCAGTCGGCTGTGTGGCGTCGTGGATGTCAGCGATGAGTGACGTTTCGCCGGCAGGTCACCGTTCATCATTTCGACGCTTTCTCACGGCCGCGGTGATCAGTTCGGCCGGCTCGTCGGTGACAGCTGTGGCGATGCCCATTTTGGTAGTGCAGCTTTTGGACGCGACGCCGTTCGAAGTGGGTGTGGTGAACGCGGCTCAGTTGATCCCGTATGCGGTGCTCGGGTTGGTCGCGGGGGTCTACGTCGATCGGTGGCGGCGCAAGCCAATTCTCGTGTGGGCCAGCGTCGGTCGGGCAGTTGTGCTCGGTGCCGTCCCGCTTCTGTGGCTCGCCGGGCTTCTCCACGTCTGGGTTCTGGTCATCGTGTTGCTGTTGTTCGGCTCCTTCTCGGTGTTCGGCTTCGCTGCGATGCAGTCCTTGTTGCCCCGGCTGGTTCCACGCAGTCAACTGGTGAAAGCAAACGCTCGACTCGACCAAGCCGACGCAGCGGCAACGACATTGGGGCCAACGGTCGGAGGCGGACTCATTGGCCTGCTCGGCGCTCCAGTGGTGATTGCCGTCGACGCAATCAGCTATTTCGCTGATGCCGCACTCAATTTCGGGCTCGACGTCGACGAGCCTCGATCCGTTACTCGCTCCCGAAACCTGATGAACGAAGTGCGTGAGGGTCTGAGATTCACGTATCGCCACCGCACTCTCAACCCGCTCGCGATATCGACACACGTGTGGTTCCTTGCCAACGGAGCTGCGTTGACTGTGCTGTCGCTGTTCGCCCTCCGCTCGCTCGGGTTCAGCGCCTACACATACGGTTTGCTGCTGACGACGTTCGGTGTCGCAAGCCTCCTCGGAGCGTCCAGTGCTCACGCGCTCGGCACGCGCATCGGATCAGGACGAGCAGTCATCCTCGCCCGCACGGTATACCCCGTCACCTGGCTTCTCGTGGCCTTCGCGACGGACACAGGTGTCGGCCATGTACTGCTCTTCGCAGCACTGGGCCTGCAAGGGTTGGCAGCGGGCGCGGAGAACGCGAACGAGATGGGCTATTGGCAAACACTCACCCCCGATGAGCTTCTCGGGCGTGTGAATGCCGCCCGACGCTCCGTCAACCGCACCATGGCTGCGCTCGGCGCAGTGATAGCAGGTCTGCTGGTCGGCGCGATCGGTGAACGCCTAACCCTGCTCGGCGTCGTTGTTGTGTTCGCTATCGCTGCAGCCACATTGGGGTTCTCTCCGATACGATATCCGGCGCGCGAACTCTGACCTCGAGACGCGCACCAGCCACGCCTGCCCTCAGCTCGTTTTCGGTCGTAGTTGGCACGGGAGACCGGATCCTTGAGAGCAGCGAACGCTGAAAGATACTTGGCGCGTTTGAGTCTGGCGTTGCCGCTGTGTTGTCGATGCTCACCTTTGACGGACGTTCCAGAGTGATGTGTGCGAGGTGCGACCCCGGCGTAAACCGCGAGCGCCCCTGCGTCGCGGAACGACCGATGTCGGTGATCTCGACGAGCATAGTCACACCGGTCCGTACGCCCATGGATTCACCGACAACAGCATCGACCGCAGGCGTCAACCGGTTTTCGTCGACCGCCAGATCGGCGTCGAATTCGGACAGCATGCGTAGACCCTCGACAAGGTCGCAGGCCTTTCCGATCGGCAACAGCGTATCGGAGAGTGTGCGGGCGGCATCGACGATGATGAAAGCATCTTTCGCGTCGGTCTTTCCGTTGCCGGGTACAGGTCCGCGAAACGCTGTATCCGCAGCCCTGGCAGGTAGGTCGACTACTCGCACTTCGCTACCGGCCTCGGCACAGAAAACTACTGGATCCGGTAGCCGTGCCCGGAGCAGAACTGCGCAGTGGAGAGAGATGTTCCCGGCTACGTGGTGGGCTGCTTTTCCTCGGGGGTGTCGTCGGTTCGGCTACGATTTCCGGTAATCCGGTCTCGGTACTGGATGAGGTGCGGGTCACCGAGTTGTTGCGGCCAGAGTTGGATGTGGAGTCGTATCTGCGGTTGGGTCTCCGGTGTCCGGTAGGCGTCCCAGTACTCAGTCCGTCCCCGAGCAAACACTCGCACTCGGCACGGGCCTGGCCTCGGATGGGGAATTGGATGCGATACCTCACCTGAGAATCCGTCGAAGCAGAGTGCGTCGCTCTCGATGGTGAACGAACCCTCCGCAATGTCTTCCCACACTGTGAGTAGCGAATCCGTGAGCGGAGGGGCAGGTGTTTCGGTGGAGGTGACTGTCACGCGCACGAGCCCGCGTCCACCGGTGTGGATGACGAGTCGGCCTGGTCCGCCAGTGACGAATTGGGGTTCGGTGGGAAACCAACCCGGCGCAAGTGGTTCGCAGTCATCCGGTGAGCGCAGGACGATCGTGTTGTAGAAGGAGTCCACTTCGATTGCGAACGGATCGGGCATCTGTTGCTTCTCCTGCACCCAAGTCGGTATCGGTCGAATGTATACCCGATGTAATTCCGCTCAGATGCGGCGATATCCATCGTCCGTCGGCGAGTATGACCAACCGTGAACAGCGAGGTGGCTGCAGATCTACTTCTCGAACTCAACTTCGTTTTGCTGCGCTACTGATGTCTTGGGAACCGAGTCGAGAGCTGCTCGTTCAAGGTCATTGATCGAATTGCCGAGAGAGTCTTTCCAGCTGTTTCGCCCGTTGATGTTGCCACCGATGAGGACAGTTCCCGCCATGGAAGGACTGTTGAAGAGATAGTCCTTGACGAAGATCAGTCCTTCAGTGTCGATCGTGACTACGCCCTCCGCTTGGAGTGCGTCACGGCGGCGGCTAATCGACGGGTAGGCAGAATCGCGTACCTCTGGACGGCCTCTTGATCCTGCGGCGACGAGCAGGCCTTCGGGTGTCTGATGCCCCGTGGCTCTGCAACCGCCCTCCTTGAAATACAGCACTTCGGATGCAGGCTCGCCGATCGTGTTTCTGCCGTCGCCAGCATTCGATGTCTTGAGGACTGGTTCCAGGATCGGAGCGCCTAGGGTAGCAAGTAGGACCGCGATAGTGTCGAGGAATTCGCGGCAATCGGCTTCGAGCGGGGCCGGCGTAAATGGGTTCGATGCGGCGTTGCCGTTCTGGAGTTCGAAGCGCCCATACTGTTTCGCGCGGTTGATCGACAGCCACTCCAGATACGCCACATGGGTCGATGTCCACTCGTTCGTCAAAGAGACCGCCACCAGGGCTTTGGTCCAGAACTCTTTCTGTCCAGTGTGCTGCTTCAGCCGTTCACCGACGCTGCCTGACTGACCGATATAGCACTGGGGGACGTCTGCGGGTTCGGAACCGAACAGATAGTAGACACCTACTTGGTTGGACTCCGACATCTCCAGAAAGTCCCTCAGCAGTGAGCGTGGCACTTCGAATACGCGCACTGTTCGTGTTGTCAGACTCGCCACCCGTATTCCCGAAGGATCACCTTTAGGTAGAAAGATCTGGATCGTCTGAGCATTTGCCATCGTCAAGTAGCTCCTCGGACATCGACTTCCGGTTACTGCGACAGTAATGGTCGCAGAGCTGGCTGGTGGGGCCGCAATTTGGTTTGCGATTTCCAGATCAGTGGTGCATTTGGTCTTCACAGAGATCTCTCCGAGCCATGTTTAGAGCTCATCCGTTAAACCGGTGGCGCAGATCCCAGGCTCCGGGGTATTCGTAGTCGAGGGGTCGGTGTACTGAACTTCTTCCTCCTCGGTGCAACCGATAGGCCACCAACCAGGATAAACGCTCCGATTCCGATCACGGACCTTATGGAGTAGAGCCGAAATCTTGACCTGCCAACGTCCAACACAATGCCTCCGTCGAGTCAGCGAAACTGGATCCTATCCGGAGGTGAATTCGAACCCTATTAATCCAGGAATCTGTGGCATGTCGAAGTGCAACTGCAATACTCATCGACAGTTGCATCAATCCGATCGTGGTTTGTGTATCGAATCAGGGGACATAGTGAGAACCAAACTAGCGATTTCTATCTGCGCGTCAGCCACATTGTTGTTGGCTGGGTGTGGGGCCGATCCAGTCGAAGGCGCTGCACAAGCGGGGGACAACGCAGCGGCTTCGTCACCGACCACGACGACTCCGTCCGCGCCTGATGTCTGTTCGGGTAAACAGGGCTGTGTGTCTTTGACTGTCGTGGATGTCGACGGCGACGGCAAAGATGATTCGATCGGCCGTGCAGGTGGTCAGATCGTGGTGCTGACAGCTACCGGCATCGAAGCTGCGGTAGCCGGTACGGACTCCAAGTTGCTGACCGATCCGAAGGTCCAGGATGCGGCAGGGTTTGCCGGAGCATGGGACGTTGACGGTGTGCCGGGTGCGGAGGTTGTCGTCGCCACGAAGGAGCTCGGCGGCTCTGCCTCATACAAGGTGTTGTCGTGGGAGGACGCGAATTTGGCCGTCATGTCACCGCCCGCCTCGTTGTACGAAGGCAATCCCGTCGAGTGGAAACTGCATCGAGGCGAAGGGGCCGAGACCGCGGTTCGTTGTACAGGCGACCCGTCCAGGCCGATCGAGGTCTGGAATTTCACCGCGCAGTACGGCGGAAGTTCCTCGCAACCGGCGATGAAGGTGACTTCGTACAGCTATGACGCTGCGAACGGTGGTCAGCTCGGTGACGGTTCCCTGTTCGGGGACGAGCAGAGTTTCTCCGCGGAACCGCAAAACCTCGGACAGATGACCGGATGGCCGTGGCTGTGTGGGGCAAACGCTGTCGATCCCGCAGCGGTTGCGACGGTCAAGTGTGGAACGACCCCGAAAGTCGCGGCGATATCGGCCGGCCTCGACCAGGTGCCGGCCGCAACCCAGATTCCTGGCATCGAGTGGACGTTCTTGGGGGAGACAAACTTTGATCCGTGTGCCGAGCTGAGCTATGCGATCGCCGAAACCAATGGCGGGACCGGTAGTTCGCCGCAGCACGTGATGTTCTTCCACCGTGGGGAGTATCAGGGGACAGCTACGGCGTGTTCGTTCGGCTTCACTTCGGTGATTGATTCCTCCAGCGACAGCGTGACGGTGCAGTACAAGTGGCCGCGAGGGATGGACTCGAATGCGAATCCGTCAGGTCTGGCCACCGCCATCTTCGTATGGGACGGAAACGAGGTCGTGATGCAGAATGACCTTCCCGCAGAGTTGCTCAAGGTCAGTGGCTGCAAGTAGCGGTTTCGACGACGGATGGTCACATCCTGGTGTGAGCTGTGGGCGCGCTAACCATGCAGCCGAGCTCGGAAGGCTGAAAGCTCTTGCGCGACGTCGCTTTCACCGTTGGGAACTTGACGGCAGATTGTTTCGGTATCCGCATCGAAACTGCCACCGGGCAGAGGTACGGCCGCCCTGGCGATACTGATGGCTTTGTCGTCACTGGGGGTATGCGCGTTATCGGGGTTATCCATCTGCCTCTGGCTTGCACTATAGATTGGCGATACTGCTCGGCGCGTTCGCGGGCCTTCGCATGGCAGAGACGTCGGGGCGTCGTGTTGCTGACGTCGATTTCACCCGTGGGGCTGTGCACCGGAAACAGCAGTGGCCGGACAAACCGTTAAAGACCAGGGGAGTGATGCGTCGATTTCGGTGCCGCAGACACTCACGCTCATGCTCTCCTCGTCGGAACTGCAGTGGCCGCATGAGCAGATGGTGACGAACGGGTCAGGAATGGACGCGGCGTCGGGGTTGATCGAGCGGACCCTGCGGACGGTGACGGTGACGGGGAGGTGGACCTACCGGACGAGTTCAGCTTCACGACTTGCGGCACTTTCTCGCCTCGCTGCTCATCGCGTCGGGAGCTGATATCAAGACAGTTCAGCCTCGGGATGCGGCTCCCGAGTGCGAAGGCAATGCTCGGCACTTACGGGCACATGTGCGGCGGACACATTCGATCGGACCGAAACAAGTCCACCCGCCCCGCAGAAGCGGGACGGGTGGACTCGGTACTCGCAGGTCTGACTTACGTCAGGATGCGGATCACACGTCGTAGTAGAGCTCGAACTCGTACGGGTGCGGACGCAGGTTGACCGGAGCGATTTCCTGCTCACGCTTGAGCGAGATCCAGGTCTCGATCAGGTCGGTGGTGAAGACGCCACCCTCGGTCAGGTACTCGTGATCGGCTTCGAGGCGGTTGATGACCGTCTCGAGGCTGGTCGGAGCCTGCGGGATGTTGCGAGCCTCCTCCGGGGGAAGCTCGTAGAGGTCCTTGTCGACCGGAGCCATCGGCTCGATCTTGTTCTTGATGCCGTCCAGGCCGGCCATCATCTGTGCAGCGAAGTTGAGGTACGGGTTACCCGAGGAGTCGGGTGCGCGGAACTCGAGACGCTTTGCCTTCGGGTTGTTGCCCGTGATCGGGATACGGACAGCTGCCGAGCGGTTGCGCTGGCTGTACACGAGGTTGATGGGGGCTTCGTAGCCCGGCACCAGACGGTGGTACGAGTTGATCGTCGGGTTGGTGAAGGCCAACAGCGACGGAGCGTGGTGCAGGATGCCGCCGATGTAGTGGCGCGCCATGTCCGAGAGGCCTGCGTAGCCGGACTCGTCGTGGAAGAGGGGCTTGCCGTCCTTCCACAGGGACTGGTGGACGTGCATGCCCGAGCCGTTGTCACCGAAGAGCGGCTTCGGCATGAAGGTTGCGGACTTGCCGTGCTGCCAGCAGGTGTTCTTGACGATGTACTTGAACAGCTGCAGGTCGTCAGCAGCTGCGAGCAGCGTGTTGAACTTGTAGTTGATCTCCTGCTGTCCGCCGGTGCCGACCTCGTGGTGGCCGCGCTCGAGCTCGAAGCCTGCGTTGGTCAGGTTGGTGGAGATTTCGTCGCGCAGGTCCACGTAGTGGTCGTACGGAGCGACGGGGAAGTAGCCACCCTTGGCGCGAACCTTGTAGCCGAGGTTGGGGGAGCCGTCGGCGTTGGTCTCTGCGCCGGTGTTCCAGGAACCGGAGATGGAATCCAATTCGTAGAAAGCGGAGTTCATGCCGGAGTCGTAGCGAACCGAGTCGAAGATGTAGAACTCGGCCTCGGCGCCGAAGAATGCGGTGTCCGCGATGCCGGTGCTGACCAAGTACTCCTCGGCCTTGCGGGCAACGTTGCGCGGGTCGCGGCTGTAGGACTCACGGGTGAACGGGTCGTGCACGAAGAAGTTGATGTTGAGGGTCTTCGCCTTGCGGAAGGGGTCGATCTGCGCCGTGGTGACGTCGGGAAGCAACATCATGTCGGACTCGTGGATCGACTGGAATCCGCGGACCGAAGATCCGTCGAATGCGAGGCCGTCCTCGAACACGTCCTGGTTGAAAGCAGACGCCGGGATCGAGAAGTGCTGCTGGACGCCGGGCAGGTCGCTGAACCGAATGTCGACGTACTCGATGTTCTCGTCCGCGATGTACTTGATGACCTCTTCGGCCGTGGTGAACGCCACGCTTGTGCTCCTTAAGTCGCTTCAGCCAAGTGATGTCGGTTGAATCCGTCGAGGCAGACGGTAGGGAGCTGGTGTTGCCCGCTCGTCAACCCTTTGTTTCGGCAGTGTTACGCGTCGCAGCATCCTGGGGATTTCCGAAGTCCATGTGACCGGCCACACAGTTAAAACCCGGCAAATCTGGACTACGGTGCCGCGACGCCTATCCTGGACAGCATGGCACGTATCACCGGAACTTGGCTCTCTGGGCCGCAAGCAGCTTTGCCGAAGAGCGCGGACGGCCGTGAGCAGTCGTACCGTGGCGAGCTCCTCGGTTTCCCTCAGGAGGGTCCGGGTTCGCTGGTCGGTTCGGGCCGTCGTATCGCGGCACTGTTGGTGGATTGGGTGATGGCTGTGGGAGTGGCCTCGCTCATCACCGGTGACTTCTTCGACGGTATGACCTCGACTGTCACGCTGATGGTGTGGTTCGCCGTCGGTGTCGTCACCGTGGCTCTGTTCAACTTCACCCCTGGGCAGTTCGTCCTCGGACTTCAGGTTGCGCGTATCGAAGGCCCGATCCGAGTGGGCTTCGTGCGCGCGCTTGGACGTCAGGCACTGCTTGTGTTCGTGATTCCCGCGACCATCACCGACATCGACGGTCGCGGTATGCAGGACCGCGCGACCGGCACTTTGCTCGTGAAATCGCGCTGACACAAACTTCTCGAACGAAGAAAGACCCGGGTCCGTATGGGCCCGGGTCTTTCGTTTGCTGTGGGGGAGTGTCAGCGACGACGAATGGTTCGCTGCATTCCCTTCATCTTCGCGCCTCCGGGCATCGGGCCCTTGGGAAGCGCTGCTCCGCCGCCGCGTGCGCTGAGCGCAGCGAGGCGACCTTCGATGTTGTCCATGCGCTTGGTGTCGATGTTGCGGGGCAACTTGTTCAAGTAGCGCTGGAGCTGCGAGAGCGGAACCTGGCCCTCGTCGTTTCCGATGATGATGTCGTAGATCGGGGTGTCGCCGATGAGGCGGGCAGTCTTCTTCTTCTCCTGCGCGAGGAGGCCCTTGACGCGTTGCGGCGAACCTTCGGCGACGAGGATGACACCCGGCCGTCCGACGACGCGGTGAACGGCATCGAGTTGGGTAGTGCCGGCGACGGCATTCGTGACGCGCCACGCACCCTGCATGTTGTCGAGCGCCCACGCAGCGGCACCGGCCTGACCTTCAGCCTTCTTGTACACCGATTTCTGGACGCGACGACCGAAGATGATGAAGGCGCCGAGGAGACCGAGAACGATGCCGATCGGCAGCAGGAACCACTGAAGGCCCCAGATGAGGCCGACCAGGAAGAAGACCAGAGCCGCACCGACGAGGGTGCCGATCATCAGCGGCAGGAGGAGCTTGTCGTCCTTGCGCTGCATCTGGAATGCCTGCCAGAGCTGAGTTCTACGTTCCTTGGAAGCCTGCTTGCGGGCAGCCTTCGCTGCAGCCTTTGCCTCTTTGGTGGGTTTGCCCTTACCGGATTTGCTGCCGTTCGCCATGTACCCAGGATACGTCCATTGCTGTGCGCCTTTACTAACCGCCCGCGGTTAATAAAGGCGCACAGCAAAAAGTGGATCAGCGATTCAGGCGCGCCATGAGTGAGCTGGCTTCCTGGGAAGCGTCGCCGCCCTCGGTCAGATGACGCTGCGCCTCGGGAAGTTCACGGCCGTGATGTGCCATGGCCTGCGCATACAGGCGGCCGGCGCGGTACGACGAGCGAACCAACGGACCGGCCATGACGCCGGCGAAGCCCATCTCTTCTGCAGCCTTCGAGTGTGCGACGAACTCCTCGGGCTTGACCCACCGCTCGACGGGGTGGTGCCGGGGCGAGGGTCGCAGGTACTGGGTGATGGTGAGGATGTCGCAACCGGCGGCGTGGAGATCTGCCATCGCCTCGGTGACCTCTTCAGGGGTTTCGCCCATGCCGAGGATCAGGTTGGACTTGGTGACCAGTCCGTAGTCGCGTGCTGCGGTGATGACGTCGAGGCTGCGCTGGTACCGGAATGCCGGACGGATCCGCTTGAAGATGCGGGGGACGGTCTCGAGGTTGTGTGCGAGGACCTCGGGGCGTGAGGCGAAGACCTCGTCGAGCAGTTCGGGCTTGCCGTTGAAGTCCGGAACCAGGTTCTCGACGCCGGTGCCCGGGTTGAGTTCGTGGATCTTGCGGACGGTCTCGGCGTAGAGCCAGGCGCCGCCGTCGGGGAGGTCGTCGCGGGCGACGCCGGTGATCGTGGAGTACCGAAGGCCCATGGCCTGAACGCTTTCCGCGACGCGACGGGGCTCGTCGCGGTCGAGGGCTTCGGGCTTGCCGGTGTCGATCTGGCAGAAGTCGCAGCGGCGTGTGCACTGCTCACCGCCGATCAGGAACGTGGCTTCGCGGTCTTCCCAGCACTCGTAGATGTTGGGGCAGCCCGCTTCCTCGCAGACGGTGTGCAAACCTTCACGCTTGACCAGGCCCTTGAGCTCCGTGTACTCGGGGCCCATCTTTGCTCGGGTCTTGATCCAGTTGGGTTTGCGTTCGATGGGCGTCTCCGCGTTTCGGATCTCGAGACGGAGCAGCTTACGTCCTTCTGGGGCGATAGTCACGACAGTGATCCTACGCCCGGTGATTACTGCAACGGGGTTCGGGCGAGCCCGTCAGCTGTACTGAACGGTAGTAAAAGTCGGAGTAGGCGAGGCGCTTTCGAAGGTGACGCGCTCGACGTTCCGTTCGGTGACGGGCATGGTTCCGTCGAGAGCAGCGATTACTGCCTCGGTCACAGCGGGAGTGACTTCGTCTACGGTGACGTCGCGACCGAGTTCATGCGACAGCGTCGTGACCCCGGCGTCACGGATGCCGCAGGGAATGATGTTGTCGAATCCGGTCAGGACCGAATTGCAGTTCAGGGAGAAGCCGTGCAGTGCCACGCCCCGTTGGACGCGCACGCCGATGGCAGAAACCTTGCGCTCGGGCTTCCATTGCCCGTTTGCGAGTTCGGCAGGCAGCCAGACGCCGGAGCGGCCGTCGATGCGCCCGCAGTTCAGGCCGAGGTCCGTGCACACCGTGATCAGTGCTTCCTCGATGCGTCGGACATACCGCACCACGTCGATGGGCTCGGCCAGTTTCACGATCGGATATCCCACCAGCTGGCCGGGGCCGTGCCAGGTGATCTTCCCGCCGCGGTCGACGTCGATGACAGGCGTGCCGTCGACGGGACGATCTTCGGGTTCCGTGCGTCGTCCTGCCGTGTACACCGGCGGGTGTTCGAGGAGCAGTAGCGTGTCCGGTCCGATGTCGTCCGCCCGCGCAGCCGCGAGCTCACGCTGGCGGTCCCACGCGGCGTTGTAGTCGATCGAACCGAGTTGCTCGACGGCGATCGGCAGTTTCGAGAACCGGGCGGAAACGGCAGCGCTGCTCATGGACGTAGAGATTACGCCCGACTTCGGAATCAACCGAGTGCGGCCGCCAGCGCTTCGCCGATCGTGTTGTGGCGGAAAGAGAATCCCGCCCTTTCCAAAGCTGCGGGAATGGCGCGCTGGCCACCGAGGATGCCGCTCTTGGCGAATTCTCCGATCAACGCTTCGAGTGCGAACCCGGGAACGATCCAGGGAGCCGGTCGGTGGACCGCACGGGACATGGCGTCATTGAACTGGGCATTGGTGACAGGGGCCGGACCGGTCAGGTTGACGGGACCGGAGAGTTCGGAATTCGTGAGCGCGAACTTGATCGCGTCGCACTCGTCCTCGAGTGAGATCCACGGAAAGTACTGGCGACCGTTGCCCAGTCGCCCGCCGAGGCCGAACGAATAAAGGCGCCGAAGCCGACCGAGCATGCCCCCATGAGGTGAAATCACGACGCCGGACCGCAGATTGACGACGCGGGCACCCGCCGCGCGCGCCGGTTCGGTGGCAAGTTCCCAATCGCGACACGTCGTGGCGAGAAAGTCTGTGCCTGCCGGCGAATCCTCGTCGACGATCTTGTCGCCGGTGTCGCCGTAATAGCCGACGGCGCTCGCGTTGGCGAGGACGGGAACCTTCTGACTCGCGACCGCTTCGGCCAAGACGTCGGTCGCGACGATGCGGCTGTCACGGATCGCTTGCTTGTAGGAACCCGACCACCGTTTGTCGCCGATGCCGACGCCGCAGAGGTTCACGACGGCGTCGGCGCCCTGCAGGACGGAGAGGTCCAGACGGTCGTGGTCCGGGTCCCAACGCGATTCGTCGGGGCCGGCGGTCGAGCGTCGCACCAGACGCACCACGTCGTGGTTGTCGGAGCGCAACGATGACACCAAGGCCGTTCCGATCAAACCGGACGAGCCGGCGATGACTACTCGCATTCGGAAAGCCTCCTTCGATTCAGCGTGCTTCGATATCCGAACGTATATCTCCGACCGTACTGAAAAAGCCGGGGCGCCACCTCCTGATGGAGATGACGCCCCGGCCGGCCGAGCAGTTGCTTACAGGCCCAGATCAGCTTCGAACGAGGCTTCTTCCAACCGCTGCTTCACAGTGGTGAGGAATCGGCCGGCGTCGGCGCCGTCGACCAGACGGTGATCGTAGGTCAGCGGCAAGTAGATCATCGAGCGAACGCCGATGGACTCGTTGCCGTTCTCGTCGGTGACCACCATCGGGCGCTTGACGATCGCGCCGGTTCCGAGCATGGCCGCCTGCGGCGGTACCAGGATCGGGGTGTCGAACAGCGCGCCCTGGCTGCCGATGTTGGTGATGGTGAAGGTGCCACCCGAGAGCTCGTCCGGCTTCAGGCCACCCGAGCGTGCACGCTTGGCGATGTCGGCGATGGCGCGGGCCAAGCCGGCCAGGCCGAGATCGCCGGCGTTGTGGATGACGGGGGAGAGCAAGCCCTGATCGGTGTCCACTGCGATGCCGAGGTGCTCAGCGTCGTAGTAGGTGATCTGCTTGGCAGCCTCGTCGTAGCTTGCGTTGATGTTCGGGTGCGACTTCAGCGCCTCGACGACTGCCTTGGCGAAGAACGGAAGGAACGTCAGGTTGACGCCTTCGCGCTCGATGAAGCCGGCCTTGGCACGGGCCCGCAGGGCGACGATCTTGGTGACGTCCACCTCGAAGGTCTGCGTGAGCTGAGCGGTGTTCTGCAGCGACTCACGTGTCTTGGTGGCCGTGATCTGCCGAATACGGTTGGCCTTCTGCGTGGTTCCACGCAGGTGTGCCAGTTCGGGTCGGACGCCTGCGGCTGCGGTGGCGGCCGGTGCGGCCGCGGGTGCTGCAGCAGGAGCAGCGGCGGCGGGAGCCTTCTTGGCCTCCGCAGCGGCGAGCACATCCTGCTTGCGGATGCGGCCGCCGACGCCGGTGCCGGTGACGGTCGCGAGGTCGACGCCGTTGTCCGTGGCGAGCTTGCGCACGAGCGGGGTGACGTACGGGCTGCTGTCACCGGACGCTGCGGGGGCAGCCGCCGGTGCGGGAGCCGCAGCAGGCTTCGGAGCGGGTGCGGCCGGTGCGGCGGCAGGCTTGGGTGCTTCAGCCTTGGGTGCTTCGGCCTTCGGGGCTTCGGCCTTGGGGGCAGGGGGTGCTGCCGGTGCTGCAGGAGCGGCCTTGGGTGCCGGAGCCGCGGCGGGTGCGCCGGATCCGACGACGGCCAGCTGGCCACCGATCTCGACGGTGTCGTCTTCCTGCGCATTGATCTCGAGCAGGATTCCGGCGACGGGGGACGGGATCTCTGTGTCGACCTTGTCGGTCGAGACTTCGAGCAGCGCCTCGTCGACGGCAACCTCGTCGCCGACAGCCTTGAGCCAACGGGTGACGGTGCCTTCGGTGACGGACTCGCCGAGGGCGGGCATCGTCACGGCGGTACCTTCAGCGGAACCGCTCGAAGCGGCGGGTGCCTCGGCAGCGGGAGCTTCTTCAGCGGGAGCTTCGGCAGCCGGCGCTTCCTCGGCGGGAGCTTCCTCGGCGGCGGGGGCGGGTGCCTCTGCCGCGGGTGCTGCGGCTTCGCCGGCTTCACCGATCTGGGCGAGCTCGCCACCGATTTCCACGGTGTCGTCTTCCTGCGCGACGATCTTGGTCAGGACGCCGGCGACGGGAGACGGAATCTCGGTGTCGACCTTGTCCGTGGAGACTTCGAGCAAGGGTTCGTCGACTTCGACCGTGTCTCCTTCCTGCTTGAGCCACCGTGTGACAGTTCCCTCGGTGACGCTCTCACCTAGGGCTGGCATCTGGACGGAGAAGGCCATGTCTTTTGACTCCTCGACAGTTGTGTTCGGGTTGTTGAATTTTGTCGACTTGTGGTCGTAATGCATTGTGCTCGAGTGGCGCGCGACGTGCGGCTACTTGTAGCTATTTTGCCGATGTCGACGCGCGGGCGCGGCGTCACCGTCGTTCATCTTTCCATTGATACGCCGGGCGTGTCCGATGAGGGGGATGCCGTCCGTTTCGGGTGTGTCGGCTACTGGCGAGTAGGTATGCGTCGGGGGTCCGGCTGTAACGTCGTAAGCGGACCAAACGGTATGTCGTGCGCAGGCACAACGGACATCGCCTGGCAAACTTGACATATCGCCGGGGTGCATCCGCGGCGTCGGTACCGAGGAGGGTACGACCGTGGGACTGTTCGATCGTTTCAAGCGTCCGCCAAGTGCGGCTCAGGCCGCAGCGCAAAGTGATGCGGATCATCTGGCGAATTGGGCGCACTCGCACGAAGGCGTCGAGGCCTATGTGGAACCGCAGACGACGGTGACCGAGGTGACCGTCGTCCTGGTTGCGAAGGACGGGGAGTGGACTCGTCGTCGTGTCGGCGGCGAACGTGGTGCCCGCAAATTGGGACAAGACCTGAAGATCCCGGTCTACGACGTCCGAAAAACGGGATATCCGCAGCGTATGCGCGATCACGACGAACGTAAGCGAATCGAACGCAAGCGGGCCCGAGAGCAGGAATTGCGCGACGGCGCCTGAACTGCTGTGCGCCTTTATTAACCGCGGGGGGTTAATAAAGGCGCACAGCAAGGGGTCAGCCGTTGACCGCGATGTCCTCCAGGACCGAGATCATCGTGCGAACGGGAACGCCGGTACCGCCCTTGCCGGTGTAACCCCACGGCCCTGACGTGTTGTAGGCCGGACCCGCGACGTCGATGTGCGCCCACTGGACACCCTCGGGAACGAATTCCTTGAGGTAGTGAGCTGCGACCAGCATGCCGCCCCAGCGGTGCGGGGTGACATTGGCCATGTCGGCGACCTTGGAGTCGAGATCTCCGCGCAATTCCTCCGGCAGCGGCATGGCCCAGCCGTTCTCGCCGACGCTCTGCGAGATGGAGGCGACGCGGTCACGGAACTCATCGGTGCCCATGACTCCGGGGGTGCGGTTGCCGAGCGCGACCATCTGCGCACCGGTGAGGGTGGCGGTGTCGATCATGTAGTCGGGGTTGTCCTCACCCGCGCGAACCATCGCGTCGGCAAGAATCAAACGGCCCTCGGCGTCGGTGTTGACGACCTCGATGGTGATTCCGCCGTACTGGGTCAGCACGTCGCCGGGACGCTGGGCGGTCGCGGACGGCATGTTCTCGGCCATCGGTACGTATGCGACGACGTTGACGGGCAGGCCGAGCTTGGCGGCAAGCACGACGGTGGAGATGACGGCTGCGGCGCCGCCCATGTCCGAGGTCATGTTCTCCATGCCGGCGGCGGGCTTGATGGAGATTCCGCCGGTGTCGAAGGTGATGCCCTTACCCACCAGTGCGACCTTGCGGGCGCCACGCTTCTTCGACGCGTATTCGAGGCGGACGAGACGCGGCTGGCGTGACGAGCCCTTGCCGACGCCGATGATTCCGCCGTAGCCACCCTTCTCGAGTGCCTTCTCGTCGAGAACCTGGACGGTGAGCCCGGCCTCGACGCCCAGTGCCTTCGCGCGCGCGGCGAACTCGGCTGGGTAGAGGTGGCTCGGGGGAGTGTTGACGAACTCGCGTGCGGTGGCGACGGCCTCGGCGATGGCGGCCGACCGTGCCAGCGTCGCTTTGGTCTCCTTCGTGCGCGGCGACGGCACCAGAAGTTCGACGCGGGCCAGTGGCTGCGAATCGGGACCGGGAGCCGTCATGGACGACTTGAATTCGGTGAAGCTGTACGCGCCCAACGCAAATCCCTCGGCGGCTGCACCGAGGTCGAGGATCGAGAGCGTGGTTGCGACGGTGTCGATGCCGGACAACGAGCGAGCTGCGGCGCCGGCGGACTTACGGATCTGCTCGCTGCCGAGCTTGTCGGCAGAGCCGAGTCCGACGGCGAGAACGCTGGTGACCGACAGTTCGCTCGGTGCCGGGACACGAGTGAGCTGCTCGGGCTTGCCCGTGGCGCCGACGGCGATGAGGCTGTCGAGGATCTCGGCGAGTACGTCTTCGGCGACGATGCCTTCGCTGAGTGCGATTTCGGGGCCGTCCGGACCCGACGTCAGACCGACGACCAGTATCTCTGCGCGCTTGGCGACTGTGCCGGCGAGAACGAGGTCGGGTCCCAACGATCGGGCTGTGCGAGTGCTCAAGGTGTCTCCTGTGAGGTGAGTGTGCGATGCGTCCGGTTCTGGCGGATGCCTGAGTCGATGTTAGGCCCTTTGCAGTTTGCGGACGGGCGATCGTCACGGCCGGGTGAGCTCTCGCTGCGGACATGTTTCGATCGGCGAAGTCCGATAGGTTGTGGGCCATGACCGACGAACAACTGTTGCAGGGCCCGATCCACCCCGTCCACGTCGAACTCGGCGCGACGTTCGCGCCGTTCGGGGGGTGGCAGATGCCGGTTTCGTACGCCGGCGTCGTGGCCGAACACACCTCTGTGCGTGAGAATGTCGGACTCTTCGACGTCAGTCACCTCGGCAAGGCCGTCGTGCGTGGCGCGGGCGCCGCGGAATTCGTGAACTCCGCACTGACCAACGATTTGAACAAGATCGGGCCGGGTAAGGCTCAGTACACGTTGTGCTGCAACGAGTCCGGTGGTGTCATCGACGACCTCATTGCGTACTACGTCAGCGACGACGAAATCTTCCTCGTCCCGAACGCAGCCAATACCGCGGACGTCGTTGCGGCTCTGGTCGCCCTCGCACCGGACGGAATCACCGTCGAGGATCAGCATCGTGCCTACGGTGTGCTGGCTGTGCAGGGTCCGAAATCGGTGGCGGTTCTGACCGCTCTGGGACTTCCCACCGAGATCGAGTACATGGCGTACGAAGATGCGGAATGGAACGGCGTGCCTGTTCGTGTGTGCCGCAGCGGTTACACCGGTGAGGTCGGCTACGAACTCCTGCCGCGGTGGGAGGACAGCGAGCCGTTGTTCCGCGCGCTTCTCGAGGCAGTGCGCGCCGAGGGTGGGCAGGCCGCCGGACTCGGCGCCCGTGACACTCTTCGTACCGAGATGGGGTATCCGCTGCACGGGCATGAGCTTTCGCTCGAGATTTCTCCGCTCGAAGCGCGCTGCGGATGGGCGATCGGTTGGAAGAAGCCGACATTCTGGGGCAAAGAGACCTTGACCGACGAGAAGGCTGCCGGCCCGGCTCGCAAACTCTGGGGGATCAAGGCTCTCGATCGCGGCGTGCTTCGTGCGGGCCTCGGTGTTCTGCGTGACGGCGAGGCAATCGGCGAGACCACCTCGGGGACGTTTTCGCCCTCGCTCAAAGTGGGAATTGCGTTGGCGCTCCTCGATTCCGGTGCCAATGTCTCGGCCGGCGACGAGATCGAAGTCGACGTCCGTGGTCGTGCTCTTCGGTGCGTCGTGGTGTCTCCTCCGTTCGTGGAGACCAACACCAAGTAGAGAGCTTTTTCACGTTCGATAGGATTGCGCCCATGACAGGTGCCGCCGATTTCGTTCGTGTTCAGAGCTCGTCCCCGAAGTCCGACGCCGAGCGCCGTGACATTTTGGCGGCGCCCGGCTTCGGGCGGCACTTCACCGACCACATGGTCTCGATCGACTACACCGCGGGCAAGGGCTGGCACGACGCCCAGGTGTTGCCGTACGGAAACATCGAGCTCGATCCGGCCGCAATGGTTTTGCACTACGGACAGGCCATCTTCGAGGGCCTCAAGGCATACCGTCAGCCGGGTGGCGAGATCAGCTCGTTCCGCGTCGAGGCCAACGCCGAGCGTTTCGCGGCATCTGCGCGCCGTCTGGCCATGCCGGAGCTCCCGTCGCAGATGTTCATCGATTCCATCACCGAACTGATCGACGTCGATCTCGACTGGGTTCCCGCAGCCGGTGGCGAGGACGCGCTCTACCTCCGTCCGTTCATGTTCTCCACCGAAGCCGGACTCGGTGTCCGTCCCGCCGACGAGTACCGCTACCTGCTGATTGCCTCGCCCGCCGGTGCGTACTTCCCGCGCGGCGTCAAGCCGGTCAGTGTGTGGCTGTCCACCGAATACGTTCGCGCGGCCCCCGGCGGTACCGGCGCGGCCAAGTTCGCCGGCAACTACGCCGCTTCACTCCTCGCCCAGGCGCAAGCCGCCGACGAGGGGTGCGACCAGGTGGTCTGGCTCGACGCCATCGAGCGCACGTACGTCGAGGAAATGGGTGGAATGAACCTGTTCTTCGTCTTCGGCTCGGGCCCCGACGCTCGCCTCGTGACGCCGTCGCTGTCCGGTTCGTTGCTGCCCGGCATCACGCGCAACTCGTTGCTCGCCCTTGCCGCCGATTCCGGTTTCGCCGTCGAGGAGCGCAAGATCAGCACCGACGAATGGCGCACCAAGTGCAAGAGCGGTGAAATCACCGAGGTCTTCGCTTGCGGCACAGCAGCAGTCATCACCCCCGTCGGACGCGTCAAGTCCGCCGAGGGCGAGTTCACCATCGCCGACGGCGAGCCGGGTGAGGTGACGATGGCACTGCGCGACACCCTCACGGGTATCCAGCGCGGAACCTTCGCCGACACCCACGGCTGGATGACGAAACTTCACTGATCGCTGGTTCGTTCCGCGAGCAATCGCTCCCGGAAGAACTGCAGAATCTCGTCTCGTGCGACGGTGGTGGGCGATCCCGCCTCGTCGACGAGATGAGCCGTCACCACGCTGTGTGGATTGGCAATGACGTGTTCGAAGAACGGCGACGTTGTCGCGTTGGCCGCTTCGTCGGGTAGTACCTTCCCGACGAAGCGCTCGCCCAAGGCCTTCGAATAGGCGGCGAATCGTTGTGCGCGGCAGAACGAGTCACCTCGAAAGCGGTATGCAAGCACCGTGAGGTCTTCGGCCTCGAGTCTCGAGCGCACGGCTTCGAGTTCTTCGGGCCCGCTGTCGGTTTCGTCCGGTCGATCGAGCGGTAACGACGGTTGGGCGAGAACCGGCGCGATGACCGAGGGTTCGAGCATCATCGACAACGCGAAGTTACCGGTGAAGCACATTCCGATCACGCCGACGCCAGGACCGCCGCTCTCCTCATGCGCCGAAGCGGCGAGTGAACGCAGCCAACGGACCGCCGGACTCGGTTCGTCGGCAGCGAGGGCGCGGAATTCTGCACTGACGCAGGCTCTCTTGAATACCGTCAGCCCCTCGTTCACTGTGGGGACCGCTCCGTCGCGGCCGAACAGTGACGGAACGAAGACCGTGAAACCGGCGTCGCGCACCCAGCGGGCGAATCGCGCTACATGCGGGCTGATGCCCGGCATCTCCGGCATGACGATTACTGCGGGACCGGTGCCGGCCACGTACACGGACTTCGCCACTGCGTCGATGGTGATCGTTCGACGGTCGAAGTCTTCGAGCGGATCGTCTTCGGTCATGCTCCGGTTCGGCACGGTGAGCCCTCCCAAGTAGTCGAAACAATTCCTCTGCACAGTCTTTCGGCGCGGGATCGACTACAGAAGAGGGCGGTTCGCCATGTTTTCGGGCGGGCTCGCCACGCACCTATCCCGCGCCGCCGTTGCGGAATCGCTTTCGGTAGTCGGCCGGGCTGATGCCGACGCGGTCGGTGAACAGGCGACGGAAGGTTCCAGGATCCTGATAGCCGATGTGCCCCAGGATCTTTCCGAGAGACCAGTCGGTCGATTCCAACAACCGTTTCGCTTTTCGGATCCGTGCACGCTGCAGATAACTGCGCGGCGATTCCCCGGTCTCGTCCTTGAACTTCCGAAGCATGGTTCGGGTGCTGAGGTGAAAAGCACTCGACAGCAGATCCAAGTCGTAAGGTTCCGCCATCCGTTCGACCAGCACCTTCCGACGTCGTCGGCAAACTGTGTGTGTTTGGCGGGCAGCATCGAGTCGAGGATGTACGGAGCTTGACTGGTTCGGTTTTCGGGCGCCAGCGTAATTCTTGCGGTTGTACGCGCAATCTTGTCGCCGAGATGCTCGCGCACGAGTGCTGTTGCGAGGTCGAGCGCGGCGGTGAACGCAGCAGTGGTGGTGACGCCGTCGTCCTGGACGATCAACGAGTCGGTTCGAACCGTCGCACCGGGGTAACGACTTGCGAGGTCCGCACCGTACAGCCACGACGTCGTACATCGGCGTCCGTCGAGCAGTCCCGCCTCGCCCAGCAGATACGCGCCGACGCAGACCGACGACACCCGAACGCCGCGCGCCTCGCACGCACGGATGAACTCGATTTCTCTGTCCCACAGCGACAAACGCGTCGCAGGGTCTTCGGACGGCACGAGTTCGAACCCCGGCACAACCAGGTGATCGATGTCGTGATGCCCCTCCTGCACGCCGAGCGAAAATCCACCTGCCGCAACGACGGGCGTGCCGGACGCTGCGATGACCGATACCTCGAAGGGGTCGGCGGGCGCTCCATCAGCGACGCGATTGGCGATCAGGAGAAGGTCGGTGAAAACGAAGATCTCGGCCGCGAGGCAACCTTCGTACGCAAGGACACCTACTCGCACGACGTCGGATCACAGTCCGAGAGTGAGGCCGACGGCCGTCAGCGTCACAGTGAGTTCGAGTGCGAATCCGAGAACGTCTCCGTTGAGTCCGCCGAATCTACGGACGCAGTGACGCACGCACAGCACACTGATCACCAGCGCCGACGCGGTCACGAGAGGGCCGAGCCACCACCGGTCGGTGGCAAAGCCGGAAGCGGCGATCAGCGGAACCGACCACACGATTGCGGCCCACAGCGGTTGTGAATCGGCGACGAGCGCACCGAATCCGCTCGGGCTCGACGCGAGAATACCTCGGCGGCAGGCAAAAACGACGGCCACACGACCCGCAGCGACAGATACGAGAACGGCGATCCACTGCGTGGGGGAGTCGGCAACAGCGAGGACGCCGAAGGAGACCGATTGCAGCCCAAGGAAGATGAACAGTGCCGCGACCCCGAACGGTCCGGCACCGCCGCTGTGCATGACCTCGCGGGCGCGCTCCGGTGGACCGTAACAACCCAGTCCGTCGACGGAGTCTGCCAGTCCGTCCACGTGCATCCCGCGTGTCCCGAGAGCGAGCGCACCTACCGTCAGCAAGCCTGCGAGATAGGGATTCAGGCCGATACTGGTTGTGCCCCAGAGCAGAAACGTCGCGGCAATGCCGAGAGCGATCCCGGTGAGCGGAGCTGCGGCGATGGCGCGACGGCCGGCAGTTCGATCGATGTCGGAGGGACCACGAACCGGAAGGACCGTCAGCCACGAGAAGGCCAGCGGCACTCCGGACAGCGGGCCCGCCACGCTCACTCCGCCGTATCGGTCTTGGTCAGGTCGATCGACTCCGGTTCGTCGGCAGGTGCGCTGCCCTGAGTGCTGACACCGGCTTCGGAGAATGTCGCCATCTTGCTCAGGATTGCCACTGCGCCCTGAAGAATCGGGAGCGCTGTGACTGCACCTGAACCTTCACCGAGACGCATGTCGAACTCGACGATCGGGTCGAGACCCATTCGGGTCAATGCGATGGTGTGGGCGGGTTCGGTGGAGCGGTGTCCGGCGACCCACCATTCACGTGCGCCGAAAGCCAGTTCGTCGGCAACCATGGCGGCTGCGGTGACCACAACGCCGTCGAGGATCACCGGCGTACGACGCGAAGCTGCCTGGGCCAGAAAGCCGGCCATCGCGGCGAGGTCGGCACCCGAAGACGTGCGCAGCAGCGCGACTGTGTCGCGAACGTGCGGACGGGCACGCCGGAGAGCGTCGCGAATCGCTGCGGTCTTGCGGATCCATCCGGCGTCGTCGATACCGGTACCTCGACCCACGACCGCGACGGGTTCACTGTCCGTGAGTGCGGCGATGAGTACGGTTGCGGGCGTCGTATTGCCGATGCCCATGTCGCCGGCGATGAGAAGATCTGCGCCCCCGTCGATTTCCTCGTCCGCGATCGCTCGGCCGGCGGCGATGGCCTGAAGGGTTTCCTCGTTCGACATGGCGTCTTCGCGGTCGATGGACCCGGAAGACCTGCGTACCTTGTGGTTCGAGACGGACGGATCGGTATCGCCGTCCACTGCGATGTCGACGACGCGTACCGTGGCGCCGGCAACCTCGGCGAGGACGTTGACCGCCGCGCCGCCCCCGAGGAAGTTGGCGACCATCTGTGCGGTCACTTCCGGCGGATAGGCGGAGACGCCGTTGCGGGCGATTCCGTGATCACCCGCGAACACGACGACGCGAGGCCGAGCGAAAGCGTGTGGGGGACAAACTCCTTGGCAGGCTGATGCCCAGCCGGCGAGAGCCTCCAGTCGGCCCAGCGAACCGGCCGGCTTGGTCAGATCACGCTGACGCGCATCGGCCTGCGCTCGCACCTCGCGGTCGGGCGGGGTGACGGGTTCGAAGTCGGCGCTACTGACTGGCGCGACGTCAGGGTTGGCATCTGGATTCGCCCCTGAAATGGCCCCTGGATTGGCCTCGGTACTCACATCGTGCCTTCCGGTTGTGCAGCAGTATCTTTCAAGATGAGCGGTAACCCTGCAACCACTAGTACGACACGATCGCACACCGCGGCGATACGAGCGTTGAGAGTGCCGATCTCGTCGCGGAACAATCGTCCGGACCGCGTCTCGGGGATGACGGCCAAACCCACTTCGGGGCTGACCAGCACCAGGTGTCCGCGGTAGTTCTCGACACTGGCGACCAGGCTGTCCGCCGCTGGCGTGACGGTGCCGCGCGGTGCGTCCCAGGCGCCTTGCCGATCGAGTTCCGCGGTCAGCCACGTTCCCAGATCGTCGACCAACGTCGCTGTGTGTGAATCGCTTTCGAGCTGCGCCGCGAGGTCACCGGCAGCTGCGGTTTCGACAGTCGACCAATGAGAAGGCCGTCTGTTGCGGTGCTGGTCGATCCGGCTCTCCCAGTCTGCGTCGGAGACATCACGTCTGGCTGTCGCCAGGTACCGGATCGGTGCCGAACTTTCGGGTAAGTGGCCTGCACAAACCAAATCCTCGGCGTGCGCGGACTTACCAGACCGCGCGCCGCCGAGGACCAAAGTTCTATACGTGTTCGTCACGCTCAGATTGCGTCGCCCGGCCCCACACGAGGCTTCGGTGCGCGCAGCTTGCGGATCTGCGACGCGCGAACGAACGCGTACCAGCCGAGCTTGAATCCGCCGTCGGTGCTGTCGGGGAAGCGCTCGGCGACGCGGTTGTTGATCATGCGACCGAGCCAGATGCCTTCACCGACCATGAAGAGCATCATCACGAGCATTGCCAGTGTGACGATCTGCTGGAGCGCGGGCGTGACGAACATAGTCATGATGAGGATCAACGCGAGCGGCATGAACAGCCCGACGAGGTTGCGGCGAGCGTCGATGAAGTCACGGACGTAGGCGCGAACCGGTCCCTTGTCGCGGGGGAGCAGGTACTTGTCCTCGCCGGCGAGCATGCGGGCGCGGCGGTCTGCCGACGATGCGCGACGCTCGGCGGCTTCGGCCTTGCGGTCCTCCTTGGAGCCGCGGGTCGCCTTGCGGCGGGCGCGGGCTTCCTTCGCGGTCAGCGGGGCAGGGGCAACGGGGCCACGCCTCTTCGCCTCGGCGTCACGACGCTTGGGTGTGGGGCGGCCCTTGCCCACCTGCTCGATGGGCGCCTCTTCGGAGGCCGAGGATGCCTCAGTGCCCTCGACGTCACGTTTGTCGGAGTTGTCTGAGTCACCGCGGCGTAGCAATTTCACACCTCCAGGCTATTGGATAAGTGCACGGTCTGGGAAACCGACCTCGGTCTTTCTGAAAAACCCGATCGCCCGAGGCACTGAAACGCGCGAGATCGTGAAACATCGGGGTCATTCGCGACTCTTAGACTTCGGCTATGCGGGTAATAGTTGCTCCGGATTCATTCGGCGAAACCCTGACTGCCGTCGCGGCGGCCGAATCCATTTCTGCCGGCTGGCGGCGCGGTCGACCCGGCGACGACGTCGTCACCGCGCCACAATCCGACGGTGGTCCGGGATTCGTCGACGTCTTGGCCACGGCCGGGGGCGACATCCGGACTGCACGGGTGTCCGGGCCTTTGGCCGCCGCCGTCGACGCCACGTGGCTGTTCGATTCGGACACGGCGTACATCGAGTCCGCCGAGGCCGTCGGGCTCGGCCTGCTCGGAGGTCCGCCGACGCGGGACACTGCACTCGCCGCGCACAGTCTCGGTGTGGGAGAGCTGATCGCTGTCGCGCTCGAGGCAGGCGTGAAGACGGTTGTCGTCGGACTCGGTGGGAGTTGCTGCACCGACGGGGGACGTGGACTGGTGGAGGCGCTGGGCGGCCTGGAGGCTGCAACGGCGGCTACGGCAGGCATTCAGTTGGTCGCCGCCACCGACGTCGAACACGTACTTCTCGGCGAGCACGGTGCGGCAGCGGTGTTCGGCCCGCAAAAGGGCGCCGACGCCGAAGCCGTCGCAGTCCTCGAAGCGAGCAACGCGAGATGGGCCGAACAGTTGGAGTCCGTCACCGGAAAACGAGTGTCGAATTTTCCGGGTGCCGGCGCCGCGGGTGGTATCGGTGCCGCGCTCTTTGCGCTCGGTGCACAGCGGCGATCCGGGGCCGACGTCGTCGCGGATCGCACCGGACAGGCCGCGCTACTGGCTTCCGCTGACCTGGTGATCACAGGCGAAGGCAAGTTCGACCACCAATCTCTGCGCGGCAAACTCGTCACAACGCTCGCTTCGGCGGGGGCAGCGCACGGCGTTCCGACGCTCGTCTTTGCCGGCCAGGTGACGCTCGACGAGGCGGACTATGCGTCGACCTCGATAGTCGCGGCGAAGTCGGTGACGGATTTCGCCGGGTCGGTGGAACGTGCGATGGAGGAAGCGTCGGCGTGTCTCGAGGGACTCGCCGAACACACGGCACGCGAGTGGAACTTCTGGCGCGGCGTCCGGAGCTGAGGATCCACAAGCGTCGACGCGCCGTTGCCGTGTCGGGAAGACCGGATAGGATGAAGACGAATCGCACCCGGTAAAGGACTGGCGGGAATAAGTCGGCAGCGGCGTACCGTTGAAGCGTTCACGGGTTGGTACGAACATTAGGGAGAGCCCATGACTGTGCAGAACGAGACCGCCACCCACGGCGTCAAGATGACCGAGGCCGCGTCCGCCAAGGCGAAGGCACTCTTCGATCAGGAGGGTCGCGACGACCTCGCGCTGCGTATTGCAGTGCAGCCCGGCGGCTGTGCCGGACTGAAGTACCAGCTGTTCTTCGACGACCGCACGCTCGACGGTGACCTCACTGTCGACTTCAACGGCGTCAACCTGGTTGTCGACCGGATGAGCGCGCCGTACGTCGAAGGTGCGTCCATCGACTTCCTAGACACCATCGAGCAGCAGGGCTTCTCGATCGACAACCCCAATGCAACAGGCTCCTGCGCCTGCGGTGACTCGTTCAACTGAGTCTGTCGATCACAACTCAATTCACGAACAACTGACGCGGAACCGACATTCGGTTTCGCGTCAGTTGTTTGTGGTGACTCGTACGTAGACCGTTCCGATCCGACAGCTCGGGCGCCGATGACGGCGCTACGGGCGGTAACGTGAACTTTTGCTCCTCTTTCATTCTTGTACTCACTTCGCTGAAAGGCCACGATCCGTGACTATTGCGGTAACCGGTTCCATCGCCACCGACCACTTGATGCGCTTCCCCGGCCGCTTCGCCGATCAGCTCCTCGCCGATCAGCTCGCCCACGTTTCGCTGAGTTTCCTGGTCGACGATCTCGTGATTCGCCGCGGTGGTGTCGGCGGCAACATCGCTTACGCCATGGGCGTGCTCGGTGGGTCCCCGCTACTCGTCGGCGCAGTCGGTGCCGACTTCGCCGAGTACCGCACGTGGCTCGAGGACAACGGCGTCGACTGCAGCGCGGTCCGTATCTCGGACAAGGCACATACGGCGCGTTTCGTGTGCACCACCGACGAGGACATGGCGCAGATCGCGTCGTTCTACCCCGGTGCGATGAGCGAGGCTCGCGAGATCGAACTCGCGGCAGTGGCCAAGACTGCGGGCGCAGTCGAGTTGGTACTGATCGGCGCCAACGACCCCGAGGCCATGGTTCGCCATACCGACGAATGCCGTCTGCTCGGGATTCCGTTCGCAGCGGATCCGTCGCAGCAGCTCGCCCGCCTGTCCGGTGACGAGGCCAAGGCGCTCATTCACGGCGCGAAGTACTTGTTCACCAACGAGTACGAGTGGGGTCTGCTTCAGCAGAAGACTGGTCTGAGCGAGGAAGAGATCCGCGCGCAGGTCGGCATCCGTGTCACCACCCTCGGCTCCAAGGGTGTGGAAATTGTTGACGCCGAAGGTAATTGGGTGCGCGTCGACGTAGTGCCCGAGACCGGCAAGGTGGATCCGACGGGCGTTGGTGACGGCTTCCGCGCCGGGTTCCTGCTCGCACACGGCGCCGGTCTGAGCTTCGAGCGTGCTGCACAGTTGGGATCTTTGGTCGCTGTGTTGATTCTCGAGACCGTGGGAACGCAGGAGTGGGTGTTCAATCGCGACGAGGCACTCAAGCGCCTTACCGACGCATACGGCAGCGCGGCAGCGGACGAGATCGCGACGATCCTGCCGAAGTAGGGCTCCGCCCCGTGAGTGGTTGAGGAGTCCGGAGACTCCCTAACCGCTCACGGGGCCGAAGGCCTAGATATTGACCGGGTACACCGGCTCCTGGATCTGCGGCACGATGCGCGTCTCCACGAAGATTCCGTGCCAGACCATGAAGGTCAGGACGGTCCACAGGCGTCGGCTGTGGTCGGACACGCCCTCGCGGTGATCGTTGAGCATCTTCACGACGGCCTGCTTGTCGAAGATGTGGTCGGTACCCGACTCCTCGATCTGCAGATGAGCCCAGTCGAAGAGTTCGGTGCCGCGCAGCCAATGGCGCAGGGGAACCGGGAATCCGAGCTTCGCGCGGTGCAGAACATGGTGCGGCACAATGCCTTCCAGGGCCTGGCGCAGTGCGTATTTGGTCGTGTCCTTCGTGATCTTCTGATCGAGCGGTACGCGTGACGCGACGTCGAAGACCTCGGGATCGAGGAACGGCACACGCAGTTCCAGCGAGTTGGCCATCGTCATCTTGTCTGCCTTGACGAGGATGTCGCCGCGCAGCCAGGTGAACAGGTCGAGATGCTGCATCCGCGCAACCGGATCCCAGTCCCGTGACTGCGCGTAGATCGGCGCAGTGACGTCCTGGTGAGTCCACTCGGGGCGGAAGTCGCGCAGGACAGCGCGGAGCTGAGCGTCGTTGAAGCTACGAGCATTTCCGTAGTAGCGCTCCTCGAGCGTCAAGGAACCGCGGTTGAGCAGACTCTTGCCGCGAGTGCCGTCCGGGATGCGTTCGGACAACTTGCCCGCAGCCCGACGCAGTCCCTTGGGGAGGTACTCGAAAGGCTTGAGCGACAACGGTTCACGGTAGATCGTGTAGCCGCCGAACAGCTCGTCGGCGCCCTCGCCGGACAGCACCACCTTGACGTGCTTGCGAGCTTCCTTCGCGATGAACCACAGCGGAATCAATGCCGGATCGGCCACCGGGTCGTCGAGGTACCAGACGATCTCGGGAATGGCAGCGGCGAACTCGGCGGGGGAGACCACCTTGACGACGTGCTTCGCGCCGATCGCTGCGGCAGATTCTGCAGCGACGTCGACCTCGGAATAGCCCTCACGTTCGAAACCGGTCGTGAAGGTGATCAGGTTGGGGTTGTGGCGCATCGCCAGCGCCGCGATCGCCGTGGAGTCGATACCACCGGACAGGAACGAACCGACGGTGACGTCGGCGCGCATGTGCTTGGCGACCGAATCCTCGAGTGCCTCGGCGATTTCCTGGTAGCGCGCCTTCTCGGTGCCAGGTGCAAAAGGCTTGGCCGGGAACTTCGGCGTGAAATACCGCGTGAACGTGGGCTCCTCGCCCGGACGCACCCGGGCGAAGCTGCCCGACTCCAGGCGTCGGATCTGCTTGTGCAGTGTTTCCGGCTCCGGTACGTACTGCAGAACGGTGTAGTGCTCGATGGCACGCGGATCCAGCTCGGTACCGATGCCGATCAGATCGGTGAGTTCGAGCAGGCTCTTCTTCTCGCTGCCGAACGCGGTGCCGCCGGCGCCGGTCGCGATGAACAGCGGCTTGATCCCGAATGGATCGCGCGCGATGAACAGCTCGCGTGTGTCGGTGTCCCAGATCGCGAACGCGAACATTCCGCGCAGGCGCCGGACCGCGTCCTCACCCCAGTAGTGGAATGCAGCGACGATGGCCTCGGAGTCGCCCTCGGTGAAGAACTTGGCGTCGTGGTCCTTGACCAGTTCGGCGCGGATCTCCAAGTAGTTGTAGATCTCGCCGTTGAACGTGAGCGCATAACGCTCCGGGTTCTCCGGTGGGCCCCAACGCAGCGGCTGGTGGGAATGAGCGATGTCGATGATCGCCAGGCGGTTGAACCCGAAGACGAGGTGATCGTCGTTCCACGTCCCGTGTTCGTCCGGCCCGCGGTGACGAAGGCAATGCATCGCCTGGTCGACCCGCGAGACGGCGTCCTCGCTGGTTCCGCCAGATGTCAGTAGCCCGAGCAGTCCACACACAGCGTCCGGTTCCTCGATTCAGAATTTTTGTACAGAAGGCTCCCGGACACGAGTGTCGGGGAGAGGTCAACGAACTCTTGACGAAAGTATGCCGCAGATCGACGTCCCTGCCGATCGCGGCGGAACGAATCGACGTGATGTGCGTCGCCGAAACGACCTGAGCCGTTCCTGAGCAGCACCTGAGAGAGCTGTGTGACGTCCGCCGCGACACGGGCGAGGACCCGAGGATGGATAGCGCCCGGCTTTGGTCTACGCTGCGTAGTAATTGGGCCTTCCCTCCGGGCATGCCCTAGTTGAATTTTGTGGCGATCAGGAAGGCGTGAACGTGGCGCAAGGTCGGATCCTTCGGCGAGCGGGGCTGGCAGTATCTCTGGGCATTGCTGCCTTGCTGCTGTCGGGTTGCTCCATCGACAACGAAGTGCTTCGTTTCGGGTGGCCTTCGGGCATCACCCCGGAGGCGACGCGCATGCGTGAGCTGTGGACGTGGTCGGTTGTAGCCGCCCTCGTCATGGGTGTGCTGGTGTGGGGGCTGGTCTTCTGGGCCGTCATCTTCCACCGCAAGAAGAAGGACTCGCCGGAATTCCCGCGTCAGACGGCATACAACGTGCCGCTCGAACTCGGTTACACGGCAGTTCCCTTCGTCATCATCGCGGTTCTCTTCTACTTCACCGTCATCGTTCAGAACCACGTTCTGGACAAGACGGACAATCCTGACGTCGTCGTAGACGTCACGGCCTTCCAGTGGAACTGGAAGTTCGGCTACCGCTCCATCGAGTTCGGTGACGGCTCCGCCAAGTACAACGGAATCGACGTCGAGGCCGAAGAGGCTGCAAAGACCGAGGGTTCCACCGTGAACGAACACGGGGAAGAAGTCCCCGGCCCGATCCACGGCAACAGCACCGAGGACCTGAGCTACCTGCACTACGACAAGATCGAGACCGTCGGCTCCAGCCAGGAGATCCCGATTCTCGTTCTGCCCACCGGCAAGCGGATCCAGTTTGAACTTGCTTCCTCGGACGTCATCCACGCTTTCTGGGTGCCTGAGTTCCTGTTCAAGCGCGACGTTCTCCCGAACCCCAAGGAGAACCACTCGGACAACATCTTCCAGATCAGTGAGATCGAGAAGGAAGGCGCGTTCGTCGGGCGTTGTGCAGAAATGTGTGGCACGTTCCACGCGATGATGAACTTCGAGGTTCGTGCGGTTTCGCCCGAGGACTTCGCCAAGTACATCGAACTGCGCAAGGGTGACGCGGAGGGCAAGGGTGGTCTGACGACCGCTGAGGCTCTGCAGGCAATCGGTCAGTCGCCGGTGGCTACGTCGACCACGCCGTTCAACACCGACCGCGAGTACCGTCAGGCAACCGTCGCCACTGCAGGCAACTGAGCCGGCCAGCCTCTTCACTGAACAAGGACAAGTGCTGATATGAAGATCGAAGCCAAGCTCTTCGAGATCCTGACGATGTTCTTCATTCTCGTCGCGATCATCTACGGAGTGTTCACCGCTCTGTCACGCACAGGTATCGAGTGGGCCGGACTGACGGCCATCGTCCTGTCTGCAGGTCTGACGCTCATCGTGGGTACCTACTTCCGCTTCGTCGCCCGTCGTCTGGACACCCGTCCCGAGGACTACGACGACGCTGAAATCTCGGATGGTGCAGGAGAACTGGGCTTCTTCAGCCCGGGTAGCTTCTGGCCGATCCTGCTTGCCGCTGCTGCTGCACTCGCGGCAGTGTCGCTGGCGTACTTCCAGCCGTGGCTCATCGCAGTCGCAGTTGTCTGTGTGCTCGCCGCAGCCGCAGGCCTGGTGTTCGAGTACTACACCGGACCCGAGAAGCACTAGTTTCACCCGCACTCGAACAGAGGCGCCGCACCCACCCGGGTACGGCGCCTCTGTTGTCGTTTATGTGAGTTTCGGTGGTAGGAGGGTGCCTGTCAACAGCCGCTCTCTGTCAATCGTGGAGCGAGTATTCGAGGTCGTAGCGGTGCAGACCGTCGACGACCTCCAGCTCGAGAGTGCCTGCGATGCCCTTCAACTCGCCGGTTCCGGACCCCGGCACGATCTCGTACAGAAGCTTCTGCGTTCCGTCGATCATCTGACCGAACTGCTGCAGGGCGAACGATCCCACAGCTTCGTCGACCTGCCCCGTGACAAACTCCAAAGCGACATAGCCCGCTGCATCGGCTGTCGGATCGCCCGCGGACAGCATCAGGCCGGACGACGTGCCTTCGACGCCGCCGATGAACGTCTTGTCGAACTCGAAGCGTCCGACGCGTCCGGAGAGCTCAGGATCGGCGGGGCGAAGATCGATCTCGAAGGTGCCGCGTGCATGGGATGTCATGGTCCGAGTATCTCACCAGGCGACAACGCCTCGAGGGGACTCCCGAGAACGTGCAACACTCGGTAGATGATTCTCGAACATGCCGTCCTGCAGGTCGATCCGTCGCAGTCAGCGCGTTTCGAGGCCGCATTCGACGTGGCCCGAACCATCATCTCCGAGGTTCCCGGATTCATCAGGCTGCGGCTCTCGCACTGCCTGGAATCACCGGAGCGATATCTCCTGCTGGTCGAGTGGGAAGACGTGGAGTCACACACCATCGGGTTCCGTAAGTCGCCAGGATACGAGAAGTGGCGAGAACTTCTCCATCACTTCTACGAGCCGTTCCCGACGGTGGAGCACTATTCGACTGTGCTCGAGGTCTAGCAAAGCGTAGTGCCTGCTGTTGTCGGCGCTCGGACAACGAACCGGGGGAGTGGTGCCCACTTGGAGGTTGTCCATACTGAATCGCTCAGAGAACGAGTGAGGCCCCGAACCGGAATCCGGTTCGGGGCCTCACTGGTCAACTGACGTTCTTAGTGGAGTTCTCCACTGGAACCATCGGACTTGCCGTTGGTTCGGTTCTGGTAGTCCAGAAGGATCTGAAGCTGCTCGTGCTCAGCTTCGTGATGAGCGGCTTCGAGAGCCTCGCTCTCCTCGACTGGGTCAGCGGTGATCAGGCTACCGCTACCGGGCTTGCCGGCGAGGCCGAGCTTGTTCATCTTCTTCGGGACAGCAGCACCCTGGTACTCGAGCGGGATCGGGTGTCCGTGCTCGTCGACGGGGCCGAGCGGCTGGTGGATCTCGATGTACTGGCCGTTCGGCATCCGCTTGATGATGCCGGTCTCGATGCCGTGTTCGAGGACTGCACGGTCACTGCGCTGCAGGCCGATGCAGAACCGGTACGTCACGAAGTACGCGATGGGCGGAAGGATGACCATGCCGATACGGCCGATCCACGTCATTGCGTTCAGCGAGATGTGCAGGTGGTACGCGATGATGTCGTTGATGCAGGAGATCGTGAGCACCAGGTAGAACGCGATGGACATCGCACCGATAGCGGTACGGACCGGCACGTCGCGCGGGCGCTGCAGGATGTTGTGGTGAGCGTCGTCTCCGGTGAGACGCTTCTCGATCCACGGGTACGCGATCAACAGTGCGAAGACGAGGCCCATGATCAGGGCGACGGCGAACACTGCAGGGATCGTGTACCGGTTGAACAGGTAGATCTCCCACGCCGGCCACAGTCGAGCAAGGCCGTCCGTCCACATCATGTAGATATCGGGCTGGGAACCTGCCGAGACCTGTGACGGGTTGTACGGACCGATGTTCCACACGGGGTTGATCTGGAACAGACCACCGAGCAGTGCGAGCACGCCGAAGGTCATGGCGAAGAACGCGCCACCCTTCATCGCGAAGACCGGGAGGATGCGCACGCCGACGACGTTCTGTTCCGTACGGCCGGGGCCGGGGAACTGCGTGTGCTTCTGGTACCAGACCAACGCGAGGTGGCCGGCGATCAGAGCCAGGATGATGCCCGGGAACAGCAGCACGTGAGCGACGTAGAGACGCGGGATGATGAGGTCGCCGGGGAAGTCGCCGTCGAAGATCAGCCAGTGCATCCAGGTACCGACGATCGGGATACTCATCGTGATACCACCGAAGGCGGCGCGGAGGCCGGTGCCCGAGAGCAGGTCGTCGGGGATGGTGTAACCGAAGAAGCCTTCGAACATCGCCAGGATGAGCAGCAGGCAGCCGATGACCCAGTTCGCTTCACGTGGGCGACGGAAGGCGCCGGTGAAGAAGATGCGAGCGAGGTGAACGATGATCGACGCCGCGAACATCAGTGCAGCCCAGTGGTGAATCTGGCGAACGAAGAGACCGCCGCGTACCTCGAAGGAGATGTTCAGGGTCGTCTCGTAGGCGCGAGACATCGTGACACCGCGAAGCGGCTGGTATGCGCCCTGGTAGACGACGTGTGCCATCGACGGATCGAAGAACAGCGTCAGGAACACTCCGGAGATCAGCAGGATCACGAAGCTGTAGAGCGCGATCTCGCCGAGCATGAAGGACCAGTGCGTCGGGAAGACCTTGTTGATCTGCCGGCGCATGCCTGCGGCGAGGTGGTAGCGGGAGTCCATAGCCTCCGCTTGTCCAGCCGCTGCCGCGCTGATCTTGGACGGTTTGGTTGTTGTTGTGGTCACGGTCGACGCTCCCAAAATGCCGGGCCGAGTGCTTCGATGAAGTCACCGTCGGCGACCAGGAAGCCCTCTTCGTTCACTGTAATAGGCAACTGCGGAAGTGCGCGAGCAGCGGGACCGAAGATCGGCTTGCCGTAGGTCAGTGCGTCGAACTGCGACTGGTGGCAGGGGCACAGAATACGGTTGCTCTGCTGTTCGTAGAGCGAGGTGGGGCAACCCAGGTGGGTGCAGATCTTCGAGTAGGCGAAGTAATCGCCGTAGTTGAAGCTTTCCTGGCCCTTACGCTTGGTGACACGCGCGGTGTCTTCCGTGCGGAGGCGGATGAGCATCACCGAGTTACGAATGCCGCGCAGTGCTGCGAGCAGAGCGTGCTCGTCGCCACGGTCGGACTCGCGGAACGGGAAGACCGTTTCCATCGAACCGGCATCGAGATCTTCCGGGCGAACGAGGACGATGTCCTCGGGACGGCCGGTGTCACGACGCAGGTAGATGGTCTCGCCCGGGTAGTTCGGGGTCCAGCCGGACACCCACAGAGGTGAGTCGTCGCCCTTGGCCCACGGGTTCTTGATGAGTCCGCCGAGGGGCATGACCATCATGACGCCGAGTGCGCCGCCGCCGAACATCAAGCTGCGCTTGATGGCCTTGCGGCGGGGGAGGGTGGACGTCTCGAGGGTGTCGCCGAGCTCGGCGACGATCGTGCGACGATCGACCTCGGTGGAACCACCGTCGTGGCGGTCCTGGATCGAGACCTCTTCGGGGATGAACTTCTTCGTGAACTGAACGGCACCGATGCCGACGCCGAGGATCGCCAGACCCATGGTCAAGCCGATCAGCGGGGTGTACAGGCTGTACTTGCCGTAGTTCTCGTCACCGGCGCCTGCGTACTCCCAGGGCCAGAACAGGTAGATCGCGATGAACGCGATCGCCGAAACGCCGGCGAGGCCGAACCAGAAGGCGACGTTGCGCTCGGCGCGCTTTTCCGCCCTGGTGCCCTTTACCGACCAACGATCACGGCGGTAGACGACATCGACGCCATCGAGATTGGTACCCAGCTTGACCAGGTCGTCGCGTGACATCGCGTCGAGCTCTTCATCTGTGTACTTCTTAGGCGTATCGCCGCCATGCTGGCCAGCGTCGCTCATGACCTTGCTCCGATCCACAATGCTGCACCGACGACAGCGATGATTCCGACGGCCCACATGGCGAGACCCTCAGAGGCCGGACCGAGGCCACCGAGCCCGTACCCACCGGGGTCCTTCGACTCGCCCGACGACTTGACGTAGGCGATGATGTCCTTCTTCTCCTCGATCGTCAGCTGACGATCCGAGAACTTCGGCATGTTCTGGGGACCGGTAACCATGGCAGCGTAGATCTGCTGCTCGCTGGCCGGATCCAGGACCGGGGCGTACTTGCCCGAGGACAGTGCGCCACCGCGGCCGGTGAAGTTGTGGCACGACGCGCAGTTGAGCCGGAAGAGCTCACTGCCGCGTCCGACGTCGCCACCGCGCAGCGAGGACTGGGCGATTTCGCCGTTCTCGTCGCGGATGAGCGTCGGGCCGCCGCCGTTGGCCTGGATGAAAGCGCCGAGGGCGTCGGTCTGCGCAGCATCGAACTTGGGGTCCTTGCGTGCAGCCTGGGCCTCGTTGCGAGCTGCCGGCATACGACCAGAGGAGACCTGGAAGTACACGGCTGCTTCGCCGACGCCGATGAGGCTGGGACCGCGGTCCTGCACGCCCTGCAAGTTCGCGCCGTGGCACGTGATGCATGACGTGTCGTACAGCTGCTTGCCTTCACGAATCAGGGCTGCTGAATCGTCACTGGCGGTCGCAACCTGCGGAGCTGGTGTCAACGCCGAAGCGAGGAAACCTGCGCTGATCAATCCCATCATCAATACGAGCGCGCCAGTGACGCGCCGGCGGATTTTCCGCTGGCGACGCGACTTCGCGGCATTCGCTGAGTTATCGGATGCGGGAGGGGGGGATGAACTCATCTGTATCCCTTTGGTATGTCGGGACGGAACTGGACGTCAGGGGCTGCCTGGGGCGTACAGCTGATTAACGGATGAAATAAATCGTGGCAAACAGCGCGATCCACACGATGTCGACAAAGTGCCAGTAGTACGAAACAACGATCGCGGCGGTGGCCTGGGCGGGCGTGAACTTGCTGACCCGGGTACGTGCGATCAAGAAGACGAAGGCGATGAGACCGCCGATGACGTGCAGACCGTGGAAGCCGGTGGTCATGTAGAACACCGAGCCGTACACGCTGCTCGAAATCGTGGTGCCCTCGTGCACGAGGTGGTAGTACTCGTAACCCTGGCCGGCGACGAAGAACGCCCCCATGACCAAGGTGATGGTGTACCAGCGACGAAGTCCGAAGACGTCGCCACGCTCAGCCGCGAAGACACCCATCTGGCAGGTGAACGAAGATGCGATAAGCACCAAGGTCACCGGCACGGCCAGATACAGGTTCAATTCGGTTGGCTCCGGCGGCCAATTTCCGTTCGCCTGAGCTCGTGCCACGAAGTACATGGCAAAGAGCCCTGCGAAGAACATGAGCTCACTTGACAACCACACGATGGTGCCAACGCTGACCATATTCGGCCGGTTCAGCGAGTGCACGCGTTGGGTGATTGCCGATCCTGAAGTCCCTACTGCGCTCGTCACAGACAGAAGTATGACGCTTCGTCGTAAGAGACGACCACTCGGGTCCACCATCGGCGCGTCGCTCGGCTCGAGTTCGCGGGATCGGGCGGCGAACGCGCTGGTGGCGTGGTCGGAATATGCTGGCGCGATGGCAGCTACACACAAGAGTAGACCGTGGTTCCTGAGAATTTTCGGCACGAAGATTCCGACACCGCTCGATGCAGGGCGGTCGGATCTGGTCGTCGTTGCCGAAGGCTTCGACGACGCCGAGGCGAGCTCGACGGCTCTCGAACGTGCCGCCTCCACCGAGCCGGAGTTCAGGGCGGAGTCCGAAGTGGTTCTGCGGCATCATCTCGACCTCCCGGAGGGCTCGGTAGCCGATGCCGAGAGCATCGTCGCCCAGGACGGATATGTGCGAGGCTCGAGTCGGCCCGAGGACGTGACTCCGGTGGTCGAGAATTCGGTTCGCGTCGTCTTCGAGCGTGTCCAGGTGCTTGACGCCCTGCATTGCTCCCAGGAGCGGTCACGAATGGCCGGTCTGGCGCAGCGACTCGGTGGTTCGGTCGCCGGGTGGGACGCGCTCCAGCCCCCGATACTTGTGGAGGCGCCGCCCAAACGCGGTCGCAGAAAGTCCTGAGCGGCCCTATTCGGTTTCCTCGTTACCTCACTGACTAGGCTGCGAGGGTCATCGGCAGCACAAAATGGCAGCGCGAAACGACAGCTCGAAACGACAGCTCGAAATCCAGCCCACTTGAACGACAGGGGACCAAGGCACTATGGCCGGCACCGACGCATCCAACGCCGTGAACGTCGATTCGAGTGCAGTGGTGCGGTCCTGGCCGATGATTCTCGGTTTGCTCACGGACGGCAGTGACTTGTCGGAAGCCGACAGTCGCTGGGCGATGGGCGAGATCATGTCGGACAACGCCACCTCCGCTCAGATCGCTGCTTTCGGGGTCGGTCTGAAGATGAAGGGCGAAACCCCCGCGGAGTTGGAAGGGCTCGCCGCCGCGATGCTCGAACACTCCAGGCGCGTGCCGGTCGATTCCGACGTCGTCGACATCGTCGGCACGGGTGGTGACCGCTCCAACACGGTGAACATCTCGACGATGGCCTCGATCGTGGTTGCCGCGTCCGGTGTGCGAGTTGTCAAGCACGGCAACCGCGCTGCTTCGTCCAAGAGCGGTGGCGCCGACGTGCTCGAGGCGCTCGGCGTTCGCATCAACCTCGGGCCGGAGCAGGTTGCGAGGTGTGTCGAAGAGGTCGGCATCGGCTTTTGTTTCGCGCCGGTCTTCCATCCCGCACTGCGCTTTGCGGCGGTGCCTCGCAAGGAAATCGGCATTCCGACGGCATTCAACGTGCTCGGTCCACTGACCAATCCGGCTCGTCCGCGTGCCGGGCTGATCGGGTGCGCATTTCCGAAACTGATCTCGGTCGTCGCGGGAGTCCTTGCGCAGCGCGGCAATTCGGCGTTGGTGGTACGGGGAGACGACGGACTGGACGAACTGACCACATCGACGACGTCGACGGTTCACATCGTCGGGGGTGGAAGTGTGCGAACTGTCACGCTGGATCCGCGTGACCTCGGAATCGACCGCGTTCCTCTCGAAGAGTTGCGTGGAGGCGACGCCGAAATCAACGCCACCGTCGCCAGAACGCTACTTTCCGGGCAGAAGGGGCCGGTCCGGGACGCGGTCCTGCTGAACGCGGGAGCAGCCATCGCGGCATTCAACGGTGTCGGCGACGATCTCGAGAGTGCGATCTCTGCCGGGATGACTGCAGCCGCTGCCGCGATCGACAGCGGCGCGGGCGCTGAACTGCTTCACAAGTGGGCGGCGCTCACCGCCGAGCTGGCCGACCAAGCCTGATCGAGGGGCTATTCACCCAGCGAGAAACCGGCCTCGACGTCTGCGCTGGAGAATGACTGGAACGCAATGTGTGTGGCGGTTCGGAGAACGCCGGGCACCTTGTTGATTCCTCCGGTGACCACATCGGCGATCTGGGCGTGGTCACGCACTTTCACGATGGCGATCAAATCGACGTCACCTGCGCACGAGTAGACCTCGGTCACTCCGGACAGGTCGGCGACGGCCTGCGCGGTTTCCGGGATCCGAGCGGACTCGGCGTGAATCATGACGATGGCGTTGATCATTTCTCTCCTCGATTTCCCTGCGGGTTGTGATGACCCGGTGGTTTCGATCGAGCTTAGGGGTGCCGCCCCGCCGTTACGTCATCGATGTTCGGATTCGGTTCCGGCTCGGGCGAGTCGGCACCAGGCTTCCCACTTGCCGGCGCCGCTCACAGGTTCGACGTATCCGGACGTCGCCGACACGATTCGGACACCGTCCGACGAGAGCCACCTTGCGATCAGTCCCAGTTCTTCGGGTGACGCGCCGCGGAACGGGGCGTCGTCCGGTAGGACGGTTTCGGCCGCCGCGGTGATGGCGTCGACGACGGGCATCGGGTGAGTCCCACGTCTGGCGAGCCCGGCGGACGCGAGACGCCCGGACCGGATCACCGACAGCTCCCAGCCGCCGTCTCCGGTGGGGCGGGCGAGAACGAGTTGTTCGATCGCCGCGACTGCAGCGAGTCGCTGAGTGCGCCGCACTGCGGTGGCGACTGCGACCGTTCGGTCACGCAGACGAGCAGCATTCTCGAACAACGCGTGTGCGGACAGCTCGTCGATCCGGGCCTGCATCTGTTGGAGGGGAGCGTCGTTGGTTCCTCGGAAGAATCCACGCACGGCCTCAGGGGCGGCCGCGTAGTCCTCTGCGTTGATTTCCGGGGTCCAGGAGGCTGGACACGCCCCCAGTTCGCGAGCGGGGCAGTCAGGGCCGTGAACGGCGCCGCGTCCGAGACGCTTGGTACACGTGCGCAGACGACTGAACTCTGCGACGGTGTCGGCGACGTCGACTGCGTCGGCGCGAGAGGTGAACGGGCCGATCGAATCGGCCGTGGGCGTGCGAACCACGGACAGTCTCGGAAACGCCTCGTCGGTGAGGGTGATCCACCAACCTCGCTTGGGAAACTTGGAGCGACGGTTGTACGGCGGCGCATGCGCGCTCAGCAGTCGTAGTTCACGCACCCCGGCCTCGAGAGCGTGCGCGCACTCGACATGGTCCACGCGGGTGGCCAGCGCGACCATTTCCTTCATCCGGCCGCGGGTCTCCGAACCGGTGAAGTAGTTGCGGACGCGGCGTCGAAGGTCGGTAGCAGTTCCTATGTAGAGGGCTTCGTCGGAAGGACCGCGGAAAAGGTAGACACCGGGGCTTCGCGGCAGGTTTGCGGCGAAGGACCGTTTGGCCCGTTGATGCGAGGAAATGTTGGGCAGGTAGTCGACTAGTTCGCTGTAACTGTGGACACCCTGGTTTCCGACCCTGTCGATCAGTCCGTGGAGGACGTCGACGGTCGCACGCGCGTCGTCGAGAGCCCGGTGCGTCGGCTGGGTGGTCACTTGGAAGAGATGGGCGAGTGCGGAGAGCTTCACCGAAGGTGCTTCGTCGCGTGTGAGTACGCGCCGGGCGAGTTTGACGGTGCACAGGACACGGAACGCAGGCCACGGGCGCGCGCTGCGTGACGCCGCTGCTTTGAGGAAGCCGATGTCGAACGGCGCGTTGTGTGCCACCAGCACTGCGCCCTCGGCGAACTCGAGAAAAGCAGGCAGGACACGTTCGATGGGAGGTGCACCGATCAGCATGGCTGTGGTGATTCCGGTCAGTTCGACTATGTACGGCGGAATCGACCGGCCGGGGTCGACGAGTGTTGCCATTTCGCCCAGTACCTCGCCGCCGCGGATCTTGACGGCGCCGATCTCGGTGATGGAGTCCTGGTCGGCGCTGCCCCCTGTGGTCTCGAGGTCGACGACGACAAATGTTGTCTCGCTCAGCGGTGAGTCCAGTTCGTCGAAGCTCAGTTGCCGCCCGACGTCGAACTTCTCCCCGTCGGAGAACGGGGGCGGAGACGGAAATTCTCGGGCCGAGGCGGGACTCACACCGCAGACAGTAGAAGTACCCCCCGACACGAATTCGAGAGTGCAGACACGGAATCCGACCCGCACGGACTTCCATTGCGAAATCGGTGGATGAACGCCCGACAAAAGTAGGAGAGACGAGGATCACACTTGCGGTGGGAACTCGCGAATGTGGACGCGCGCCTACTTGTGAGTAGGGCGAGTCGAGGGGTCTTCGGTGCGTCTGTCGACGGCTGAAACCGCGTCCGTGATCGGAACAGGTTCTAGTTTCAAGTAATCATCGTTGAACTGCATGGAAGATCGGATTGTCGGGTTTGGTGAGCCTTGGCAGTGGGTAGCGGGCGCGGGTTTGACGTCCAGGAGTGGGTCGCCGAACCGACCTGTTGTTATCTCCCCGTGACCCGCCGGGCGTATCGCGGGCGCGGCACCACGATTTCCGGCGAATCGGGCGCGATTGTCACGAAGCGGTCGACATCGTCGCGATCATTTCGTAACCTTCCTGAGACCTAACGAAGTCTTGCCGGACCAAACAGGACCGGCATCGTCAGGAACCGCCTAATCGGGATCTCCGCGAGGAACCCGAACCGGGAACCCAAGTTTCCACTGGGGTGAATCCCGCCTGGGGTGCAGCACGCAGGATCGCTGCAGACCACGCGGGTAGGGCTGATCTTCCCAGCCCGAACCCGTCAGCTAACTCGGTCGGCGGATGAATGGAAGAAATGGAGCACCCCTTAAGTGGCGTCACAGAGTTTCAAGCGTTCAGCGCAGTTGGCAGTAGCCGGCGCGCTCGCAGTCGGAGCATTCGCTGCAACCGCTGCACCTGCCTCGGCAGACCCCATCACCATCCCCGGCGTCGGCACGTTCGAGGTTCCGGGTGTTTCTATTCCTCAGTTGCCGGTCATTCCGGGCATCACCGACATCGCACCGGCTGCACCGGCCGCTCCCATCTCCAGTGTTGGTGAGCAGGCAGTTCGCGCCGCAGAGAGCAAGCTGGGCTCCCCGTACGTGTACGGCGCAGCCGGCCCGGACGCATTCGACTGCTCCGGTCTCGTTCAGTGGGCATACAAGCAGGCCGGTCTCAACCTGCCTCGCACGAGCTACGACCAGGCTGCAGCCGGCGTTGCCGTCGCACAGTCCGATCTTCAGGTCGGCGACGTGATCTCCTTCTACGGCGGATCGCATTCGGGCATCTACGCCGGTAACGGCAATGTCATCCACGCGTCGACCGCTGGTCAGCCCGTGAAGCTCGCTCCGGTGTCCTCGATGCCGTACGACGGCGCTCGCCGTTACTGATTTCTGAACACGCTCGACGGCTGTCTCCGGTAGGCAGTCGGAACGATCCGCCGCTGTGATGCGGCGGAGCTCGGGGGAGCTCCGGATCTTCGAATGTGGGCCTCGAATCTTCGATTCGGGGCCCACATTTTCGTTTCGCGACAATTCGCCCGGTACTTCACCCCGACACGCCTACCGGCGAGTAGACACAAACGTATGCCGTTCCGTAACCTTATCGAGACATTGCGCGGCCGAGACAGGTACTGTGGATAGTTGACAGCCAGCTAACAGATCGTCGACCGGTCCCGGTCGGCGTCGCTTCACCGAGACGGAGAGTTGCATTCCGTGGTTTCATCGAAAAACAACAGTCGAGTACGGGCCGCATTGACAGTGGGAGTGCTGGCGTTCGGACTCGTTGCAGGGCCTTCGATGCAGGCCGGTGCCGACCCCGTCATCACCAACCCCACCGAGGCGCTCGACAAGCTCGGTGAACTCTCCCGGGTTTCCGAGCAGACCAACGAAGCGCTGCACAACGCGCAGATCGACCTCGACGCGAAGCTGGCAGTCGCGAATGATGCGGACGTGCGATCGGCAGCCGATCAGGGTCTTCTCGACGCGGCTTCGGCGCGCGTCGCCGAGTTCGCGCCGGCGGTAAACCGTATTGCCACAGCGAATTACCAGGGTGCGCGAACCAATCGCCTCTTTGCGTTGATGGTGAGCGACTCGCCGCAGCAGTTGCTCGACCAGATGTCTGCGCTCGACGTGATTTCCAACGACGCGGCAGTACAGGTCTCTCAGTTCAACCAAGCCACTGCCGATGCGCGTGCCGCCTCGGAAGCATCGAAGCGATCGGCCGAAGAAGCGCGAACCGCCGCCGATCAAGCCCGCGCACTCAGTGACGATTTGCAGCGCAAGCAGAGTGAACTGCAGACGCAGATCGCCGACGTGACCAAAGCCTTCCAGAATCTCACCGACGACGAACGTAACCAACTGAGCGGTACGCCTTTCCCGCCGGATGTCGATCTCAGCAAAATTCTGGCTAACTTGACCCCTGGCTCGGGTGCTGCTGCTCTGCAGGCAGGCCTCACGCGGATCGGTGACCCGTACGTCTGGGGTGCGACCGGCCCGAACGAGTTCGACTGCTCAGGTCTGGTGGTGTGGGCCTACAAGCAGATCGGAAAGACTCTGCCGCGATCGAGCCAAGCGCAGGCGCAGGGCGGTGTACCGGTGTCGAGGGACCAACTACAGCCCGGCGACGTCGTGACGTTCTACAGCGACAACTCGCATGTCGGCATCTACGCCGGCGACGGAAACATTCTGCATGCGTCGACGTTCGGCGTACCGGTGAAGGTCCAGTCGATGGCAGGCATGGAGTTCTCCACTGCGCGTCGTTACTGACGGCTTGCTGCGCCTGAGTGGCGTGTGGCCAGCCGCCGTGAAGCGTCGAGTCGAGTTCTCCTACACTCGGCACCGTGCCGACTGAACCGATGACGACGCCCGACGTCGGCGCAGATCGACCACGCCGTTGGGAGTATCCGGCCCTCGTGGCGCTCGGTGTAGCCGTGGTGCTCGTTCTGGGCCTGACGATCTTCCTGACGAACAGGTCCGATTCCGACGAAAACGCCGCCGCCGAACAGGACGCGGAACGCAGCGCTCAAGTCCAGAGCTTTCTCGATGCATGGGCCGCGGCTCAGATGTCCGACGATCCGTCGGGGCTGGCGAAGTTCGTCGACAGTTCCGCCGCACCCGGTGTGCTCGAGGCGGAAGTTCGACGAGCCACTGCAGCGGGAGCGCTCGAATTCTCCGACTGGGGATACGAGATTCCCAGCGGCGGCCTGACTCCGGCGCCGCGAACCGGTGCGCCGGGCGGAGACGTCGAAGTATGGAATGCGCAAGTTCTGTTGCGGTACGCCCTCGACGGCGTCGACGCATTGCCCACGCGCAAGGCAGTGTCCATGACACTCGCGAAACGCGGCGATCAGTGGTCGGTTCTTGCGGACGGGTCGATCGTCGGACTGGACGGCGCCCGAACGGCGGGCGAATCCTGGAACGGTCCCTGGGACTTCGGCCCGCTTGCCGTCGCCGAGAATTCTGCGGGTAACGCGCTGGTGATCGGCCACCCGGGTCAGCAGGCGTTCGTCGACGCTTTGGCTGCCGATGTGGACTCAGCCATCGAGAACACGACGCAGTTGTGGGGGCCGTGGTGGTCCGAGCGCGCGGTGCTCATGGTGGCGGGGTCCGCTGAGGAATTCACCGCACTGGTCGGCTCCCATCACGACGGCGCTTCGATTGCCGCAGTGTCGGTCGCGGATGCGACGGCGGACGGGTCTTCCGACGTGAGCGGCCAGCGGGTGGTCTTCTCGCCTGCCGCGGCTTCGAGGTTGACCGACATCACCAGGCGAACGGTGTTGCGCCACGAACTGATGCACATAGCCGCCCGATCGAAAACCCGTGACGGGTCGCCGATGTGGGTATTGGAAGGGTTTGCCGAATACGCGGGAAACCGTGGATCCTCGCGGGCCTGGGGTGAGATCGCGCCGACTCTGGCGGCAGCGGTACGCTCCGGCGATACTCCGACCGAGTTTCCGGACGACACGCAGTTCAGCGGTGTACCGGTCGTGAGTTCACTGGCGTACGAATCGGCGTGGTCGATCAACGCGTATATCGCCGATCGATTCGGAGAAGCAAAGCTGACCGACCTCTTTCGCGCTCTCGCCTCCGGAAAGATGACTGCCGAAGACCTCGATTCGCGGATCCGAGCGGTCGTTGGCGTCGGAACCGAGGAACTGCGAGCCGGATGGGTCGACTGGACCAACAGCCATCTGGGCTGAGCGGTTCGCGGCTGGGTCGATTGCAGCGGCGAGGTGCCCTTCGCACGTTTGAAGCACCGAGTGCCCTACGGTGGACGGATGCGCCGGACCCTCTTGGTGACCAACGATTTTCCTCCTCGCCCCGGAGGTATCCAGTCCTATCTCCACACGTTCGCCGGGCATCTGCCGCCGGACAAGTTGGTGGTGTACGCACCGCGGTGGCGGGGCGACTCGCACAAGAAGTTCGATGCGGCACAGCCTTTCGAGGTCGTTCGGCACCCGACGACGCTGATGCTGCCGTCGCCTTTTGTCGCTCGTCGAGCCGCGAAGTTGGTCAAGAAGCACGACTGCGAGTCGGTCTGGTTCGGTGCGGCAGCACCGTTGGCGTTGTTGGCACCGGTTGTTCGACGCGCCGGAGCGAGCCGAGTGATCGCGAGTACTCACGGCCACGAGGTCGGATGGTCGATGATTCCCGGTGCGCGGCAGTCGTTGCGTGTGATCGGTGACCACACCGATGCGGTGACGTTCGTCAGCAAATACACCCGTGGGCGGTTCTCGGCGGCCTTCGGCCCGCAAGCGGCGCTCGAGCACCTTCCTTCCGGAGTGGACACGTCAGTGTTCCACCCGGACTCGGTCGCCCGCGCGGAACTGCGTAAGCGATACGGGCTGGGCGAGCGGCCCACGATCCTGTGCCTGTCGCGGCTCGTGCCACGCAAGGGGCAGGACATGCTCATCAAGGCGCTGCCGACCGTACGCAAGAGCATTGACGGGGCGGTACTGGTGATCGTCGGAGGTGGGCCGTACGAGGACCATCTCCGCCAATTGGCGCGTAAGACCGGGATGGACGATCACGTCGTCTTCACGGGCACGGTGCCCGCCGCAGAGTTGGCGGCGCACCACACGATCGCCGACGTGTTCGCCATGCCGTGCCGTACCCGAGGCGCCGGATTGGACGTCGAAGGACTGGGAATCGTCTACCTCGAGGCCTCGGCTACCGGTGTGCCGGTCATCGCCGGGCGCAGTGGTGGCGCTCCGGAAACGGTGCAGCAGAACAAGACCGGGCTCGTGGTCGACGGCACCTCTGTTCGCGACGTCGCCGAATCCGTGATCGAGGTGCTGTCCGATCGTGATCGCGCGGCCGCGATGGGAGCAGCCGGCCGGGCATGGGTTGCCGAAGACTGGAAGTGGGACACGCTCGCTTCCAAACTGCGTAATCTCCTCGGCTGAGCAAACGGGACTCGAACGCGAACGGCCCGCACCGAATTCGGTGCGGGCTGTTCATGTCGGCACGTTCGTGTCGGCAGAGGACTGATCGGCGAAAGACTACTTGGCGTAGATCTTTTCGATGTCGGCGGCAAAGCTCTCGTGCACGACGTTGCGCTTGAGCTTCATCGTGGGCGTGAGTTCGCCTGTGTCCTCGGAGAAGTCGACCGGAAGAATGCGGAACTTCTTGATCGCCTCGGCGTGTGAGACGAGCTTGTTGGCCTCGTCGATGGCGTCCTGGATTTCGCCGACCAGTTCGCCGTCCGAAACCAGGTCGGCCGCTGTGGTTCCTGCGGCCTTGTTGTTGCGCTCGTTCCAGGCGGGAAGAGCTTCGGCGTCGATGGTGATGAGGGCGCCGATGAAAGGCTTCTGGTCGCCGACCACGATGGCCTGGCTGATCAGCGGGTGCGCGCGAAGGGAATCTTCGAGCTGAGCGGGGGAGACGTTCTTGCCGCCTGCCGTGACGATGATTTCCTTCTTGCGGCCGGTGATGGTGATGTAGCCGTCCTTGTCGACGGTGCCGAGGTCGCCGGTGTGGAACCAGCCGTTCTCGATCGACTCGGCGGTGGCCTTCTCGTTGCGCCAGTAGCCGGTGAAGACCACCGGTCCCGAGAGGAGGATTTCGCCGTCTTCTGCGATACGAACGGAGTTGCCGGCCAACGGCTTTCCGACAGAACCGACCTTCTGTGCGCCGATGGTGTTGACGGCGAAGGCCGCGGTGGTTTCGGTCAGTCCGTAGCCCTCGTAGATCGTGACGCCGATACCGCGGAAGAAGTGGCCGAGTCGAGCGCCCAGAGGTGCACCACCGGAAATGGCCAGCTGGCACTGCCCGCCGAGCGCTGCGCGCAGCTTCGAGTACACGAGCTTGTCGAAGAGAGCGTGCTTGGCCTTGAGAACGATGCCGGCGCCGCCCTTGTCCTGCGCCTCGCTCCACGCGACGGCGGTGTCTGCGGCCGCGTCGAAGATCTTTCCCTTGCCGTCGCCGTGCGCCTTGGCGCGTGCGCTGTTGTAGACCTTCTCGAACACGCGCGGCACCGAGAGGATGAAGTCGGGCTTGAACTCGCCGAACGTCGGAACGAGGTTCGGGATGTCACTCGTGTGCCCCAGCGCTGCACCGGCGTCGAACGACGCGATGCTGACTGCGCGAGCGAGAACGTGCGCGAGCGGCAAGAACATCAGCGTGCGGACGCCAGGAGTCTTGAGCAGCGTGCCGAGGTTGGAGTCGAGGATGCCCTTCGACTCGGCAATCAGGTTGGAGTGCGTCAGCTGGCAGCCCTTGGGTCGGCCCGTGGTGCCCGACGTGTAGATCAGGGTCGCGGGATCGGATGCCTTCAGTGCCGCGACGCGGGCGTGGACGTCCTCGTCGGAGATGTCGGCGCCCAGTGCGGTCAATTCCTCGACAACACCTTTACCGCCTGCCGCGGCATCGATCTGGTAGACCGTGCGCAGCGCGGGGGCGGCCGCGGCGACGTCTTTCACGGTCGCGGCATGTGCGTCATTCTCGACGATGAGGTCGATTGCTTCGGAGTCCTCGAGAATCCAGCGAACCTGCTCGGCTGCGGAGGTTTCGTAGATCGGAACCGTCACGCCGCCGGCCGCCCAGATGGCGTAGTCGACGAGTGGCCATTCGAAGCGAGTCGCCGACATGAGGCCGACGCGATCGCCCTGCTCGACTCCGATCGCGATCAGGCCCTTGGCGACGGCAGTCACCTGAGCGGCGAAATCGCCTGCAGTGACATCGACCCATGCATTTCCGACTTTGCGCTTGTAGACAACCGCCGCCGGCTTCGTCTTCGCGAAGGCGAAGACCGAGTCGACCGCGGAGGCATCCTCGGGAATGGTGAACGTCTGGGGTGCGCTGAACTCAGGCACGAAATACCTCCGACACTGCGAAATACTGACGAGTAGGGTTTTCGTCTCCTACTGTAGTCGCATGTCCGACGCAGTTGTGGCCAGGCTTACAGTCTGTCCGGTATGTAGTCTTGCGACACCCCTCGACGCCTCGCGGACGCGATATGTGAAGCTACTTCGGTGAGCAGCATTCAGGTCGCAGACCAGACTTTCATCGCCGCCCCGCCCGAGCGGGTCGCCGAACTGTTGTCCTCGCGCGCGCAGTGGCGTCGCTGGTTCAGTGATCTCGAGCTCGAAGTCCGGGAAGATCGCGGTCCCGCAGGATTCCGTTGGGGAGTGTCCGGTCAGCTGGTCGGCACCATGGAGGTGTGGCTCGAACCGGTCATGGACGGGACGATCGCGCACTACTTCCTGCACTGTGAGCCGGTCGGCGTATCGCCGTCCGATCTGGCGACCCTCGACCTCGCCGGGATGAACCGGAAGCGTCGGGTCGACGGCAAGGTCATGTCGTTCCAGCTCAAGCGCGAACTCGAAGCGGGACGTGCCGCCGGAGTAGCACCGGACTGATAATCGAAGCACTGCACGTTGTGCAGGTTCTGGACTTTTGACGAAGGAAGGTAGCGCAGTCGTATGGCCGAGAAGACCAAGGGGTTGATCAGCATCGACGCTCCTGCCGACGCCGTGATGGACGTCATCGCCGATTTCGAGCGGTACCCCGAGTGGGTGGCCGCGGCGAAGTCGGTCGAGGTGACGGCGCCGGGACAGGGTGGCCGCGCGGACCGAGTACGTTTCGTCCTCGACGCGGGGATGGTGAAGGACACCTACGAACTGCAGTATTCGTGGGCACCGGACGGTATGGCGGTGAGTTGGGAGCTGATCTCGGGCGAGATTCAGAAGTCCCAATTCGGTTCGTACACACTCGAGCCCGGCCCGAACGGCACCACGTCGGTCACCTACGAGTTGACGGTCGACCTGACGATTCCGATGATCGGACTGTTCAAGCGCAAGGCCGAGAAGATCATCACCGACACAGCTCTGAAGGAACTGAAGAAGCGAGTCGAGGGCTGAGTGCCGGAGCAACGATCGCGCGTCCAACTGTTCGTCGGTAACGGCGGAGTAGGCACGACGACGCTTGCCGCAGCGACTGCTGTGTCGGCTGCGACCGATGGGGCGAGAGTGCTGCTCGTGTCGATCGATCAGGCAGGTTCTCTTGCAGACGTCCTGGGCGTGCCGAATCCGCGAACGACCACATCTCTCACCGAGCGTCTCGACGTCCGGCAACTCGACACGTCAGCGCTCCTCGAGGACAAGTTTCGAGGATTGTCGGGGTTGATCGACGCTGCAGGAACTTTCGGAGCGGGAGATCACGAACACGGTTCGTCGTTCGAGGGCTTGGAACCGGAAGAGTTGACGGGATCTCTGGGCATCCAAGACATCCTCGGGCTCGCCGAGATCGTCGACTTCTCGGACAGCGGCGACTACGACCTCGTGATCGTGGACTGTCCGGCCGCAGCCGAAGCGCTGCGGATACTCGGCTCGCCGTCGATGGTGTCGGAGTATCTCGAGCGATTGTGGCCGCGGCACAGGCGGATGGTCGCTGTGACAGGTACGGACATGCGGCTGCTCCTGCTCGTGTCCGTCGTCGAACGCGTGCTCGCGTCGGTGGATCGGATCGCGGTTCACCTCTCGGATCGGGAGAACACCGGCGTGCGTGTGGTGACGTCGGCCGACGGCGTGTCGGTCGCGGCGACTCGTCGGACGTTGTCCGGGCTGGCTCTGGCCGGGTTGCGAGTTGACGGGATTGTGGTCAACAACCTTGTCCCGCAGTTCAACTCGTCCGCCGGGAAGGGTGTCGACGATTCACCGGCGGCGCAGTGGCTCGCGTCGATCCGGGCGGCTCAGGCACTCGTCGTGGACGAACTGCGTGGATCAACCGATGGAATGTCCGTCACAACGGTCGAACGCGCTTGCGCCGAACCGGTAGGGTTGGCCGCTCTGGGCGAGATCGCGGCCACGTTCGAGGGTGGAACGGGCACGGATTCGGGCACCGTCGGTACCGCGGACAACATCGTGGTGTCGTTGGAGTCCGGGACCGGAGTCGATTCGGTGTACGTGATGCGGATGTACCTTCCGCTCGTGGATCCGTCGTCGTTGTCGTTGGGCCGGGTGGAGGACGATGTGCTGGTGGGAGCAGACGGCGTACGACGCAGAGTTCGTTTGGCGTCGGTGCTGCGTCGTTGTGTCGTGAACGGGGCGGAGTTGGACGGCAGTTACCTGATCATCCGGTTCAGCCCGGATCCCGCGGTGTGGCCGGTATGAGCGAAGAGCACGAGCGCCTCGTCGCGGAGTTTCGCGCGCTGGCGGAAACCGTTCTGACGCGCCTGGAACCGGTGCTGCAGAAGGCCGCAGCAGCGACGGCAGACGTTGCGAGTGACTCGGCGTCCACGGACACGCAGCCGGTGTTCACCGGCTGCAGCTGGTGCCCGGTGTGCGCCCTCGCCGCACTGGTTCGCGGTGAGCACCACGAACTGTTGGCATTCCTCGCGGGTCAAGCAGCAGCATTCCTTGCGTTGCTTCGTGAGATTCTCGACGAGTTTCTCGGGGGGCCGTCAGGTCCCGATCGTGGACCGGACGGCGGTCCGACGACGCCAGGTGCGGAGCGAACTCGCACGGCGGCATTTGTCCCGATCAACGTGACGGTCAAGGACTGACTCAGTACCCCGGGTAGAGCGAACGGCCCGAGATGAGCACAATCGACACAATGGTCACCGACGCACGAGGCACCGATTCAGGGTGCGCACTCCAGCGGACGCCGCTCGCGCGGGAATCGTCGCGATGAGCGCGCGCCGCTTGAAAGCGGTCTCCGACTCCACCATGGACGACATCTTGACGGTCGGCATCGACGTCGGCGGGACGAGTATCAGGGCCTCCGTCGTGGACGTCGACGGACAAGTGCTCGAGATGATTCAAGCCCCGACCCCGCAGTCGGCCAGGGCACTCGAAGACGGTCTCGATCGCGTCGTGCGCGAATTGGTCACCAGGCATGAGGTATCGGCCGTGGGGTTGGCGGTCGCCGGCTTCATCACCTCCGATCGAAGCTCGGTTCGGTTCGCTCCGCACTTGCCATGGGTGGACGCGCCGGTCGGAAGTGACTTGAGCAAGCGGCTCGGCTTGCCGGTCGTTCTCGAACACGACGCCAATGCAGCGGCGTTCGCGGAGCACCGATTCGGCGCGGCCGCAGGTGGCCGCAATGTCGTGATGGTGGCAATCGGGACCGGAATCGGTGGAGCGCTGCTGATCAACGGTGAGCTGTACCGGGGGAGTCACGGCGTCGCCCCCGAACTGGGCCACATCCAGGTCGTTCCGGGCGGGCGTCAGTGCGCGTGTGGCAAACGTGGGTGTTGGGAGCGCTATTGCAGCGGAACGGCGCTCGTCGACACGGCAATCGAACTGCTTGCCGCCGACCCGGCCGCGTCGACGGTCCTGGCGCGTGAGGTTGCGGTGGATCCTGGTTCGCTCACCGGTCGCCGGATCGCCAACGCCGCGCAGGACGGTGACCCACTCGCGCTGGCAACGATCGCCGAGTTCACCCGTTGGCTGGCCGTGGGTCTGGCCATGGTCGGTGACGTCTACGATCCCGATCTGGTCGTGATCGCCGGCGGCGTCGCGAGTTCTGCCCCACTGTTTCTCGACGACGCCCGCGAGCAGTACGCGACATTGTTGACCGGGGCGAAGCACCGCCCACTGGCCCGCATCCGTTCCGCTCAGCTGGGCGAAGCTGCGGGCATGGTCGGCGCCGCCGCATTGGCCCGATCGGTAGTGCCTCAGGATCTCGGTGGGGTCGACGGCGCTGGAACCACGTCTGCCGGACTGTGATCGGGTCGATCCTGCAGGGGCGTGTGTAGCGGGGGTTACCGGTCGGCAGTAAGGTCGTACTCAGCGAAATTCAGCTGTGAATGGGAGGGACGCCGTGTGGTATTGGCTCTTCAAGTATGTGTTGCTGGGGCCGATTCTCTGGCTGCTCGGGCGTCCGACGGTCAAGGGTCACGAGAACATTCCGACTGACGGGGCGGCCATTCTGGCCAGCAATCACCAGGCGGTTCTGGACTCGTTCTACCTTCCGCTTCGCGTCAACCGCCGCATCACGTTCCTTGCCAAGAGTGAGTACTTCACCGGTTCCGGTCTGAAGGGCGCTTTCCAGAAGTGGTTCTTCACCGCGGTCGGTCAGGTCCCCATCGACCGAACCGGTGCAGACGCGGCGCAGGATGCACTCAACGCCGGTCTCAAGGTCCTCGGTTCGGGCAGCCTGCTGGGTATCTACCCCGAGGGGACGCGCTCGCCTGACGGTCGCCTCTACAAGGGCAAGACCGGAATGGCGCGCCTCGCACTTGAATCGGGCGTCAAGGTGATCCCGGTAGCGATGGTCGGCACCGACAAGATGAATCCGATCGGCTCACGGATGTGGCGTCCCGCCAAGGTCACCGTGATCGTCGGCGAACCCATCGATTTCTCCCGCTTCGAAGGCATGGGCGGAAACCGCTTCGTCGAGCGCGCTGTGACCGACGAGGTGATGTACAAGCTGATGAAACTCTCCGGCCAGGAGTACGTGGACATCTACGCGGCAAGCCTCAAGAACCAGGCGCCCACGAAACCCGAAGCTGCCATCGACGTTCCGGCGGAAGGCGGCGAGTCGGTTGTCGATCTCGTGGCCTCGGCCGAGTCGAAGGAATCCGCGAAGACCGACAAGGATTCGCTCCCGGACGCACAAGCCAGCTAGAGATTTCCCACACCGGCCGCACGCGCATTGGCTCCAGAGCCTGCGCGTGCGGCATAGTTTTCGGACGTGCGCTACTTCTACGACTGTGAATTCATCGAAGACGGTCGAACCATCGATCTCGTGTCCATCGGCGTTGTCTGTGAGGACGGCCGAGAGTACTACGCGGTTTCGACGGAGTTCGATCCCGCCCGTGCCGGTAGTTGGGTGCGCAAGAACGTGCTGCCGAAGTTGCCGCAGCCTTCGTCGCCGCTGTGGAAATCACGCGAGAAGATCCGCGACGATCTTCTGAAATTCTTCGTTCCGCGGCCGATGGTGGTTCCGGAGCTCTGGGCGTGGGTCGCCGCCTACGACCACGTCGCGCTGTGCCAGTTGTGGGGCGATATGACCGAACTACCGCAGTCGATGCCGCGGTACACCCGCGAACTCCGACAGTTCTGGGAAGACAACGGCAGTCCTGCCCTCCCGTCGGCGCCCGCCGACGCACACGACGCACTTGCCGACGCCAGGCACAACCTCGTGAAGTTCGACGCCATTTCGGCTGCACGGTCACTTCGCTGACCCAGGTTTCGGTGCGCGGGAAGTGTTCCGATTGGGCTGCGATCGAGAGCCTGTGTGACGCGCCGACGAGCGAGCGAATATCCTGTAGAGGTGAACTGGACTGTCGACGTGCCGATCGACCGCTTGCCCGAACTCCCGCCGCTGCCTGCCGGACTGCGTAAGCAGCTCGACGAGGCGCTCGCGAAGCCCGCTGCTCAGCAGCCCTCGTGGCCCGCTGACCAGGCGGCCGCCATGCGGACTGTGCTCGAGAGCGTGCCTCCCATCACGGTGGCCAGCGAGGTCGAGGCGCTGCAAGAGCGTCTCGCGCAGGTCGCGCGTGGTGAGGCATTTCTGCTCCAGGGCGGTGACTGCGCCGAGACCTTCGCGGACAACACCGAGCCGCACATCAAGGGAAACATCCGCACGTTGCTGCAGATGGCCGTCGTGCTCACCTACGGTTCCTCGATGCCGGTCGTCAAGGTCGCTCGCATCGCCGGCCAGTACGCCAAACCGCGCTCGGCCGACATCGACTCGTTGGGTCTGAAGTCCTACCGCGGCGACATGATCAACTCGCTCGTCGCCGACGAGGCAGTCCGCGCCCACGATCCTTCGCGACTGGTGCGTGCATACGCCAACGCCAGCGCCGCGATGAACCTGGTTCGCGCACTCACCGGCGCCGGCATGGCCGACCTGCACAAGGTGCACGATTGGAACCGCGAATTCGTCGCAGCGTCTCCCGCGGGCGCACGCTACGAGCAACTGGCAGCCGAGATCGACCGCGGCCTGCAGTTCATGAACGCGTGTGGCGTCACCGATCCGAGCCTGCACCAGGCACAGATCTTTGCCAGCCACGAGGCCCTGGTTCTCGACTACGAGCGCGCGATGCTGCGTCTCGACAACGACAGCGATCACCCCAAGCTCTACGACCTGTCGGCTCACTTCCTCTGGATCGGTGACCGCACTCGTCAGCTCGACGGCGCGCACATCGCCTTCGCCGAGTTGGTGTCCAACCCGATCGGCCTCAAGATCGGCCCGAGCACGACGCCGGAAATGGCGGTGGAATACGTCGAGCGTCTCGACCCCACCAACAAGCCGGGTCGTCTGACTCTGATCTCGCGCATGGGCAACGGCAAGGTCCGCGACCTGCTGCCGGCGATCATCGAGAAGGTCCAAGCCACCGGTCACCAGGTCATCTGGCAGTGCGATCCGATGCACGGCAACACCCACGAAGCCTCCACCGGGTACAAGACGCGCCACTTCGACCGCATCGTCGACGAGGTTCAGGGATTCTTCGAGGTCCACAACGGTCTCGGCACGCATCCGGGTGGCATCCACGTCGAGCTGACCGGTGAGAACGTCACCGAGTGCCTCGGCGGCGCGCAGGACATCTCCGACCTCGATCTCGGCGGTCGCTACGAGACGGCGTGCGACCCCCGATTGAACACCCAACAGTCGTTGGAGCTCGCGTTCCTCGTGGCCGAGATGCTGCGAGGCTGAAACCTTGCTTCGCCGAAGCTGATTCGCGCCCGGCATTGATTTTCGGCAAACGCCCTCACCCGCTCGCGCAGGTGGGGGCGTTCGCTATTGCGTGAATCGTGTGACGAATCGGCGCTGCCAGGGCATTTCGACGGCGCGAGGTGAGTAACGTGCGCGAACGTACGCGGTGGCGTCCTTACTGGGCACTCCGTCCATGACGGCAAGAGCGGCCAACGCTGTTCCGGTGCGGCCGTATCCACCACCGCACGCGATCTCGACTCTTTCGGTTTCCGAGCGCACCCACACTTCGTGCAAGGCCCTGCGCAGCGCATCGGGATCGCTCGGCAACCAGAAATCTCGCCAGCGGACCCACTCCGACTCCCACTCGGTGTCGGGAGGTTCTTTGCCGGTCAGATAGACGCCGAAGGTGGGGAGAGGTCCGGAAGGAAGTGGACTGCGGAGTCCTCGACCCCGAATCGATCTCCCCGACGGCAAGTCGAGTATCCCAATGCTCTCGGGTTCCCACGTGGCCATGAATTCAGATTAGGCCGAAGCGGACTGTCAGGGAATTGCGACGACGCTGATGTCGGTGCCCTTGGCAACGAGGTCGTTCTTGACGCTCTGGCTGATGATGACCGAGCTGTCGTTCTGGGTGAGCTGACGCACGGTGATCTCGAGGCCGAGGCGGCCGAGTTCTTCGCGTGCTGAAGAGACGGAGCGGCCGATCAGCGAGGGAACCTTGACGGAATCGGAGATGAGCAGAACCACGGAGGTGCCGGCGTTGACGGAGGACCCGACTGCGGGATCGGTGCCGATCACGCTACCGCCCTCGACGGCGTCGTCGAACGTTGTTCTGGTGGTGCTGACTGAGATGCCTACCTTGTCGAGGGCGGCGCGCGCAGCGTTCTCGGACATGCCCTTCACATCGGGAATGTCCACGGGCGGTGACCCTTTGGATGTGATGACCTTGACCGAGGAGCCCACGGCAACTTCGGTTCCCGGTGCCGGGTCGAGCGCGGCCACGCCGCCGATCGGGATCTTGGAGCTGAATGTGTCCCCGCCGTCGACCGCGACGAGAGTGCGGTCGGCGAGTTGTGCGCCCAGGGCCGAGACGTCGCCGCCGGCCGGAATGGGCGGGACAGTCGGACGCCCGAGCGAAGTCAGCAGCGCGACGGTCGAGCCTTTGGTAACCCTCGAGCCGGAGGCCGGGTCCGTCCCGATCACCGTGTCGATGGGTTGGGCGTCGGAGTACTGACCCTGGACGTCGGGGGAGAGCCCGGCGTCCTGCAGAGCGGTGACCGCAGTGTCCTTGGTCAGCCCGTCGATCGAGGGAACAGCTGTATAGCGGCCCGAGCCCATCCACCATCCGCCGAAGCCCAACGCGAGCGCGAGGACCGCGATGACGAGCAGCCAGATCAGGGTGGCTCGTCGCGATTTACGACGTGCCTCGACAAAATGAGCATGCGGATCGTCGTGCCCCGGGTGGTCGTCGCCGAAATCGGAACCGTCGTCGAAATCCGAGTCGCCGTCGACCGTCGCCGGACGAGCAGTTTGTGCGGTGACCGCGCGAGTGTGCTGGATACCGCCAGGGGGAGGAGAGCCCGTGCCGAGCGCCGTGGTGGCTGCCACAGCCGGGGCCACGCCGGACGCCAATACCGTCGTGGCAGCAGGGTTCGGGCGCGCAGCAGAGTTCGGGTGTACCTCCGTGGGAGGCGCAGGCGCCGGTTGTGGCCGGGCCGGGGCAACTTGCGCGCTCTGGTGCTGGGCGCTTCGACGCGGAGCGGGAACGCGGTATGACGGAAGTTCCAGTTGCTCGCTCACACTGCGAAGTGCAGCTGCCATCTCACCGGCGTCGGCGAAACGATGTGCGGGCTCGCGGTGAGTGGCTTCGGCAACCAGACGATCGAACTGCGCCGGTACACCGGGGATACGTGAACCTGGGCGCGGGACATCGTCGTGGATGCGTTGGTAGGCGATGGAGAGTGACGTATCGCCGGTGAACGGTGTTGTACCGGTGAGAAGTTCGAACATCAACACGCCGGTGGAGTAGACGTCGCTTCGAGTGTCGGCAATTCCTGACGTCACCTGTTCCGGCGACAGATAGGCCGCGGTGCCGAGGATCACGCTGTTGGAGGTGGTGGTTGCTGCCGCAGCTGCACGCACCAATCCGAAGTCGGCGATCTTCACTTCGCCGGTGTCCGAGATCAAGATGTTCTCGGGTTTGACGTCACGGTGAACCAGTCCCGCTCGATGCGCCACCGCCAACGCGTCCAGGACAGGTGCCACGACTGCAGCGACTGCGTGTGGCGGCATCGGTCCGCGCTCACGAAGGAGTTCACGCAAGGTTCCACCGTCGACGAGTTCCATCACGAGGAACACGTGATTGCGATCGCTGCCTTGGTCGTAGACGGCCACAAGGGCCGGATGCTTGAGTCGGGCCACGGCCCGGGCTTCGAACTCGAAACGAGTCAGGAACGCTGGATCGCCGGCGAATTGCGGATCCATCACCTTGATCGCGACAGGTCGATCCAACCGTGTATCGAGGCCTCGATACACGGTCGACATACCGCCGCGCGCGATCGGTGCGTCCACTCGATAGCGGCGCTCGAGCATTTCGCCGATCAACCCTCGACCTCCGTAATGACTATTCCTCCGTGCTTGCGATCTGCGTGCTTGCGGTCTAGGTGGTAGCTGTCGGCATGTGGGTGGTTGTTTACCGCGTACTGGCTCCCGCAGTGAGGGCGCCCATTTACATCCACCGCGAAATCCCGGTTACTGATACGCCGCATCCCGTCCATCGTAGCCAGCGATACCGACGCGGAAGTCTCGAGAACGTCACAGAGCGCTGTGACCTGAGCGGAGCGGCAGTTTCGAGCACTGCACCGGGCGGTACACAGCGGGCTCGCCGGACCGGATAAACTTCTCGCGGTGAGCGCGATTCCTTATTGTGATGATGTCCTGGATTCTTCGGTTTCCCTGTTCCAGCTGGTGGATGTGGCGAAGAACGTCGGGTTGCCGGTGAGCAAGGTTCACCAGTTGCTTCGCGATCACAAGATCATCGCAGTCAAGCGGCATGGCGTTCTCGGTGTCCCCGAAGTGTTCTTCGGCGAGGACGGCCAGATCGTCAAGTGGCTGCCCGGTCTGCTGGCGGTGCTGCACGACGGCGGTTACACCGACATCGAAATCCTCCGCTGGTTGTTCCTGGCCGACGATTCCCTCCCGGGGCGCCCGGTGGACGCACTGCATGGTGATCTCGCGCGTGAGATCATCCGCCGCGCGCAGGCCATGGCTTTCTGAGATGCCGGCCTTCTGACAACTCACCGCATGCGGTTTTTTGCCGCGTAGGTGGCCGACCGGACGAGACCCGGCGCAGCGACTCGAAGTCGCGTGCGTCCTGGGACGGACACACGTCGATGCAGTATCCGGAAGTCGGCGCGCTCGACCTGATCGAGAATTGCTCCGTACAACACGAAAGCCGTGCGGATCGACGGCTGGACCCGTCGGTCGAGCATCGGGATGCCGGATTCGGCGGTCCGATACCGCCCGCGCGTCACGGCGATGAAGTGTGCCAGCGCGCGCTTGACCCGAGCGTCCACCGTTTCGGTTCTTCGCCCATGTTCGAGCATCTCGATGTCGACCCCGAATGCGGCGAACTCGCCCGCCGGGAGATACAGACGTCCCCGGTCGAGGTCTTCACCGACGTCGCGGATGAAGTTGGTCAGCTGAAACGCCTCACCGAGATTCGACGCGGGCACTACAGCTTCCTGCTGCGGAACGCTCACTCCGAGAATCGGGAGCATCTGCAAACCGATGACGACGGCAGAGCCGTACATGTACTCGCTGAGTTCGTCCATCGTGTTGTAAACGGGTCGAAACTTCGCCGTGTCGGGGGCGTCCATCCGCATGGACTCGAAGAAGGCGTCGAAATATGCGCGCGGGATGTCGAACGTCTTCACAGCATCCGCGAAGGCCGGGAGTACGCGTGTCAGGTCGAGGGGAACCGTCGACGGGAAGCCACCTGTCGCAGTGGGGTTGTCGAGTGCGTTGACGGCTGCACGTTCGACGTCGGCGAGCACCGTGCCTCGTTCATGCGGACCCGAGGGTTCGTCCACGATGTCGTCGACGACGCGAGCAAATGCGTAGAGTGCGTGAACTGCGCGGCGTCGAGGTACGGGCAACAACCGGGTGGCCAGAAAGTACGTTCGGCCGTGTTCCCTCGTCACGTCCTCGCAGAATTCATAGGACGCAGGCAGTGCGTTCATGACACGCGGATCACGCAGATCCTGACGTCGAGGGCGCCGAGGCGGCTGACGTCATTTCGATCGGTTTCTCGTGTTTGCGTCCACGAAGTCGCAGTGGGTCTTCCGTCTGCAAGGACATCGCCGCGATCACGGCAGCGACGATGGCCAGAGCCACGTGCGGGAAGGTGTACAGGCCGATCGATCCGTCCGGCTGGAACACCAGCATCAGCCAGGTGGACAGCCCGGTCAGTACGGCGAGAGTCGTCGGCGACATTGCGAAACCGGCAGCTACTGCCAGTGGCCAGGAGTAGTACCAGGGGAGTGCTGCGGGGGACAGAACGACGATGGCGACCATCACGATCACGATGCCCATGACGGCGTCGCGCTCGGTCTTGCGGTAGCGCCACCACACGACGGCGATGATCGCGATCAACACAACCGCCGAGATGGTCCGGGAGACTTCGAGGATGTCGTTGAAATGGTCGCCGGCGAACCAGGAGGTTGCCATGGTTCCGATGTGCGCCACGATCGTGGGCAGCGAGAGCCAGTTGATGATCTTTGCCGAACCGGAGAGTGCCGTCGTCCAGCCGAGGCCGACTCCGGCGATCAGTGAGGTGGATCCGAGTACCGCCACGAACACCGCGAAACCTGCGCCGGCCGTTTTGACGAACGATCGGATCGGTGACGCCGGTTCTCGCCCGGCCGCTGCGGCGTCCTCCCGCTCGTGGATCATCCAGATCCAGACTATGAAGGGAAGTGCGACGCCTGCGGTTGCCTTGATCGCGACGGCGAGCGCGATCAGCCCGATGCCGAAGAGGTGCTTGCGTTCGAGAGCGAGCGCAATGCCTGCGGCCATGAGGCCGACCATGAGCATCTCGTTGTGAACGCCGCCGATCAGGTGGATCAGGACGAGGGGATTGAGTACTGCGAGCCACAGGGCGATCGAGGTGTTTCCGCCGAGCTTCGTCGCGAGATGGGGAACGGCCCACATCATCAGGGCGAGTCCGGGGAGCATCGTGATCCGCAACAGCATCGTGCCGGCGATGACGTTCTCACCGGTCAGCCGAACGATGGCGTCGGCAAGGAGAAGGTGAACCGGACCGTACGGGGTAGTTGTCGTCGTCCACACGTTTGAGACGTTGTCGAGCAGGATTCCCGGATTGACGACGGGGCCGACGGCATACGGGTCGAAGCCGTTGCGCAACAACGCGCCTTGCGCCAGGTAGGAGTAGGCGTCACGGCTGAACATGGGCACCGCGAACAGCAGCGGAAACGTCCAGACCGGGACGACGTAGCGCAGGCCGCGCAACGAGACGTCACCGCGCAGAGTTGAGCGGCCCAGTCGAACCCAGGCGGCGATCATGCACAGGACACCGATCCAGACGATGGCCGCCGACAGAATCGATCCGTGTCCGAAACGGAGCCAGGACAGATGCATCGACTCGAGCAGCGGATCTTGGCGCCGGACGCTACCGGCACCGAATCCGCCGAAAGTGATCATGACTGCGCCGAAGAAGCCGAGCAGTGCACTGTGACCTTCGGGAGTCCGAAGGAAATTGGCGGCCCTTAGGTGCCACGGTCTTTCAGTGGCTGCGGCAGAGGACGTCATCGGTGCAGGTTCCTCCCCCGAGGAGATCGGTGTCGATCGGCGCGTGCAGCGCCCGAGTCGGTGAATCGTGGATGAATGGTCGGTTACGAGGGGCCAGTTTAGTTGCTCGCACGAGTGCCCACCGCGCTGGCTCGCTCGCGTGTACCGGTAATACGTTCGGCGGCGAGCCGTCCGGACAGCAGAACGGTCGGTACTCCCACCCCCGGAACGGTTCCCGATCCGGCGAGAACGACGTTGTCGAAGCCGCGGGCGAGGTTCTTGCGTCGGAACGGCCCCGTCTGGGTGAAGGTGTGTGCCGCTGCGAACGGGCTACCCGCGGCCATGCCCTTCTCGAGCCAGGTCTGCGGGGTGTCGACGTGATCGATCTCGAACCCTTCGACCAGTCCCGTGTAGCCACGTTCTTGCAGCGTGAGGATGATTTCACGCACGTAGGCCGGGCCGAGAGTCGACCAGTCGAGCCTTGCACTGTCCAGATTCGGGCACGGCGCGAGGACTGACAGCGGTTCACGGATCCGGCCGTCTCGCGAGAAGGCCAGGCTCGGATCGGTCTGTGCCGGTCGGGTGACGAGCAGTGACGGATCACTCATCAGTCGCCCGCGGCCGCGGCGTGCCGTGATCTCGGCGAAGGTACGCTTCCACGCCTCGCCGAAGTCGATCATGTGGTGTCGCTGCGCGGGCCATTCGTCGGCGACCGCGGAGGAAACAGTGCCGTGAATCACGACAGCGGACGGCGATGTACGCACCGGGCGCGGACGCAATCGCGTATGCGGGCGCAAGAGCGAGTCCGTGACGGCCATGTCGGGAGTGAGGACGGCGGCGTCACAGTCGAAGCGCTCGCCGTCGCGTGTGTGAACGGTGTGCACGCGCCGATCGCTTACCTCGAGGCGTTCGACAGTGCGGCCGAGATGCAGAATTCCGCCGGCCTCGGTGAAGGCGTCGGCCATCGACTCGGCGATCGTGCGCATCCCGCCCTCGGGGAAGTAGACGCCGAGTGAGGTGTCCATGTGAGCGATCGCCCCGTACACCGCGAGGGCCCGAGACGGAGCAACGCCCGCATACAGCGCTTGGAAGGTGAAGATCCGCCGGAGGCGAGGGTCGCGGATCTTGCGATCCACCTGCCCGCCCAGTTTCCCGAATCCTCCCAGTGCGACGAGCCGGCTCAGATCTTTGACTGCGTCACGCGAATTGACCAGTCCGAGGGGAGAATCGAAGTCGGCGTCCATGAAGCGGTCGAATTCCGCGTCGAAGATCCGGTTCAGCCATCGCCGCAACGCACGGTATCGCTGCGCTTCTTCCGGCCCGCAGACACGGGAGACTTCGGCAGCCATGTCTTCTGGGTCGGCGTGGACATCGAGAGCGGTGCCGTCTGCGAATCGCGCGTGGTACGTCGGATCGAGCTTGTGCACAACGAATTTGGGGTTTGTCGAGGCTGGGTCGGCGCCGACGGCCGCAAGGGCGTCTTCGACGAGTTCGGGCATCGTGAGCACCGTTGCGCCGTTGTCGATGCTGTAGTCATTGCCCTGGTAGACACCGACTCGCCCACCGACCGAGCTGTTGCTCTCGAGAATCGTGACGTCGCGGCCGGCGCCACGCAGATACAACCCCGCAGACAGTCCGGCAAGTCCCGCGCCGACGATCACGACTCGATCGGTCGGCGAGCTGACGGTTCGAGTGCGGTGCACGTGTGCCACGGTCAGTAGCTTCGCTTCGTGGCCGCGATCGCCATGTCGGTCAGGCGAGCCTTGGACTCTGCCGTTGCCGTGCTCGAGTCGAGGGCGTTCGCAGCTGCCTCGACGAGGGTGTCGATCTGCGTTTCGACGTCGGTGACGGCGCCCAGATCGGTGATCACCTGGCGCAGAGTGTCGACCTCGGTGTCGGTCAGCTGCGTGCCGATTCCGTTGCGGAGCAGTTCTGCTGCCGCCGGATCTGCGGCGTCGGCGCGGGCAAGCGCCATCGCGAACAGGACAGTTCGCTTACCGGCGATGAGATCGTCGCCCGACGGTTTGCCCGTGACGGACGGATCTCCGAAGACACCGAGCAGGTCGTCGCGAAGTTGGAAGGCGATACCGATGTCCGTGCCGAAGGTCCGGTAGGCATCGACCAACTCGGCGTCCGCACCGAACAGCGCGGCGCCGAGGTGCAGTGGGCGTTCGATCGTGTACGCGGCGGTCTTGTAGCGGTTGACCCGCATGGCTGCCTCGACGGTCTCGTCGCCTCGGGCTTCATTGCTGATGTCGAGGAATTGGCCACCGAGCACCTCGGTGCGCATTGCCGACCAGACCGGGCTGACACGTGCGGCCGCCTCGGGGCTGATCCCGGATTCTCGGATCATGTCGTCCGCCCAGGCCAAGGCCAGGTCGCCGAGAAGAATGGCGACGGCCTCGCCGAAGTGCGCGGAATCGCCGCTCCACTCCTCGTCTCGGTGCTGGTCCTCGAATTCGACATGAACGGTCGGGAAGCCGCGCCTGGTCGTGGATGCGTCGATGATGTCGTCGTGGACGAGCGCGCAGGCCTGCACCAGTTCGAGGGCGGCGCACGCACGAATCACCGCGTCTGCGTCCTTACCGTTCGGGTCGCCTCCGGCGCCGAGCCATCCCGTCCAGGCGAACGACGGTCGGACGCGCTTTCCTCCGCGCAGGACGAAGGCCTCGAGGGTGCTGACGGCCTCCTCGTATCCACCGCCGATGTTCGAGACGAGTTCGCGGCGTGAAGCGAAGAAGTCGCGGAGCGCTGCTTCGAACAGACCTGGCAGTTCGAGTGAGGTCGGATGCGGTGCGGTGTTGGTCGAACTCTGTCCAACGCGCGCGGTTCCTGCGGACAGGGTGGCCTCCAAGATCGGTATGTTCTCGCGCCGGATGGTTACACGGAAGCGAGCTTGGAGCCCAGCTTAGTGGGGGTTGGAATCAACGGCGGGTCGGGCCGTGAACTGCGTGATCCTGACATTCGGGATACGCAGTCCTGGGCGATGAGCTTGTTTGCAGCTGGAAAACATATGCTTGACCGGTGACATTCGATCCAGTCAGGGGCCGCTCCAGCGAGGGATGGGCCACCCGAACACCGTCGATCGTCGATCGGATCGCTTCCTCGACAGGTAGCCGTATTCCGTTCTCGGTCGAGTTTTCGCCGCCGCGTGACGCGGACGCCGAAGCGCGCCTGTGGCGTGCGGTGCGTACCTTCGAGCGGCTCGGACCGGCGTTCGTCTCGATGACCTACGGCGCAGGTGGCTCGACGCGCGATCGTACGGTGCGTGTCACCGGCGAACTTGCCGAAGAGACGACCCTGCTGCCGGTTGCTCACCTGACTGCTGTCTCGCACAGCACCGAAGAACTTCGCGCCATGGTCGGTGCCTACGCCGATCGTGGGATCAGCAACATCCTCGTATTGCGCGGCGATCCGCCCGGCGATCCGCTCGGCGAGTGGAAGAAGCATCCCGAAGGCGTCGAGTACGCCGAGGAACTCGTGCGGATGGTCCGTGACCTGGGCGACTTCCACGTCGGCGTCGCATCGTTCCCCGAGGGGCACTACCGCGCTCCGGACTTGGCATACGACACGAAGTACCTGGTGTCGAAGTTGCGTGCCGGCGCAGAGTACTCGATCACACAGATGTTCTTCGACGTGGAGGACTACCTGCGTCTTCGTGACCGGGTGAGTGCGTACGACGCAGAACAGGGCGCCAAGCCGATCATCCCGGAGATCATGCCGGTGACGTCGCTGCGCTCGGTGCGGCGCATGCTCGAGCTCTCGGGCTCGTCGTTGCCCCCCGCTCTCGAGCGTCGATTCGACGCCGCGGCCGGAAGCGGTCCGGACGAGAACCGTGCAGCGGTCCGCGAACTCGGCATCGATCTGGCCACCGAGATGGGTGAGCGGTTGATCGCCGAAGGCGCTCCGTGCCTGCACTTCATCACGTTGAACTTTGCGCGCGCCACCAGTGAGGTCCTCGAGCGACTCGGTCTCACTCCCGACACTTCGGTCGGGACAGCACAAGCCGTCTGATCTCCGGTTGCCCCGCTCGACGACAATCGAGTGGGGCAATCGCCAGGCGCTACTTCGTGGTGTTTTTCGGATTCTTGTTGTCAGCTTGCTTGCTGGCAGGTGATTTCGTGACAGGCGTCTTCATGACCGGTGCTTTCGCGGCGGGCGCGCGCTTGATCGGTGCTCGATTGCGCGCCATCCAGGCCATCGCACCGACGACAATCGCGACACCGAGCGCCAGCCCGGCCATGATTCCTGCCCACCCGGCGAAGCTTCGGGTGCTTGGGTCCGCGTAGTTGACCTCGGCGCGCATTGTCGACACCTCGCCGGCGGGCAAGGTCCACGACACCCGGGAATCGCCGTCTCGTGTTCCGTTGGTCGTGCCGACCCGTGCCGGGAAGGCGATGCTGACCTGGACGTCGGCGCCCTGAGTTGGAACCGTCTTCAGGTCTGCCTTGCCGTCGAGCGTGACGGTGTCCCCGGATCGCTTGAGGGTGATCTGGAACGACCCGGACCCCTCGGCGTACATGGAGCCCAGTTGGGCGACGTCACCGAAGGACAAGTCGCTGAAGAACGCCTGGCTGCCGACGTACCCGTCCTTCTTGTACTCCTGAACCCGTATCTTGTCCTCGAGCGACGAAGGTGGGGTCAGCTGCGGACCCTTGTCCGCCTCGTTCGCCGGAATAGCGGCAGCTACCACCTGTCCGGTCACACGATCGTTCGCGGACACTCCCATCGACACCTGCACGCGGATGCACCCGGCAAGCAAGGGAACAAGCATGAGGGCGAGCGCGGCAACCGTCAGGAAACGTTTCCGACTGGTCGGCTTGGCGGCGGGATCGGTGGACTGTTGCACAGTGGTCATCGTGCCAGCCGTGGCGTAGCCAGTCATCGAGGCGGGGGCGTGTCGGCGGGTGAAGTTCGGCGGGTGACCTTCACGACCTGCTCGAACGACGCATCCAACGACGAGTCGCGCCCTGGCGGCTGTCCGACAGTGCGATTCGAGCCGCACTGCGACCGCTGGCTCCGGACACACCGCCACCGGGATGAGTCGATGCTCCGGTCAGATACAACCCGTCTGCTCCCGGAACGCGATGGCCGGACAGTTCCGGAAGCGGTCGCCACAACATCATCTGATCGAGTGACATCTCGACGTGCATGACATTTCCGCCGATCATTCCCAATTCCGACTCGATGTCCCGGGGAGTCTGAATGAATCGGTCGAGGACGGAATCGGCGAACCCGGGTGCGAAAGCCTCCATCTCGCCGACGATCCGGTCGGCCTCCGCCTCGGCGACCGATGCCCAATCGCGATGTCCGCTGAGGCGATACGGCTGCCACTGCGACCACAGTGTCACCTGATGCCGCCCGGCCGGGGCGATCGTGGGATCGATTCCGCTGAAACTCATTCCGAGAACCGCAGGGCGAGGAGGAAGTTCCCCCGCCAGTGCTGCGCCGTGTGCAGTGCGCAAGTGTGCGCGATCGGAGACGAGTAATTGCAATCCCGAGGTACTTTCCCGTGTCGTGGCGTCGCCGCGGTACGACGGAAGCGCGGATGTCGCCAGTCGAAGTACCGCGCCGATGCCGGGGCCGACCCTGATTTTCCGCCGCCAGTGATCGAGCGTGGTTCGGTCGAAGCCCCCTCGGCCCAGGAGGTCGAGCGTGGTCAGGATGTGGCACCCGGCGATTACCTTGCGAGCGTGAACTTCTCGACCGCTCTCGGTTGTGGCGGTCCAGTGACTCGAGTTTCGACGGATCGACGTCACGCCGTCACCGAGCGCGACCGTGGCGCCGTCGACAGCCATCCGGGAGGCCAACGCAGCACTCAGTGCGCCGCTTCCACCGACTGCTCGCCCTGGCGGCAAGACGTGCATGAGGGCCGCGAAGCCGACCATCGGAGCGGTTCCCGGTTCCGACATCGCAGGCCCGGACTGGGCGCCGAACCACGCAAGCGCTGCTTTGAGTGCCTCACTGTCGAAATACTCGTCGAGCAGTGCGTCGCCAGGCGCGAGGAACTGCCGAGACAGTTCGCTGTTGCCGCGTGCGGTGGCGAGACCTCCGAACGCACCGATCAGGTTCGATCCGGTGGGCGGTGCGGAAAACGCTTTCATGACATGTCGACTGCGCTCCGACCAGACCGCGACGAATCGCCGGTAGGAGTCGGCGTCCTTTGTCCCGCATGCTCGTTCGATGGACCAGCAGGTTGCGTCGAGGTCGCGGTGAAACACGATGCCCGGCCCGTCGGTGCCCGGGGCGGGCGGCGCGAACGCCCACGGGTCACAGTCGATGTAGCGCAGTCCGTGCGCGCCGAGTCCGAGTTCCTCGATGATGCCGCTGTGTCGGATCATGAGGTGTGCCGACGACCCCCGGTCCACCTTGTATCCGGGAAATCGCTCGACGGTCGAGACGGCGCCGCCGAGAACCGTGTCCTTCTCCAGAACCTCGACCGACCAACCCTCGCGTGCGAGGTAGGCGGCCGATACGAGCGCGTTGTGTCCGGAGCCGACGACGACGGCGTCGAGAAGCGCGCTCACAGCGGGAGTCCACGGCCGAGGACTGCGAACGGCCGGTTGTCGCCGGCAAAACGAAATCTGCGGAGCACGTCACAAAAGCCGAGGCGACGGTACAGCCGCCAGGCTCGGTTGTCCTCGTCGTACACCTCGGGTGTCGACAACAGAACACTGCGTTCGGGTCGATCGACGAGGAGGTGACGCAAGAGCGATTCGCCCAACCGGTGACCTTGTCCGTTCGGATGCACGTGGAGTTCGGTGAGTTCGAAGTAGTCGCTCAGAATCGCGTCGATCTCGCTCTGGGGACGACCCGAGCGCCGAAGCCCGTGCAGTACCTGTTGATGCCACCACTGGTCCGGGCTCCCGCGATACCCGTAAGCGATCCCCACCAGCGGCAGATTTTCGTGTGACGGTTGCTGAGGAACCGCCAAAGCGCCGACTGCCTTCCAGCCAGGCCGGTTCGCGTGCTCCTGCCACATCGGTGCGCGATGGAACTCGGTTCCTCGCGGATAGTCCATCGCGGTGACGTACACGGCCAGTGCCTCGTGGAGTCGACTCGCGAATTCTGCGCGATCGAGGTCGACCGTATGTGGTGTCCAGGCGATCTGCGGGTCGACCGGTCTCACCTCTTCTCTTGACGGCGTGTCGGTGGGTGCAGTTATATTGAATAGGTCGAACAGATGTTCGATGTGGGTGATCCGGAGATGCCCGAAGGGAAGCGGGCATCTCCGGCCCACCTGGTCTTGGATCCTCACGGTGCAGGAGGTGCCCCGATGTCCGAGCGTGTGAAGCCTGAACGTGTGAAGTGCCAACGAACTCTTCCTGCCGAGTTGTCGAGTCCGTCGGATGCCGCAATTTCTCGATTGCCGATGTCGGCGAGGCGGTCCTTCGGCGCGACGGACGCCAGCCACCGCACTGCTCGAGTGGGAAAGTCCGGTGTGGCGTGGGGGCTGCTCCGGAAGGCGGATGCGCTTCTCGAGGAAGCGATTGGGGCGGGCGATCCTGCCGACCGGTTCCGGTGTGCCTACCTGGCGGCCCTACGTGGTGCCGGGGCAGTGTTGGCCGCAGCTCCTGCCGGTGCCGGCTCGAAGCGCAAGCGAAGTGGAAACGCGTGGGTTCTGATGGACGCCGCAGCGCCCGCGTTCGGAGCGTGGTCGAAATTCTTCGCAGGGTGGTCCGCTACGCGTGCGGCCGTGGAAACCGGCGTGTCGATCGTGATCACGGACTCCGATTCCGACGCATTCTTCGCCGAGGTCGGCCGTTTTCTCACGGCGGTCGAAGATTTCATCGGTCAGGACGCGTCCGAGCATTTGCGAGCGTCGTGAACAAATGGTCCGTGTCGGCAGTTGTTTCCGGGGAATTTCCTGGTCCGCACAGGCAAATGGAGCCGAATCGGGGCCCTTCGGCACGAATACGTACGCTTGTGGCGGAACTCGTACCCGGAGTTGGTGGTCCGAGACCTAAACTGCTCGTATTATGAAAACAGGTAATCGTCCAACTTGATTACCCGCCGCCTCACACCGTGGGGTGGTTGCCAAACTTCCAGTGCCGGGGGAGGTACCGTGCCACTCTCCGAGCACGAGCAGCGCATGCTCGATCAGATCGAGAGCGCTCTCTATGCCGAAGACCCCAAGTTCGCCTCCAATGTGAGGGGCGGCCGTATGCGGGCGCCGTCGAGTGGACGGCGGTTCCAAGCAGCGGCTCTATTCGTGCTGGGTCTGGTCCTGCTGATCGCGGGGGTTGCACTCCCGCTCAAGCCGGGCGGTTTTCCGATCATCAGCCTGTTCGGTTTCTTGTTCATGTTCGGCGCAGGGGTGTTGTTCCTCTGGGGTGGTGGACGTAAGTCTGCGCCGGCCGCCGACTCCGCTTCCGAAGGTGGCAATCATCCCTCCGGTCCGCCGGGTAGGGGTAGTGCCGGCGGATCCGGGCGGGGACGCGGCCGGAAGTCCGGCGGCGGATTCTCGTCGCGGATGGAAGATCGATTCAAACGCAGGTTCGAGCAGGACTAGCTCTCCCGCCCTTCTTCGGGCGTACTTCGAGAGTGATGCAGTTCGGACGTGACGCCCTCTTCAGGGCACGGACGATCACACGTGTGGCGGTCGGCAACCAAGGTTGCCGACCGCCACACGCCGTTGCTGTGGGTGTTGTACGTGTGCGCCGGCAATCCATCGAGTGAATCAGTGACGTGCGAGCGAATCACTCGCCACTCCTGCTGCCTCAGGGCATGCCCGCGGGCTTCCTCCACTTCGCTCCACTCGGCCCTCCACTTTCCTCCACCCTGGTCGAACTGCAACGCACGACCAGACCTCGTCCCGCTCACGTCTATTCGAAAACCGCGCTTGTACTGCGATTTTGTGTGGGGGAGCAACAGATCGTGGCGTAAAGGGTCGATCTGACGGCGGTGTGGGCCGGGACACGGTTACAAATTTCCCCCACGTCTCCCCACCTGCGCTGACCTGCTATTTATCAGCAAATGATGCTGAATAGGGACCATGTGCTCCTTGTTTGTGGGGGAAAGTGGGGTACTGTGGGTTCGGGCGGAGAGCTGAAGCACGATCCGCTCGATAGGGAGGGTTTCAGCGCAAGCTCGCAGGAGGTGTCGAGTGTTCCTCGGTACCTTCACGCCGAAGCTCGACGACAAAGGTCGGCTCACGTTGCCGGCAAAGTTCCGAGACGAACTGGCAGGAGGATTGATGATCACCAAGAGTCAGGATCACAGCCTCGCCATCTACCCCCGGGACGAGTTCGTCAAGCTTGCTCGAAAGGCAGCGGCAGCTCCACGCAATGATCCGGCAGCTCGGGCGTATGTCCGTGCCCTGGCCGCCGGCACAGATGAACAGCACGCCGATGCCCAGGGGCGAATCACCCTCTCGGCTGATCATCGGCGTTACGCAAACCTGTCCAAGGAATGCGTAGTGACCGGCTCCGTCGATTACCTCGAGATCTGGGATCTAGCAGCCTGGGAGAGGTATCTCGGAGACAACGAAGAGGACTATTCGCAGGCAACAGGCGAATCTCTCAGCGAGATCGTCTAGGCGAAGAGCCCCCGGCGAATGCCGCGAGGCCTCTGCCCGGAAAGACCCTGACGCACTTCCCCAGCGCCAGGTTCTCCTTCGGGCAGGGACCTCGAAGCATTCGCCTTCTCGAACAGTCATCGCCTTCTCGGAAAGTCAGCACCTTTTCGAAAAGTCATCGGAAATCATGAAAGTAGGAGCCGGAGCAATCATGGTGGATCACGAGGTGAACGAACCCTCGGATGCCGATGGCTTCGCGCACGTCCCTGTACTTCTGCACCGCGCCGACGATCTTCTCGGCCCTGCCATCACCGCCGTCGGTGACGGTGGAGCGGGCGCATACATGATCGATGCGACGTTGGGGCTCGGTGGCCACTCCGAATTCTTCCTGGGCAAGTACCCGGGCCTTCACCTCATCGGTCTCGATCGCGACACCAACGCACTCCGGATCGCTTCCGAGCGTCTGGCGCCATTCGCGGACCGAACGACGTTCGTGCACACCACGTATGACGGGATCGAGGACGCGCTCGAACAGGCAGGTCTACCGTCGACGGAGTCGGTTCACGCGATCCTTTTCGATCTGGGTGTGTCGTCGATGCAGTTGGACGAAGCCGACCGAGGTTTTGCGTACTCGATCGACGCTCCTCTCGACATGCGGATGGATCAGACGGTCGGGCTGACCGCGGCAGAGGTCCTGAACACCTACAGTCACGGCGACCTTGCTCGCATTCTGAGCACGTACGGCGAAGAACGGTTCGCGGGAAAGATTGCGTCCGAGATCCTTCGGCAGCGTGAGCGTGAACCCTTCACCACCAGTGCAGCTCTGGTCGAATTGCTGTACCGAACAATCCCGGCAGCCACGCGGCGTACGGGGGGACACCCGGCCAAGCGCACCTTCCAAGCGCTGCGGATCGAAGTCAATGCCGAGTTGGATTCGCTTCGTGCAGCCGTTCCTGCCGGGCTCGACGCACTGGCAGTCGGTGGGCGAGTGGTGTTCATGTCCTACCAGTCGCTCGAGGATCGAGTTGTGAAGGCGGAGTTGGTTCCCCGCTCGAAGTCCACCAGTCCTGAAGGACTACCGGTCGAGTTGCCGGGTATGGGACCGGAGTTCCGCATTCTCACCCGTGGCGCAGAACGTGCGTCAGAGCAGGAAATCGAAGAGAACCCACGATCAGCTCCGGTGCGTTTGCGTGCCGCAGAACGCATTTCCAGGAGGCGGGCATGAGTCGTCAGGGCAAATCCGGTGCAGCGCAACGTGCATACGACAAGCGCACCGCACGGGCGGCAGGCCGGACCGGAACTGTCGCTGCTGCCGGCCCGTCTATCTCTCCTCGGGCGATGCTCAAGGGGAGAGTGCCGTTCGTGGCCTCCGTCATCGGACTTCTGTCCATCGGTCTCGCGGTGACTCTGCTGCTGACCACTCGCGCTGCCGAGGATTCGTACCAACTCAGTGATGCACGTGCATACAACCAGTCTTTGGTCGAGCAGAAAGCAGCGCTCGAACGTGACTTCCAGTCGCGTAACTCGGCTCCGGAGTTGGCAAATCAGGCAAGCGCTCTCGGCATGGTCCCCGCCAAGGACCCTGCACGACTGGTAGTTCATCCGGACGGTTCGGTCGAGGTCGTCGGAACGCCGACTCCCGCGACTGCCGGAGCTATGCCGCCGCTCGATGCGCCCACATCGGTGCCCGCACCGACTGCGACACCCCCGCGCACCACAACGCCGGTTGCTCCCGGAGCCACGCCGAGCGTTCCGAATAACACGCGAAACCTCGCGCAGAGTGAACAATTGGTTCCTGTGATCCCCACGACGACAGCACCCGCCACCACGACGGCGGTGCCTGCTCCGCCTGAGGAACGTCGGTGAGTCAGAACTCCCGTAACAACCCCGGTCGGCGTCCGCGCCGCTCGGCCACCGCCTCATTTCCGTTTCGTCAGCGAGTCGGTCGTATCACCATGTGTGGTGCGCTCGCCGTTGCGGCATTGCAGCTCTTGTGGATTCAGGGAATCGACGCGCCGAGTCTGGCTGCGGAATCTGCCAATCAACGAACCACGACGCAGGTCGATCCGGCTGTACGTGGCTCGATAACCGATCGCAACGGAAACCCCCTCGCCTTCACCATGGAAGCCAAGGCGCTGACTTTCCAGCCGGTGCGGGTACGCAAGGAACTCGAGGAAGCGCGCGCCAAGAGCATCGAGCAGGGCGCCGAGGGTGACAAGCAGGCGCCGGAAGTGAGCGATCGCCTCGCCGAGATCGCCGCCGGAATCCACGCCAAGCTCGGCGATACCGTTCCGGAAAAAGATCTGCTTCAGAAGATGAACAGCAACGAGACTTTCACGTACCTCGCGCGCAGCGTGGATCCGGCGGTTGCTGCCGAGATCTCGGACAAGTTCCGGGAGGTCGGCCTCGAGCGTCAGGACATTCGCGAGTACCCCGGTGGCTCTCTGGCCGCGAATCTCGTCGGCGCGACCGGCTGGGACGGGCACGGTTTGCTCGGTCTCGAAGATTCGATGGACTCCACGCTCGCCGGAACCGATGGATCCGAAACGTACGACCGCGGTTCCGACGGCGCTGTGATCCCCGGTAGCTGGCGTGACAAGCAACCGGCAGTCAACGGTTCGGGTGTCGAGCTGACCATCGATTCGGACCTCCAGTTCTACGTTCAGCAGCAGGTCCAGATCGCCAAGGACAAGTCGGGCGCAAAGAACGCTTCGGTTGTGGTCATGGACTCCAAGACGGGACAGGTGTTGGCCATGTCCAACGACAGCACCTTCAACCCCGCAATCGGCATCGACAAGAACGCGCCGACAGCCGAAATGGGCAATCCGTCGGTCAGTACGCCGTTCGAGCCCGGATCGGTGAACAAGATCGTCACCGCAGCAGCGGCCATCGAGGACGGTAAGACAACTCCGGACGAAGTTCTGCAGGTCCCGGGCAGCATCACGATGTCCGGTGCCACAGTCAAGGACGCGTGGGATCACGGTGTGGCCCCGTACACCTCTACCGGTGTATTCGGAAAGTCCTCGAACGTCGGCACCTTGATGCTCGCTCAGCGAGTGGGCGAGGATCGCTACGCAGACATGCTGAACAGGTTCGGCCTCGGACAACGCACCGACGTCGGACTTCCCGGCGAGAGCGCGGGCAGCGTTCCGAGTCGCGACCAGTGGTCCGGCGGAACCTTCGCGAACCTGCCGATCGGGCAGGGTCTCTCGATGACAACCCTGCAGATGACCGGGATGTACCAGGCCATTGCCAACGACGGCGTGCGAATTCCTCCGCGGATCGTGAAGTCGACTGTCGACTCTTCCGGCACGCGGACCGAGACGCCGCAGCCCGAGGGCGTCGAGGTGGTCAGCGCCCAGACAGCGGCGACTGTTCGGGACATGTTCCGGTCGGTCACTCAGGAAGACACCGGCAACCAACGAGGAACCGGTGTTGCCGCGGGCGTCGAGGGATACCAGGTCAGTGGAAAGACCGGGACCGCGCAGCAGGTGGATCCCGCGTGCAAGTGCTACTCCAACTCCAACTACTGGATCACCTTCGCGGGAATCGCGCCTGCGGACAATCCTCGATTCGTGATCGGAATCATGCTCGACGCACCGGTTCGCGGCGTGGACGGCGGCGGCGGTCAGTCGGCGGCACCGTTGTTCCACAACATCGCGTCGTGGATGCTCCAGCGTGACAGCGTCCCGATGTCGCCGGACCCCGGTCGCAAGTTGGTGTTGCAGGCGGACTGATTGCGGTGTGTCGGTTTCGACACGGTCTTCGGGTGAATCCCGGACACGGTAATCTCAAACGTCGCAGTAACCTCATTCATCGCAGTGCGCCGAACTTTGCTTGCGTTGCGACCGCCATAGACAACGACCGCCATAGACAACGACCGCGATAGAACAACGACAATTGCCAGGAGTCGAGTGACAGTGCCGAATCGTTTGCAATCGTCGAACTCGGACGGCGCTCCCGGGACGCGTCCGACACAACCGGTTGCTACCGCGATCACGGCGCTCTCCGAACTGTCCGGGGCTCGCCTCGAATGGCTGGGGCAACCGGGATCACAGTCCTCGGAGGTCGTCGTCAAGGGCGTCGACCTGCGTGCGCAGGGAATCGTGACCGATGACCTCTTCGCCGCTCTGCCCGGTGCACGGACCCATGGCGCTCAGTTCGCCGTCGACGCTCTGGGGCGCGGTGCGACCGCGATCTTGACCGACGAGGCCGGCCTCGAACTGATCGAGGCCGCGGACAAGGCGCCTGACCGGTCCGTCCCAGTTCTCGTTCATCCGAACCCGCGGGATGTGCTCGGTGAGATCTCCGCGGAAATCTACGGCCGGCCCTCGGAGAAGATGCAGGTCGTCGGCATTACCGGTACATCGGGCAAGACCACGACGTCGTACTTGCTCGAAGCTGCGATTGCCGGAGCCGGCCGCAAGCCCGGCCTGGTCGGGACCATCGAGACTCGAATCGACGGCCGCCGGGTGCCCAGCGCTCTGACCACGCCGGAAGCTCCGCAACTGCATGCTCTGTTCGCCGTGATGGCAGAGCAGGGGATCGATACCGTCGTCATGGAGGTCTCCAGTCACGCTCTCGCTCTCGGACGCGTCGACGGCATCCGCTTCGACATCGGCGCGTTCACCAATCTTTCGCAGGACCACCTGGATTTCCATCGGGACTTCGAGGAGTACTTCCAGGCCAAGGCTCGGTTGTTCGATCCTGAGTCGACTGTGCGAGCCGAGCATGCGGTCGTCTGCGTCGACGACGTGTGGGGTCGACGGATGGCCGAGTTGGCCGCGACCGACGAGAGCGACGCGGTGACCACGGTCTCGACCTCGACGGCCGAGGCCGAGTGGACGGTCGGCGCAGTCGAGGTTGCCGAGGACGGCTCGCAGACCTTCGAGTTGGTCGGGCCGGACGGACAATCGTGGCCGGTCTCACTTCGGCTCCCCGGGCGATACAACGTGGCCAACGCTGCACTGGCGTTGACCGTCAGTTTTGCTGCGGGCCTCGACCCGGACGCGGCTGTTCGAGCGCTCGGGACCGTGGACGTCCCGGGGCGAGTTCAGCGGATCGACCGGGGGCAGAGCTTTCTCGCCGTGGTCGACTACGCGCACAAACCGGCAGCGCTCGAAGCTGTGATCGCCACGCTGCGCAACCAGGTTCCCGGTCGCGTTGCCGTGGTGGTCGGCGCAGGCGGGGATCGCGACGCCGGCAAACGGGCACTGATGGGTGAAGCGGGTGCGCGTGGCGCAGACCTGCTGATCGTCACCGACGACAACCCACGCACCGAGGATCCGGCGAAGATTCGCGCTTCGGTGATGCAAGGCGCCACGGACGTGCCCGAATCCGAACGCGGCGAGGTTCGCGAAGTGGGGGACCGGGCCGCCGCGATCGAGCAAGCAGTCCGGTGGGCACAGCCAGGAGATGTCGTCCTGGTGGCAGGCAAAGGCCACGAAGTAGGTCAAGAAATCGACGGGGTCAAACACCCGTTCGACGACCGCGAGGTGTTGGGCGAAATGATCGGCCGATTCGCGATCAACACAGCACATGGAGGCAAGCAATGATCCCGATGACGCTCTCTCGGATCGCCGAGATCGTCGGAGGAACCCTGCACGACGTCGACGATTCGTCGACGCAGGTGACTGGAACCGTCGAATTCGATTCGCGCAAAGTAGCTCCAGGTGGGCTCTTCCTCGCCCTACCCGGAGCGCGTGTCGACGGTCATGATCACGCGGAAGCGGCGGTGGCAGCGGGCGCTGTGGCGGTGCTCGCGGCGCGGCCGGTCGGAGTTCCGGCAATCGTCGTTCCATCGGTGCCGAACGACGGTCCCAGTGCAGTGATGCTGCTCGAACACGACACCGACGGGTCCGGAGCCGCGGTCCTGCATGCCCTCGGCCTTCTGGCCCGAGCAGTCGTCGACGAACTGGCAACTGATGGCACACCGGCCGATGGTGGACTGACGCTGGTCGGTGTCACCGGTTCTGCCGGCAAGACCTCGACCAAGGATCTGATAGCAGCGCTGCTGCGCGAGTGCGGCGAGGTGGTTGCGCCCCCCGGGTCGTTCAACAACGAATTGGGTCTGCCGTGGACAGTGCTCCGCGCCGACGAGAAGACCCGCTTCCTCGTTCTCGAGATGTCGGCCCGTGGGGTCGGTCATGTCGGCGAACTGACGAAGATCGCGCCGCCGAAGATCGGCGTAGTTCTCAATGTGGGCACTGCCCATCTCGGTGAGTTCGGTTCGCGTGAAGCGATCGCGGTCGCCAAAGGTGAACTGGTGGAAGCACTCCCGTCGGCAGCCGACGGTGGAGTTGCGGTCCTCAACGCCGACGACCGCATGGTCGCCGCAATGGCGAGTCGAACCAAGGCCCGGATCGTATTCGTCGGCCAGTCGGAAGACTGCGACGTTCGGGCGACCGACGTGGTTGTCGACGACCAGGCCAGGGCTTCCTTCACACTGAACTGTTCACAGGGTTCTGCACGTATTCGCCTGGCCGTTCACGGCGAACACCACGTGAGCAACGCCCTGGCCGCGGCGGCCGTCGCACTCGAGAACGGCCTCGCGGTTGCAGACATCGCACGTGTCCTCGAGGGCACGAAGGCAGCGTCCGCGAGGCGGATGGAAGTCACCGAGCGCGCCGACGGCGTCACCGTCGTCAACGACAGTTACAACGCCAATCCCGATTCCATGCGCGCCGCCCTCAAAGCGTTGGTGTCCATGGCGCGATCGGATCGGCACTTCGGTCGCCGTAGCTGGGCTGTGCTCGGAGAGATGGGTGAGCTCGGACCGGAATCAGTTGTCGAGCACGACGCGATCGGTCGCCTGGCCGTCAGACTCGATGTCAGCAAGTTGATCGTCGTCGGAACGGGCCGCACCTCGCGTGCGATGCATCAAGGTGCGGTGATGGAGGGGTCGTGGGGTGACGAGTCCGTCGTCGTGCCCGACGCAGCTGCGGCAATCGCCATTCTCGAAGCGGAACTCGAACCGGGCGATCTCGTCCTGGTGAAGGCGTCCAAGTCGGTGGAACTGTGGACGGTCGCCGAAGCGATACTGGCTGCAACGCCCAACACCGACAGCGAGAACACCGACGGCGAGAACGGCGGGGATTCGCAGTGATCCAGATTCTTCTCGCCGCAGGCATCGCGCTGGCGGTCTCCATCATGCTCACGCCGATCCTGATCAAGGCGTTCTCGAAACAAGGTTTCGGGCAGGAGATCCGAACCGAAGGTCCAGCCAGTCACCAGGCCAAGCGCGGCACTCCCACGATGGGCGGCGTCGCGATCCTGACCGGAATCTGGGCCGGCTATCTCGGCTCACACCTCATCGGTCTCGGCATGAACAACGCGGAGGGGCCATCGGCGTCCGGCCTACTGGTACTCGGTCTGACCACCGCGCTCGGTGGAGTCGGTTTCCTCGACGACTTCATCAAGATCCGCAAGCAGCGCAATCTGGGACTGAACAAGACAGCGAAGCTGGTCGGACAGTTCGTCGCTGCCATTGCCTTCGGAATCCTGGCCCTTCAGTTCCGCGGTGACGACGGGCTGACTCCGGGCAGTGTTCATCTGTCGTACGTGCGCGACATCGCCACCGTCTCACTCGGGTCCGTGGTCTTCATCGCCTTCTGCTACCTACTGGTCAGCGCCTGGTCCAATGCCGTCAACCTGACCGACGGCCTCGACGGATTGGCCGCCGGTGCGATGAGTTTCGTTCTCGGCGCCTACGTCATCATCACGTTCTGGCAGTTCCGCTACTCGTGCGAGACGAATCCCGGCAAGGGTTGCTACGACGTCCGAGACCCGCTCGACCTCGCGGTGCTCTGCGCGGCCGGCGCCGGCGCGTGCATCGGATTCCTCTGGTGGAATGCCGCACCCGCCAAGATCTTCATGGGCGACACCGGTTCACTTGCCCTCGGCGGCATGCTCGCCGGATTGTCGATCACCACCAGCACGGAACTGTTGATGGTTGTCATCGGTGCACTGTTCGTCGCGGAGGCCGCGTCGGTGGTGATCCAGGTAGCGGTGTTCCGGTCCAGCCGACGGCGGGTGTTCCGAATGGCGCCGTTCCATCACCACTTCGAACTCGCCGGGTGGGCTGAAACCACAGTCATCATCAGATTCTGGTTGCTGGCGGCTATTGCGTCGGCTATCGGATTGGCACTCTTCTACAGCGAATACCTCGCAGCGCTCGGAGGCTGAAAACCATGACCAGCTCAGCGGATTCCGAGAACGACCTGTCCTGGCTCCGCGGTACGCGAGTGCTGGTCGCCGGTGGGCGGGTGTCCGGTCAAGCGACCATCGAACCTCTCGTCGCCCTCGGTGCTGTCGTGACGGTTGCCGATTCGACCTTGGACTTCGCGGAGCGCTGCGCGGAGCTCGGCGCGGACATGGTGACCACCACCTCGATCGAGGATGCTCCGGATTCGATCACCGAGTACGGGCTCGTAGTCACCAGTCCGGGCTTTCGGCCGGATGCACCGATCCTTGCAGCCGCCGCCGGTCACGGGATTCCCATCTGGGGAGACGTCGAGTTCTCCTGGCGCGTCGACCACAGCGGGCACTTCGGCACACCCCGTAAATGGCTCGTCGTGACGGGGACGAACGGAAAGACCACGACGACGTCGATGCTGGCCTCGATTCTCGACGCCGCCGGAGTTGTCGGCCGAGCCTGCGGAAACATCGGGCTGCCGATACTCGACGCACTCGCCGAGACGTCGCCGCGCGTGGAGTACCTCGCTGTCGAACTGTCGTCCTTCCAATTGCACTGGGCGCCTTCGGTGCGTCCGGATGCCGGCGTGGTCCTCAACGTCGCCGAGGATCACCTCGACTGGCACGGCGGAATGAGCGCGTACGCCGAGGCCAAGTCGCGGGCGCTGAGCGGAAAGGTCGCGGTGGTCGGCCTCGATGACGCGATCGCTTCCGAACTGGGAACTCGCGCAACTGCAGACATTGTCACCGGGTTCAGATTGGGTGAACCGGGCGAAGGAGAACTGGGTGTCGAAGCGGGACACCTCGTGGACAACGCATTCGGCGATCACGTCCGCTTGGCCGAAGCAGCGTCGATAGATCCCGCCGGCCCGGCAGGCGTCATGGACGCGCTGGCCGCCGCCGCGTTGGCGCGGGCACTCGGATTCGAGGCAGACGTCGTCGAACGCGGTCTGGCCGCACACAAGGTCGGCCCACACCGAGGGGCGCTGGTCGGCCGTGTCGGGTCCGTTGTGTACATCGACGACTCCAAGGCCACCAATCCGCACGCAGCCCGACCGTCGATACTCGCGCACGATCGCGTCGTCTGGGTTGCAGGCGGTCTGCTCAAGGGAGCCAGCGTCGACCAATTGGTGAGCGAAGTCGGCCCTCGACTCTCCGGCGCTGTCCTTCTCGGGCGTGACGCTGGTGTGATCGAGGACGCGCTCGCGCGACACGCGCCCGATGTTCCCGTGGTGCACGTGATGTCGGGGGACGATGCAGTGGTGAGCGAAAACAGCAGCAACTCGACTCTCACCATCCGGCTGCCGTCGGGTGCCGACGCGGATGCCGTCATGGCCGCAGTGGTAGTCGAAGCTGCCGAGTTGGCGTCCCCCGGTGATGCAGTTGTACTCGCCCCGGCCGCCGCGTCCTTGGACATGTTCGCCAGCTACGGACATCGTGGTGACAGCTTCGCCGCCGCCGTCGCCGCATTACCCGATCCGTTCACGGATTCGCCTGGCCAAGCCGGGAACTTGCTATGACCAAGGGTCCCAAGACCCGAATCGGTGCCTGGTTGGCGCGGCCGTTGGCGTCGTTCCACCTGGTGGTGACGATTGCCACGATGTTGACTGTCTTGGGGCTCGTGATGGTTCTGTCGGCGTCGAGCGTCGAGCAGTACGTGTCCGGTGGCTCGGCGTATTCGTTGTTCACCCAGCAGTTGATCTTCGCGATTCTCGGAGCTGTGCTCTTCTACGTCGCGCTGCGGATCCCGGCGAGAGTGCTCCGGCAGTATTCGTTTCCGCTGTTCGTCGTCGTGCTGATCATGCTGGTACTCGTCCTGATTCCGGGAATCGGCACAGAAGCGCAGGGCGCGCGTCGCTGGTTCAACGTCGGCGGGTTCTCGGTGCAGCCCTCGGAAATCATGAAGGTCGCGTTGGCGATCTGGGGCGCCCATCTGTTGGCTTCGAGGCGGCCGGACGACCGATCCGTGAAGTCGATCCTGATTCCGCTCGTGCCCGCAGCAATGCTGGTCTTCGCGCTGGTCGTCGCGCAACCGAACCTCAGTACGACCATCGCATTGGGAATCATCGTCGGGGCCCTGCTGTGGTTCGGTGGGCTGCCACTGAAGCTCTTCGGCTCGATCGCGGTGACGGGCGTCGTCGTGGCGGGCGTGCTGGCGATGACGGCCGGTTATCGTTCCGATCGAGTTCAAGCCTTCTTCAACAAGAGCGACGACCTGCAGGGCAACAACTATCAGGCCAAGCAGGCTTTGTATTCGCTCGCCGACGGGGGCCTTTTCGGACGCGGACTCGGTCAGAGCGTCGCCAAGTGGAACTACCTACCCAACGCGCACAACGACTTCATCTTCGCGATCATCGGCGAAGAGTTGGGATTTGTCGGCTGCGCAGTGGTGATCGGTTTGTTCGCTGTATTCGTCTACACGGGATTGCGGATCGCAGCCCGCAGCATCGATCCGTTCTGGCGGCTCCTGTCGGCCACTGCAACTACCTGGATCGTCGGCCAGGCAATGATCAACATCGGTTACGTCATCGGACTGCTGCCGGTGACCGGACTCCAGTTGCCCTTGGTCTCCGCCGGCGGTTCGTCCTTGGCGATCACATTGTTCATGTTCGGTGTCATCGCCAATGCAGCGCGCCACGAGCCCGAAGCAGTTGCCGCTCTGAACTCCGGGCAGGACGGCAAGATCTCGAAGTTGCTCAGACTGCCGAAGCCCGTGCTGTACCACCCGCCGTCAGGGGGCCGGCCGATCCGTCGACCGAAGCCCGCACGGCAGATCGAACCGGCACGCGGACGCGACGGCCGGCGCGCGATCGAGACGGGCGATCGACGCAAGCGGGCAGATCAAGGTGCTCGCCCTTCCTCGGATTCCAACCGAGGTGCGGCCGCTGGGTCACGGAAGCGCACCGCGGGAGGGCAGAATGGTCAGCGTCGGCAGGCGCCGACACGTAGGGCACAAGATCCACGAGAAGTTCGAGAGCGAGGAATTCGTAGGTGAGCGGCAACAAATCGGCTCTGTCGGTAGTGGTGGCAGGGGGAGGCACGGCTGGTCACATCGAACCCGCACTTGCTGTCGCGGACGCGGTCAAGGCCGCTGCGCCCGACACCAGAATCACTGCGCTCGGGACGGCGCGTGGTCTCGAAACCACCTTGGTGCCGGCTCGCGGGTACACGCTCGAGCTCATTCCCCCGGTTCCGCTTCCTCGTAAGCCCACGATGGATCTCGTCAAACTGCCGACACGCATCCTCGCCTCGGTGCGCAAGACCCGTGAGGTACTCGATTCCGTCGACGCCGACGTGATCGTCGGTTTCGGTGGTTACGTCGCGCTTCCGGCGTATCTTGCCGCACGTGGCGGTGTTCTTCGGCGCCGCCGCAAGATTCCGATCGTCATCCACGAGGCGAACGCCAGTGCCGGCATCGCGAACAAGATCGGTGCTCGCCTGGCGACGCGGGTGCTTGCCGCGGTTCCGGGGTCAGGTGTGAAGAACCGCGGCGATCAGGACGCCGAGATCGTTGGCATCCCGGTTCGCGCGTCGATCGCCAATTTCGATCGAGCGGGACTCCGCTCGCAAGCTCGCGAGTACTTCGGACTACCTCAGGACGGTCCCGTTCTGCTCGTCTTCGGCGGATCGCAAGGCGCGAAGTCGCTCAACGACGCGGTGTCCGGAGCAGCGGAAGAACTGGCGAAGGCCGGGATCTCGGTCCTTCACGCACACGGACCCAAGAACTCTCTCGAAGTCACGCAGTACTCGGAGACGGCACCGTATGTGGCTGTTCCCTATCTTTCGCGGATGGATCTCGCGTATGCCGCAGCCGACGCGACTATCTGTCGTTCGGGCGCGATGACGGTCGCCGAGGTCTCGGCGGTCGGGCTTCCGGCCGTCTACGTTCCGTTGCCGCACGGCAATGGTGAGCAGGAACTCAACGCGAAACCCGTTGTCGCAGCGGGCGGTGCGATCATCGTCTCCGACAACGAGCTCACGCCGACGTTCGTCGCCGGTACCGTCGTCCCGATGCTGAGCGACAGCGCGCGCCTCGACAAGATGAGCAGTGGTGCTGCCAACGTCGGGCACCGCACCGCGGCAACCGAGATCGCACGGATCGTGCTCGACATCGCGGCAAAGGAAAACGCCGTCCAGGAAAACGCAAGGGGAAACCGATGACCGCGCTGCCCGCCCACCTCGAGCGAGTACACATGGTCGGAATCGGCGGTGCCGGTATGTCCGGCATCGCTCGAATTCTGCTTTCCCGCGGGGGCCTTGTCTCGGGTTCGGACGCCAAGGAGAGCCGAGGAGTCCTGGCGCTTCGTGCACGCGGGGCACAGGTCCGGATCGGCCACGACGCCGATGCTCTCGACCTGCTGCCGGGTGGTCCGACCGTCGTCGTCACGACGCACGCGGCTATCCCGAAGGACAACCCGGAACTCGTCGAGGCCGCTCGCCGCGGAATCCCGGTGATTCTTCGTCCGGCTGTCCTTGCATCACTGATGCAGGGCAATCGCACGTTCCTGGTTTCGGGTACACACGGCAAGACGTCGACAACGTCGATGCTCGTGGTCGCCCTGCAGCACTGTGGTTTCGACCCTTCGTTCGCCGTTGGCGGCGAACTCAACGAAGCGGGAACGAATGCCCATCACGGCAGCGGTGACGTCTTTGTCGCGGAGGCGGACGAGAGTGACGGGTCGCTGCTGCAGTACGACCCCAACGTGATCGTCGTGACCAACATCGAGGCCGATCACCTCGACTATTTCGGGAGTGTCGAAGCGTATGTGAAGGTGTTCGACGATTTTGTCGACAAGTTGCGTCCGGGTGGGCTCTTGATTGCTTGCCTCGACGACCCGGGATCGGCGGATCTCGCGAAGCGAATCGTGGCCTCGGGCCGTTCGGACATCCGGGTACTCGGTTACGGATCGGCAGACGCGCAGGAAGTGGAGGCGGGCACCGCCTTCGAGCCTGTCGACGGTGTCGAGGTCGGAGTCCGACTACTGGGCTTCCATGCGCACGACGTCGGGGGAGTCCTGCAGTTCCACCTGGCGGGCGAGAGCGCCGCGCGAACCGTGCGAATGGCAGTGCCGGGTCGTCACATGGCGCTCAACGCACTTGCGGCTCTACTGGCTGCCCGTGACGCCGGCGCCGAGACGGAGGAGATCGTCGAGGGGCTCGCCGGATTCGGTGGCGTACACCGCCGGTTCCAGTTCACCGGCCGCGAGCGTGGTGTCCGGGTGTTCGACGACTACGCCCACCATCCGACCGAAGTTCGTGCGGTTCTCGGCGCGGCGGCGGATCTGGTTCGACCGGAGGACGATTCGTCGTCGACCAATTCGGCAGCCGGACGCGTGATCGTGGTCTTCCAACCTCATCTCTATTCACGCACCGCCGCGTTTGCCGAGGAGTTCGCGCAGGCGCTGGACTTGGCCGACGAGGTTGTCGTTCTCGATGTCTACGGCGCTCGCGAAGAGCCGATGCCGGGCGTCAGTGGTGCGCTGGTCGCTCAGTCGGTCACGAAACCTGTTCACTATCAACCGGATCTGTCACAGGCGCCGAAGCAGGTGGCGGCGTTGGCTCACCCCGGCGACATCGTCATCACGATGGGTGCCGGTGACGTGACCATGCTCGGCAAACAGATCCTCGATGCTTTGCGTTCGGCGCCGCATCCCGCGCCGCGATGACACCCGACGCACGAAGTCGGCGCGGGCGTCGAGATCCTCGAGCCAGACAAGCCACCAGTACGCGTCGGCGCAGTACTCGCACCGAATCGCGATACTCGACGCGGTCGACGGAGCCGGCTCCCGAACCCACACCGACTCGTAAGTGGTTCAAGCGACCGCTGATCGTGGCACCGCTGGCAATCGTGCTGGTGGTGGGAATTGCGTTGACGGCTTGGTTGTCTCCGGTGCTCTCGGTCCGGGGCACCGAAGTTCTCGGTGCGACGACCGTCAGTGAGGAACAGATCCTTTCGCTCCTGGCCGTACCGACCGGTCAGCCGTTGATGCGGGTAGACACCGGCGCCGCCGCCGCACGTGTGGCGACGATTCCGAAGGTGGCCTCGGCTCGTGTGCAGCGGATGTATCCGTCGACTATCCGCGTCACCGTCACCGAACGGGTACCGGTCGTCTTCGTCGACTCACCTGAGGGTGCACACCTGCTGGACGAGAAGGGCGTCGACTTCGAGATGGGCGTCCCGCCGCCCGGGGTTCCGCGTCTGGTGACACCGACGCCCGGGTGGAACGACGAGCCGACGCTTGCCGCGCTCGAGGTGTTGTCGGTGTTGCCGCCGGATCTGAGATTTCAAGTGGGAGAGGTTGCCGCTCGGTCGATTTCGAGTGTCACGCTGACTCTGCTCGACGGTCGCGTCGTAAACTGGGGCGGTGTCGAGCACTCGGATCGTAAGGCTGCTGTGACGCTTCCGCTGTTGACCCAACCGGGGCAGACGTACGACGTGTCCAGTCCCGATCTGCCGACGGTCCGATAGCGCACGGTGCAGCCGTGCGTCAGTGCGCAGCAAATACTTCGGTGTGTCTCGGCGCGCCTAATGGCGGAACGCGACGACGGTGCATAGCGTTTCGTTTCAGATCGAATACTTGACATAACTCTAACCCTGTGGTTGAGGTTTAGGGTTGTTCTCGAAGAGCATGAAGCTACAAAAACAGCAGTAACAAAGACAGCAGCACTGACAAGCAGCGTGAAACACGACACGGAAGGCGAGAGCCGATGACGCCCCCGCACAACTACCTCGCCGTAATCAAGGTCGTCGGCATCGGCGGCGGCGGCGTGAACGCAGTCAACCGCATGATCGAACAGGGACTCAAGGGAGTCGAGTTCATCGCGGTCAACACGGACGCGCAAGCCCTTCTGATGAGTGACGCCGACGTCAAGCTCGACGTCGGTCGTGAATTGACCCGTGGCCTCGGCGCCGGTGCCGACCCGGAAGTGGGTCGCAAGGCAGCCGAAGATCACAAGGACGAGATCGAAGAGGTCATCAAGGGCGCCGACATGGTGTTCGTGACCGCAGGCGAGGGCGGTGGCACCGGAACCGGTGGTGCCCCTGTCGTGGCAAGCATCGCCCGGAAGCTGGGCGCACTCACCGTCGGTGTCGTGACGCGACCGTTCTCTTTCGAGGGCAAGCGTCGTGGGGGACAGGCGGATACCGGAATCCAGGCGCTCCGCGAGTCCTGCGACACGCTGATCGTCATTCCCAACGATCGCCTGCTCCAGCTGGGTGACGCGGCCGTCAGCCTGATGGACGCGTTCCGCAGCGCGGACGAGGTTCTCCTCAACGGCGTCCAGGGCATCACCGACCTCATCACCACTCCGGGTCTGATCAACGTCGACTTCGCGGACGTCAAGGGTGTCATGTCCGGTGCCGGTAGTGCGTTGATGGGAATCGGTTCCTCGCGGGGTGAGGGACGCGCGATCAAGGCGGCGGAATCCGCGATCAATTCCCCGCTCCTCGAAGCTTCGATGGAAGGCGCCCGCGGCGTGCTTCTGTCGATCGCCGGCGGTAGCGATCTGGGCCTGTTCGAGATCAACGAGGCGGCTTCGCTGGTGCAGGAAGCTGCCCACATCGACGCCAACATCATTTTCGGAACGGTCATCGACGATTCACTCGGTGACGAGGTTCGTGTGACGGTCATCGCTGCGGGATTCGACGGAGGAGCTCCGGCTCGTCGTCCCGTGGAGTCGACCGCGCAGGGACGTGGAGCTATCGGCGCCGGGCGCGCGGGTGAGGTCGGCCGGTCACCGGTGGCCGCCGAACCTGCTGGCGAGCAGCCGATTTCCGCAGCGCGCGAGACCACCGGTTCGGGCAGCTTGCCTCCGATCGGTGGCCCCCGCCATGCGCCGGTCCAGGAAGACGAGGGCGACGACGACGTCGACGTGCCGGTCTTCATGCGTCGCTGACGTAGGGCTACAAACAGTTTCGAGAACAGGGTGCCCGGAATTTCTGGGTACCCTGTTCTTGACTGGATGTCCGGTCACGTCTGAGCCGGACGACAACTTTCGACGTTTGTGAGCACACTTATCTTGAGTACCGAGAAGTCGACCACCCGCACCCGCATTCGCCGCGTCGTGACCAGCCGAGCCGGTGGTGTTTCCGCGTCACCGTACGAGTCGTTCAATCTCGGCGATCACGTCGGAGACGATCCGGCAGCCGTCGATGCGAATCGCCGACGTCTGGCACGCGAAATAGGCGTCGAGCCTGACCATCTCGTGTGGATGGAACAAATCCATTCGCGCAACGTCACTGTCGTGACGGAACCGACCGACGAAGTGATTCCGGTGACGGATGCTCTGGTCACCACTGTTCCCGGCCTGGCGCTCGCCACCCTCAGTGCAGATTGTGTTCCCGTTCTGCTCTCCGACGAGGAGGCCGGTGTGATCGCGGCCGTTCATGCCGGACGGATCGGTGCCCGCATCGGTATCGTCCCGCGCGTCCTCGCGGAGATGGTGCGTCAGGGCGCGGACGTTTCGCGTATCGGCGCCTTCCTCGGTCCGGCTGCGAGCGGACGCCAGTACGAGGTTCCCGCTGCGATGCGCGCGGACGTGGAAAAGCACTTGCCGGGCAGTGCAACTCGCACCGAGAAGGGCACGCCGGGGCTCGATCTGCGTGCGGGACTGCGTAAGCAGTTGCTCGCCGCGGGTGTGTCCGGTGTCGCCGAGGACCCGCGGTGCACGATCGAGGATCGCGCGTTGTTCAGTCATCGCCGAGAATCTCTGACCGGGCGTCAAGCTGCAGTGATCTGGATGGAAGCGCCCGCAGCGCAGGAAACCGTCTAGGCAGAAATGCGCGAGACGGAAATGCGGCTGACAGAAATATCGACGGCACTCGACTCGGTGAGGGCGCGATTGGCGGCCGCCTGCCTTGCCGCCGGTCGCGAGGTTTCCGACGTAGCACTGCTGCCGGTGACCAAATTCTTTCCGGCGTCCGACGCTCGAATTCTGTACGAACTGGGTTGCCGTGAATTCGGTGAGTCGCGTGAGCAGGAAGCAGTGGAGAAGGTCGCGGACTTCGACGGCGCTGCACAGACGGGCGCGATCGATGATCCGGTTCGCTGGCACATGATCGGACAGTTGCAGCGCAACAAAGCTCGATCGGTAGCGAAGTGGGCCTATGCAATTCACTCGGTGGACAGTGCGCGACTGGCCGATGCACTCGATCGGGCTGCGCTGAGTGCTTTGTCGGACGGTGAGCGCACGAAGCCGCTCCGGGCGCTCATCCAGGTAAGTCTCGACGGAGACCCCGCGCGTGGCGGAGTTCCGACGGGCGAGCTAACGCCTCTCGCCGAGCGGATCGAATCAGCCGAAGGTCTCGAATTCGCGGGACTGATGGCCGTCCCGCCGCTTGGATCAGATCCGGACGAGCAGTTCGAAATCCTCCGCAGGGCACATCTTTTGATCCTCGAATCGCATCCCCGGGCAACCGAACTCTCGGCCGGCATGACCGGCGATCTGGAGGCTGCAGTGCGCCACGGATCAACCTGCGTGCGTGTCGGAACCGCACTGCTCGGCTCACGACCAGTAATCTCGAGGTGATCGCTCAGGTGATCGCCCAACCCGTCCACACCGCTGCGACCGGTCGCAGTCGGATTGATTCCGCCGCGCCAAGGAAGGTCGATCAATGAGCAACCTGCATAAGTTCAAGGCTTACTTCGGCATGGTTCCCCTCGATGACTACGAGGACGAATACGTGGAGGAGCCCGATCAGGCTCGCCGCGCACCCCGTCGTAGTCACGACGGCTATGCCGAGCGCGACGACCGCGAGTTCGTCGAACCTGCCTTCTCGAAGGCGAGCTACGCGCCCAGTCGTCGTGACGAAGAGGACGCGGAGTTCGATCGCTACGATTCTCGGCCCCGCGTCGACACCGTTCCCAGCCGCAGCAGCCGCCCGGCGATGGCGCCGCGCCCGGCAAGCCGTGGCAACCTCGCGGTCGACGCGCGCGCAGAGCGACCCGAAGCGCGACGTGCGCCGGTTGTCGACGACGGCGGCCCGCTCGCCAAGATCACGACACTGCGTCCGCAGAGCTACGCAGAGGCCCGCACGATCGGTGAGCGGTTCCGGGACGGCACTCCCGTCATCATGGATCTGGTCGACATGAGCAACGCCGACGCGAAGCGTCTGGTCGATTTCGCGGCCGGCCTGGCGTTCGCATTGCGTGGTTCTTTCGACAAGGTAGCCACCAAAGTGTTTCTTCTCTCACCGGCCGACATCGACGTTTCCGCCGAGGAGCGCCGTCGGATCGCCGAGACGGGTTTCTACAGCCAGAAATGATGGTCTCGACCGCAGTCCGGCCCCTGAGCAGGGGTGACGTGAGCACATTCGAACGGCGGCCCGCCTCGGCGGACGCCGCATTCGGACCCATCGCCGGCCGTTACAAGACGGACTCGATGCGGACCGGTTCCGGAATTGCTGCGGTGTGTCTGTTTTGGACACACCGCAGAAGTCAGGCAGAGTGAGGGTGTGGACGCGCTTCTCTCTGTGATCTATCTGGTGCTGGTTGTCTTCTGGCTGTTGCTGATCGGCAGAGTGATCGTCGAGTTCGTTCGTTCGTTTGCCAGAGATTGGCGACCGACCGGATTGGTCGCAGTCATTCTCGAAACCATTTTTACGATCACCGATCCTCCGGTGAAACTGCTCCGCAGGTTGATCCCCCCGATCAACCTCGGTGGAGTTCGCTTGGATCTATCCATCATGGTCTTGCTTTTCATCGTCATCATCCTGATGTCGGTTGTTCGCTGAGCGCAGTCCGAGTTAGTGGTGTGCCAGAATGGATGCCATAACTCATCCAGTGGTTCGCCACTACGTAGACTGTGTTGCAACTGAATGCTTGCTAGACCGCCAAATGACGCGTGAAGGGATCCTTCCATGCCGCAACTGACTCCAGCTGACGTGCACAACGTTGCGTTCAGCAAGCCGCCTATCGGCAAGCGTGGCTACAACGAGGACGAGGTCGACGCATTCCTCGACCTCGTCGAGCAGGCGCTGTCGCAGCTCATCGAAGAGAATGCGGACCTGCGCCAGCGCGTAGGTGAGCTGGATCAGGAGCTCGCGGCTGCCAAGAAGTCGCCGGCACCTGCTCAGCAGGCAGCACCCGTCGCAGCGCAGCCCAAGCCGGAGCCCGCTCGGGTCGTCGAACCGCCCAAGCCTGCACCTGTTGCAGCGCCGGTTCCCGCCGCCGCTGCCGTTGCAGCGCCGCAGAGTGGCGACACCCACATGCAGGCCGCAAAGGTCCTCGGACTGGCTCAGGAGATGGCGGATCGCCTCACCAACGATGCCAAGACCGAGTCCGAGCAGCTGCTCGGCAGTGCCCGCACCAACTCCGAGCAGCTCATGAGCGAGGCTCGCAGCAAGGCTGACGGCATGATCGCGGATGCGCGCAACAAGTCGGAGGCAATGCTCACCGACGCTCAGACTCGCTCCGAGACCCAGCTTCGCCAGGCTCAGGAGAAGGCAGACGCTCTCAAGGCGGACGCCGAGAAGAAGCACACCGAAATCATGGCGACCATCAACCAGCAGCGTTCGGTCCTCGAGGGCCGTATCGAGCAGCTCAAGACGTTCGAACGCGAGTACCGGGTGCGCCTGAAGTCCTACCTGGAATCGCAGCTCGAAGAGCTCGAACAGCGCGGCTCGGCCGTTCCGGTCGACGGTGGACAGGATTCCTACAGCCCGTCCTTCGCCAAGGGAAACAGCTGACCGAGAGCGCCCCGTCGGCTCAGCTATCGGACCGGACAAAGGTTGATACGTGCTGGTCGTGACGTTGGTTCTCGCGGGAGTTGGTTTCGCTCTCCTGATCGTCGCCCTGACCACAGGGTCGTTGATCTGGGCGTGGGCATGTATCGCGATTTGTGTAGCAGGTGCCGTCCTCCTGCTGGTCAGTGCGCTGACCAGCAGGAAGGCGGTTCCTTCGTTGGATGACCCGGCATCGGGCAGCGGAATGTCGTCGCCTTACGGTCGAGTCGAGAGTTCCTCGAATTCGTCGATCGACGATGCAGCCACCGCCAACGATGACAATCAGAGAAATCATGGCGAGTCGCCGGGTGGCCCCGACAAGTCCTAGGGCGAGTTCCGACAAGGTCCAGGACGAGTATTAGACTGTCCAACACGAATACCAGGCTGTGATCCGGCAATCACCGGGGAGCTTTCGGAAGAACGGTTCTTGTCGCTTCAGGCGCCCAGAACTCAGTAGAACCGAACGGGTGAGCCCGTCACAGCTCGATCGAGTGGCACCTCGGGATCCAAGCGCGGATCTACGGGGTGCAAACGGGGTGGTACCGCGGTGTCGGCGCACAAGCGCCACGTCGTCCCCGTGCCGAGTCCGACTGGCACGAGGAGATCGCCATGGCGAGTAACGGGTATCCCAAAGTCGACTACGGTGTCCCCGCCGACACCGGAGTCAAGTTCCCCGAACTGGAACAGAAAGTCCTGAAACAGTGGGACGACGACGACACCTTCCGTGCGTCGGTTTCCAATCGGGACGGCAGCGAAGAGTTCGTTTTCTACGACGGACCGCCCTTCGCAAACGGCTTGCCGCATTACGGTCACCTGCTGACGGGGTACGTCAAGGACCTGGTGCCGCGCTTCCAGACCATGCGTGGACGCAAGGTCGAGCGACGCTTCGGCTGGGACTGCCACGGACTGCCCGCAGAACTCGAAGCGGAGAAGCAACTCGGCATCAAGGACAAGGCCGAGATCGAAGTCATGGGTCTGGCCAAGTTCAACGAGTACTGCAAGGCCTCGGTGCTCAAGTACACCGACGAGTGGCGCGACTACGTCACCCGCCAGGCACGTTGGGTCGACTTCGACAACGACTACAAGACCCTGGACGTCGACTTCATGGAGTCCGTCATGTGGGCCTTCAAGGAGCTGCACGACAAGGGCCTGATCTATCAGGGCTTCCGCGTGCTGCCCTACAGCTGGTACGAGCAGACTCCGCTGTCCAATCAAGAGACTCGTCTCGACGACGCGTACAAGATGCGTCAGGATCCTGCAGTCACGGTCGACATGCCGCTGGTCGCTCCGGGTTCACCATTGGACGGCGCAAACGCGATCATCTGGACCACGACTCCGTGGACACTGCCGTCCAACTTGGCCACTGCGGTTCATCCCGAGGTCGACTACGTCCAGGTGCTCGGCGAGGACGGAAAGCGGTACGTGCTCGCGGAAGCACGGGTTGCTCACTACGCACGTGAGCTGGGGGAGGACCCCGAGGTCGTTTCCCGTCACAAGGGCGCCGAGCTGGTCGGACTGTCGTACGTACCGCCGTTCGACTTCTTCCTCGGACATCCGAACGCGCACGTCGTGCTTTCGGCCGACTACGTGACAACCGATTCCGGAACCGGAATCGTCCACCTCGCACCGGCTTTCGGTGAGGAGGATATGGATGTCGCCACGGCCAACGGTATCGAGGTCGTGCAGCCGCTCGATCCGGGTGGAAAGTTCACCTCGATGGTTCCGCCGTACGAGGGCTTGATGGTGTTCGACGCCAACCCGGTCATCATCAAGGACCTCAAGGCTGCCGGAAAGCTGCTGCGGCACGAGACGATCGAGCACTCGTACCCGCACAGTTGGCGCAGTGGGCAGCCGCTCATCTACATGGCGGTTCCCTCGTGGTTCGTCGCGGTCACCAAGTTCCGCGATCGCATGGTCGAGCTGAACAAGGACATCACGTGGGTGCCCGAGCACATCCGTGACGGCCAGTTCGGCAAGTGGCTCGAAGGTGCACGCGACTGGAACATCAGCCGAAACCGCTACTGGGGCAGCCCGATCCCGGTGTGGGTCTCGGACGATCCGCAGTACCCGCGTACGGACGTCTACGGATCGCTCGATCAGTTGGAGGCAGACTTCGGTGTGCGTCCGACCGATCTGCATCGCCCGATGATCGACGACCTGGTCCGCCCGAACCCCGACGACCCAACCGGGAAGTCGATGATGCGCCGCGTTCCCGAGGTGCTCGACTGCTGGTTCGAATCCGGTTCGATGCCGTACGCGCAGGTGCACTACCCATTCGAGAACCGTGAATGGTTCGAGGGTCATTTCCCGGGCGATTTCATCGTCGAGTACAACGGGCAGACTCGCGGCTGGTTCTACACGCTGCACGTGCTGGCCACCGCACTCTTCGATCGTCCGGCGTTCAAAACCGTTGCTGCGCACGGCATCGTGCTCGGCGACGACGGACTCAAGATGAGCAAGTCCAAGGGCAACTACCCGGACGTGAAGGAGGTGTTCAACCGCGACGGCAGCGATGCCATGCGCTGGTTCCTGATGTCTTCGCCGATCTTGCGCGGCGGAAACCTCATCGTGACCGAGCAGGGCATCCGCGAAGGTGTGCGTCAGGCATTGCTCCCGCTGTGGAACGCCTGGAGCTTCCTGCAGTTGTACGCCCCGGAATCCGGTGTGTGGCGTACCGACTCGGAGAACATCCTCGATCAGTACATCCTGGCCAAGCTCGCTACCACCCGCGACGTGATCACCGAGGCCCTCGAGGTCAACGACATCGCCGGCGCGTGCGACGAGCTTCGGTTGTTCTGTGACGCACTCACCAACTGGTATGTGCGACGGTCGCGTTCGCGGTTCTGGGACGAGGATCGCGACGCGATCGACACCCTGCACACCGTGCTCGAGGTCGTGACGCGTCTCGCTGCGCCGCTGTTGCCGTTGGTGTCCGAGGTGATCTGGCGAGGGTTGACCGGGGAGCGCTCGGTTCACCTGGCTGATTGGCCCGAGGCGTCGGAGCTCCCCGCGAACCCCGACCTGGTAGCGGCGATGGACGACGTCCGGACCGTGTGCTCCACGGTGCTGAGCCTGCGCAAGGCACAGAATCTGCGAGTTCGTCTTCCGCTGCCCGAGGTCACGGTTGCGGCGCCGGATGCCGAGCGTCTGCGTCCGTTCCTCGGACTGATCGCCGACGAGGTCAACGTCAAGAAGGTCGATCTGACCGATGACGTCGACGTGCACGGGCGCTTCGAGATCGCGGTCAATGCGCGTGCTGCAGGACCGCGTCTGGGCAAGTCCGTTCAGACTGTCATCAAGGCGGTCAAGGCGGGCGACTGGACCGAGAACGCGGACGGCGTCGTGGTTGCGGCGGGCATCGAACTGCTGCCCGAGGAGTACACGCAGAAACTGGTTGCGGCCGAGCCGGATTCGACGGCTGCACTGCCGGACGGTGCGGGACTGGTCGTACTCGATTCCGCTGTGACGGAGGAACTTGAAGCCGAGGGATGGGCCAAGGACCGTATCCGTCAGTTGCAGGATGCGCGCCGTGCTGCCGGTTTGGACGTCTCGGACCGGATCAACGTCGTGCTCGAGGTTCCGCAGGACTGCAAGGAGTGGGCGGAGCGTCATCGCGAATTGATCGCCGGTGAGGTTCTGGCCACCTCCTTCTCTGTGGGTGAAGCGGGAGACGACGCCGTCGATCTCGGTGACGGTATCCGCGCCGCAATCACGAAGGTCTAGTACTGACGCGACTACTCCGGCTCTCCGATGAATGTCTGTATGTCGGGGTGCCGGAGTAGTTTGCTCTCATGAGTACGAGCAAGGAAACCGTGGCGCGCATTCTCGAGCAGTTGGAACCGCTCGACGTGCGGGCAAGGGCGATGTTCGGCGAGTACGGAGTGTATTGCGACGAGAAGATCGTGGGCTTGATCTGCGGAGACGTCCTGTTCGTCAAACCCACGGAGGTCAGTACGGAGTTCGGATCAGAGGCCGATCTGGCTCCGCCGTACCCGGGAGCGAAGGATTATTACCGGGTGACGGAGGAACGGTTGCAGGACCTCGATCACCTGCACGCCTTCATTCAACGGACTGCCGACGTATTGCCCCTGCCGAAGAAGAAGTCGCCGAAGAAGAAGGCGCGGACGTAAATTCTGCACCTACTTTTGAGAGAACCGTAACGCCCGATGAATCAAGGTGATCCCACACGAAGTCGTAGGTGGGTGCTGCATCTCGACATGGATGCGTTTTTCGCTTCCGCCGAGCAGTTGACGCGTCCCACTCTGCGAGGTCGCCCGGTGCTGGTCGGCGGCTTGGGCGGGCGCGGGGTGGTGGCCGGGGCAAGTTACGAAGCGAGAGTTTTCGGTGCGCGATCGGCAATGCCGATGCATCAAGCACGCCGGATGGTCGGTGGTGGAGCGGTGGTATTGCCACCGCGGATGTCGTTGTATTCGGTTCTGAGTAAACGCACCTTCGACGCGTTGCGCCTTCGTATGCCGATCCTCGAGCAACTGTCGGTGGACGAGGCCTTCGGCGAACCAGTGGAGTTGGCCGGAGTCGGCGCCGACGAGGTCCGCGCGTTTTGTGAGGACCTGCGGGCGTTGATCAAAGCCGAGACCGGGTTGGTCGCTTCGATCGGGGCCGGCGCAGGTAAGCAGGTCGCCAAGATCGCGTCGGGACTGGCAAAGCCCGACGGCGTCGCAGTGATTCCTCCCGGGATGCAGCACGAGTTGCTCGATCCACTGCCGGTGCGAAAGCTCTGGGGGATCGGTCCCGTCGCCGAGGAAAAGCTCAAGCGTCTCGGCATCGAAACCATCGGTGGGTTTGCCCGCACTCCCATAGCGGAGGTGGCGTCGATACTGGGAACCACTGTCGGTCCGGGGTTGCATCGGCTCGCACAGGGGATCGACGATCGGCCGGTCGCCGAGCGTGCCGAATCCAAGCAGATCAGCGCGGAATCCACGTTCGCCGCAGACATCGTCACGATGGCGCAACTGCGCGCCGCCGTCGAAAGTAGTGGTCGTGCAGCATTTTCCAGGCTGGAGAAGGACGGAAGAGCTGCTCGCACCGTCGTACTGAAGCTCAAGAAGTCCGATATGAGTATCTTGACTCGATCCGTGACGCTGCCGTTTGCCACCATCGACCGCCAAATCCTCATCGCGACTGCGCAGAAACAGGTCATCGATCCACAGGAATTGGGGCCGATTCGCCTGGTCGGTGTGGGATTCGCCGGTTTGTCCACCGTTCGGCAAGGATCACTTTTTCCCGAGTTGGATCAGGATGTTCCCGGCTATCCGGTCGAGACTCTCACGGGCGCCCTCGATGAGGCTGAACTCGACGTTCCGGTGGCCGCACGCGTGCCTCAGCGCTACTGGCACCCCGGTTTGGACGTGAAGCATCCAGAATACGGACACGGTTGGGTGCAGGGCGCCGGGCACGGTGTGGTCACCGTTCGCTTCGAAACCCGTTCCAGCGGAACGGGAATCGCCAAAACCTTTGCCGAATCCGATGAGGTGCTCGAGGTAGCAGATGCGGTCGACAGCCTTCTCTGAGGATGTCCTTAGACTTTTTCCGCTTACCGTTGGGTAATGTTGTCGACGATCCTCGAGCAAGCACGATGTTCGACTGACGCTCGAATGTGAACACCCGAATGGATAGGACTGAGAAGTTGAAGCTTCAGAAGATGACCGTTGCAGCCGTGGCGATCGCAGCAGCCCTGACGATGACCGCTTGTGGCTCGGATGACAAGACCGACTCGCCCACCACGACGTCGAAGACCACGACGACCACGACGGCCTCGGACTCGACAGATGCGCCGGTCGCGTTGCCGACCGCCCCTGAGCTCAACGCCAAGGTCGCCCAGGCACTCGACGAAACCGTTCCGGCCGCAGACAAGGTCAACCTCGTCCAGGGCGCCGAGGCTGATCCCGAGCTCATCAACCAGGTCGCTGCTGCCGCCAAGGCTGCCGGCGCGCAGGTCGAGATCCTCGACCCGGTCACCGACACAGGCAGCGAGACGGCAGCAGCTTCGCTGAACATCGTCGTCAACGGCCAGCCGCTGCAGCAGGGCCTGCAGGCGTCGTTCGTCTACGAAGACGGCGTCTGGAAGCTCTCGAAGACCACCGCTTGCCAGATCGTCGGCGTTGCAGGTCTGACCTCGCCGGCTTGCGCTGCTTGATCTCTCGGTAACACCTGAAACACCAGAGCGGCCGCCGACTCCCGAAGGGGAGTGGGCGGCCGCTCTTCACGCGGTAAGCGACGTCAGTGATGGAATCCCTCGGTGACGCGCGGCCGCGGCATCGGGCTGTCCAGTTCGTCGAGGAACGCGGTTTCCTCTTCGATGATGCGCAGCAGATTGGCCGCCAGGTCCATGCTCAGTCCGTTACGAACCACGATGCGCTGCACTGTCAGATCCGCGAGATCGTCCGGCATGGGGTAGGCCGGCACCAACCAGCCCTTGCCTCGCAACCGGTCCGAGAGGTCGTACAGCGTCCAGTTGGACGTGTGCCCCTCGGCGAGGCGCCACGCGAAGACCGGGATGTCGGAACCGTCGTTCCACAGTTCGAACGCGTCGAGTTTCCCGATTCCTTCGGCGAGAAATTTCGCCACGTCCTGGGAGGACTGCTGGATCGCGCGATAGCCGTCGTGGCCGAGACGCAGGAACAAGTAGAACTGCAAGATCACCTGAGCGCCGGGTCGCGAGAAGTTCAGTGCGAAGGTCGGCATACTGCCGCCGAGGTAGCTCACCTTGAAGACGAGGTCGTCGGGAAGTAGATCCTGCGATCGCCAGACCACCCAGCCGAGGCCGGGGTAGACGAGTCCGTACTTGTGCGCCGAGGTGTTGATGGAGTGCACGCGTGGGAGTCGGAAATCCCATTCGAGTTCGGGCTGTAGGAACGGGGCGATCATCGCACCGGAAGCGCCGTCGACGTGGATGGGGACGTCGAGTCCCGTCTTCGCCTGGATCGCGTCGAGTGCCTTCGAGATTTCCAGGACCGGCTCGTACATCCCGGTGTAGGTGACGCCCATGATCGCGACGACGCCGATGGTGTTCTCGTCGACGTACTTGTCCAGATCGTGACCGTCGAGGGTCCGGTGTTCCTCGCTGATCGGCACGTAACGCGCTTCGACGTCCCAGTAGTTGCAGAACTTCTCCCAGCACACCTGGACCGCGGAACTCATGATGAGATTTGGCTTTTCGGTGGACTTGCCCGCGGCTTTTCGTGCGTGCTGCCAGCGTCGTTTCATCGCCAGGCCGCCGAGCATGCAGGCTTCGGACGAACCGATCGTCGAGGTGCCGATTGCGTCCTTGGGGGAGGGTGAGTGCCAGAGGTCGGCAAGGATACGCCAGCAATAGGTTTCGATCGCGGCGGTCTGCGGATACTCGTCCTTGTCGATCATGTTCTTGTCGAACGACTCGGCATACAGTTTGGTGGCGTGATCGTCCATCCACGTGCTGACGAACGTCGCGAGATTGAGCCGCGCATTGCCGTCGAGCATCGTTTCGTCGTGGACGATCTGATACGCGGTCTCGGGAAGCATGCCGTCGGGTTCGAGTGTGTACTTCGATGCAACCGAATCCTCGCCAGGCCTCGAGAAGATCGGATTGACGGCTACGTAATCGGTGTGATCTGACCTTCTGGGTTCCGGCATGAACTCTGGCTCCTCACATCAGTGTGTCGCGTTGGTCTGTTTCGTACCTACTCTCACCGTTCAGTGTGGACGGGCAGTTGTCAAAGGGTCCATGATCAATCAAGTATCCGGTCTGAAGTCCTAGTCTGCACACATCGTAGAAAGCGGCGAAAGAACACACGGTGGTGACAATCATGAGTGGGCCTACGATGCGAGGCAAGGACAGGCGAGAATCAGAGGCCCTGCGCCCGCCGCGCCGCAATCGAGGACGGACTTCTGTTTCGCTGATCGCAACTGCGACGAAAGGGCCGGATCGCAGATGGCTTGCCTCCTGGAGCGATCCACGGGTTGACATGAATTCGCAGAGTCACCGCGACTCCGACGGTCTTAGTAGCGTCACCCGGGAGATTTCGTGGCTGGAGGTACGCAGGCACGATCGAACGCGAGTTGCGACAGCGCGAGTGAAGCTTCGGGCCGGATCCTGTCGGCAAACACCCTTCGGCCGACAGGATCCTGCCCATCGCTCGTCAGTGCAGCGAGCGAGTTCGCATGTCTGTCCCGCGGCGACCTGATCGCCGGTGAGCCTGTCCGCCAGCGGATTCCACATCTTCGAAAACCGTCGAACTTTGGAGGTTTGGTGATTCGGGTGTCGGGGGCGCCTGGCCTCGGCGCTCGGCTCCTTTGGTGAAATTGCGTTCAGGGCGCCGTGCTTGGTCGTGGAGCATCATCGATTCACAGGCTGGCGAGCACCAAGATCCCGGCGCTGATGGCCAAGGTGGCGACCAGCAACACCAGCGCTGAATTTCGTGTTGGCCCCGGGAAGCTGCGGCCGATCCCGAAATCGTCGGATCTGCGGCGGTGCCCTCGGTGACTGATTGCAATAATGCCGACTGCACCGATCAGCGTGCTTCCCCCGAGAATACCGATTGCGACTGTTGGGCCGGGGACATAGCGCAGGTAGATCAGCGCCGCCGTAGCCAAGGAGGTACCAGTCCGAACCCATGCCATCGTGGTCCGTTCTGGCTGTAGCCCTCGGTCGGCATGTGTGGGTTGAAGGGGTGTCACCGCGTCACCTCGACCATCAACAACGTCAGCGCGGATCCCAGTACAAGCCCCGCGGCGATGCCTGCGAACGCAGGGACTGGGAGGCTTCGCCCCAACCGCAAAGCGCGTTCGACCGCGATCCATCGATGAAATGCACTGACAGACAGCATGGTTGACCCAGTCAACACGCCAACTACCAGGGTGGCGTGAACGGTGGGGCCAACCATCTCGGAGCCGAATGCCTCGAAGCCGACGGCGGCGGCAACCAAAGCCAGGGCGGTCCGGATCCAGGCGAGGAATGTGCGTTCGTTGGCCAGGGTGAATCGAGGGTCCGGGTCTTCGCCGACCCGGAACGCACCGGGGCACCAGAACGGTCTCATTTGGCGACGGCGACGAAGGGGGCCGGCGGGGTGAGCTTCGTGAGATGATCCGCGTGATATGCGGCGAAGGCCTCGAGGACCTCCGGCTGTGTGCCGATCCAGAATGCGCCTTTCGCGAGCTGAGCGAAGATGCTCTCTGCAGCCTGCTCGGGTGTCAGGCCCTGGCCGAGGTACCGGTCGAGTTGCTCGCGAAGCGCTTCACCGGCCAGGCCGCTGGCTGACGCACCTGAATAGATCTGGGTCCGTACCGCGCCCGGGAGCACTGCCGATACCTGAATGGGAGCGCCGACGGTCTTCACGTCCAGGTAGAGCGTCTCGGTCAGGGCTAGCACCGCGTGCTTACTCGTGAGATATGGCGATTGCAGTGCGCCCGCGCTGAGGCCACCGATAGAGCTGAGATTGAGCACGTATGCCTCCTCGCCAGACGCGATCATTCGTGGGAGGAATGCGTGGACCCCGTTGAGCACACCGCCCACATTTATCGACAGCAACCGCTGCCAGCGGTCTATCGGAACCTCCCAAAATAGGCCAGGGGCCTCGATCCCGGCGTTGTTGACGAGCAATCGGACAGAGCCGAACCGCTCGTACGCGGCCCGGGCCAGCCCCTCCACCGACGACGGGTCACTGACGTCCGTCTGGACCGCAGTGGCCTCGGTGGCTGCCGTTGACAGTTCGGCCGCGAGTTGTTCGGCCCGGGGCATGTCGATGTCCGCTAACACCACGTTCATTCCGATGGAGGCCGCGTGTCGTGCGAGCCCCTCGCCGATTCCGGATGCCGCGCCGGTGATGACGGCGGTGCCGCCGGAGAACTTGTCATGCGTGATAGTCACTTGTGGCCTCCGTGGGGGACTGTTGCTTGACCGGTATTGTCGCGGCGGCAGGACGTGCAGTATTCGCGCCAATCGTTGCTCCGCCGGAGGCGGGGGCGCGTCCGTGACTCATCGTGAACGCCACTATGAGACCGATGGCGCCGAGTGCACCGAGTAGTAGGAAGACGTAGGTGAATCCCGCATCCGTGTAAATGATCTGGCGTGTGCCTTGGTCGAAGGACCAAATGTGCGCGGAGAGGATCGCGCTGAGGATGGTGACGCCGAATGCAGCGCCGAGGCTGTTGCTGGAGCCGAGTACGCCGGCGTTCGCCCCCGTCTGAGATGGCGGTACCGCTTCGACGACAAGGTTGGCGCTGGCTGCGTAGAAGAATCCCTGGCCGACGCCGAAGATGGCGACCAGTGTGATGATCTGCCACTGTTGGTCGTGCACAAAGGCCAGCAGGCTCAGGCTGATCATGATCGCGGTCATGGCGACGATGAGGCTCGCCCGGGGGCCACTGCTGCGCGCGAGCAGTCCGGCCAGGGGGCCGCTCGCCATGGCGAGGATGCCATGTGGGAGAGTCCACAGCGCGAAGGCGAAGGCAGTGAGCCCGAACCCGTAAGAGATGCCGTCAACCCGTGGCGTCATGAGCATCAGTGGCAACGCGAACGCGTATCCACCGATAGCGAATGAGCCGAGTAAGCTTGCGAGCATCGTGCTGCGCATGGCACGCGCCCACAGCACCCGCATGTCGATCAGAGGTTGCGTGGTGTGCAATTCGTAGAGGACGAACACCGCGATCAGGACCGCAGAGACCGCGAACGCAATCAGCGTCTTTGGTGAGTCCCATCCCCAAGAGCGACCCTGGTTGATGGAGAGCATCAGCAGCAATGATCCGCCGCCCAGCAGGCCCGCGCCTACCCAGTCGAGCTGGTGGGACAGGCGCAGCGGCGATTCCGGCGCGGTGAAATAGACCGCCGGGGCGATGACGGCGACATAGGCGAGGAGGAACCAGAAGATTGCGCGGTAACCGAACTCGGTCGAGAGGTAGCCGCCGATGAGCGGGCCGGCGATACCGTTGAATCCGATGCCGGTGGACACTGCCGACAGGGCCACGGGGATCATGCGTCGTGGGAAGACATCGCGGATGAGGCCGTAAGCGAGCGGGGTCATGCCGACGCTCGCGGCCTCGAGGGCGCGCCCGAGCAGCAGAATCGGAAAGGTCGGGGCGAGGGCGCAGGTCAGCGTTCCGATGGCGAATATGCCGGCGACGATCATCAGCATGCGCTTCTTGCCGTAGATGTCTCCGAGCTTGCCGATGATCGGCAAGCTGACGACCCCGACAAGACCGAGGATGGTCACCACCCAGCCGATGTCAGGAGTGTTGAATTCGGCCGCCATGTATCGCAGTGATGGGTACACCATGCTGTATTCGAGGGGAGCGACTTCGAACAGTAGAACGATCGAGATCAACAGGCCCACATAGTATTTGGTTGATCGTTCAGGCGCTCGGCGTTGTTGCGGCGGTGGGGGGGTAGGTCGAGTCACGACAGTCTCGTTTCCTTGAGTTGTGGTTTCGTGGCGATTTGAACGTCGATCCATGAGTCCGCGGACCCGGAACATTCGGCGATGTCGGCCGTGAGGGACTTTGGTAGCACGGAGTGCGCGTATCAAGGTTGTGTCGCAATTGGTCGAAATATCGACCGATGCGGTAAGGTGATGCGCGTTACTGTAAGTGCCTTGGGAAGGATTGGTCAATGGTTGATTCCGAAGTGGTGGACCGCTCGGCAGGCAGGGAGGTCGTGTCGCCGCCCACTGCGCGCGTAGTGCGGGTTATCGACTTTTTGGTGCGTAACCAGGGGAAGCGCTTCGGTCTTTCAGAGCTTGCGCGCCGATGCGAAATCACCAAACCGACCTGTCTCGGCATCGTGACCGAACTGACCGCGTGCGGATATCTCATTCGTGACACACAGACCAAGTCTTACGGGCTTGGGCCAGCATTGGTCTCGGCCGGGCGGGCGGCCCAGCGCGATTTTGCGCTGGGCTCGATGGTGCGCGACCGTCTCGAGGGCCTGAGTGAGCAGTTCAGCGCTATCTGTATGGCATCGGCCGTGGTTGGCGACAATGTCATGGTTCTCGAGATGGTCGCGCCCCCGGGCGTCGAGCCGCCGGCCAGTGTCGGCGACGTGTATCCGTTCGCGCCGCCGCTGGGGCTCATGTTCATGCTGTGGGAACCGGACGAGGAGCTGGAACGTTGGCTGCGGAGCGAGTCCGCGCTGGCTGTCGGGACAGACTTCGAACACATCCGGCTGATGGCCGCCGAGTGCCGGGCGGAAGGATATCTGGTTGAGAACCTCTCGCCGACCGTTCAGCGGTTGCACCGGCTGATGGCCGGGGTTGCTGCGCACGACGTGCCGCCTGCCGTACTCGAGCTTGTCGGTGACCTGGTGTCGAGTCTGGGCGAGCGGAGATTCCTCGGGGAAGCGGTTCGCGCTTCCGCTGGAAAACACCCAGTCAGCCTGGTAGCGGCCCCGACCTTCGACGCGGACGGTCACCAGTCTCTCGTTTTGACCGTCTACGTCGGCGGCGAGATCAGCAACCTTGAAATCGCCAACCGAGCGTTGGCACTGAAACAGGTGGCCGACGCGGTGACATCCGACGTCGGTGGCCGCAATCCCTTTGCCGGCCGCGGACATTGACCGTTGACTGATCAGGAATTGGCTTGTAACCTCAATCCGTTCCCATATCCGACCGTGCTGGTCGATATTTAGACCGTCAATGGAAGTTGCGGCGCCCGAGTCCGATTGCTCCCGGTCGCCGCACTGCCCGGGTCGTTCAGTTCTGGGACGCAATTTGTGTGAGGCGTATCGACGCTAAGGCTGCGGCCGTGCGAGGAGGCTGTCGCCGACGTCTCTTCGGCGATGTGTGGGGCTTTGCGTCGAGCGAATCTCACTGACACGTAACGACTCCCGAGGAGTTCCTTGATGACCACCATGATCGACCAGTCTTTGAGTGTCGACGATGTCAGCGATCTGATCGCCGATGCCTTCGACTGGGGCATACATCTTGCCGGGTTTTACGAATTGCGGCACGTCTACACGGGTTTGGAGGGGCAGCCGGCATATCGCGGGCTCAATCGTCTCCAGCCGATCCTCGATTTGTTCGACGCCAAGGTTCGCATCGCCACGACAGTAAATGCCTCGACGCTCTATTCCGGTGGGATGTTCGACTTGTCGAACGATCCGGTCGTCATCGAAGCTCCGGGCGTAGCTGACGGTCGGTACTGGAGTATTCAGGCACTTGGCCCGAACATTGACTGGTTCTTCATGGCCGGATCGCAATTCACCGGAAATGGGCCGCAGCGATACGTGATCGTTGGTCCGAGGTGGAGAGGCCTCCTACCTGCCGGGTTCGCTGGCACTGAGGTCGTGCGATCACCGTCCGATGCATTCGTGCTCACTATTCGCGTGGCAGTGACGAGTCGAACTGAGCAGGACCTGGCCGGTGCACGGGCCGCGGTGACGGGCGTCCGCGCGGCTCCACTTTCGCTGTGGCACGCCGGCGGTGGCCGCGTTCCGGACCTCGTGGATCAGCCAATTGTCAAGTCCGACTACGCCACGTTTCCGCGGATGGACCTGATTGCCGACATCGGAAAGTCGATGACCGCGATCGACTATCTACAGCTCCTGAGTTTGGTAATCAACGATCCTTCCATGACTCGCCGGTCGGATTCGGTAAAGGAGCGGGAAGCCCTCGCGAATCTCGCTCGGCTCGGGTTGCGTCCGGGGACTTGCTTCGACCCCTCGCAGATCACCGATGAACAGCGCGAGATGATCGATCGCGGATTCGCGCGGGCGCGGACCGATGCCAGGCAGGCATTCGAGAAGACGCAGGTGGATATGAGCGGGTGGAAGTTGCAATCCAGCCTTTTCTACGACGATCTCGACTACCGTGCCAAAGCTGGTGCTAACGACGTGGCGTGGGGCACCCCAGTGCCCTTTCAGTCCCACACAATTGGTTACCTGTTCGACGACGCCGAGGGTTTCCCTCTCGATGGTGCGAACTGCTACACCATTACATTTGACGTGGAGGATTTGCCGCCGGTCACCGAGTTCTGGGAGCTCCCGGTATACGACTCTCAGGGCTACTTTATCGAAAACTCTGAGAACCGTTACAGCGCAACGAGTTACCTCGCGCGAGCCGGAGAATACGCCGTTCGGGACGGGAAGTTGACGTTCTACCTCCAGGCTGAGCGACCCTCTGATTCTGATCTTGCCAGGAATTGGCTTCCTGTCTCCGCGACGGATGGCTTCCAGATTGCGGCTCGCTTCTACGGCCCCCTGGCGCAGCTGATCGACGGCACCTATCCGATGCCCCCGGTGGTGCGCGCGGGGGCATGACCCTCGGGTTCCGGTCCCCGCCTTCGTAGGCGCGAATGGCCACTCTTTCATCGACTGTCTGTGTATGAATTGAGTTGGTGTACAAGTTGAGTCGGATCCATGATGCGAGCCGGACCCAGTGCCGAGGCGGTCCGGCAGTAGTGGAAATCTGCCGGACCGTATCGGTTCCGCGACTGTCGAAGGCAACCTGTGCGAGAAGATCCGCACCTCTGGGTATCACAACGGAAGGTGGAAGATCTCGAATCGTTTCGGGAGAAGTACGCGGCCGAGCGCGACAAACGTCTGCCGAATACCGGGGCCGACACCGTTCAGGCGATTGATTTCGAAGGTACTTTCGCATCGTTCGACAGCGATCCGAATGCGAGCGATTCTCGCACCGCACCGCCGTTGACCGCCGATCTCGACGTGCTCATCGTCGGCGCCGGCTTCATGGGTATCAGTGCTGGCGTCGAACTGAAGAAAGTCGGTGTCACCAACTTCAAGATTCTTGATGTCGCAACGGACTTCGGCGGCACCTGGTATTGGAATCGGTACCCGGGTGTGCGCTGTGACGTCGAGTCGTACGTCTACCTGCCTTACCTGGAAGAGACCGGTTACATCCCGACTGAGCATATCTACTCGGGCTGCATGATCGGTCCAGGCTGGTTCGCAGGTCGCCGTTGGGTGGCGCCGATGCGACTCAAAGACCTGCGCTTCCCGGCGAGCGGACCGGTCGCGGCCGAGATCGCGGACGGTTCGTACCTTGCGATCTACTGGGTACACGAGCCGGAGACGGAACAGGTCGAGGCATGGGCCCGTACCCAGGTTGGCGAGCTGTACGCCGCCGGCCGCGGATTCGCCGAGCGTGAGCACGTGTGCATAATGACGCCTGCCGAATGAGGCACCCTGATCTCGATACGCCGGCGCGTGCGGACATCGAGCCGATATTTTGCGAGCCTTAACGGCCAGTCGGTCGACGCGGGCGCGGTGGCCGTCACCAATTGACATTCCCTGCTCGGCGTAGATGTTCGAGACGGTGCTGTTCACTGCGGTCGTAGATGCATTCGCACGCTCGCCAGGGTGCCGGTGAACGGAACGGAATCGACGGCTGTCGGCGCTCTGCGAACGCCGCCGTCCTTTTCGTGTTCCAAGGCCGAAGACAGCGATCTTCCGAGCGCTGACAGACCACAGAAGCGTCAGCGAGGCAATTCCATTCACAAGAACATAGTCCGGAGGTTCGCGAGAGTGTTTCCGGCCGAACTGTTTACGGTGACTGGGCGCGCAGGAGATCTGCGGCGGCCGATGCCATCGAGTGGAGAACATCGGGGGCGATCGGACTCGGCGCCGTCGCGGACAGCTGAGTCAACGTCGTCCCGACTGCGGCCACGATCGCGTCGGCAACCAAGGTGAAACCGCCACTCTCCGTGATGATTCGGAAAGCGAAAGACGCATCGCCGATGTTCGGGTCCGACGCTCCGCCGACGCGATAGGTGATTGTCGTTCCGTCGGCATCGGTTCCCGAATACTCCGCACACCCAGCCAGCGTGGTCTGAAGTTTCTCGAAAGCTGCTGCTGCCGCGGTGCCGTCGGCGTACGAAGCAGAGTCCTGATCGATGCTCGTGAAATCGGGGCCGGTGAACATGTCGGAGAGGTCGGCGACCGATCCGGGAGCCTGGGTGGCTATCGGCGCCAGAACCTGGGCGCAGACGGCGGGGTCGGTGCTCGACTTGTCCGCCTCCGAATTCTCCGGCGCCGGTGCGAGGCCGAGGTCGTCGACCGGGTCGGGAACTACGTCGAAGTCGGCAGGTAGCTCGGACAGGGTGAGCGCGGCTCGTTGCAGGCCGTCACGGTCGAGAGGCGCCCCGCTCAGCGGTGCGGCCGGAGCAGCCGTGAACGGCGCCAAGCCGACCTGTGGGGCGGAAACCTGCGTAGTCGTGTCGGCACCAGGCGAGTCGTCCGAGCCGCAACCGGTCACGACGAACAGTGCCGCCGTTGCGGTCAGACCAAGTGCGAGAAGCGACCGGCGTGTCACGATTCCCACCGAATGCTGTTGGAGATGGTCTGCCGGATCACCGAGGAGCTGTCCGGGTCGCCGTATGCCTGGTCGCCGCCGACGGTCATCTGTCCGTCGATCGGCAAGGGGAGTGAGAGGTCGACGGTGAGGTTTCCGGAGCCGGCCATGACGTACTGATCGATGTTCAGCGTTCCGGCGTCACCGGCCAGGTTCCAGACCGGGCTCTGCGGGGTCTGCGATACGTCCACCGCGAGCGAAAGCCGATTGCCCTCGCGCGCGGTGAGCGTGACGGTGGTTGTCTGATCGAGCAGGATTTCGCTGCTGACTTGCTGCCGAACCACCCAACGTGCGCCGACACCGACCGGAGCGTCGGGGAGTGCGACGGTCCGGTAGACCGCTTGGCCCAGCGCTTGTTCGATTGCAGCGCGGGCAGCATTGGCCGAGTTGGCGGAGGGCTTCAACCGTAGGGCGGTGATGGCGCCCGAATCCGTGACCGACAATCCGGCCGCAGACCCGTCGGCCCCGCTCAGCGCAGCCTGCAGCGTTGCATCGGGCGAGGTCATCGACGACAGCGTGAGGTCTACGACTGCGGTGGGATCGTCAGCGGTCACGTTTGCCGAGAGCGGGATCGTGATCTCCGGCGAAGAGAAATCCTGCGCCGGTTGTTGATCGATCTGCTGACTCACGACGGCCTGGGTGACGAGCGTCGCCGTCTGCGTGGTGCCGACAGGCAAGTTCGTACGCAAAACCTCGCGCGGCTCGCTTCCCGCCTCGAGAACTTCGACCGTCGCGGCGGTCACCGGAACAGTCACCTCACTCGGCGAGGAGGTCGGGGTGTTCGGAGGTTGATCCGAACCGCCGCAAGCGGTGAGAACGGTGGTGAGAGCGAGGGCAGCGAGGGCGAACGGAACGCGTCGGCCGGTCGTGGACAGCAGTGGCACGCGCTCCAGGCTAGCCGCAGTTGCAGAGTGCGTGACCCGGTGCGGTGAACATGAGGGATGATGGTTGCGTGAGTACAGACCACCCAGACCGAGATGTCAACGCGGAGGATCAGCCGATTACCGAAATCTCGAAGGCCGACGAGCCCGAAACCGTGAAACCGGAAGCCGTGAAATCGGAAGACGGTGACCTGGCGGTTGCGCCGGTCGAAAAGCCCCGCCGGCTGACCATGCTCATTGCCATCGCCGCTGTCATCCTGCTCTCGGACATTCTCACGAAGGTGTGGGCAGTCGCCGCGGTCAAACCGGGGCAGCCGATCGAAATCATCGGTGACGTGGTCACATTCACGATGGTGCGCAATCCGGGGGCAGCGTTCTCGATGGCGACGTCGATGACGTGGATCCTCACTCTCGTCGCAATCGGTGTGGTCATCGGTGTGATCAAGATCGGTCGCACGCTCCGATCACCGTGGTGGGCGCTCGGTCTCGGCCTCGTTCTCGGCGGCGCGCTGGGTAACCTCGTCGACCGATTCTTCCGCTCTCCCGGAATCATGCGCGGACATGTGGTGGATTTCGTCTCCGTCGGCTGGTGGCCGGTGTTCAACATCGCGGATTCCGCGATCGTCTGTGGCGCGATTCTGCTCGTCGTCCTGACACTGTTCGGCTTCGAACCCAACGGTGAACGCCTGCGTGATCACAAGGCGGACGACAAGAAGCTCACCGAATCGAAGGCTGCAGCCGAGGGAGAAACCAAGTGAGGGAATCCCGTTCGATGCCCGTGCCCGACGGTCTCGATGCCATGCGCGTCGATGCCGGCCTCGCGCGCCTTCTCGGACTCTCGCGCACCGTGGTCGCGACACTCGCGGAAGAAGGCTCGGTACTCGTCGACGGTGTGGCCGTCGGCAAGTCCGATCGTCTGACCGCAGGGTCGTGGCTCGAGGTAGTCCTGCCCGAACCGCCGCGGCCCCTGACCATCGAAGCGACACCGGTCGAGGGAATGGAGATCCTCTACGCCGACGACGACGTCGTGGCAGTCGACAAGCCCGTCGGAGTTGCCGCGCACGCCAGCGTCGGGTGGACGGGACCGACCGTCATCGGCGGACTTGCCGCGGCCGGTTTCCGCATCTCGACGTCCGGTGCCCATGAGCGTCAGGGCATCGTCCACCGCCTGGACGTCGGAACGTCGGGTGTCATGGTGGTTGCCACATCCGAGCGCGCGTACACGTTGCTCAAGCGCGCTTTCAAGCAGCGGACCATCGACAAGCGCTACCACGCTCTCGTGCAGGGACACCCCGACCCGAGCAGCGGAACGATCGACGCGCCCATCGGACGCCATCACGGGAACGACTGGCGATTCACGGTCACGGCCGACGGCAAGCCCAGCGTCACTCACTACGACACCATCGAGGCGTTCCAGGCAGCGAGTCTGCTGGACGTGCACCTCGAAACCGGTCGCACACACCAGATCCGTGTCCACTTTTCGGCGTTGCGCCATCCGTGCTGCGGCGACCTGACCTACGGCGCGGACCCTCGACTTGCCGAAAGGCTCGGCCTCGAGCGCCAGTGGCTGCACGCCGTGTCTCTTGGATTCGCACATCCGGCGGACGGTCGCTGGGTCGAGATCAAGAGCAAGTACCCGAAGGATCTCGAACACGCACTCGAAGTTCTCCGGTCCTCATGACACCGCGCGGGCTTACCCCCGCGCTGGCCGTCGTCGCGCTGGTGGTCGGTGTGGCGGCGGTGGTGGGCGTGGGGTTCGCGAATCCCGTGCCGACCCCGCCGATCCGGACGGACACTCTGGGTCCGGACAGTGGGGAAGCTGTCCCGGACTACCTCGACCGAGCGCGAGATTCTGTTGCGTCGGTCGACGGGCCGGTGTGGGCGTTGGTCTCGTTCACGAAGGCACTCACCGTCGGCGAGGTCATCACGTCGACCAGCAGTGTTCAGGTGCCGGGCGCTGAGGTCTCGGGCGTTCGCGTGTCCAGGGTCATGTTCCGAGTTCCGATCGAGCGCGTCCAGACGCCGCTCATGTCGGTGCCCGTTCCCGACAACGACGAAGCAGTGCGCAGATCGCCCGGTGTTGCAGCCACGCGACTGGTCTCGCTCGGCGGCGACACCGATCGCCAGCAACAGGTGGCGCTCGCGTCGGCGAAGCAATTGTCCGCCGGGTGCGCCTGCGCGGTGGGCGTGCTGGTGCGAGCTACTCCCGAAGGACTCGAAGCGATCGAACATGACTCGAACGTCCGTGCAGTGGAAGCGTTGCCGTCCGACGCCTCGCCGTGGTTGGCAGCCGTCCGTCCCTTGCTGCCGGAGTACGTGGACGTCGTTGCTCCCGGCCCCGACGACGGACCGGTCCCGTGAACTCCGGTTCTGTGAACAAGGACGAACGCGCTGAGTCCCGTTCGTCCTCGGGGATCTTCTACGGTGTGGCGGCTTTCCTGTTGTGGGGAACGTTCCCGGCCTTCTTCGGATTACTCGACTTCGCCGATCCGGTCGAGATCCTTGCGCACCGGGTGGTGTGGACCCTTCTGTTGATGCTGATCGTGTTGGCCTTTGCCGGCCGCCTCGGATCGCTTCGCGGAATCAGCGCACGCACCTGGCTGCTGGTGACCGCGGCGTCAGCCGCGATCGCCGTGAACTGGGGAACGTACATCTATGCCGTGGTGTCAGGCCGCGTCGTGGAGGCGGCTCTCGGGTACTTCATCAACCCGCTGGTCACCGTTCTGCTCGGCGTCGTGATCTTCCGCGAACGATTGCGTCCCGCCCAGATCGCCGCGCTCGTTCTCGCTGCCACGGCAGTTGTGGTGATCACGGTCGACTTCGGGAAACCTCCGATCGTCGCTTTGCTGCTCGCCGGCTCGTTTGCCACCTATGGGTTGGTCAAGAAGGTGGTTCCGCTCGATCCTCGAACCAGTTTGACTGCCGAGGGAGTCGTTGCCGCACCGTTCGCGGTCGGCTATCTCGTGTTTCTCGGCCTGACCGGGGCCGGTGCATTCATCAGCAGCGGTACCGGGCACAGCCTGTTGCTGCTTGCCGCCGGCCCGGTCACCGCGCTGCCGCTGCTCCTGTTCGGCGTCGCCGCTCAGAGAGTTCCGTTGGCGACGATGGGCATGCTGCAGTACCTCACCCCGGCGCTCCAGATGGCGTGGGGTGTGGCCGTCATGCACGAGGACATGCCGGCCTCACGCTGGATCGGCTTTGTTCTGATCTGGGCTGCACTGGTGATCTTCACGACAGACACCTTCGTCGCCGGTCGACGTTCGCGGCGTTCGGTGAGGTCGAGCGCCGAACCCGAGGTTCCGGTCACGTGACCGGAGGCGGCGCACGGCGATTCCGCTACGTCGGTCGCCGGTCGTGTCGGCAGCGCGGCATACACTCGATCTCGCTCCCAGACCTTCAGAGAGGCGCACGTGGCTGACTCGTTCGTACATCTTCACAATCACACCGAGTACTCGATGCTCGACGGTGCGGCCAAGGTCGGCGCCATGTTCGAGGAGGCCGCTCGTCTCGAAATGACCGCAGTCGGCATGACCGACCACGGAAACATGTACGGCGCCAGCCAGTTCTACAACGAGGCAAAGAGCGCCGGCATCAAGCCGATCATCGGCATCGAGGCCTACATCGCACCCGAGTCTCGCTTCAACACCAAGCGAGTTCTGTGGGGCGATCGCAGCCAGAAGTCCGACGACGTCTCCGGTAGCGGTGCGTACACGCACATGACGATGGTGGCCGAGAACGCGACCGGACTCCGAAACCTCTTCAAGCTGTCTTCTCTCGCGTCCATCGAGGGACAGCTCGGCAAGTGGCCTCGCATGGACGAGGAGCTCATCGCCGCGCACGCCGAGGGCATCATCGCCACCACGGGCTGCCCGTCCGGTGAGATCCAGACCCGCCTTCGTCTCGGCCACGATCGCGAGGCTCTCGAAGCTGCCGCGAAGTGGCAGGAGATCTGGGGCCCGGACAACTTCTTCCTCGAACTGATGGATCACGGTCTCTCGATCGAGCGCCGTGTGCGAGAGGGTCTGCTCGACATCGGCAAGCAACTCGGTATTCCGCCACTTGCCACCAACGACTGCCATTACGTCACCAAGGACGCCGCCGAGAATCACGAGGCGCTGCTCTGCATTCAGACCGGCAAGACGCTCTCCGACCCCACTCGCTTCAAGTTCGACGGCGACGGCTACTACCTCAAGTCCGCTGCCGAGATGCGCGCCATCTGGGACAACGAGGTACCGGGGGCATGCGACAACACCGTTGCCATCGGCGAGCGTGTGCAGTCGTACGAGGACGTGTGGGCGTTCCACGACCGCATGCCGATCTTCCCGGTCCCGGAGGGACACACGCAGCAGACCTTCCTGCGCGCCGAGGTGATGCGCGGACTCGATCGCCGCTTCCCGAGCGGACCGCCGCAGGAGTACCTCGCCCGCGCCGACTACGAGATCGGCGTCATCAACGAAATGGGCTTCCCGGCCTACTTCCTCGTGGTCGGCGACCTGATCAACCACGCCAAGGACGTCGGGATCCGTGTCGGGCCCGGCCGTGGATCGGCTGCCGGTTCGTTGGTGGCCTACGCGATGGGTATCACCAACATCGACCCCATCCCGTACGGGTTGCTGTTCGAGCGATTCCTCAACCCCGAGCGTGTGTCCATGCCCGATATCGATATCGACTTCGATGATCGCCGTCGCGGCGAGATGGTTCGCTACGCGACGGACAAGTGGGGCAACGACAAGGTCGCCCAGGTCATCACCTTCGGCACCATCAAGACCAAGGCTGCCATCAAGGACTCGGCTCGCGTCCAGTTCGGCAAGCCGGGCTTCGCCATCGCCGATCAGATCACCAAGGCACTCCCGCCGCCCATCATGGCCAAGGACATCTCTGTCTCCGGTATCACCGATCCGAAGCACGAGCGGTACAAGGAGGCCGTCGAGGTTCGAGCACTCATCGACTCCAGCCCGGACGTCGCGAAGATCTACAAGACTGCGGTGGGTCTGGAGGGGCTGATCCGTAACGCCGGTGTGCACGCCTGCGCGGTCATCATGTCGTCCGAACCGCTCACCGACGCAATCCCGGTCTGGAAGCGCGCCCAGGACGGCGCAATCATCACCGGGTGGGACTACCCCTCGTGTGAAGCCATCGGCCTGCTCAAGATGGACTTCCTCGGTCTGCGAAACCTCACGGTCATCGGCGACACGCTCGAGAACATCAAAGCCAACCGCGGCATCGACCTCGACCTCGACACTTTGCCGATGGACGATGCGGCAACATACGAACTGCTCGCCCGCGGCGACACTCTCGGTGTGTTCCAGCTCGACGGCGGCGGTATGCGCGAGTTGCTGAAACTGATGCAGCCCACCGGATTCGGCGACATCGTCGCCGCCTTGGCGCTGTATCGACCGGGACCGATGGGTGTGGACGCCCACATCTCGTACGCCAAGCGCAAGAACGCCTTGGAAGACGTCAAGCCGATTCACCCCGAATTGGAGGAGCCGCTCGCGGAGATCCTCTCGGAGACCTACGGCCTGATCATCTACCAGGAGCAGATCATGCAACTGGCGCAGAAGGTGGCCGGGTATACCCTGGGTCAGGCCGACTTGCTGCGTCGCGCCATGGGTAAGAAGAAGCTGTCCGAGCTGGAAAAGGCCTACGCCGGCTTCCGGCAGGGCATGTTGGACAACAACTTCAGCGAAGCCGCCATCAAGGCGCTGTGGGACACGGTCCTTCCCTTCGCCGGCTACGCGTTCAACAAGTCGCACTCCGCCGGCTACGGACTCGTGTCGTACTGGACTGCGTACCTCAAGGCGAACTACCCGGCCGAGTACATGGCGGGTCTGCTGACCTCCGTCGGTGACGACAAGGACAAGTCCGCGATCTACCTCGCAGACTGCCGCAAGTTGGGCATCACCGTTCTCCCACCGGACGTCAACGAATCGCGAGTCGACTTCGCGACCGTCGGTGACGACATCCGTTTCGGTATGGGGTCGGTGCGTAACGTCGGCGCCAACGTCGTCGCCTCGATCATCAAGGCGCGCACCGAGAAGTCGAAGTTCACCGATTTCTCCGACTATCTCGGCAAGATCGACGCGATGGCTTGCAACAAGAAGGTCACCGAATCGCTCATCAAGGCCGGTGCTTTCGACTCGTTGGGTCATCCGCGCAAGGGCCTGATGTTGGTTCATGCCGACGCCATCGATTCCGTGATGAGCACCAAGAAGGCGGAGGCGATCGGACAGTTCGACCTCTTCGGCGGTGCCGAGGCGGACGAGTCGATCACCTCGGTGTTCGACGTCAAGATTCCTGACGAAGAGTGGGAATCCAAGCATCGCCTGGCGCTCGAACGAGAGATGCTGGGGCTGTACGTTTCCGGTCACCCGCTCAACGGCGTCGAGCACATTCTTCGCCAGCAGTCCGACACGTCCATCGCCGCGATACTGGAAGGCGGCGTCCAGGACGGTGCCCAGGTAACTCTCGGCGGCATCATCGCCTCGGTGGACCGCCGGGTCAACAAGAACGGTCTGACCTGGTGCATCGTGCAGCTCGAAGATCTCGTGGGTGGAATCGAGGTGCTGTTCTTCCCACAGGCGTACGCCGTGTACGGAATGGACATCGCCGAGGATGCCATTGTGTTGGTCAAGGCTCGCGTCTCGATCCGAGACGATCGGATGTCACTGATCGGCAACGACCTTGCGGTACCTGATATTTCGGCGATCGGGGTTGCGCGTCCGCTGTCGGTCTCGCTGCCGCTTCGGCAATGCACCAAGGACAAGCTCAGTGCTCTCAAGCAGGTGTTGACCAGGCATCCGGGGACGTCCGATGTCCATGTCCGACTGATCGGCGGAACCGAAATCAGCTTGTGGAAGGTCGACGACGTCCTTCGGGTCGAACCGTCCTCGGCACTGATGGGCGACCTGAAGGCTTTGCTCGGACCGAGTTGCCTGACGGTCTGACCGCCGAGCGGACCTGAACCGAACGAAGGGACCTTGCTGCTGATGCAGCAAGGTCCCTTCGTGGTTCGCGGGAGTTCGGGGGAGTGCGGTGATCAGGTGGTGCGTGAGTAGTGCACGCGCCGTACCCACCACGTGACTACAGCGGCCGTTGCGGCAGTCAGTACGGCCACCTGCATCGACTGCGTGACGGCACCGGCGACGACGAACAGCACGAACCCGACCACGAGAGCTTCGATCTTGTACAGCGGCCACCGAGTTCCGGCCAGATCGACGCAATAGTCGGGGGAGGGGCAGTCGGGGGAGGGGCGTGATTCGCGAGTGGAGATATCTGCGGTGGTCATCTCGTCCCTTTCCGATACGGCTGTTCGAAGCTGTGGTTTCAGAGTAGCCAGAGATGAGAGTTCGGGCAAGCGAACTTTATTGATCGGCTGCTCACTTAATCGATCAACCAGGGGAGTGCGCGGGCGACAGGCCTGGTCGGCGTGGTTCGGTGGCCAAGGTGCTCGAGTGGGTGTTCACTGGTACACATGCCAATCACAGGTGAGTACGAACCCAGTCCAGCGTCGTGGGCCGCCGATCAGGTCGCACGCATCGAGAACTCCGGTGGCACCGAGGGAAACGACATGAACGGCATGCCCGTCGTCGTTCTCACGACCATCGGGGCAAAGTCCGGCAAGGTCAGGAAGACGCCGCTGATGCGGGTCGAGCACGACGGTTCGTATGCCGTTGTGGCTTCGCTCGGTGGCGCCCCGAAGAATCCGGTCTGGTACTACAACGTCAAAGCCGACCCGCACGTCACGCTGCGTGACGCGACGCAGGTCTTCGACCTGGTTGCTCGGGAAGTCACCGGCGACGAGAAGGCGGTCTGGTGGGAGCGCGCTGTCGCTGCGTACCCCGACTACGCCGATTATCAGACGAAGACCGATCGTGAGATTCCGGTGTTCGTGCTCGAACCCAAGTAACCCCGCATTCCACAAGAAGCGCTGCATCAATCACAAGTAAATCGTCACTCCCGGGGGTCGGCGATCCCGACTCCCGTGAGTGTGTCATGGAGGTCTGATGAGTCCGAAAACCGTTGCAGATCAATTGGTTCAGCAGCTCGTTGACGCGGGTGTCAGTCGGATCTACGGCATTGTCGGTGACAGTCTCAATCCCATCGTCGATGCGGTTCGTCGCACCGGTGGTTCCGAGAAGGGCGGAATCGATTGGATACACGTCCGGCATGAGGAAGCAGCCGCCTTTGCGGCCGCAGCGGATGCCCAGATCACCGGAAAACTCGCAGTGTGTGCCGGATCCTGCGGTCCCGGAAACCTTCACCTGATCAACGGCCTGTACGACGCTCATCGTTCGGGCGCGCCGGTCCTCGCGATCGCCTCGCACATCCCCAGCGCCCAGATCGGAATGGGCTACTTTCAGGAAACGCATCCCGAGCGGATCTTCATCGAATGTTCGAGTTACACCGAACTCGTCAGCACGGCAGTCCAATCACCTCGCGTGGTGCAGTCGGCGATTCAGCATTCGGTGGCTCGAAACGGCGTCTCGGTGATCGTGCTTCCCGGGGACATCGCCGATTGTCCGGCAGAAGGCACCCCGCCGACGCTCGTCGAAACCCGAAGGCCGACAGTCGTTCCGGATGCCGGTGACGTCAAGGCGTTGGCAGATGTGATCAACGGCTCGCGTAAGGTTGCGATCTTCGCCGGCGCGGGCGTGCGAGATGCGCGCGCGGAGGTTCTGGCGTTGGCCGAAACCGTCGGCGCTCCCATCGGGCATTCACTGCGTGGCAAGGAATGGATCCAGTACGACAATCCATACGACGTCGGGATGACCGGATTGCTCGGTTACGGTGCGGCGCACGACGGTATCCACGGCGCCGATCTCCTGCTCCTGATCGGTACGGACTTTCCCTACGATCAGTTCTTGCCCGACGACGTTCGTACCGCTCAGATCGACATCGCGGCCGAGCGGTTGGGGCGTCGAACCAGCCTGGACCTGGCTGTGCACGGCGACGTCGCGAGCACCTTGAGCGCACTGATTCCGCAGCTCGATCGAAAGACCGACCGCGGGTTCCTGGAGGACACGCTCGCCAAGCACAACACTCTGATGACCAAAGTGGTTGGTGCATATACGGATCCGGTCAAGCAGCGCACGCCGATTCACCCCGAGTATGCGGCCTCGATCTTGGACGATCTGGCAGCCGACGACGCAATCTTCACCGCCGACACCGGGATGTGCAACGTGTGGACGGCGCGCTATCTCAATCCGAACGGATCGAGACGCTTCATCTCCTCGGCGCTGCACGGATCGATGTCCAATGCGCTCCCACACGCGATGGGTGCTGCATGGTCGAGTCCGGGGCGTCAGGTCATCTCGGTGTCGGGCGACGGTGGATTGTCGATGCTGCTCGGTGAGTTGGTCACCGTCGCGATGTACAAGTTGCCGGTCAAGATCGTGGTGTTCAACAACTCGACGCTCGGAATGGTCAAGCTCGAGATGCTGGTCGACGGCCTTCCGGATTTCGGGGTCGACGTGCCCGCGGTCGACTACGCGGCGGTTGCTGCTGCGCTCGGTATCTTTTCGCGCCGAATCGAGAATCCCGCGGATATCGAAGCGGGCCTACGCGCCGCGCTCGATCACGACGGTCCGGCCTTGGTTGATCTGGTGACCGATCCGCTGGCATTGTCGTTGCCGCCCACCATCACCGGTGGTCAGATGAAGGGCTTCGCTTTGGCGATGTCGAAGATGGTGATGAACGGCGGCGTCGGCGAGGCAGTACAGATGGCCAAGTCGAATCTGCGGAACGTGCCACGTCCCTCACAGTTGGATCCGCGCGGCTGACCTACCGCCACCCTGCCTCGCAGACCATGCGGGGCGGGGTGGTGGGAAGGTTGATCTCCGACGTGCGAAAATGGCGGGGTGTCTAACTCGCCCGATGTCGTAGTAACGAAGTCCACCGTCCCCGCGCTCGACGCGCAGGAGATCGACGCGGCCATCGAGCGAATTCAGCACGTCATTGCGGCGACGCCCCTGCAGTACAGCGATCGTCTTTCGGCGTTGACCGGGGCACACGTGTATCTCAAGCGTGAGGACCTCCAGGGCGTTCGTTCGTACAAGATTCGTGGCGCGTACAACCTGATCGCTCAGCTCAACGAGGCCGAACGCGGTGCCGGCGTAGTGACTGCCAGTGCCGGTAACCATGCGCAGGGTGTTGCTTTCGCGTGCCGAACGATGCAGATCAAGGGTCGGATCTACGTTCCGGCCAATACCCCCAAGCAGAAGCGTGATCGCATCCGCGCGCACGGTGGAGCGTTTGTCGAACTGTTCATGATCGGTGAGACCTATGACGCCGCAGCTGCTGCGGCCGCCGAGGACGTAGCCGAAACCGGCGCAACCATGGTTCCCCCGTTCGACGACGTGCGCACCGCTGCGGGGCAAGGAACCATCGCAGCGGAGATTCTCACGCAATTGGACGCCCCTCTCGACACGATCGTCGTGCCGGTCGGCGGCGGCGGTTGCATTGCGGGCATCGCCACCTACCTGCACGAACGGTCGCCCAAGACGTCGATCGTCGGGATCGAGCCGTCCGGTGCGGCGTCAATGACGGCCGCTCTTGTTGCCGGGGGCCCGGTGACTCTTCCCGACGTCGATCCATTTGTCGACGGCGCAGCGGTCAAGAGGATCGGCGATGTTCCCTACGAGGTCGTCTCACGTCTGGGTGCCGCCGTGGTGTCGCACGCGTCGTTGCCGCTCGTGGCTCGTCAACTTCAGACACGGTCCGGTTCGGGATCGTTTGTCGTCAATCAGATCGACGAGGGCGCTATCTGCACGGCGATGCTCGAGCTGTATCAGAGCGAGGGCATCATCGCCGAACCCGCGGGAGCGCTTTCCGTTGCGGCACTTCAGAATTTGACGTTCGAGCCGGGTTCGACCGTCGTGTGCCTGATCTCCGGTGGCAACAACGACGTCTCTCGTTACGGCGAAATCCTCGAGCGTTCGCTCGTTCACCTCGGGCTCAAGCACTACTTCCTGGTCGACTTTCCGCAGGAACCGGGAGCGCTCCGTCGCTTTCTCTCGGACGTGCTCGGGCCGGACGACGACATCGCGCTGTTCGAGTACGTCAAGCGAAACAATCGCGAGACGGGTGCCGCGTTGGTGGGTATCGAACTCGGTTCCGCCGACGGGTTGGCGGCGTTACTCGAGCGGATGGAGCGCGCGCCGATGCAGTCCGAGAGGCTCGAGCCGGGAAGCCCGGCGTACCGCTATCTGACGTAAGAGACGCCCCCGGTCAGGGCCGCAGTCGCTCGACCACCTGTCGATGCAGTTCGGGATCCGGCTGGGGGAGCCCGAGCATCGCCGCCAAATACAGGCCGTCGCCGACGAGTCGGATGATCTCGGCCTGCACAGGGTCGGCGATCTCGGTCTGAAGGCCCTTGTCCCAGCTCCGCATCACATGTGTGACGGCTTTCTGGATTTCGTCGTGTTGTCCGTCGACTGTTCTCAGTGCCGCGATGATCGACCGGAAGAGTGAGAGTTCTTCGCTTTCGTTCGCATCGGGGATCTGCAGATAGAACTCGGTGACCGTCGTACCGCCTGCTACGGCGTCTTCGAGTTGCTGATCCGAGCGTTCTCCGAGTCTGCGGACCATCGCCGCGAGCAGTGCTTCCTTGCTGGGGAAGTGATAGAGAAGTCCGCCCTTGGAAACCCCGGCTTCGGCGGCAACGCCTTCGAGCGTGACTTGGGCGACGCCGCTGACCAGCAGCAGCTTCTCCAGTGCGTCGAGAATTCGATCGCGAGTGTCGGCAGCCATGTGATGTGACCCTACCCGGAAATAACTTTACCGCTCGGACGGTTCACTGTTACCGTAGACCTACTGTACCGGCTGGACGGTGCAGTGAAGTCTTTTCGAAAGAACTCAGAGAAAGTCGCAGGGGAGCAATGTCAGTGTCGGCAGATACGTCTGCAATCAATCCCGACGAGGTTCGGGCGACAAAGCGTGACTGGGCGGGCTTGATAGTCCTTGCCTTTGCTGTGTTGCTCATCGCAGTCGACGGCACGGTGCTCGATCTTGCGCTTCCGTTCATCAGCGCCGACCTCGAACCGAGCAGCACGCAGTTGCTGTGGATCATCGACGTCTATTCGTTCGTGCTCGCCGGTCTGCTCATCACCATGGGTACGCTCGGCGACCGGATCGGTAGGCGAAAACTGCTCCTGATCGGCGCAGTCGGCTTCGGTCTCGCCTCGATCATCGCCGCTCTCGCTGTCAGTCCCGAGATGCTCATTGCCGCCCGCGTGCTGCAGGGTATTTCCGGTGCAACGCTGATGCCTGCCACCCTCGGTCTGATCCGCACGATCTTCGTCAACCCGCGTCAGCGCACCGAGGCGATCGGTGTCTGGGGCGCGATGGCCGGTGGCGGTACCGCGGCCGGCCCGTTGGTCGGTGGTTGGTTGCTCGAGCACTTCTGGTGGGGTTCGGTCTTCTTGATCAACATTCCGGTCATGATCGCGCTGGTTGTACTCGGCCCGATCCTGATCCCGGAGTCGAAGGACCCCAATCCGGGTCGATTCGACCTCATCAGCGCTGGTCTGTCGATGGCGACCATGTTGCCGCTGGTGTACGCGGTCAAGGAATCCGTGGTGCACGGCGTCAGCATCACGTTGCTGGTGATCGGCCTCGTTGGTCTCGCGGCGGGTTACGTGTTCGTGCGTCGTCAGCGGATGCTGAAGGATCCGATGTTGGATCTGAAGCTGTTTGCCAACGCGTCGTTCTCCACCGCCGTCATCACCAACCTGCTCTCGATCTTCGCGCTGGCAGGTGTCCTGTTCTTCGGCTCGCAGTACCTGCAGTTGGTGCTGGGTAACTCGGCGCTCGACGCCGGCCTGCTGATGCTCCCGGGTATGTTGCTCAGCGCATTCACCGCGGTTGCGGCAGCCTGGTTGATTCGCCGGTGGTCGGTGTCTCACGTGCTCAGCGCGGGCCTCGCGGTTGCCGGTATCGGTGCTGCGATGCTGCTCGCGCTCGGCGTCGACAGCGGCCCGTTGATGTTCGTGATCGGCTTCGGTCTGGCCGGTGCTGGTGTCGGTGTCGCGTTGACGTTGACATCGGATCTCGTGGTCAGTTCGGTGGAACCCGAACGCGCCGGCGCTGCTTCCGCTGTGTCGGAGACCGCGTACGAACTCGGCATCGCGCTCGGCGTGGCGATCCTGGGCAGCGTGGTGATGGCGATCTTCCGCAAGGGAATCGACACCTCGATGCTCGAAGCAGATCAGGCGCACGCTGCACAGGGCACACTCGGCGGTGCCCTGCAGGAAGCAACGTACCTACCTGGTGAACTCGGTTCGGTGCTTGCCGATTCCGCGAAGTCGGCGTTTGTCGACGGTATGCACGTTGCTGCCGGTGCAACAGCTTTGGTTCTGTTCGTCAGTGCCGCATTGGTGTTGAGGATGCTGCGGAGTACACCAGAGAACGCGAAGCGTTAATACCGGAATCTCGAGAGTTAGTCAGCTTTCGAGTACGACGAACGAGTGCCCCGGCACGGCGGTTGCGGACGCGGTCTCGTCCTGTGTCGGCGGATCCCACCAGAGGATGGGGGTTCCGCCGGCCGGGACCGAGGCCGCGTCCGTTCCCAGATTGCACACGATCTGTAATGCGCCGCGGCGCAGGGTGATCCACTGGTCGTCCTCGTCGTAGTCGACGTGCAGGTGCCCCAGCCAAGGGTCGGTGATCTCGATTCGCTTCCTGCGCAGGGCAAGTAGATCGCGATAGCAGGCCAGGACGCGAGCGCGTGTCTCGTCGTCTCGCTCGTCCCAGTCCAGTTTCGATCGCAGAAATGTCTGTGGGTCTTGCGGATCCGGAATGTCGTCACTGTTCCAGCCGTGCGCCGCGAACTCCGCTTTGCGGCCTTTGGCAGTGGCCTCGCCGAGTTCCGGTTCCGGATGCGAGGTGAAGAACTGGAACGGAGTGGTCGCTCCCCATTCCTCGCCCATGAACAGCATCGGCGTGTACGGCGATAGCAGGACCAGCGCCGCCTTGATCGCCAATTGTCCTGGCGTCAGATAGGCGCTCGGGCGGTCCCCGATCGCGCGGTTGCCGATCTGATCGTGGGTGCACGTGTATGCGAGCAGGGCGCTGGCGGGCTGATGCGTGATGTCGATCGGCCGGCCGTGAACCCGTCCACGGAACGAGGAATACGTTCCGGCGTGGAAGAAACCGCGCCGCAATGTATTTGCAAGGGATTCCAAGGATCCGAAGTCGGCGTAATAACCCTGGCGTTCGCCGGACACGGCCGTGTGAATGGTGTGGTGGATGTCGTCGTCCCACTGCGCGTCCAAGCCGAACCCGCCGGCCGCTCGTGGCGTGATCAGAGTGGCGTCGTTGAGATCGCTTTCGGCGATCAACGTGAGCGGTCGACCCAGATGAGCCGACAGTGTTTCCGTTCGGACGGCGAGTTCCTCGAGGATGTGCGTTCCGGTGTGATCGACCAACGCGTGGACGGCGTCGAGGCGTAGACCGTCGATGTGGAAATCGCGCATCCATCGCAGGGCATTCCCGATGATGTACTCGCGAACCTCGCCCGACTGCGGACCGCCGATGTTGATCGTTCGGCCCCAGGTGTTCGCTCCATCGGCAATGTAGGGGCCGAACTTTTCGAGGTAGTTGCCCGACGGGCCCAGGTGGTTGTAGACCACGTCAAGAATCACGCCGAGTCCGCGTTCGTGGGCCGCATTCACCAAGCGTTGCAATCCGTCCGGGCCACCGTAGATCTCGTGGACCGTGTACCAGAGCACACCGTCGTAGCCCCAGTTGTGAGTTCCGTTGAAGCCGTTGACCGGCATGATTTCCACGAAGCCGACGCCGAGGTCTACCAGGTGATCGAGACGTTCGATCGCGGCGTCGAATGTTCCTTCGGGGGTGAACGTTCCGATGTGCAGTTCGTAGACCGATGATCCTGGGAGTTGTCGTCCGGTCCACTGAGAGTCGGTCCAGGACGCCTCGTCGAGCTGATGCAACTGGGAGCGGAGATGCACGCCTTCGGGCTGGCGTGGTGAACGCGGATCCGGGAGTGTTTCACCGTCGACGACAAAGCCGTAGCGAGCGCGGTTGTCGCAGTCGACCTCGGCGCGCCACCACCCGTCGTCGGTCCGGTCCATCTCGTGCGTGATGCCGTCGACTTCGACCCGGACCGATTCCGGTGTGGGCGCCCAGACCTCGAATGTATGCACACGATCAGCATGCCTTGTTCGGCCGGATGTGGCAGCCCGGCGGGCTGGTTCCGTCGTCAAGGACTGTTTCTATCCGCAGGTGTTGCCGGACGGTGCAGACAGCGTGATCAGTTTCGGAGCGGGGGCGCTGCAGCATCCGCCCTCGGCTTTCCCTGTGTCGGTTTCTGCTGTGTCAGGTTCGTCGAAAATGCCTGCGCCGCCGCAGACTCCGGTCTCCGGAAGGACCAACTCGACGCGGGCCGCTGCTTCGTGATCGCCGGCGAGCTCGGCTGCGATGCTGCGAACCTGCTCGTAGCCGGTCATCGCCAGGAAGGTGGGTGCTCGGCCGTAGCTTTTCATTCCAGCCAAGTACACCCCCGGCTCCGGATGGCGAAGCTCCTTCGCGCCATGCGGGTAAACGGTGCCGCACGAGTGGACGTTCGGGTCGATCAGCGGAGCAAGCTCGACCGGTGCTTGTAAGACCGGGTCGAGGCCGAGTCGAATTTCCGAGAGCCAGGACAGATCGGGGCGGAAGCCGGTCAGCGTTATGACGTTGTCCACGTTCTCGATGCGATCACCCGCATCGGAGGCGAGTATGAGTTGTCCCGAAGGGGTAGTTGTCACCTCTGCGGTGCGGAAGCCGGTGACGACTCTCAACAGGCCATCCTCGACGGCCTTCTTTGCACGCAAGCCCAGGGCGCCGCGCGCGGGCAGTTCGTCAGCGTCGCCGCCTCCGAATGCAGAGCCGATGTTTCCTCGGCGGACCGCCCAGGTGATGCGGGTGCTCGGAGCCTGCTCCGCCAACCCTGACAGCGCAACGATCGCCGTCAGCGCGGAGTGGCCACTACCTGCGATGACGGTGTGCGTTCCGGCGAACTGTGCCCGCACTGCCGGATCGTCGAGATCGGGAACCCGGTACCGGATCGCAGTACCCACAGCGCCTTCGCCGAGTGCAGGAAGCCCTTCACCACCGAGCGGGTTGGGGGTGCCCCAGGTGCCGGACGCATCCACAACGGCCTGGGCGAACATCCGATCCTCGGTTCCGTCACGGCGGCGCAGGTGAATCGAGAGGGGTTCGCTGTCGCGTCCGGCGTCGACGACCAGGTCACGTCCGCGTCGAGCGACGCCGATCACCTCGGTGTCGAACTGGACCAGGTCGGCGAGGGCCGAGGCGAGTGGTTCGAGGTAGAGCTCGCGCCATTGCCGGCCGGTCGGATAGGTCTGCCCGTCGGGTGAGCTCCATCCATTCTGGTCGAGGAGTCGCCGCGCGGCGGGGGAGACGAGTTCGGACCACCGGGAGAACAGTCGAACGTGATTCCACTCGGAGATCGCAGCACCGGCTGTGGTTCCGCGCTCGAATACAAGGGGTGTGAGTCCGCGCTCGCGCAGTTCTGCTGCGGCTGCCAGGCCGATCGGGCCGGCCCCGATCACGACAACGGGTAGGGGGTTCATTTTCGTGCCTTTCATCGACGATTATCGATCTACGGGAACTGTATCGACGATCATCAATATAAGCAACCATCGACAGCTGTCGATATAGTGGAGAGATGACTTCGCTGCAGACTCCGACGGTACGAGTCGGAGATTCGGACCCGGATCAGATCCGTTCTTCCGTCCTCGCGCAGGGCGATGCCGATACCTACGCGCAGTGGTTCGCCTGCCTTGCCGAGCCGATGCGCGTCCGATTGCTTCACCGGGTAGCGAGCGCGGTCGGTGGTATTACCGTCGGAGCGCTCGCCGAGGCGTTGGGGATCGGGCAACCGACGGTGTCGCACCACCTGCGCAAGCTCGCCGATGTGGGTTTTGTGACCATGCGTAAGGAAGGGACGAGCACGGTCGTCGCGATGAGTCCGACGTGTTGCGTTGCCTTGCCGCAGGCGGCGGATGTGGTGATGGGAGTCCTTGCTCCGCGTCCGTGCTGCCCGAGTGATTTGCCCGACGATGTCTCTGTCCGGGCCATGATCGACGACGACTGGGATGCGGTTCGCCGTATTTACGGCGAGGGTATCGACACCCGAAATGCCACCTTTGCCGCTGAGGTCCCCTCGCGTGAGCATCTCCACGAACGGTGGCTGCCGCAGCATCGATGGGTGGCGACTATCGGGGGTGTTGTTGTCGGATGGGCTGCGTTGAGTCCGGTTTCCGAGCGTGACTGCTACCGCGGGGTTGCCGAGAACTCCGTGTACGTTGCGGACGGCATGCGTGGTCGTGGCGTCGGAAAGGCGTTGTTGCGCAAGCAAGTCATGGCCGCCGACGCCGACGGACTCTGGACTCTGCAGACGTCGATGTTCCCGGAGAGCCGTGCCTCCATCTCGCTCCATCATTCGGCCGGGTTTCGAACGGTCGGCCTTCGCGAGAAGATCGCCGAACTCGACGGCGTGTGGCGCGACACTGTTCTGCTCGAGCGTCGAACGGCGATCGCCGAGGGATGAGTCCGGGATCCGGCTGACCGGATGCCCGATTGCGCGTTGATTCGATATCTGTCAATATCGAAGAATGTCGAATCAAGAGCTGCCGGACTCCGAGGCTTGCTGCACCCCGCTCGTTCGTGAACCGTTGACCGAGGATTGGGCCGGCGACTTGTCTCGGATGTTCAAGGCCCTCGGCGATCCGGTTCGTCTCCGCTTGCTCAGCTTGGTGGCAAGTCACGAGGGTGGTGAAGCCTGCGTCTGCGACATCTCCGACTCGTTCGACTTGTCTCAGCCGACTATCTCGCATCACCTGAAGGTGTTGCGCCAGGCCGGGCTGCTCGATTGTGAACGACGCGGGACCTGGGTGTACTACTGGGTTATTCCGGCTGCGCTGCAACAGCTTTCCGCCGTTCTGCTGGTTGAAGGTGCGAGCGTGAGTGCCGCGGACGCTTGCGCTGAGGTCACCGCATGAGCAACACCGCTGCCACCACCGAACACCCCGAAGTCGTCGGAAAACTCTCCACCCTCGACCGCTATCTGGCGGTCTGGATCGGCGTGGCCATGGTCGTCGGCCTGCTGGTTGGACGCTGGATCCCCGGTGTGAACACTGCCCTGGACAAGGTGCAGATCGACGGCATCTCGCTACCGATCGCCCTCGGTCTGCTGATCATGATGTACCCGGTCCTGGCGAAGGTCCGCTTCGACCGCCTCGACACAGTCACCGGGGACAAGAAACTCCTCGCCGGCTCCCTGTTCCTGAACTGGGTTCTCGGCCCGGCGCTGATGTTCGCCCTCGCCTGGCTGTTTCTGCCTGACCTGCCGGAATACCGAACCGGTTTGATCATCGTCGGTCTCGCTCGGTGCATCGCGATGGTGATCATCTGGAACGACCTGGCCTGCGGAGACCGCGAAGCCGCCGCGGTGCTGGTCGCCATCAATTCGGTGTTCCAGGTGATCATGTTCGCCGTGCTCGGTTGGTTCTACCTCTCGGTCCTGCCCGGGTGGCTCGGCATCGAACAGACCACCATCGACACCTCGCCCTGGCAGATTGCGAAATCGGTCCTGATCTTCCTCGGTATCCCGCTGCTGGCAGGTTTTCTGTCCCGCTTCTTCGGCGAACGCGCCAAAGGCCGCGACTGGTACGACAACAAGTTCATCCCCAAGATCAGCCCCTGGGCGCTCTACGGTCTGCTGTTCACCATCGTCGTGCTCTTCTCGATGCAGGGCGAACAGATCACCTCCCAGCCTTGGGATGTCGTCCGGATCGCGCTGCCCTTGCTCGCGTACTTCGCGCTCATGTGGGGCGGAGGCTACATCCTCGGCGCCGCAATCGGATTGGGCTATGAACGCACCACGACCCTGGCGTTCACCGCCGCGGGCAACAACTTCGAACTCGCGATCGCGGTAGCCATCGCCACCTACGGCGCCACCTCGGGGCAAGCTCTTGCCGGTGTCGTCGGCCCGCTGATCGAGGTACCGGTGCTCGTCGGGCTGGTCTATGTCTCCCTTGCTCTACGCAAACGCTTTGCAGTCGAAGAGGTTTCATCCAGTCGAGAAAGAGCGAGGTCATGAGCAAACCATCGGTGTTGTTCGTCTGCGTCCACAATGCCGGTCGATCTCAGATGGCCGCGGGATTCCTGAGCCATCTCGCGGGTGACGCCATCGAGGTCCGTTCCGCCGGATCCGCACCCGCCGAGACCGTCAATTCGGTAGCGGTCGAGGCGATGGCAGAGCGCGGTATCGACATCTCAGCGCAGTCTCCGAAGATCCTCACTGTCGACGCCGTCCAGGATTCGGATGTCGTCATCTCCATGGGCTGCGGCGACACGTGCCCGATCTTCCCCGGCAAGAGTTACCGAGACTGGGTTCTCGACGACCCGGCCGGACAGGGCCTTGAGGCAGTTCGCCCGATCCGTGACGAAATCGAGCGGCGCGTTCAAGCTCTGATCGACGAACTCACGCAGATTCGCCAGGCATTGACCACGGCGACAGATTCGGACCCGCCAGACACAAACAGAACGGATGACCAGCGGGATCGAGTAGAACCCGGCAACGCTCCGGCGCGTTCTGCCGGCTACCGATTTGAGCACCGAGGCTGACAGCTTGCTCCTGTGCGATGTCCAGATCACCGACCACTAAATCCAGATGAATCTGCTTCGGTATTGCAGTCATCGGCCACGTGCTCGGGCGGTGTTCGTCGATGCGGATTGCGGTAATCTGGCCACCGCCTGTGCTGACGGTCGCAAACTTCTCAGTGTTGTACGTGATTTCGCCGCCCAGCATATTTCGCCAGAATTCCGCAAGGCGTTGTGGATCACTGCAATCGAGGGTGATCGATCCCAAGCGAGCTACAGGCATGGTCTCGACGCTACAGAATGCCTTGCTTCGGCTTCCTTTGCGGAGGCGTCATTCGTCGGTGGGCTCGATGTGTTCGGCACCGAGGACGGAGAGTCGGTATTCCTGTGCGTCCTGCTCGGTTTCGAAATCTTTCTCTTCGAGGAGATTCCGGTCGGCGTCGAGGTATCGGTAAGTAGTCATTCCTCCACCGTGTCACTGATGAACGATTCGTGCTCGGATACCGGTTCGATTTCGTCGACGGCTATTTGAATCAGCCTTCCGTAGCGCCGGATCAGATCCTCCGACGACAGTGAATCCTCACCGAGGAGTTCGAGCGTCCGCATGCCGGTGGCCAGTCCGAGCAGCAGTGAGACGACGATCTGGCTGCGTACCAAACCGGGCTCCGTGTCGCCGATGCGGCGCGCGATCCCGTGAACGTATCGTTGCTTGATCTCGGCCCGAGCGGCGGCCGGATCTGGCGCCTCGTGAACGTGTACTGCGAGCATTGCCCACGGATCGGTTTCATCGGATTCTCTACGAGCGACAAGTTTCTCGACCAGTTGACAGCCGATGTCTCCGGTGGCGTCGGCATTCGGATCCTCGTCCATCGGAGGTGCGGACGGGATCGCAGCCGAGTACAGCCGAGCTTTGCTGCCGTAGATCTTCATGACCAGGGCAGGGGAGTAGCCGGCTGCGACCGCGATGTCCTTGATGGTCGTCGATGCGTAACCTCGTTCCGCGAACAAGGCTTTCGCTGCTGTGAGGATGCTGGCTTCGCCGCTGCTCATGTCGCTCGCCTCGATACCCGATCGCCATGCGTTCGGTTGCTCGTACTGGCGTTCATACTGTCGTCAACGGCTCGGCATCGACGGGTACGTCGAAGTCGACGACGGTGGACTGCGCGATGACCGCTATCTGACGAGCCAATGTGCCGTGTCCGCTCTCGGTCAGCGCGGTCAGGATGTACCGGCCGGATGTGGGAAGTGCGATTCCGTAGTGCCCGGTTCCGTCGGTGACCGTGGATGCGACGAATTCGCCGGTCGGTTTCGTGAGTGTGACGACGGTTCCCGAGGTTGTTCGGCCGCCGACTCCGACCTTGCCGGAGATGGTGAGGCGGTCACCGAGTTCGACGGTGTGCGTCGATTGCGCACTGTCGAAAGCGATCACCTGCGACCGAGGGGACCAGCCGTCGGCACTCGTCACTACCAAATACCGTCCGGGCCGGGGTAGGGCGAGGGAAAAGTTGCCCTCGTTGTCGGCGCGACTCCAGTCGATCGGTCGACCCTCCATGTCCATCACGGTAACAACGGCCTGCCGGATCGGTCGGCTGTCGGCCCGGATCACACGACCGGCAACCACAATTTCCGTTTCGGACACGGCGGCGTCGGGAAGCTCGAACCCTTCCGGGGTCACCGGGCGAAGTGCCGCTTCCGGTTTTGCGCCGCGGCGAGGAATGAACGCAGCGGCAGCGGCAGCAGCCACGGCGGCGAGGGCGGCCAGCCAGAAGATGTTCTTGAAGGCGTCGATCGACGGAAGGCCCTCGCCCGGCCCGGACGGGATGACCATCGAAGTGAGCATGGCGGCAACCACCGCGCTGGACGTGGAAGTACCGACTGAGCGGAGCAGCGAATTGAGGCCGTTTGCCGACGCGGTTTCGGTAATCGGAACCGATCGCATGATCAGCATCGGCATCGCGGAGTAGGCGATTGCGGTTCCGATGCTGACCACCGCCGCGCTGATGATGATCAGTGCTATCGAACCGGTCAGGAACACTCGCGCGATGTAGGCGAGCGCGAGCACCGTGCCGCCGACGATCAGGGTGATCTTGGCTCCGAATCGCTTCGTGATGTTCGCGGAGACGGGCGCGAAGAAGACCATCGCGAGGCCTGCCGGAATCATGCACAGTCCGGCCGCCATCACGCCCAGTTCGAAGCCGTAGCCGGAGATCTTCGGCATCTGAAGTTGTTGGGTGGTGGAGAGGTTGTTCGCGTACATCGAGAAGCCGACGAGGATCGAGGCGACGTTGGTCAGCAGAACAGGCCGCTTGGCAGACGTTCGTAGATCGACCATCGGCTGGGTGACGCGGAGTTCGTAAGGGAACCACAATGCGAGAGTCACGATTCCGATGACGAACATCAGCAATGTCAGTTCGCTCGTCCATCCCCAACGGGCGCCCTTGGAGATGGCGAGGAGGATCGCCGTGAGTGCTGTCGAAAGCATGACCGCGCCCAGGAAGTCGAATTTGCCGCGGGTACGAACACTCGATTCCGGGACGACGACGGCTACCGCGATGATCAGCAGGACGCCCACGATCGCCGAGAGCCAGAAGATGGCGGGCCAGCCCAGATGCTCGAAGATCAACCCGGACAGCGGGAGCCCGAGTGCGCTGCCGATTCCGAGAGTGGCACTCATCAACGCTGTTGCCGACGCCACCTTCTCCTTGGGCAGTTCGTCGCGCATGATGCTGATTCCGACGGGGATCATCGAGATCGCGAAGCCCTGGAGACCACGTCCGATCAGCAGGGCGACAAAGTTGCCGCCGATCGCCGCGACCAGTGATCCGACCACGATCATCGTCATCGAGATCAGCATCATGCGTCGTTTTCCGAACATGTCTGCCAGGCGGGAGACGATCGGAGTGGCGACGGCACTCGTGAGGAGCGTGACTGTGACGAGCCAGGAGGCGTCGTCAGCGCTGACGCCGAGGATCTTCGGGAAATCGGGCAACAACGGAATGACCATCGTTTGTTGCAGCGCGACCACGGTGCCGGAAAGACAGAGAATTGCGGTAATGAGCCGACTTGAACGGCGAGTGGTCGGAGACGAGTGCAATGCCAAGAGACGGTCCTTCACGCGGCGATGGTGAACGGGAATTCACCCATGAGTGAACCACTGTTCACCCGTCACTGTCACCTTCGGTGAATATGCGATTTCTCACGACGGCAACTCGCCCCAGGGTTTCCGAGTCGGCATGGCGGGAACAACGTCAGTGGTTGGTCTGCGCCTGCGCGAGCGGGCAGCGAGGAGGAGTGATGCATGCCGAAGTGGGTGACCGTCTCCACGTCCAGGGGCGCGTTGTGGGGCAGGCGGAGGTAACTGCCGAGGTTCTCGAGGTGCACGGCGAGGACGGCGGTCCTCCCTATCTGGTCAGGTACGACAACGGCCACGAGGCGTTGGTGTTTCCCGGTAGCGACGGCTGGATAGACCACCCCGGAAAAGGCTCCTGAGCTGCACGATTCTTTCCATGCATGGTCGTTGCATCGAATGCGGCTAAAGTGTGCGCAATGGAGGGCAGACGCCAGTACCACTCCCGCGTGCGTGAAGCTTCCGCGCAGCGAACGCGTGAACTCATTCGTGATGCGGCGACGGCCTTGTTTGTTCGAGACGGGTATGTCAGTGCCACCGTCAAGCAGATTGCCGCCTCGGCCGGCGTCGCCGATCGGACGGTGTTCACAGCCTTCCCTGGCGGGAAACTCGAGATCTTCGAAGCGGCCCTCGCTGCGGCGCTCGATGCCGAAGAGGTTCCACTCGGCGCGCCGAACCTGGCCTCGGACCCCGATGACGTTCGCCGGATCGTCTCCCAGATCGTGGCTCAGGGCATCGGACTGCTCGAACGTGCCGGCGCTCTGATGATGGTCGCGGTCGAATCCTCGGGTGCGGATGCCGACATGCGTCGACTATCCGAGGAGTCGTCGGATCAGTCGGCCGTCAATGCGATGTCGATAGCCGAGGGTCTCTCCGAGCATGGCTTGTTGAGGCCTGAGATTTCGCTCGAGAAAGCTGCGGGCATACTTGCCGCTTTCGTCTCGCCTCAGCTTCATCAGCAATTGCGTCGGGTCAGTGGATGGGACGTCGATGCGTACCGAGGATGGCTCGAGTTCAACATTCGCCAGAATCTAATGTACTAATTGGTCTGTTTTCGTTAGCATGGCGAGGGTTTTTTATTCTCGGGAGGAATCGCCAGCGTGCCCTATGCCTTGTTCGGCCTCATCACGATGTTGCTGTGGATTTTCTGCATCGTCGACGCCATCACGAGAGATGACGCCTACATCCAGTACCTACCCAAGGTCGTCTGGATTCTGATCATCATCTTCCTTCCTACTTTGGGATCGGTTCTGTGGCTGGTGGTCGGGCGCGGACAGAACGCGCCCCGCGGATACGTCGGCCCAACCGGGTACGGCGAATACGAGCGCCCGGGACGTGCCGTTGCGCAGGATCCGGCGGCGGACGAAGCCTTCTTGCGTCAGTGCCGCGAGCGGGCGGAAGAGCAGCGTCGAATTGCCAAGCAGCAGCGCCGCGACGGCGACGCTGATCGGATGTGAGTTATCGGTAGGCCGTGAGTCGGTCCAACACGAGCCGAAGCGGCGGCCACGACGATCGGCCGCGACGCGTCACCGCATAGGCAGTGAGGATGACGGGCGGATCGACGAGTGGTTCGACGCGCACGCCTTCGCGAGTCTTGCGTTCGAGCGGCATCAGCCCCACGCCGTAACCACTGAGGATCAAGAGTTCGACCAAGTCGAGACTGTCGATCTGGTGAGTGATCCGAGGGGTGAACCCGGCCAGCGACGCGAGGGTTCGCACAGCGCGCTCGTCTGCCGTGTTGCGTGAGTTCACTATCCATGACGTGTCGGCGAAGGCGCGGAGATCGATTCCGGATTCTGTGGACTTGTCGGGAGCTTTGGCGTCGTCGGGAACACACAGTCCCCAGGGCGTCGACCAGAGCGGAATTGCTTCGAGTAGTGGGCTCGGCGACGCGGGGGCAAGGTTGTAGTCGTACGTAAGTGCGAGGTCTAGATCGTCGCGTTCGAGGAGTGCAAAAGCCTCGACGGGTTCGTATTCGTAGATCATCACGTCCACCTGCGGGTGACTGCGTTGCAGGCTTCGAGCGACGGGGAGCATCGCGGTTCTGATCGCAGTTGCGAATCCGCCGACTCGCAGGGTCCCCACCGGTTCCGCGTCCGGATCGAGGTCCAGGCGAGCTGCATCGACGGCTGCCAGGATGGTGACGGCATGATCGGCCAGTCGTTGACCGGCCGGCGTCAGCCGCACCCGGCGACCGTCGGGCTCGATCAGTGCGGTACCGGTCTCCGCGGTCAAGGCCGCGAGTTGTTGGGACACTGTCGACGTCGTGAGGTTGTGCGCTTCGGCGACCGCACGCATCGAACCCAAGCGGGAGAGTTCGAGGAGGAGATGGAGTCGACGGGTTTCCATCCTTCGATCATTCACTAATCGTGAACATAATGTAGGTCAAAATCGCGTGGACACGAACGGTTGGCCTCCCGTTCAATTCAGCTATGGATACGAAAGCGCGGGCCGGAGTGGGCCTGGCTGTTTTGGCGATGTTGTGCGTGCAGCTCGGGCTCGCCGTGTCGGTGGGCCTGATCGATCAGCTCGGCGCAGACGGAGCGGCGTGGCTACGACTCGCCTGGGCAGGCATCATTCTTCTGATCATCGTCAGGCCCCGCCCTTCGGCGTTCACTCGCAAGGCGTTTCTGGCTTGCGTGGTTCTGGGTGTGGTCACCGCAGGCATGACGCTCCTGTTCATGGCAGCGGTGGAGCGCCTTCCGCTGGGAACAGCAAGCGCATTGGAATTCTTGGGTCCGCTGACGGTTGCATTGCTCCGGGGGCGTGGCCGCGTTCTGTGGCCGGTTCTGGCAGGCGTGGGCGTCGTGCTTCTCACCGAACCATGGGCAGGGACAGTCGATCTGGTCGGTGTGGCGTACGCACTCGGTGCGGCGCTCTGCTGGGCGATGTACATACTGCTCACCCAGCGCGTCGGCGACGAGGTTGCCGGGATCAACGGGCTGGCGGTGTCGATGGCGGTAGCCGGGTTGGCCGCGACAATTGCCGTAGGCCACTCGGCTATCGGGCGGCTGACTCCGCATCTGATTCTCGTGGGCCTCGGACTCGCGATCTTGCTGCCCGTCGTGCCGTTCGTTCTGGAGATGGTCTCGTTGCGAAGGCTGTCCACGGCGGCGTTCGGCACGCTGATGAGTCTCGAGCCTGCTTTCGCGCAGCTTATCGGTCTGGTTGTGCTGCAACAGGTTCCGAGTGTTCTGGCCGTGGCAGGTATCGCGTGCGTCGTCGTCGCAGGGATCGGCGCGGCCCGCGGTGGTGCTCGAGGTGGTGCTCGGGATGGCGCCCGGAAGCCGACTGAGCCACCCTCCGATTCCGAGCGAACGTACCTTTCGGCGCCTTCATGAGACCGAGAGTGCCGTTCGCTCAGATCGCGTTCGCTCAGCGAGAGTGCGCCGCGGCGATTGCTCCGTCGAACACGTCGGCGACCTCGCCGAGGGAATCGAGAATCGGCTGACCGGATCGTTCGACGCGAGCCCGCACCAGCGAGCCCTCGAGCGCGGACACTGCCAGGATGGCAAGCCGTTCCGCTCGCGCACGTCCGACCCCGGACGCGATCAGTGTGTCGCGCAGTAGCGAAGTCCACTGTCGATACACCGCCTGTCCGGCGGCTGTCACGCTCTCCGAATCGGGGGCAAGTTCCAACAACACCGTCGTGATCGGCGAGCCTTCGTGGAAATCCGAATCGCTCACCCATCCGGCGAGCAACCGCGCGTACTCGCGCAGCAGCGACCCGGCGTCCGATTGGCTGTCGGCGAGTTCGGTCAGGGTGTCGGTGACCAACTGCCCGCCGACGCGGACGACCTCTTCGCCGATCTGCTCTTTGCCGCCGGGAAAGTAGTGGTACAGCGAACCTTTCGGCGCCCCGCTCGACTTGAGGATCTCGTTGAGGCCCGTTGCCGCATACCCCTGGCGGCGAAACAGATCGGCCGCAGCTCGTACGAGTGCTTCGCGGTGTTTCGGGGGAGTCGCCACGAGTTGGAGCTTAAACACCCCAGCGATCCACCACAATCTATGTAGACTGGTCTACATGGGAAATTCTGAAATGCTCGAACAGTTGCGGGCGGTCAACGCCTCGGCGGCCTTCAACCGGTGGGCCGGATTCGAAGTCACGGAGGCCGAACCGGGTCGCGTTTGTCTGCGGCTCGAATGGCGTGAGGATCTGGGCCAGTACTCGGGACACCTGCACGCTGCGCTCGTGGCGGGACTCGTCGACACCGCGTGCGGATTTGCTGCTTTCACCCAGGTAGGTGTCGTGGCGGCGTCCAACTGCGCGGTCAATTTCGTGAGTCCGGGCGTCGGAACCGCATTTGTCGCTACGGCGCGCTCGGTCAAGGCCGGGCGCAAGCAGGTGTTCGTCACTGCCGAGTTACATGCCGAACGCGAAGGCGAATCCGTGCTCGTCGCGTTCGGCACCACCCTGTTGGTTCCACTCGCCCCTCAGACACAGGGAACCGCAAGCAACGTCAGGGAATGAGGATGAACTTCCCGGCGGGATGGGAGCTCTGCAACTCGGTGTGAGCGAGCGCGACGTCCGTTAGTGGGAAAGTCTTGGCGATCTTCACGGTGAGATGTCCGGAACCGGCTTGTTCGACCAGCTCGGATCGAGCCTTCAAACGTGCTTCGGCACTTGCCGGATTGCCTCCGCCGACAGACGCGAAGCCGTCGGTCTGGGCGCGTCCGAACGCGACGATGGTGACGATGCGACTCTTGTCGGTGACCAAAGCCAGAGATGCATCGACGGCTTCGTCCGTTCCGGCGATGTCGAACGCCGCATCGACGCCGTTCGGCGCGAGTTCACGGACACGCGCTTCGAGGCCGTGGCCGTAGAGCACAGGCGTGGCGCCGAGCGAGCGCACGTAATCCTGATTCGAGGCTCCCGCAGTGCCGATCACCGTAGCTCCGCGACCAACTGCCAACTGAACAGCGATCGCGCCGACGCCGCCGGACGCGCCGTGGATGAGAACGGTGTCGCCGGAACCGACCCGAATGGTGTCGAGGGCGTCGACTGCAGTTCCGCCGACCAGAAGGAGGCCGGCTGCCTGTTCCCAGCTGATGCCTGCGGGCTTCGCGGTGACAGAGGAGACCGGCACGACTACTTGTTCGGAGTAGAGGCCGTTGCCGGGGCTGACGATCACTTCGTCGCCGACGTTCACATTTGTGACGCCGTCGCCGACAGCCGAGACGACGCCCGCTGCCTCGCCGCCGAGGCCGATGGGAAGTTTCTCGGGGTCGGTGCCGAAAGCGCCGCTGTAGAGCTTGAAGTCGAAGGGATTGACGCCGATCGCCTTCACGTCGACCAGGACTTCACCTGATTTCGGTGACGGTAAATCGACGTCCACCAGCTTCAGGACCTCGGGCGTGCCGTACGTCTGCGCTACAACAGTTTTGGTCATGTCTCGCGCAACCGTCCTCGGGGAAGCGATATTCCCCGAGGACGGGAAAAACTCGAGAAGATTCGATCAGCGGATCAGGGTGCCCAGATCGAGCGGCATCGCGATGCCGGTGATGTGATGGGCCTCGTCGGAACCGAGGAACGCGACGGCGGCGGCGATGTCCTCCGGCTGGCTGACCGGGTCGGGCAAGGTCTGCATGAAGATCGGACCGAGTGTGTGGGCGTTGGCGTCGATGAGCGGCCGCATGTCCGTCATCTGCATTCCGGTTTCCACGCCGTGTGGGTGGATGGTGTTGACCCGAATGTTGTACTGCCCCAACTCCGAGGCCATCGTCTTGGCCAGACCGGTGATGCCGTGTTTGCTCGCGACGTAATGGCCGAGGAAGGGGAGGCCGCGCAGGCCGGCGACGGAGCTGGTGAAGATGATCGAGCCACCGGTGCCTTGCTTGATCAGGTGCGGGATCGCTGCCTTGGCGGTGTGGAAGACGCCGGTCAGGTTGACGTCGAGCGTTTCCTGCCACTGCTCGGGCGTGATTTCCCAGGACATGTTGGCAGAACAGATTCCGGCGTTCGCGACGACGACGTCAAGTCGCCCCAATTCGTCGATGCCGGCCGCGAGCGCCGCGGACAGCGCAGAGAAGTCGCGAACGTCGGTCTTGGTAGCGACAATTCGACGGTCCAGGGCCTTGACCAGTTCGACTGTCTCGGCCAGGTCGTCGTCGGTGGCGCCGGCATACGAGGTGGATTCGAATTGAACACACGCGTCGACGGCGATGATGTCTGCGCCCTCTTCTGCCAGCCGGACAGCTTCGGCGCGCCCCTGACCACGGGCGGCTCCGGTGATGAAGGCAACTTTTCCGGTGAATCGACTGGCGGCCATGCTCAAACCTCCGACTAGTGGTGATGATCTGCTCTTCGGAAGTTAGCGCGACGAAGTTCTTTTCGGGGGTGAATGCCCAGTCAGCGGAAACCGCTCAGCGCACCCTGGTCAACAGGGCACATGGCCCGGCAGCGAAGATGTCCCGCGCATCCGAAGACAAGACGGGTTGTCCGCTCAGTGCGTCGACCCATTCGCCATCTGGCAGGTCCACTCGCGTATCTCTCCAACCGTGCGACGAGAGTCTGAGCGAATGTCGCGTCGCCAGAGCAACGACCATAGGCGGATCACCTGCCGGGCCGCGCGAGAAGCCGACCAGATGACCGGATCCGGAACCTGAAGCGAAGACCGGCCGGTACTCACCGTGATCGAACCACGAGGGGTTCTCCCGCCGCAGTGTCAGTGCCGTGCGAACGAGGTGCAACTTTGCGGTTCCTGTTGCGTCGATCGGCGCGGCGCCGGAATCGAGCAGTGATCGCCTCGTTCCGTAGTCGACAAGCCGCCGGTTGTCCGGATCGACCAACGAGTCCTCCCACAGCTCAGTGCCCTGGTAGACGTCGGGAACGCCGGGCCCGAGAAGTTGGAGCAGCTTTTGGCCCAGAGAGTCCGACCAGCCGTGACGCGCGATCCGGCCGACGAATTCGCTGACCGAATCACCGACCGGGCCGTCGATCACCTCGTCGATCCAGCGGTGCACTGCCGACTCGAAGTCGACGTCCGGATCGTTCCAGGAAGTTCTGGCGCCGGACTCGCGGACGGCTTTCTCCGCATAGGCGTGCAAACGCTCGCGCAGCTCTGGAACCGAGGCTGCCGAGCGGCCGTCCGCCGGCCACACACCGATGATGTTCTGCCACAAGAACAATCCGGTAAGCGGATCAGGGCTGGGGCACACGTCTTCCCACTCGCGAATCAGCCGGGCCCACAGCGTCGGCACCTGAGACACAACACCGATCCGTGCCCGCACGTCCTCGCCGCGTTTGGTGTCGTGAGTGGACAGACTCGTCATCGCGCGCGGCCACCGCTTCGCTCGGTCCGCGTTGTGGAGATGGAATTCGGCGACGGAGACGGCAAGCGATGCCGGGTTGCCGCCGACTTCCTGACGTGAGACCAGGCGCGCCGTCCGATAGAAGAGTCGATCTTCGACGGACTTGGCCATGACAGCGCCACACACCTGCTGGAAGCGAACTGAGGCTTCACCGCTGTTCACCAGGGATTGCGCCAACACGTTGAACGATGGTTCATGTCCGGGAGCCAATTCGTGCATGTCGCCGACGATCCGAGCGGCCAAACCGGCGAGGGGACTGTAGTCGGATCGGTACACCGGCATCCGAGCGATCGCGACGACAACTGCGTCGTTCAGTTCGGTCTCACTGCAACGACTTCCGGTTTCGCGTCGGATTGCACGCACGAGCCTGCGAACCTCCGGTGCAAGGTCACCGCGCCCGGTGTCGCGTTTGAACTGACGTTCGGTGTGATGCAACCATGCACTGTCCCCGTCGTCGCCGGTCAGATCTGCCGAGAGTTCGGTCAATTCGAGTTCGGCGGCGGGATCGACGAAAACGCCGCCCAGCTGATTGAGGGCGTCGTATCCGGTGGTGCCGTCGATCGGGAGCATCGGATCGAGTGGTTCCGTATGGCCGAGGATCTTTTCGATCACGAGCCACTGATCCGGTCCGATCAGTTCTCGCAGGCGCCCGAGATATTCCGCCGGATTCGCGAGTCCGTCCGGGTGATCGATGCGAACGCCGTCGATCAGTCCTTCGTCGACCCACGACTTCACTTGCCGATGGCAGAGTTCGAAGACTTGGGGGTCCTCCTGGCGCAGCGCAGCGAGTTCGTTGACGGCGAAGAACCGTCGGTAATTGACGATCCCGGCGTTCCACGGTACGAGTCGGTACGACTGCCTGGAGTGCACCTCCTGTGGAGATCCGAATTCAGTACCGGCAGCGATGGGGAAGCGGTGCTCGTAGAACGCGAGAAGTGTTTCCTCGCCATCTTTCTCGACAGTCAGTGCGTCGAGATCGTCCGGGCTGCCCAGTACCGGGAGTGAGAGTTTGCCGTCGGCGCCGTTGGCTCCGTTGTCCTCGGCCCAATCGATGTCGAAGAAATGCGCGTACTCCGACGACTGCCCGTGCGTGAGAACGTCCCACCACCAAGCATTTTCGCGAGGTTTGGCGACACCGACATGGTTGGGGACCAGATCGACGATCAGGCCCATCCCACGTGATCGAACGGCGCGCGAGAGCTCCACCAGGGCCTCGCGGCCACCAAGTCCTTCGGACACGGTTGTCGGATCGGTGACGTCGTAGCCGTGCGTCGATCCGGACGTTGCCGTGAGGATGGGGGAGAGATAGAGATGTGAGACCCCCAATGCCTCGAAGTAGTCCACCTGTGCGGCCGCATCACGAAGAGTGAATGCATCCGGTCGCAACTGCAGTCGGTAGGTGCTGGTTATCGGGGCCATGTGCACGTCTCCCTCAAGCGGTTCTGCGAAGTACCGTCAATGCTCGCGCTTTTACATCCAATGTTGTTCCGGCTTTGATCACGGTATCGCTCTCACCGGTGGGGACCGAGGTGTCGAGTACGACGGTCCACTCCGACGCGTAGTCCGCGTTGGGGGTGGAGAATTCGAGATCTTCGTAGTGGGCGTTGAAGCAGAGAAGGAACGAATCTCCGGTGACGCGCTCGCCACGGTAGTTCGGTTCCGGGATCGCGTCACCGTTGAGAAAGACAGCCAACGACTTGCCGAAACCGCTGTCCCAGTCGGCCGGAGTCATCTCTTCGCCAGACGGCGTGAGCCAGGCGATGTCGCGACTCTGATCGCCGCTTCGAATAGGTCGCCCCTCGAAGAATCGACGACGCCGGAAGACCGGGTTCTTGGCGCGCAAGGCAATTGCGCGCTTGGTGAACTCGACGAGGTCGGCGTTGGTTTCCGCGAGAGTCCAATCCATCCATGACAGTTCCGAATCCTGGCAGTAAACGTTGTTGTTACCCTGCTGAGTTCGGCCCATCTCGTCGCCGTGAGCAAGCATCGGGGTGCCCTGGCTGAGCATCAGCGTAGCCAGTATGTTCCGGCTCTGACGGCCACGCAGTTCGAGGATTTCCGGGTCGTCGGTGGGGCCTTCGACCCCGCAGTTCCAAGATCGGTTGTGCGATTCGCCGTCGTTGTTGTTCTCGCCGTTGGCTTCGTTGTGCTTCTCGTTGTACGAGACGAGGTCGTGCAGGGTGAAACCGTCGTGAGCGATGACGAAGTTGATGCTCGCGCCAGGGCGACGTCCGGTGGCCTCGTAGAGATCAGAGGATCCGGTGAGACGGGAGGCGAACTCCCCCAGCGTTGCCGGCTCACCACGCCAGTAGTCGCGGACGGTGTCGCGGTATTTGCCGTTCCATTCGGTCCACAGGCCGGGGAAGTTGCCGACCTGGTAACCGCCTTCGCCGACGTCCCACGGTTCGGCGATCAGCTTCACCTGACTGACGATCGGATCCTGTTGCACGAGATCGAAGAAGGCCGAAAGGCGGTCCACGTCGTGCAGTTCACGGGCGAGTGTCGAGGCGAGGTCGAAGCGGAAACCGTCGACGTGCATCTCCGTGACCCAGTACCGCAGAGAGTCCATGATCAATTGCAGCGTATGCGGATGACGGGCGTTGAGGCTGTTGCCCGTTCCGGTGTAGTCCATGTAGTGCTCTTCGTCGCCGTCGACCAGGCGGTAGTAGGCGGCATTGTCGATTCCGCGGAAGCTGATGGTCGGCCCCATGTGATTGCCCTCGGCGGTGTGGTTGTAGACCACGTCGAGGATCACTTCGATACCCGCCTGGTGGAAGCTGCGCACCATGGCTTTGAATTCCGCTACGGCCGCATCGGGTTTCGTGGCCGAGGAGTAGTCGGTGTGCGGAGCGAGAAAGCCGAAGGTGTTGTAACCCCAGTAGTTTCGCAGACCTTGGTCGAGAAGCACCTGATCGTGCATGAACTGGTGGACCGGCATCAGTTCGATCGCCGTGACACCCAGATCGGTGAGGTGCTCGATGATCACCGGATGAGCGAGCCCCGCGTACGTGCCGCGCAATTCCTCCGGAACTCCGGGATGCGTCGCGGTCATACCCTTGACGTGCGCTTCGTAGATGACCGTCTCGTGATACGGACGCTTCGGCGAGTGGTCGGACGCCCAATCGAAGAACGGGTTGATGACGACGGTCGACATCGTATGGCCGAGCGAATCATGTTGGGGGAAAGGGATGGTGGCGGGTTCGTCGACGAGTGGTTCCGGCTCGAAGGGTTCGGGCTCGAAGGGTTCGGGCTCGAGGATCTCGTCCGATTCCTGATCGCCCGTGGGCGAGTCGTCTTCGAGGCCCACCTCGTCCGATTCGGCTTCCGAACTCGTGTCGTCGGTAGCCTCTTGCGGCTCCACGGCGGGAGATTCGTCGTCTCCTGAAGGTTCGGGGTCCGCCGCCGATTCGACGTCGTACGAGAACAGCGAACGGTCTCCGTCGAAGTCTCCGTCGAACGCTTTTCCGTACGGGTCCAGCAGGAGCTTGCTCGGATCGCATCGCAGACCTGCAGCCGGATCGTACGGCCCGTGTACGCGGTAGCCGTATCGCTGGCCGGGGGATACCGACGGAAGGTACGCATGCCAGACGTAACCGTCGACCTCGTCCATCCGAATGCGGGTTTCGGTTCCGTCCTTGGCGATCAGGCACAGCTCGACGGCCTCGGCGACCTCGGAGAAGAGCGAGAAATTGGTCCCCGCGCCGTCGTAGGTGGCACCGAGTGGGTACGCACTGCCAGGCCATACCGGGATGGGAGTGGCTGAGGTCTCGCTCGGCGGTTGATCCATGAATCAGACCCTATCGGGTGCAGCCGATCGAATCTCGTCGACTGTCTACGGTGCCGATCACCGTTTCGCCTGGCTGCGGGCGGTTGCAAGCATTCCGGCTGTGATCTGTTCCACCTCTGCCTCCGAACACAGGTACGGAGGCATCGCGTACACGAGGTTGCGGAACGGCCGGAGCCAGACGCCGGCGTCGACGGCTGCATCGGTCGCGCTCTGCATGTCGACCGGCTGTTCGAGTTCGATCACTCCGATTCCGCCTTTGACGCGGACGTCGACGACCCCGGGAATTGTGACGGCTTCGGCGAGGCCTCGAGCGAGGCCACGTTCGAGGGTTGCGACGTCACGCCGCCAGTCCATCGCAAGCAGAAGTTCGGTCGACGCCACCGCGACGGCGCACGCGAGTGGATTGCCCATGAAGGTGGGGCCGTGCATCAGCCCGCCGCCCTCACCGGCAGTGATGGTCTCCGCGATCTCCGTGGTGCACAGCGTTGCCGCCAGACTCATGTACCCGCCGGTCAGTGCCTTGCCGACGCACATGACGTCGGGACTGACGCCGGCGTGATCGGCGGCGAACAATTCTCCGGTGCGTCCGAATCCGGTCGCGATTTCGTCGAAGACCAGGAGGACTTGGTACTTGTCGCAGAGGTTACGCAGGTCGATCAGGTACGCGGGATCGTGGAAACGCATTCCGCCGGCACCTTGGACCACTGGTTCCACGATCACCGCTGCGAGGTGCTCGTGATGCTCGGCCAAGAGCGATTCCAACTCCTGCACGTATTCGGGGAGATAGCCCGCCGGGGGAGCCTGCGCGAAGACCTGAGGGCGCAGGACGTCGGTCCAGAGAGTATGCATGCCGCCGTCGGGATCGCAGACGCTCATGGGGGTGAAGGTGTCACCGTGGTATCCGCCGCGCCAGGTCATCAAACGATTCTTCGACGGCTTTCCGAGGCTCCGCCAGTACTGCAGGCACATCTTCACTGCGACTTCGACGGCCACCGAACCGGAGTCGGAGAGGAACACCTTGTCGAGGTGAGGTGGTGTGATGTCGACGAGCAGTCGCCCGAGGCGAGCGGCGGGTTCGTGCGTCAGTCCGCCGAACATGACATGGCTCATTTTGCCGAGCTGCCGTGCGGCGGCGGTGTCGAGCACGGGATTGCGGTAGCCGTGAATGGCGGCCCACCACGAGCTCATCCCGTCGACCAATCGGCGGCCGTCGGAGAGCGTCAGGGTAGCCCCCTGCGCAGAGTCGACGATCAGCGGACGAGTCGACGCGGGAAACGATCCGTACGGATGCCAGAGGACATCGGCATCGATGGCGGAGACGTCATGAGGATCAAGTCCGGTTGTGAGCACGGATGCACCCTAACCATTGAGTTGAACGGTGTTCAAGTATGGTCGGAAAAGTGAACACCTCGCTGAATTGGCTGACGGCCGTCGAAGCGGACCGCAGGGCCGCTGGACTGCGTCGCGAACTCCGTCCTCGCACGGTCGACTCCCCGTTGATCGACCTGGCGTCGAACGATTACCTCGGACTCGTGCGGCACCCCGATGTGATCGAGGGTGCCACGGCGGCTCTGCGCCGTTGGGGCGCGGGCGCCACGGGCTCGCGTCTGGTCACCGGCACCACCACCGAACACGAACTGCTCGAAGTCGAACTGGCCGAGTTCGTCGGGGCGGACTCCGGACTTGTCTTCTCCTCCGGTTACACAGCCAATCTCGGCGCGGTGACGGCGCTCTCGGGTCCAGGGTCGTTGATCGTCTCCGATGCGGGATCGCATGCCTCGCTGGTGGATGCCTGCCGCCTGTCACGTGCTCGGGTCGCCGTTGCTCCGCATTCGGACGTGGGCTTTCTCGCCGACACGTTGCGCAGCAGAGTGGAAGAGCGAGCGCTGGTCGTCACCGATTCGGTCTTCAGTGCCGACGGAGACCTCGCGCCACTGCGGCAGATGCATCAGGTGTGCCGCGAGTACGGGGCGATCCTGTTGGTCGACGAGGCGCATGGCATCGGTGTGCGCGGTGCCGGTGGACGTGGACTCGTCCACGAGTCTGGCCTGGCCGGTGAACCCGACGTCGTCGTGACGGCAACACTGTCCAAGTCGCTCGCCAGCCAGGGCGGAGTTGTGCTCGGTGACAACAAGATCCGCGCGCATCTCATCGACGCGGCAAGAACGTTCATCTTCGACACCGGTCTCGCACCGGCCGCCGTAGGCGCGGCCAGGGCTGCACTCGCCGTACTCCAGCGTGAGCCGACGCGAGCGCTCGACGTCCTGGCCCGGGCATCCGAGTTGGCGGACGTCACCGGTGCTCCGTCGCCTGAATCTGCTGTCGTCTCAGTCGTTCTCGGTGATCCGCAGCGGGCGTTCGATGCCGCGTCGGCGTGCCGGGATCAGGGGTTGCATGTCGGTTGCTTCCGCCCGCCGTCGGTTCCGGAAGGAACGTCACGGCTGCGTCTGACCGCACGAGCGACGCTGTCCGCATCCGAGATGGAGCAGATCGCTCTCGTACTGCGCGAAGTATTGGCCGGAGCCCGAGCATGAGCATTTTCCTGGTGACCGGAACGTCGACCGACGTCGGAAAAACAGTGGTGACAGCCGCATTGGCATCGGTGGCCTTGCAGTCGGGCAAGTCGGTTGCAGTGCTCAAACCGGCCCAGACCGGCGTCGACGTGGACGGTGCGGGTGATCTGGCCGAGATCGAGCGTCTGACCGGTGGCGGCGTGACGCTGGTCGAGTTGGCGCGGTATCCCGAACCTTTGGCGCCGGATACTGCTGCCCGTCGAAGTGGTCTGCCGTTGTTGGCGCTCGACGAAGTAGTCCGAGTTGCTCGCGACCTGGACACCACCCACGACTTGACCCTGATCGAAGGCGCCGGCGGCTTGCTGGTCCGCTTGGGCGTCGACGGGTTCACCGCTCGCGATCTTGCCGCGGCTCTGGCAGTGCCAGTGGTGCTGGTGGTTGCGTCCGGCCTGGGCACGCTCAATCACACGGCACTGACCGTGGAAGCCCTACGTGCATCCGGCGTGGACTGCGCCGGATTGGTGATCGGTTCGTGGCCGCAGGAACCGGACCTCGCCGAGAAATGCAATCGCGAGGATCTGGTCTCGGTCAGCGGTGTTCCCCTTCTCGGGGTAATGCCTGCCGGAAGTGGAGGCGCGAGTGTCCGAGAGTTTGCTCGCACCGCTTCGATCACGCTCGGTGAACTTCATTTGACCAACTGACGACGTAACATCCGATTTGTCCGCATCGATAGCCAAGGCACAGTGGGGCGCCTCGGGTTTCGACGTCCCTCGCGTACGATTCCGGTCGGTATATTTCGACGGGTGTCTTGCGGCGACCCTGCATCCGGGGCGCCTTGGTCACCGACAGTGGTTGTCGAATTGTGAGTAGGTCAGTCGAATGTAGGTGGTGAGCACGGTCGAAAAGTCGTTGTCGTCATCGGCCGTACGTCGCGCACTGCTTATCGGCGTAGTCGTCTTCGTCTCGTGCCTGGTCGGAATTCTGAGCCGTCTGCCGGGCACGCTTGCAGTCTTCTGGCCGGCGAACGCGCTGCTACTCGGGATCCTCTTTCGGTCGCCGCGTTCCGCCACACTGCTCACCTGGATCTGCGTCGTATTCGGTTATGTCGGAGCCGACCTGATCACCGGTGGGGCATGGGAGTCCACGGTGTGGCTCAACGCGGCCAACATCGTCGGGGTTGCGAGCGGCTTCTACGCCTTTCGCTGGGTCGACAGTGAGGACCGTCGACTGACCAGTATTCAGTCCGTCGGCTATCTCGTGTCGATGACTGTCGCCGCCGCGTCGATGGCGGCGCTCGTGGGCGGAATCGCGAACCGCGTGCTGTTCGGCGGGCAGTGGTGGGACGGCTGGTTGCTCTGGTTCTCGAGTGAGTTCGTCAACTACATGACCATCGTCCCCTTGGTGCTGACATTCCCTTCGCTTCGACGAGTGGATCGAGAACCGAAAGCTGTTGCCACGCTTGTGCGTCGATCAGTCGTTCCGACGGCGCTGCTGGCCGTCTGCATCATCTTGGAGTGGGTGATAGGCGGTGCCGGAGCGATCGCGTTTGCCATGCCGGCGCTGGTGACTGCAGCCTTGCTCACCAATGTATTTGTCACGTCGGTGCTCACCGCTGTGTCAACTGCCTGGACGTTGGTACTGACGGCCGACGGCCATCTCGGATTGTCCAGCGAGGGCGTCTCGCCGGTCAGCGCGTCGGTCCAGATCGGATTGTCGCTGCTGGCGGTAGCGCCGATCGCGGTGGCCTGCGTGATCCTCGAGCGTCGCCGCGCGCTCGAGGCACTCACCCAGGCCGTCACCCACGACGATCTCACCGGTGCGTTGCGCCGGGACGAATTCCTGCGGCGAGGCGGCAGCGTGACGGGTGCGACCGATCCGCGTCGCCACTCTGGACGTCCGGTCAGCGTCCTGATGATGGATCTGGATCACTTCAAGATGGTGAACGACAACCTCGGTCATCGTGCCGGCGATACGGCGTTGGTGAGTTTTGCCGATCAGGTGCGGCGGCACCTCGATGACAAGCATCTCTTCGCCCGATTGGGCGGCGAGGAGTTCGTCGTACTGATGGCCGGCGTCGATCTCGAGGGTGCGACCGAAACAGCCGAGATGATTCGACGCGCGCAAGCGGAGAATTCGTCGGCAGTATTGGGCGACTTCGGGCCGACGGTCAGCATCGGTGTCGCGTGTTCACCCCACGGCGACGCAGACCTGACGCAATTGGTCGATTGCGCTGACGAGGCGTTGTATCGAGCGAAGAAGTTGGACCGCAATCGAACCGTGGCGCTCACGGTCGGTAGCTGAAGAAATACGTGCGGACCCGCAGTTTGTTGCGGGTCCGCACGTGGTGGTGGAGTCGACCGATTCAGAACAGATTGATCAGGGCAGGAACACTGAACAGCGCTACGTAGTAACCCATGAAAAGAACTCCGCCGTGAATCTTGAACAGGCGCCCGAGAAGACCACCGACCAGGCCGACCGTCACGGTGATCAGAAGCCCGAGGATGCCGCCCTCCCAGATGCTGATGACCACGACCAGTCCCGTGAACACCGCGATCACAGCTTCGTGACTGATGTGCTTGACCACCGCTGACGCAGCGCGGTACGCGTAGTTCATGGCAAACGGGTATGCGATGACCGTCGCCGTGACCACAGCGAGCAGGCCGTAGAGCAGGAACTCCCACTGCGTCAGGTACGTGGAGAGATTGTTGATCACTCCGGTTTCCTGATTGGTCTCGAACACCGGTGGAGCGTTGAACAGAGGGGCTGCGGGGCCTGCCGCGAGCGGGCTGAGCGGAAGGCCGAAAGCGACGAGTGGGATGAGGGTTTCCGCGATGTAGGTGGATTCCGTCGTACCGTTCTTCGCCGAGACCATTGTGGTCAGTCGGTGATAGCCGTTCTTGATCCGCGCACCTACCAGCTCACCCATCAGAACAGTCATGGCGACCGGGCTGAAGACGAAGGTTGCGCTCGACACCGTGGAAGCGGCGGCGGTGTAACCGATCTGCTTGCGATCGAGGACCTTCAGAGGATTGGGGAAGTATCCCTTCCATCCTTTGATGTCCGGGGCCAATGCAACGGTTTTGGGTTCACTGCGTTCCATGTCCTTACGGCTCGACGGGCCCAAGGTCAATGCGAGGTCCGCGATCAGCGGCCCGACTGCGATCGCAAGGAAGTAGCTGATGTTCAGCGACACATCGTAATTCGACGTCAACGCGCGGGCGCCGAGGATCAAGATGACGAAGGGAACGAGGGCGACAACCCCGGCCCAGCGGCCTGGTGAGGCGTAGGCGATGCCGATGGCGGCGACCAGGAACAGCCACGGTGCTATCGACTGAACGGTGTCCGCGAACGGCGCGAGGATGGTCGCGAACAAAACGGCAACCGGCACAGCGACGAACGCCGAGATCACTGCTCCCGAGATCGCCTTGCGGAGTGCGATGTGCGGGATGCCGAGTGAGCGCATCATCTGCGCTTCCGGCAAGAGTGGAATCGCCATCGTGTCGCCGGGAATGCCCAGCAGCATCGTCGGCACCGCGTGTGTCATGTGTTTGGCGATCGCACCGGAGAGGAAGAACGTGAAGACCGCCGCCGGGGGAGCGCCGAGCAGAATCACGAGCAGAGTCAGTGGTGCGATCGTGGCGGTCTCGTCCGTGCCGGAGATCAATCCGATGAACGTGAATGCGACCGCGCCGATGATGCCGAAGAGAACGGCAATCAGAATTTCGTTGGTCAGAACCGAACTCATGCGCGCCCACCGTCCTTCGGTGTGTTCGAGACCCGTGCGTGCTCGGCCTCGGCAGCGGCGAAGTGGTCGTACAGACCCAGTTCGCGAAGTTCCTGTCGGCTCTGCTCCGGAATGTCGGCGAGAGTGCCCAGACCCTGGCGCTGTTCACTCATCGTCGTGATGACACCGTCGATCGACTCCGCGTCGGCGGCGGCCAAGGCGACTATCCGCTTCGGCTTGATGAAGATTCCGCAGACCACGCCGGCGAGCAGGCAGGCCGCGATGCCGACCAGAAGGCTGTACGCCTGGGCCAACGACGGTTCGCTGACGACCCGTTCGAACAGTGCCTGGGCCGCGAGAAGGGCCGAGGCGCCGACGACACTGCCGACTGCAACGGAGATCGCGAGGTGTCGACCGTTGACGGTGTCACCCCAGACTTCGAGGTATGTCTGCTGCTCGGTCGGCTCGGTCGTGGTGGTCGGCGTCGTTGCCGGCTGCGGTGGTGACATCAGTCTTCTCCAGTGTCATGCATGGCGGGGTCGTACAGGGAGGGGCTTGCGAGATGAGGGGCTTGCGTTGCGGGTGTCAGGTGCGTGCTGCGCGGAGGGCGGTGACAACTCGGGACGGGCTCGAGTGGCCGACCTGTTCGGCCATCCAGCTGCTTGTGTCGGTGAGCGAATCCAGGTCGATGCCGGTGTCGATCCCGAGGCCGTGGAGCATCCACACCAGATCCTCGGTGGCGAGATTTCCGGTCGCGCCCTTGGCATATGGGCACCGTCCGAGACCACCTGCGGAACTGTCGAATTCGGATACCCCAGCGGTCAACGACGCATAGACGTTCGACAGCGCCTGGCCGTAGGTGTCGTGAAAGTGCATGGCGATCTGCGATGTGGGGATGCCACGTTCTCGGAGGGCGCCGAGCAAAGCGAGTACATGGCCAGGTGTGCCGACGCCGATGGTGTCGCCGAGTGAGAGTGACGTGACACCGCTGTCGATCAGGGTCTTTGCGATGTCGGCGACACGCTCGACGGGCACGGAGCCTTCCCAGGGGTCGCCGAAGCACATGGAGATGTAGCCGCGGACGGGAAGTCCCAGGGCTCGGGCGGCCGTAGTGACCTCGGCAGCCGCGGCGATCGCGCCGTCCACCGTGGAATTGAGGTTGCGTTTCGCGAATTCCTTTGTGGCGCTGACGAATACTGCAACCTCGCTTGCTCCGGCGGCGACGGCCCGCTCGAGACCCTTGCGGTTCGGGACAAGAACGACCGTACGTACCGAGTCCGGCAGGTGCAGCCGACCCATCAATTCTTCCGCGTCCGCAAGTTGCGGGATCCATCGAGGTGAGACGAAACTCGTCAATTCGACAGTGCGGGAGCCGGCCGCGACCAGGCGTTCGATGAACTGGGCTTTCGTCTCGGTCGGGATCACCGCTGTTTCCGCTTGAAGTCCGTCGCGTGGCCCGACTTCGTAGATCCGGACCGAGGTCGGCAGCCCCGGCGCCGGCACTCGATGAGGCGCCGGCTTCCACACCGGTGATCCTGCAACTGTTTCGGTCATTGTCGTCAGTTTCCGCCGCGGATCTCGGCGAGAACCTTCTCGGCATGCTCGACGCGAATGCTCTTGTCCGCGATCAGGCGTGCCACCACGGCGTCGATCTCGCTCTTCTGCGCTCCGGCGGTGGCAGCGATGTTGCGGGCGTGCAGCCCCATGTGTCCGCGCTGGACACCCTCACTGGCCAGAACGCGGACAGCAGCCAGGTTCTGCGCCAGGCCGACTGCCAGGATGATGCCGGCGAGTTCCTCGGCGCTCTCGACGCCGAGCATCTTGATTGCGGCCTGCGCTACCGGGTGCACTTTGGTGGCCCCGCCGACGAGGCCGACCGGCATGGGTAGCTCGAGGGTGCCGACGATGTTGCCGTCGGCATTCTTCTCGAAATGCGAGAGCGACGAGTAGATCCCGTCGGCGTTGACTGCATGGGAATGGCACCCGGCTTCGACTGCGCGCGTGTCGTTTCCGGTTGCCAACACCACGGCGCTGATGCCGTTCATGATGCCCTTGTTGTGTGTCGCGGCGCGGTAGGGATCCAGCTCCGCCAAGCGTGCGGCATGGATCAGGTTGTCCACTACCTCTGCACCGCCGATCAATTCGGCGTCGAACACGGCACGAACGCGCGTCAGCCGCAGATCTGCCTTGTTGGTGAGAATGCGAAGAACGACGTGCCCGCCGCCGATCTCGGCTACTCGATCCGCGATTGCCTCTGCCATCGTGTTGACTGCGTTGGCGCCCATGGCATCTCGTACGTCGACATGAAGGTGGAGGACGACGTAGGCGGCCTTGTCCGAGGACACGATGCGAACCGAAATGTCCTTCACGCCACCCCCGACGCTGACCAGCTTCGGGTCCTGCTCGTTGGCGAGTGCAATGATTTCTTCACGTGCCTCGAGGAGTCGGATGCGGGCAGCTGCCGGATCCACGACGTCGACGAGTTGAATCTGGGCTTGCATGATCGGCTGCGTGCTCGAGACGTGAAAGCCCCCGAGTCCGCGTGCGATGCGAGCAGCGTTACTCGCGGCTGCGACTACCGACGGCTCCTCGGTGGCGAGGGGGATCAGGTAGTCCGTGCCGTTGATCGTGAAGTTGGTGGCCACGCCGACCGGGATGCCGATGACGCCGAGGACGTTCTCGACCATGCGATCGGCCTGATCGATGGTGAGGCCGTCGGCAGCGTCGTAGACCGCGATGTCTGCTTCGGTCAGGTCGGTCTGGCGAACGATCTCGGCGCGCCGTGCGGCGACGTCGTAGGACCGGAAATCGGCGATGCGGCTGTTGGTTGATCGGCTGCTGGTTGATGACACGGGGGGTCGTCCTCCTGAAGTGGTTCTGTGCTCCGCTTCACAGTAGGGAGGTCGATGCTTGCCAGGCCACGTGCTCACGACACATCGATCGGTCGAAATTGTAGTGTCATGCACCATCGGCGCTGTCGGTGATGCCGCTTCCGGCCTCTTCGGTTCCCACGTCCCGAAGTTCGTCGAGCCTCGTCGCCATGGACACCCGGAAAAAGTTCTCGTCTTCCCGCCACGATTGACCGAGGAGCGTACGGATGCGGTCGAGACGCTGAACGACGGTGTTGGGGTGATAGTTGAGTGCGCGGGCAGCCTTGGTCGGGCTCCCGTCGTTGCGTACCAGGGCACGAAGGGTCGCGGTGAGATCGGTGTCCTTGTCGCGGTCGTACGCGAGTACCGGGCCGATTACTTCGTCGATGAACTGATGAAGTGATTCCGGATTTTCGCCGAACAGAACGGTGTACGGCAGATATGACGCCGTCGTGACCGCGCCGTCGGTCTTGCCCAATGCCGTGAGTAGGCGGGCCGTGCGCAGCGCCGAGGTGAAGCGCGCCGGGAGCTCTTCGGGGCGTTCCGCCGTCGCCGGCGCAATGACTACTGCGTGCGGTCCTACCGAACCGGTGATCTGACGGTGAATGACCGTCGCCGCGGCTGCCGGGTTTCCCGAGCGCGAGACCACCGCGATCAATCCGGCATGCTGCGCCGCCAACCCCGCTACCGGCAGAGACTGCCCGATTGCGCGGAGCGCGGCGGTGCGGAGTTCCGGAGCGACCGACACCACGAGGACGGTGTCCAGTTCGCCGAGTGAGATGCCGAGGTTTCGGGTCCTACGTTCGAGATCGCGCCTGCGCTCGGGGGCAGTGCTCAGCAAGTCGGCGACCAGTTCGTCACGTGCACGCCGGTCCGCTGCTGCCGCCGCCGAGTGTTGCAACACGAGGATGGCAGTGACCTGAGCTGCCCGTTCCACGGTCCGGAGTTCGACGGGGCCGATCTGCGCGTCCGAACGATTCAGCAAGATGGCCCCGAGGAACGATTCTCCGGCGGTGACGGCGCTGACGAGTTGGATCACGGTCTCGCTGTTATCGGCGACAAACGTGCATCGGCCACTGCGGCGACTCTGGTCGATGGCATCGGACACGGCGCGAGGTAGCGACAACGGCACCGTCGTGATCTGCTCGCCAGAGGATTTCACGAGAGGGCGTAGCTCATTGTCGACGACGACGGTGCTGCGTTCGAGTGCGCTGCTGAGGGTTCGTGCAACCTGGGCGTAGCCACCGCCGCGGAGAACGGCGTGGATCAGATCCTGGTGGACGATGTTCGATTTGTCCCGCGCGGACACGTGCTCGCGCAGCTCGTCGAGTGCTCGCCCGGTCTCGGCGGCGGATTCCTCGGCGCGGTCCAGCGCCCGCGCGGTTTGCAGGACTACCGAGGCGTGATCAGCCAGCGCAGAGAGCAGGGCGATCTGATCTGCGGTAAAACGCCGTTCCCGGCGGTCGGCGGCAAACAGGACTCCGAGGATCTGGCCGTCGGAGAGCATCGGCACGCCGAGAATCGCCACCAGACCCTCGGCGACGATCGCGGCATCGACCACTTCGTCATGGCGCGACTGCGTGTAGTCGCTGTAGTTCTGAACCCATTGGGCTGCTCGAGATTCGGCAATCGCGCTGACCAGTCCCGCGCCGGCAGGAACTTGCAGATGCTGGAGTTCCGGCGAGACCGCGCCGGCCGTCTTTCGAACATTCAGGTCACGAGTGATCACGTCGAACTCGGACAGGTACGTGACGTCGGTGCCCATGATGTCGTGTGCGCGGTTGACCAGCCTCTGCAGCAGTGTGTCCACGTCGCGAACCTGCGCGAGCTCACGTGCACTCGAATAGAGAACCGCCAATTCGTTCTCGCGACGGCGAAGTCGCCGAAATTCCGACCGACTGGCCCGGATGAGGGCCGCGGTCTCCGCGACCTCGGTTGCGCCAAAGCCGAATTCGGCAAGTACCTGTTCGACATGTTCGTCGCCGACTGAATCGGACGTCACGTCGAACAGCGCGGCAATCACGTTGGGCGCTGAGTCGGAGTCTGAATAAGGGGCGGTCACACCGAACAAACTACAGACCGGTGGATCCACCGAATTCGTCGAGCGGTGTGGATATGTGATTGTTGTTTGTTTCCAATGCATTCCGAGTCGTGCTCGTGTCTCCCGTTTCCCGTCTCAGTCTGTTCACGTCCTTCTCGAGCGCGCTGACTTCTGTCTCGAGGGCACTGATTTTGCGGTTCAACGCTTGAATGCTCGCCATGCAGACGCCGTTCGCGTCGACGGCGGAGATCCGGCGGGCGTTGGATCCCAAGCCGAAAATCGCCGCAAAGTCTTGCGCCATCGGACCCAGGTGACGGACCGACTTGTGGTCGAATCCGTAACTCCACGTACTTATTCGGAGTGCCGTCAACCGGTCGAGCACGTCCTGCGCGCTCGTCGGAACATCTACGCCGGTATGCACGCCACGTCGATGCGCGGCCCGTGCGAACACCCACTGCGCGGGGTGTCGCATCGCGGCGTTCACCCGAATACCGACCCGAGTGCCCAAAAATTCAGTGCGCTCGCCCTCGTCAGGCGGTGAGTTCACGTCGTGCGGTTTTGACGGTCTTGTCGCTCAGCAGAATTCCCGCTCCTGCGCCGAGCAGTCCGAGGCCGATTCCGACAGCGGCGCTGCCGAGGCCCAAAGCAATTCCCAACATGATTCCTCCAAAAATTGTGCGGTGAATTGAGGGGCCAGGTGTCCGACGAAAGTGCTGCCGACCTGCTCCGCGCTCATCTTTCACATTGCTCCGCCGTGCGGGCGATGACAACCCGTCTGGACCGAATTTCTCGTGGAAAACACAGGCGTGCAACACTGGGTGAAGAACTGCTGAGGGTCATCGGCGTCTTGTCGGCGCCGTACGGGCGGCAGTAATTGAGTAGCCATCGACCGATCTCTAACGCAGGTTTATCTGCGCGCGGCAACGATGACCAGGCAAAAGGGTGGCATGTGAACGAATCGAGCAGTGGCTTGTTTTCCGACCTCAGCGCGTCGGAGCCCGTTGTCGACGCAAAAAGCGCCGAGCAACTGGCTGCCGAGCGTGAAACTGCGGCAGCAGAACGCTCCAACACCGACACCGCTGAACAGCGGCAGTCGCAGCTGTTCAGCGGTTAAGCGCGTCAGGACTCCTTGATCACCGACAGAACATTGCCGGCGGGATCGGTGAACCAGGCGATGTCGGGGCCGTTGCCACGCATGATGCCTCGCGCATCCTGGGGGAATCCGTCGTATTTGAGAAACTCCACGCCACGTGCGGTCAGTTGGTCGACGGTTGTGTCGATGTCGTCGACGACGAAGTTGAGAATCGTGTAGGTCGCCGCTTCGTGATTCGGCTTCGGATAAACGAGGATCTCGGTTCCGCCGGCAAGATGTAGGCGAATCAGTCCCATGTCTCCGTCGGTTACCTTCAACCCGAGTGTTTCGCCGTAGAACTTCTTTGCAGAGTCGATGTCTGTCACCGAAAATCCGCTGAATGCTTTCGTGTCTGTAAGCATGACTATCTCCGTTCCCAGCGGTTGCCGGACTAGGTGGTTTGGGAATCCGTCATTCCGGATTCCATCTCGGCCCTGGCTTCCTCGCTGAACTCGATGATCTGAACGTAGTTTCCGTCGGGGTCGATCGCAGTGGCGAACAAACTGCCCCCGCGGTCTTCGAGTGGAGCGTGCCATTTTCCGCCGAGCGCATCGATGCGCTGTGCGATCGACCGGGCGTCGTCGGTTTCGACGTTGAGGAACATGCGACCCGGCTGGGGGTTGGTCTCGCCGACGTCGTCGCGTCTGTCGAGCATCACGTAGAAACCGTTGAAGTCGAGCACGTCGTAGCCGGGTTCGCCGGGAGTCCGGTCGACCTTCGGGGCGAACGCCTCGGCGTACCAGTCGCGCAAGCGTTCGGGGTCGGTGCTCGAGAGCAAAATGCTGCTGATGCTGGATCCGGACATGGGTCCTCCTGCTGTCGGTCGTTACTGTCTTCGGCAATCGAGGCTCTGGCCACATCACCTCCCAGATACAGACTTCCCGCAGCGGCGAAACTCATCGCGGCTCAGGTGTGTTCCGACACCAAGATCGCTGTCGTCCCGGGCTCGAGCGCCCGAAAGATGTGCTCCTCGTCGCCGGGATAAGCAAGATAATCGCCCGGTCCGAGTTCGATCGGATTTGCAGTGGGCCCGACCTCCGCCCGTCCGGTGCCGATCACGACGTGTTCGGTGGTGCCGCGTGCATGCGGAGTCGAAATACGCGGCTCGCCCGGTTCGGCGACTATCCGATACAGATCGCGTCGTGCGTTCGGTGGGCTCGGCGCCAAGAGTGTCGCGATGTACGACGCGTTTGCCGACGCAATCGCGGGACCTTCTCCGGCTCGAATCAACTGAACGGTCTGTGCCTGAGAGTCGACGAGTTGTGAGAACGGCACGCCCAATGCGTTTCCGAGTGCCCACAGAGTTTCGAGGCTCGGATTTCCGAGTCCGGATTCGAGTTGGGAGAGTGTGGACTTGGCGATATCGGCGCGCCTGGCGACCTCCGAAAGGCTCAAGCCTGCTCGGGCACGTTCGCGTTTGAGTGCGACGGCGACCAGTTTCTGAGGAGTCTCCGCTGTATCCGTTTCATTACTGGGCATCGTTCGATTCTCCGATCGATCGTTCTACTTGACGAACGGTGTCACTTCGTTCAACATAGAATACATGCGTTCTTTATGGCGAACAGTTGATCGAGACACGGTTCGGGTGAGCGTGCTGATCTGTCTCTCCGTGGCCATCGTCGGTGTGTCCTACGGTGTGACGGCAGGATCGGCTGGATTCTCGTTGTGGCAGCTTTTGGCGTTGGCTGTACTCGTTCTGGGAGCGTCTTCGGAGTTCTTGTTCATCGGAATCATCGCAGCCGGAGGCAGTGCCACCGCTGCTGTTGTGGCGGGCTTGTTGATCAACTCCCGTAACTTCGCCTATGGGATGTCGGCAGGATCATTCCTCGGCAGGGATCGCTACAAAGATTCAGGCTGGCGCAGGGGCTCGGGCTGGCGCAAGTTGGTCGGCGCGCACCTGGTCAACGACGAAAGCGTCGCGGTCGCCATGGCGCAGGAATCGGTGGAGCGCAAGCGTGCGGCTTTTTGGTTCTGTGGAATCGGGATCGCGGTGTCGTGGCCGATCGGAGCTCTCCTGGGCGGGCTGCTCGGCAGCGTCGTCCGAGACCCCGGCGCGTTGGGATTGGATGCCGCGTTTCCGGTTGTCATTCTGGCCCTTGTCTTTCCTGCGCTGAAGGAGAAGGTGACGCTGCTTGCCGCCCTGATCGGTGCAGCAGTCGCGGTGGCCACGTCGCCGTTCCTGCCGCCCGGTACCGCGCCGCTCGTAGCGCTGCTGAGTATCGCGGTGACGATACCGTTCCGGGAGAAGGTTCGATGAATACCGTGTCGGTCTGGATCGGTATCGTCGTGTTCGCTTGCGGTTCTTACGCTTTGCGGGCAAGTGGCGTTCTGCTCCGCGCTCGGGTGAAGCTCTCCGGCTTCGCCGAGAAAACCCTCGATCGTGCTGTCGTGGTGCTGCTGCTCGCAGTGGTTGTGACATCGACGGTCTTCACCGGGCATGACGTTGCGGGGCCGGCGCGGATGCTCGGCGTGGTGGCCGGAGGCATCTGCGCCTGGTTCAAGGCGCCGTTGGTGGTCGTGGTGATTGTCGCGGCCGGCACTACTGCAGTACTCCGACTGTCAGGAGTGTCGTAGAGCCGATTCGATGGGCGTTGAATCGGGGATCGAATTCAGGCGAGTGCGAATGCCGTCGATGAACAGGTCCAGGCCGAACTGGAAGCGCACTGTCGGATCGCCGTCGAGGAGGTCCTCGTCGGAACCGCCGCCGATCACCTCGGGGGAGTCGGGGGAAATGGGTGCTCTGGTCAGTGCCCCCATTTCTTCCATCTGCGCTCGGGACTGCTCGTCCACGGTATGGCCGAGTACGTAATACAGCAGGGCGTACGCCGCGAGTTGGGCGTGCTCGCGTGAGAGACCGGATTCTTGCCCGGCTTGTACGAAATGCTCGCGCACCTTGCTGTTCGTCATCCGCGAAGCGAAGGTGGCGCTGACCAACTCGGCGCCATCGCGGTGCGCCAGTAGGGCAGACCGAAGTCTGTGTGCCAGTTCGGAATACGCTTCTTGCCACGTGTCCGCGTCGACGGGGGCGTCGAGGTCTTCGAGGATCTTGTCGACGACCGCGCCGAGCAAGGTCTGCTTGTTCGGGAAGTGCCAGTACAGGGCGCCGGGTTGGACGCCTAGTGAGGTTGCGAGCCTGCGCATCGTGAGGTCGGCAAGTCCGAACTCGTCGAGTATCGCCATGGCGCCGTCCAGCACGTCGCCGCGTCGCAACTGCACTTGTTGTTCCCCTCGTTTCGTCCCGCTGTGGACCGCTCGCGATCGGATGTCGATCGGACCCGCCTTTGACAGTATTCCACCACGTCTCTAACGTGAACACCGTTCAACTTGTACGGTGTTCAATTTTGCTGGTTTCGAAGGAGACGTCTGTGACCCCGCCCCCGATTAGCACGGCCCCTGCGACGGTCGACATCCTCGACCAGGCGCGCGAGCAAGTTCTCGAAAGAGGAGTTGGCCTGACCGAAAGCCAGGTGCTCGACGTACTCCGACTCGACGACGACAGGCTCGAAGACCTGCTGGCTCTCGCCCACGATGTGCGTATGAAGTGGTGTGGACCGGAGGTCGAGGTCGAGGGCATCATCAGCCTGAAGACGGGCGGCTGCCCTGAGGACTGCCATTTCTGCTCGCAGTCCGGACTCTTCCAGTCGCCGGTTCGCGCGGCGTGGTTGGACATCCCGAGCTTGGTGGAAGCTGCCAAGCAGACTGCGAAGTCGGGCGCTACCGAGTTCTGCATCGTGGCCGCCGTCCGCGGACCCGACGCCCGGTTGCTCGCTCAGGTTGCCGCAGGCATCGAGGCGATACGCAACGAGGTCGACATCCAGATCGCCTGCTCGCTTGGCATGCTCACCCAGGAGCAGGTCGACCAACTGGCCGCCATGGGTGTGCACCGGTACAACCACAACTTGGAAACTTCGAAGTCGCATTTCCCGAACGTCGTGACCACGCACTCGTGGGAAGAGCGGTGGAACACGCTTCGGATGGTTCGTGAAGCAGGCATGGAAGTGTGCTGCGGCGGAATCCTCGGCATGGGCGAATCCCTGGAGCAGCGCGCAGAATTCGCGGCCAACCTGGCTGAACTGGAGCCGGACGAGGTCCCGCTCAACTTCCTCAACCCGCGTCCGGGTACCCCGTTCGGTGATCTGGACGTGCTGCCCGCCAGCGAGGCGCTCAAGTCCGTGGCGGCATTCCGTCTCGCGCTACCTCGCACGATCTTGCGCTTCGCGGGTGGACGCGAGATCACTCTCGGCGACCTGGGTGCCAAGCAGGGCATCCTCGGCGGAATCAACGCCGTGATCGTCGGCAACTATCTGACGACCCTCGGACGTCCCGCCGAGAAGGATCTGGATTTGTTGGTGGATCTGCAGATGCCGATCAAAGCACTGAACGACACTCTGTGAGCACTCCGGTGACCGAGGAGCGGTACAACCCGTTCACCGGGCGTCGGATCGTCGACGGCGTCGACGATCCGACGCCGACTGCGGCGTCGATGGGGCTCGAGCCTCCTCGCTTCTGCGAGCAGTGCGGGCGCCGCATGATCGTTCAGGTCAGCCCTGACGGATGGTGGGCGAAATGCTCCCGACACGGTGTCGTCGACTCGATCGACGTCGCCCGCAGGTAGCGTCACTCTGTGTGATCTCTCTTCGGCAGATTCGTCTGCGCACCGCGATCGTGATCGCCGCAACCATTGCGGGCGTGAGCGTGCTCGTCGGTGTGCTGTGGGCGTTCTTGGCTCCGGCCGAGCACCTGTTGGTGGTGTCCGAGGGGCGCGGCGTCGCGTTGACGGGTGAGAGCCTTCATCAGTTCGACGCGAGCGCCGTGTTCATCTGGCTGGCACTGATCGTCGGTGTGCTGTCGGCGGTGGCGGCCTGGTTGGCACGCCTGAGTCGAGGTCCTTATGCCCTGGGCGGGTTGATAGTCGGTTCAGTGGCAGGTACCGGACTGATGGCACTCGTGGGTTCGGGCGTGACAAAACTGCGTTTCCCCACGGCCGACAATCCGGCGGTCGGGGAGATCATCGCGCGGGCCCCGAACGTCGGAACTTTGCTCGTGCTTCTGTTTCAGCCGCTCGCGGCGTGCGTCGTGACATTGGTTCTTGCAGTGCTCAATCCGTACGACGACCTCGGGGTGGGGGACCACCCGGAATCCGGGGATCCGGAATCTGGGGATCCGGCCACCGACACCGAACAGGCCGAAGTCGAAAGCCAGCCGAAACTTCCGTAACTGTTGCGTCGCTACGCCGCAGAGGTCGACGAGCGCTTGGTTTCGGCTTTCATTCGCACGTCACCCAACAGTCGCCCGGAAATCAGCGCGCCCAACCGGCGGGTTGCGAAGCGAGTGCTGATCGAGGACACCCAGTTCGGCAGTCCCGATACGACGGTCGGCGGCGCGTAGCGTCGATCCAGTGCGCGGAAAGCGGTGTCCACCACCTGAGTTGCCGTCTGCATTCGCCCGACCGCCGCGTCTTCGGAGCCGACTACGTCGAAGAACTCGGTGCGCGTCGGACCGGGGCACACCGCCAATACAGTCAATCCGCTGCCGCGAGCTTCGGCCCAGAGTGCTTCGGTGAAGTTGAGTACAAACGCCTTGGACGCGCCGTAGACGGCCATGCCCGGTGTCGGCTGGAACGACGCTGTGCTGGCGACGTTGACCAGTGCTCCGCGGCCGGTGAGAAGGTCGGGCAGGAATGTGTGTGTCAGCTCGACCAGCGTGGCGATGTTGAGCTGAATCTCGGACGTGACGCGCTCGAGATCTTCGTCCACGAATGCCCCGTGTGTTCCGAATCCGGCGTTGTTGATCAGCGAGTCGACGGTGATGCCACGGTTTGTCAGCTCCTGGTGCAGCGATGCACCGACGCCGGGTGCGGCCAGGTCGGCGGGCAGGACTGTCACGATGATGCCGTGGGCGCCACGGAGTTCGGTGGCGAGTGCCTCGAGGCGGTCGGCCCGCCTGGCGACCAGAACCAGGTTTGCGCCGCGAGCGGCAAAGCGATGAGCGAATTCCACTCCGAGCCCAGCGCTGGCTCCGGTGATGAGGACGGTGGTTCCGGCTACGTCGATGGCCATGGTGGCTCCTTCGGTTCGGGTGATCCCAAATGTAGGCACTGACACCATAGTTGTCAATGACAACATTTTGATATGGTGCCACCATGCCCGCCCACGAACAGCCGTATCATCACGGCAGCCTGCGACAGGAACTCCTGGCGTCGGCCGAAGCAACACTCGAACGAGATGGCGTCGACAAGTTGTCGCTGAGGCAACTCGCGCGTGAGGCGGGCGTGAGCCACGCGGCTCCGGGCAAGCACTTTCGTGATCGCCGGGCTTTGCTCGATGCATTGGCCGAAAGTGGATTCCATCGGATGACCGGTGCGCTCGAGCGGGCAGTCGCGGATGCTCCACCGACCGCGAGGGCCCGGTTCTCCTCGCTCGCCAATGCCTACGTGGATTTTGCGCTGGAGCATCCGGGCCTGCTCTCTCTGATGTACAGCAACAAGCATGCGCCGGGCGCCGCCGAAACTGTCGTCAACGCGGGGCACGCGACGATGGACCTGACCGTCCGGCTCGTTTCGGAAGCTCAGGCCGCAGGTGACATTGCCGCCGGTGATCCGGAAAGTATTGCGCTGGTTGCCTTTGCGACGTTCCACGGCGTCGCGACGCTTGCTGCGGGCGGAATGTTGGGCGACGTGCCGGTGGGCGAGGTGGTGAACGCGGCCTCGACGGTCTTCTGGGCGGGCCTTTCCAGGGCTGTCTGAGGTGGGGCGCGCAATTCCCCAGAGTTCTCACAGAACCAGCACAAGGGAAGCACAAGATTGCGGACTTACATAGGAGTCAAGAAGATTGATTCCGAGTGGAGGTTCGGCAATGAGTGTTTCAGAGAGCGCCGCCAACAGGGGAGTTGTACTTGTCACGGACATCGGATTCGAGCACGGTGCGCGCACGGCCGCCGAGTTTCTCGACGCTGGTTGGAGCGTGGCAGTCACGGCGCGGACGGTCACCGAATTGGTTCGCGTCATGGCGGGAAAACCTGCCCATCGCTTCTTTGCGATTGTCGCCGATCCGACGGATCGTTGGCAGGCCGATCGGATTCTCGATCGGGTGACGACTCGGTTCGGTGTAATCAACCGGGTCATCGATCCGGCCGGCGCCGTGACCTCGGTGTGGTTGCAGCGCGGAAGTCTCGAAGCTGTTGCCTGACAGTGCGATCGGTGTCAGCTTGGCGGCCGTAGTGCGGCGAATTCGTCGGTGACCCGCAAGGTGGAGTCGGTGAAACGGTACAGGGCGGGTGGACGTCCACCCGACTTGCCGGACGGTGCGGTGTTGCCGGTGGGAGTCAGAACGCCTCGACGCCCCAGCACGCGTTGCAAATTGGTGGCATCGACCTGGTAACCGAGGGCAGCGCAGTAGATTTCGCGCAGTGTCGACATCGCGAACTCTTCCGGGGCCAGCCCGAATGCGATGTTGGTGTACGAGAGTTTCGCGGCAAGTCGATTGCGCGCGTGCCGTACGACGGTTCCGTGGTCGAACGACATCTCCGGCAACTTCGAAACGGGGTGCCAGGCCGTGTCCGGTGGCAGTTGTGGGTCGGCGCTGAGGGGAACGAGTCCGAGGAAGGTCGACGCGATGCGGCGCGGACCCGGCACGCGCTGTGGATCACTGAAGACGGAGAGCTGTTCGAGGTGGGCGACCTTTCGTAGGTCGACCTTCTCGGCGAGGAGTCGTCGAGCGGAGGTCGTCAGGTCCTCGTCGTCGCGCAGAGTGCCCCCGGGCAGGGACCACGTGCCCTTCTGTGGGTTGAGTGCACGCTGCCACAGCAGCACGGCCAACTCTTCACGACCTTGCGGGCAGTGATCGCCGTCACCTGCGGCGATGCTTGCGGGGAAGGTGCGAACTTGGAACACCGCTGCAAGCACTTCGTGGGTGGTGTTACTATTGGGCACGTTTTCGATCCTAAGTCGAAAACCTCGAATACGGAAATCCGGGCCAGCCCGTCCGGATTTGAACTGGGTGACGAGCCCGGGTTCACGGTGAAGGAGAACGCCATGACGACCACGACGTTATGGGAGGGATCGGCCTCGCAGATTCACGACGGCCCCGGCGGATACAACGGAGTCGAAGCGACCCCCGAGTGGGCCGCTGAGATCAAACGTCTGGCTCGCGAACGCGGCGCGACGATTCTTGCGCACAACTACCAGCTGCCTGCGATTCAGGACGTCGCCGATCATGTCGGTGACTCCCTGGCGCTGTCGCGAATCGCTGCCGAGGCGCCCGAGGACACGATTGTCTTCTGCGGTGTGCACTTCATGGCCGAGACCGCGAAGATCCTGTCGCCGTCCAAGACTGTGCTGATCCCGGACGAGCGAGCCGGCTGCTCTCTGGCCGACTCGATCAATGCCGAGCAGCTTCGTGAGTGGAAGGCCGACAACCCGAACGCCCTGGTGGTGTCGTACGTGAACACAACCGCAGAGGTGAAGGGTCTCACCGACATCTGCTGCACCTCGTCCAATGCGGTCGACGTGGTCAACTCGATCGATCCCGACCGCGAGGTTCTGTTCCTGCCGGACCAGTTCCTGGGAGCTCACGTCAAGCGCGTGACGGGCCGTACCAACATGCAGATCTGGGCTGGCGAGTGCCACGTGCACGCCGGCATCAACGGTGACGAGCTGACGGCCAAGTCCAAGTCGCACCCGGACGCCGAGCTGTTCGTGCACCCTGAATGTGGTTGCGCTACTTCGGCTCTGTACCTAGCAGGTGAAGGCGCGGTCCCCGCGGACAAGGTCAAGATTCTCTCCACCGGCGGAATGCTCGACGCTGCCCGCGTCACCAAGAGCAAGCAGGTTCTGGTCGCGACCGAGATCGGGATGCTGCACCAGTTGCGCAAGGCAGCGCCCGACGTCGATTTCCAGGCCGTCAACGACCGCGCGTCGTGCCCGTACATGAAGATGATCACGCCTGCCGCGTTGCTTCGCTGCCTTCTCGAGGGCAAGGACGAGGTCCACGTCGATCTCGAGATGGCCAAGCGTGCACAGAAGTCGGTGCAGCGCATGATCGAGATCGGTAATCCGGGCGGCGGCGAGTGACCAGCCCTGCCGGGCGTTTCGCCTGGGAGGCTCATGCCGACCTGGTCGTCGTGGGAGGCGGTGTCGCGGGCCTCACCGCTGCGCGCACCGCTTCTCTGCGGGGACTGAAAGTACTCACGGTCAGCAAGGGCGGTCCGACGGACACCGCGACTCAGTACGCGCAGGGCGGCATCGCGGTCGTCGACGATCTGAATACCGATTCCGTCGAGTCGCACGTTTCGGATACGTGTGAGGCCGGCGTCGGTTTGTGCGACGAGGAAGCCGTCTATTCCATCGTCGAAGCTGGTCACGACGCTGTTGCTGCGCTGGCCGCGTTGGGAGCGGTCTTCGATCGCGGGCGAGACGGCGAGGTGTCGCGCACCCGCGAGGGTGGGCACAGCACGCGTCGGATCATCCATGCCGGCGGCGACGCCACTGGCGCGGAAGTGCAGCGGGCTCTCAATGCTGCCGGGCTCCCCGTTCTGTTCGGTGCAGCGGCAGTCCAGGTGGTGACCAACCGGCGTGGGGTGTGCGGACTCATCGTCTCCTCGCCGGAAGGCCTCGGAGTGATCCATGCGCCCGCGGTGCTGCTCGCTACCGGCGGACTCGGTCAGCTGTATGCCTGCAGCACAAATCCGCCCGGAGCGACTGCCGACGGAATCGCGTTGGCACTCGAAGCCGGTGCGGCGATTGCGGACCTGGAGTTCGTTCAGTTCCATCCGACGGTGCTCTTCACTCCGGGCGGGGTAGGCCGCCGACCCCTGATCAGTGAGGCGGTCCGCGGCGAGGGCGCGATTCTTGTCGACACCAACGGTGATTCGGTCACCGCAGGTGTTCATCCGCTGGGTGATCTCGCCCCGCGTGACGTGGTCTCGAGGGCAATCGCAGCACGCCTACGCGCTCTCGGCACTGATCACGTCTATCTCGACGCTCGCAAGCTCGACGGTTTCGATTCGAGATTCCCGACCATCACGGCGTCCTGCCTCGAAGCGGGCATCGATCCACGCACCCAATTAATTCCGGTCGCTCCGGCCGCGCACTATTCGTGCGGCGGAGTCGCCACCGACGTCCATGGACGAACGGGAGTGCCTGGTCTCTACGCAGCAGGCGAAGTGGCTCGCACGGGATTGCACGGCGCGAATCGTCTTGCGTCCAACAGCCTTCTCGAGGGTTTGGTAGTCGGGGAGCGTGCAGGAATCGCAGCTGCCGAGCGTCGCGAGGTTCATGCCGAAGTGGTCAACGTGGTGCGCAAGCCGATGCCGATCCTGCCGCGAGAGACCGTGCAGTCCGTCATGACGGCACACGCGTCGGTGGTTCGCGACGGAGGCGGTCTCCAGATTGCGCGAGCCGCGCTTGCCGACGCCGAACAGACAGTGGCGGTGGCTGCTCCGGACCTCGAAGACGCGGCGCTCACGTTGACCGCGACTGCATTGGTCGACGTGGCCGTGGCGCGAACCGAGAGCCGTGGCTGCCATACCCGCACCGACTATCCTGAAACAGATCCGAATCAGCGTCGCAGCACTCGGATCAAGATGGGTGCCGATGGAGCGCTCGAAATACCCGACATGTTGTTGACAGGAGTTCATTGATGACCGAGCAGAAGATCCTGCCCTCGCCGCTCGACCGTGACGAGCTGCTCACCTTGGTCAGGCTCGCTCTGGACGAGGATCTGCGCTATGGACCCGACATCACTTCTACCGCAACGGTTCCCGCCGATGCGGTCGCGAAGGCGTCGGTCGTCTCACGCTCCTCGGGTACTGTCGCCGGCATCGACGTCGGACTGCTTGTTCTCGACGAGGTGATCGGCGCGGGTAACTACGAGGTCGTTGATCGGGTGGCCGACGGAACTCGGGTTGCGCCAGGTCAATCGGTGCTCACCGTTGTCGCGCCCACCCGCGGACTTCTCACGGCAGAGCGCACGATGCTCAACCTCGTCTGCCATCTCTCGGGAATCGCCACGGCGACATCACAGTGGGTCGACGCCATTGCCGGCACTCATGCCAAAGTGCGGGACAGCCGAAAGACGCTGCCCGGACTGCGTTCTCTGCAGAAATATGCAGTCCACGTGGGCGGAGGCGTCAACCACCGTATGGGATTGGGCGACGCGGCGTTGATCAAGGACAACCATGTTGCTGCTGCCGGTTCGGTGGTCGCAGCACTTCGTGCGGTCCGTGAGCTCGCCCCGGACATCGAGTGCGAAGTTGAGGTCGACAACCTCACTCAGCTCGATCAGGTGCTGGCGGAGAATGTGGAACTTGTTCTGCTGGACAACTTCCCGCTGTGGCAGACGCAGATCGCGGTCCAGCGCCGAGACGCTGTTGCTCCAGAAACCAAACTCGAGTCATCCGGTGGTCTCACCATCGACGTTGCCGCAGAGTACGCCCGAACCGGCGTCGACTACCTCGCTGTAGGTGCCTTGACGCACTCGGTGACGGTCCTCGACCTCGGGCTCGACATGTAGGTGTCGCTATTGCTCGGCGTCCAGCAGTTGTGGGACGGCCGAGCGAAGCGCGTTTGTCACGGTTGCGACTGCCGGGTGAGCGTCGGAGCCCGCTCGGTGTGCAATCTTGGTCCTTCGTCGAATGGGCATCGGCGTCAGGCGCACACCTAGCGGCGGATGGATTGCTCCGAGTTCAGGAACCAGCGAAACACCCTGTCCCGCAGCGACGAGGGCGAGAACGGTGGCGAATTCGTCGATGTGGTGTCGCACTTTCGGGGTGAATCCAGCTGCCTGGCATGCGCGAATAGTCATTGCATGACAAGCAGTTCCGGGAATTGCGGTAATCCAGGGACGTTCTACGCAGTCGGTCAGCGATGCGACAGCGTCGTGGGGATCTGACTCGATGTCACTCGATGCGAGGTACACGGCTTCGCTGCACAGCGGCAATGTCGTCAGGCCCGGTTCGGTGGGGCGAGGGACGAAGTCGTAGTCGTGAATCAATGCCAAGTCCAGAGTCCCAGCTCGTAGGTCGTCGGCGACGTCCGCCGGGTCGATCTCCGAAACCATCGGTTCCAACCCGGGATGCTCGCGAGACAGGGCGATCAATGCCGCCGGGAGGATCGCCCGTGCCGCGGTCGGGAACGTTCCGATGCGCAGCGGCCCCGCCAGTCCACGACGTGCGTCGACCAATTCACCTGACGCCTGCTCCAGGCGTTGCAGGATGGCTTCGGCATGACGTGCGAGGTTCTCACCGGCGGGTGTGAGTCGGACGCGACGGCCTGTTCGTTCCAGCAGCGGCACGCCGGCTTCATGTTCGAGGACGGCCAACTGCTGTGACACCGCGGAGGGGCTGAACGACAGCGCCTCGGCAACGGCAACGATGGTTCCGCGCAGCGCTAGTTCGCGCAAGAGCTTCAGTCGACGAACATCGAGCATCAGCTCAGCTTACGCTCGACGATGGAAATGCGAACTAGACCTACAAGGTTTGTTCGGTGAGGCTGAGTTCTATGACTACGACTCGAGTTGACCTGGCCGGAATCCATGTTCCACTGATCACGCCCTTCGAGAGCGACGGTCGTATTGCAACCGATGCACTCGAACAGCTTGCGCACCAGGTCCTCTCCGAGGGTGCGGTCGGACTCGTTGCGCTGGGGACTACAGCGGAAGCCGCAACACTCACCGAGCAGGAGAGAGTGACCGTTCTGGATATCTGTGCGAATGTGTGCCGTGCGAGAGGTGCGACGTTGATCGTCGGCGCGGGCAGTAACGACACGGCGGGCAGTGCGCAGGCGCTCGGGAGGCTGGCTCGGTGGCCTGAGGTCTCGGCGGCCTTGGTGCCGGTTCCCTCCTTCACGAGGCCGTCGAAAGCCGGTGTGGTGGCGCATTTCGCGCATCTGCAGTCGTCGAGCCCAGTGCCGCTGATCGTCTATCACGTGCCGTACCGAACTGCGTGCGATCTGGACAGCGGCACTATGCAGGAGGTGGGTACTTTGCCCGGGGTTGTTGGTGTGAAGTATGCCGCGGGCGGTATCGACGCAGCTGCCGTCGAACTCTTCGCGGATCTTCCAGGCGACTTCGCCGTACTGGCGGGGGATGATCTGTTTCTCGCGCCTCTTCTGGCCTTGGGTGCGGCCGGTGGCATCTTGGCGTCCGCTCATGTGTCGACCGCTGAGTTCGTCCGCTTGGTAAAAGCTTGGGACAGTGGCGATGTGGACGGCGCCCGTGACCTCGGGCGGAGTTTGTCGAAGCTGTCCGGAGCTCTGTTTTCCGAACCGAACCCGACTGTGATCAAGGGCGTATTGCATGCGTTGGGACAGATTCCGACTCCCAATGTGCGACTGCCGTTGCTACCTGCGGGTGACGAATCGGTAGCGCGGGCGCTCGAGGTCTACCACTCTTGACTCGAACGGGTGTTCGAGTATGATTTGGGGAGGGGATCGGGGGATTCAATGAGTGTCTTGTTGTCGGATGTGGTGTCGGGTTCTGCGGTGGGGTTGCGCGGACGGTTGTGGCAGTTGTCTGCTTCTGAGTTGCGTGCTGCTGCTGTCGAGGCGAGTGCTGAGATTCTGCGTCTCGAGGCGGTGCGTGTGGCGGTGGTGGACGGTTTGTCGTTGCGCCCGGATGATCAGGTGATTGCCAGTCGCGGTGTCGGTTCGTGGTTGGCGGCGAACACGATGCTGCAGGTTCGGGACGGGAAGAAGATCGCCGCGCTGGGTGCGGCTTTGCGGCCGTTTCCGGCGGTGGCTGCTCGGTTCGATGGCGGGGATTGCTCGTTCGAGCATGCGGTGTTGATCGTGGCGTTCTGTGAGTCACCGCCGAAGGGGATGCCGGAGGAGGCATTACCGAAGTGCATCGATTTGTTGTTGGCTGCTGCGTCGGGTGTGGAGGCGACGACCACGAAGGTGCGGAACGTGATCGCGACGTTGGAGCGGTTGTTCGAATCGGATGAGATTCCGCCCGCCGAGGATGTCGATCTCAATGAGTTGCGGATTGCCTCGACGTTGAACGGTCGGGTGGTGGTGCGTGGGGATTTCGATGCCCTCAGCGGGGAAATGTTGTTGTCGGCGTTGTCGAATCTGACGATGCCGACCCCGGCACCGGATGGGACGCCGGATTCTCGGTCGGCGGCGAAGCGGACTGCGGATGGGTTCACGGAACTGATCCGGCGTTATCTCGATTGCGCGAAGGCCGGTACCGATGGTGGTCAGCGTCCGCATGTGAATGTGCACATCAATGCTCGGGATCTGGCTGAGCATCGGGATTGTGCCGCCGCGCCCTCCGATGGTGAAGAGTCTCTGTCTGATCTTGATGTCGGGCACATGCCGTGGCTCGGACCACTGTCCGTATCGCAGACCAGACTCCTCGGCTGCGACTGCTTCCTCTCCACCGTCCTGCTCGACGATCACGGCGCGCCCTTGGATGCGAAACCAGGAAAGAGGTTGGTCACCGCCGAACAGCGAGTGGCGTTGATCGCCCGGGACAAGGGCTGCGCGTTCCCCGGCTGCACATGTGTGCCTGCCTGGACGGATGCGCACCATATCCGGCACTGGGCGAACGGCGGCCCGACGGTGATGAACAACCTGGTCCTGCTGTGCCGTTCACATCATCGGTTGATGCACCGCAAATCAGAGTTCGTCGGGAAGTGGGTGATCCGGATCGGGGTCGACAACAAACCGTGGTTCATCCCGCCGCCCTCGATCGACCCCGGCCAGCACCCGCGACCGGCCAACACCACATTCAAAACCTGACTGAGTGGTGACACCCGTTCAGGCGCACAACTTCACGCCGATAGGCTTCAACTCGGAGATACACCCGGGTTGGGGCCTGGAGGCCGTGTTGTTGTGAACGGCTGCAGATATGGGGGAGGTCATATGGTTGTCGACGTTGTGCAAGCGGTCGAGACCGATGGGCCGGAGATTCTGGCGCTGCGGCACGCGGCAGAAGACTGGTTGGCAGAACGCGGAATCATCCAGTGGCGCCCGCGTGAAGTGTCTGTCGAGCAGGTCGGGGAGCAGATTTCGAGAGGGGAGTTCTTTGTTGCGCGAGACCGGGAACAGTCGAGGATTGTCGGTGCCCTGCGGTTGATCTGGTCAGACCCCGTGGTCTGGCCCGATTCGAACGATCCTGCCGGCTACGTGCACGGATTGGTTATCGATCGAGAATTCTCGGGCACCTCGTTGGGCGAACGCTTACTCGTCTGGGCCCATCGACGGTCCGCGCAGGAGAACGCGCAGTACCTGCGGCTCGATTGTGTAGAAACCAACGTGCGGTTGCGCCGCTATTACCGAGACGCGGGTTTCGCCGAGGTAGGGCGTCGTGACTTCGGAGACGATGCCGACAACGGGTGGTTCAGCGTCGTGCTGTTCGAGCGCTCCCTGACCTGATCCATTCACAGCAACTTTCCAGGCGGCTCCCAGTGCCGCCAGGGTTGGAGACGCGATCGTTGGCAGGACAGTAACTCGTGAAGGGACTTCCTGATGACCGCCGTTCTGCATCCGGCCCCGCGTCAGCGGCCGGCACCAACTGCCCATCGCGCGGAGCCCTCGCCGTCGTGGTTCCGCACGCGCAGTACGGGATTGGCGCTGACGATCCTGTTGGCAGCAACGGCAGTCCTGTATTTGTGGAATCTGACCGCGAGTGGCTACGCCAACACCTTCTACGCTGCAGCGGCGCAGGCCGGCTCCCAGAATTGGAAAGCGTGGTTCTTCGGGTCCCTCGATACCTCGAATTTCATCACGGTCGACAAACCGCCCGCTTCATTGTGGGTCATGGGTGTGTCCGGACGAATCTTCGGATTCTCGAGTGCCAGTCTTCTAGTTCCGCAGGCGTTGATGGGCGTCGGATCGGTTGCGCTCGTGTATGCGGCCGTCAAACGAGTGGCGTCGCCCGCTGCGGGTTTGGTGGCGGGAGCTGTTTTGGCAGCTACGCCCGCTGCCGCCCTGATGTTCAAGTTCGACAATCCTGATGCACTGTTGGTTCTGCTCATGACTCTCGCCGGCTACTTCGTTATTCGCGCCATGTGCACGGCGATAGGTCGTCGAGCCGCTATGTGGGTGGCGCTCGCAGGAGTAGCGCTGGGGTTTGCCTTTCTCACCAAGATGCTGCAAGGGCTGATGGTGTTGCCTGCATTTGGTGCCGCGTATTTGATCGCCGGACAGGTGCGCTTGCGGACTCGCCTGGTCCACCTGGTGATCGGTGCTGCGTCCGTTGTCATATCGGCTGGGTGGTGGGTGTTGGCAGTGTGGCTGTGGCCCGCTGATTCTCGCCCGTACATCGGCGGATCGACCAACAACAGCGTCATGGACTTGGTAGTGGGATACAACGGATTGGGTCGACTTTTCGGGAGCACCGGTGGCGGTGGCGGAATGGCCGGTGGCAGTGCAGGTTCGAGCTTCGGGGGAAGTGCCGGACTCGAACGGCTGTTCGGCAGCGAGATGGGTATCCAGATTTCCTGGCTTATTCCTGCGGCTTTGATTGCGTTGGTGTTCGGCTTACTCGCCTGTGGGCGCGCACCGCGCACAGATCTTGTCCGTGCGTCGTTGATCCTTTGGGGTGGCTGGTTTCTCGTTACCGGCCTGATCTTCAGCTACATGTCCGGCACGATCCACCCCTATTACACAGTTGCGCTGGCGCCCGCCGTCGCGGGGATGATCGGGACCGGTGGATACGCTCTGTGGTTGGTCCGTGCCCGTTGGATCGGACGTTGCGGCTTGGCTGCGACGATGCTGGCCGCAGGAATCTGGAGTTGGGTGTTGTTGCACCGCAATGCCGACTGGCTGCCGATGCTGAAGTGGATTCTGTTGGCGGGCACTGTCGTCGGCGCGATCCTGGTTCTCGTGGGAGCCAAGGATCGATTCCGCAAGCTCGCTGTCGCTGGATTGATTCTTGGATCGTTGGCAGGGATAACCGGTTCTGCGTCTTACGCGATTGCCACTGCCGCAACAGCGCACGGCGGATCCATCCCGACGGCCGGACCGACCGGCGCCGTGTCCGACTCCGGAAGGGGCGGGGGAGGAGGTATGGGTGGGGGCCCAGAGCTGCAAAACGGTGATGTTCCGCCGAATTCTTCTGACGCGACTGTAAATCCGGCGTCGAACGGGCAAGAACTGAGTAGCGGCAGCGAAAGTACTTCCGAGTTGACGGCAATGCTGGTCAATGCGGGCACCACGTGGTCGGCCGCGACCAACGGCTCGCAAAGCGCAGCAACCTACGAGTTGGCCAGCAATACCGCGGTGATGGCGATCGGCGGTTGGAGTTCCGATCCCGCCCCGACATTGGATCAATTCATCCAGTACGTGGCAGACGGAAAAATTCACTACTACATTGCCGGTGGCCAGGGCGGAAGCCAGCGAGAGGGCCAAAGCGGGGACAGCACGTCGAGTGTCATCCAGGAATGGGTCGAAGCGAATTTCACGTCGACAACGGTGGGAAATTCCACGATCTACGACCTCAGCGGGTATGTCGGATAGCGACGTAGTTGTTGCCGTAGGCAATGATCGAGAAATGTCTGGGCGCACCGCACACGAGTCGAACCGTCGCCGCGAGCAATGGACCTGGCGTGACGGGCTGGTGATCGTCTCGATCGTCGCCTTGGGAACTGTTGTCGCGGCGGTGACGAACGAAGACACGGGCACGTCGATTCCCGGCTGCGATTCGGTGGCATCGCCGGGTCCGCCGGTGCGTATCAACTACGGTTTTGCCGGTGAGCCCGGCTATGACGACCCGGACTATCCATGGTTCTCGGGACCGAAGGCCACCGCCATGAGCGACGCACTACTCGAATCGCTGCCTTCCGATGTCGACGTTGCATTTGCGAGTCCATCGAAATCGCTCGAGTTTGCGCCGATCCAGAATTACCGGGGTGCCTCGTTTCCTGACGGGGTCGACCCGATCGAGTTCAGCGGTTCTACGTCGGCGAAGGGAACCTTGACTCGCGTCGGGCGGACTGCGGATATCTCGGTTCAGGTGCGTGCATGGGATCAGCCGGTGCCGCCGTGCTTGGAGGGTCTGGTGGATCGGCGGGAGCATCTCGAAAACGGAACAGTGCTCGACATCGCCGATTTCGAGGACAGAGCCGATTTCGAAGACAAAGACGGTTCGGAAGTCGGGGGCGAGCGCGGAGTCGTCGCGTATCTCGGTGATGGATCCCGGGTTGTTGCCAGCGTCGACACGTCGACCGGAACTTCGTCGGATGCTTCCCCGCTCTTGACGATGGACGAACTGATCGCGTTAGCGACCGCGCCGGGGCTTGCGGTGACTGCGCCGGTTCCAGACTCGACGCCGCCGCCGATGGCATCCTGCTACACCGATTCTGTGAATGCCGGTCCACCTGCGTCGCGCATGGATATCGACCGACTGAATCAGTTGCTCGATGCACGTTGGAAGGATCTCGGCGCGGCAGGCGTCACTTTGGAGCGCCCGCTCGGTTCGTTGGTTCCAGATGATTACGGACAGGGAGGAGTGTGCGAGCGGATCGTCGCCTCGACAGCGGACGGCAGCAGCGATGTCGAAATATCAGTTGGTACCGCTGTGCCGGAACCGGGTGACACACTGACGTTGCCAGGCTCCACCACCGTGACTCGCCTGGTCGATCCCGATGGCTCGGGCGATGACACGGTCCGGGTTGTTCACCCCTCCGGCGAAACAGTAGTGGTGACCCAGTTCGTGACATCGGCTGGCTCCACATCGGCGTCGCCTTTGACAATCGAACAGCTCGAGTTCATCGCAACCACTCCAGGGCTGGTGATTTCGGCTCGGTGACGGTGGTGCTGGCACAATAGTGGCGAATTGTTCGTACCCAGAGACGTCGGAGGCTCAACGAATGGGCGATGCCAGCCCTGCTCGCGGTGACGATTTCTCCACCTGGTTCATCGATCAGTTCTCCGTGTACTGGCAGTCCGGCGGTGGGGCCCGCATCGAAGGACGTATTGCTGGCTATCTGTTGATCAGCGAGTCGCCAGGGGTCAGCGCCGAAGAGTTGGCGCAGGCACTCGGAGCAAGTCGCGGATCGGTGTCCATCTACATTCGTCGGTTGATCGAACGGGGGTTCGTCAAGCTCACGCGCAAGCCTCGGGATCGGACTCACTACTACGTCATGGATTCCGACGTGTGGGGCGGATTCCTCGAAACAGAGCACGTGTATCTCGAGAATCAACGCAAGCTTGCGACCGAGGCCCTGCAGTACGCAAATCCCAACGGTCCCGCGTACATTCGTGTGCTCAACATGCGAGATTACATGGGGTGGATCATCGACAATCGCATGCTGAGCAGTGAGTGGATGCGATTCAAAGCTGAACGCGACGGCAAGAAACCCGCGTCCGAATAGGACGCGGGTTTCTCGATCGCACGATGCTGATCTACATCACTTGTTCAGCTTCGCGATTGCCTCGTCGATCATCGGCACGTAGCGCTCGAGCGACCAGGGCACGGTCAGAGGGTTGATCATCGAGGAACCGGTGACGAAGGGCTGTTCGGTCGGAGCGATGACAGTTCCCCGAGCCACAGCGGGGATTGCCTGGTAAGCGGGCTGCGCTTCGATCTCGGCCCGGTTGGCCGGGTCCGAGTAGAAGGTGAAGAGCAGGTCGGACTTGTCGAGGAGGTTTGCGTTCTCGAGGCCGATGACGGCGGAGTCTGTTCCTTCGGATTCCGTCAAGGTGTAGACGACGGGATCCACCTGCAGGCCAAGTGCGCGGACCATGGCCACACGCTGCTCTTCGGCGAAAAAGACGCCGAGGGTTCCTGGGCCCGTGTTGTAGATGAAAGAGAAGCTGACGTCGGCGTAGTTCGGATGTGCTGCAGTCGATTCCGCGAACTGCGACTTGATCTTGTCGATTTCGGCTGTCGCCTTCTCGGATTCGCCCATGGCTTTGCCGATGACGTTGATCTGGTCTTCCCACGTGATGGTCCAGGGGCTCTCGGCGTAGGCGACGGTCGGCGCGAACGCGTTGAGTGAGTCGAACTGCTGCTGTGTGATGCCGGACCACGGGGCGAGGATCAGGTCGGGTTCGAGAGCGATGATCGCCTCGATGTTGAGATCGGTTCCGCCGGTGAACTGCTCTGGCAGTTCGCCACCTTGCTTCGTGACCGCTTCGTGGACCCACGGCAGATACCCGGTGTCGTCGCTGCCCCATGCGTACTTTTCGACGCCGACGGGGATCGTGCCGAGCGCGATTACGGTCTCCGCCGACCCCATGCCGAGAGTCACGATTCGCTCGGGCTTTTCGGTGATGACGGCGTTTCCGAGCGCACTTTCGATGGTGACGGTTTCGAAGTCGCTGCTGCTCGATTCGGTTGCGGTGTCGTTGTTACTGCATCCGCCGATTACCAGGGCGGCAATGACCAATCCACTCAGCGCCACAGTTCGGCGAAGTGAGCGCACACGGGCGTATCGCATGGGGAACCTTCCGTTGTCGATGCGCCGAGGAGTGAGACTCCGACGGATCGCAGCCGACGGCCGGTTCCAGGCGCGTCAGGAAGCATAGGCTAGCCTTCGCCAAAGTTTCAAATCTGCTGAAAGTTCACGAGCCCGACAAACGGCGACATGCCAGGGGCCTCGTCGACGTTTGCCGGTCAAGCTCAGCAGGTAGGCACGTCGACGGTAATCTTCGGGTCGTCGACCAGCGGCTGGACCGGTACGCGAGCTTCGCCCTCGGCTGTGGGCTCGGTCAGATCGAACTTCAGCTCAACCGTCTGGCCTCGCGGAATGACGGCCCTGGTCATGTAGGCCGGGTGACCCTGTTCAGTTCCGTTGACGGCAAACGAAATCTGTCCACCCACGGAGACGGCATCGAGTTTGGCGCCGGCTGTCGCAAGCAGAGTGACTGCAGCCACATTGGTGCCATTGGGCAGTCGTCCGGGGTTGTCGACGATCCCGCTGACATATTCGGTCAGGTCGGCGTCGGGCGCGTTGTTGGTCAGTCGAACGGTGACCGTTGTCTTTCGAGTGTCGCCGGTGCACGTCTGGGCTGTGTAGTCGATTTCTCGTGTGAGGTAGTAGTCGAGCTTGTTGCCGGCTTGGTTGTTGATCACCACACCGGCATACGGAGCCGCATCATCGGGAATGGTGTGCCCGAGGACGGTGTCGGCAAGAACCGATTGTTCGTCGGGGTGAGAGCTCCACACTGCGATTCTGCCCTCGCTGACACCTCTGCCCAGAGCCTCCAGTAATGCGCTCGGCGACTTGATGTTCCCGGTCATCTTCGCCACGACACGGGCCGCGATTGTCTGCAGATACTGCTTTCGTGCCTTGTTGTCGGAGGGAAAGCGTGCGTACGCGGTCGACTCGGTCAACTCAACGACGTTGTCGGCGGTGACCGACTCTCCGTCCGGCATCTCTACTGGTCCCACCGCCTCGAGGAGGTAACTCAGTGCTATCGGATCGGTCGCTATCGCGCCGTCGACCAGCTCACCCCCGGACTCCTGTGACCACAGGGACTGCCAGATCTGCGCTGCGTAGGGAAAGTGCGAGCTGAGGTTGCTGTTGCGAAAATCGGTGGTCGGTCGACTGTTTCCGTACAGCTGGTTGAAGTCAGGACCAAGGTCTATCGGTTGATTGTCCAGTGTTAGTTCGGAGTTGGGGGAGAGTGTGTCCACCCGAGCGGCGCCGTTGTCGACTCGGACGATGCCGTATCCACCCAACAGGCCGCCGGTTCCTCGCGCTTCCGCATTGGTCTGGAAACCGATGAAGTAGTTGCGCGGTCCGTCGGTGCCGAGCATCGCCGGTGCGATGCGCGCCGCGGTGGCGGTGTTCGTCAGGAGGGTAGCCAGTTCGCTTGTCTGCGACTGTAATTCTGCTCTGGCATCGTTAACTCGGCCCAGGTACTTCGATTCGGGAACTTCCTGTGCCTGCGACGACAGCAATTCCGCGGCGATAGCTGTTTCGGCCAGTTTCGGTTCCGCTTCGCGTAACGGTGCGAGTGCCAAGCGCCCACCGGGCTGCACCAATTCCGTTGGTGCGAGTGAAGTTCCGGTAGTCACGGCAGGGCCGAGAACGTCACGCGTAAGCCCCTGAACGACCTCGGTCATCTGGCGCGTCGACTCGAACGGCGACCCGATGACGGGAATTGCGGCGGTGATGTTCCAGGGGAGTGAATGGGTGTTGTCGTATGCGGCCGATGCTGCGCGATCGGCTTCCGCCGCGGCAGACTCTGCGACTCCCGTATCTCCGGCCAGGAGAGCGCTCTTCGCCGACTGTGCGTGGTCGCGAGCCGCCTCCAGGTTGTCTTTCGCCTCGTATGCCGTGTACCCGAGCCATGCCACGAAACCGCCCACTACCAGCGTCGTTGCGGTGATCGCGACTGCCGTTCTACGGCTTCGGAGAAATGCGGCCGCCCCCTTGGTTTCGCGCTTCGGACCGCTCGGTGGGATGTTGTCCGAGCCCATCGGCTCAGCCCCGGAATCGTCGTCGGACTTTGGTCCCACCGTGTCGTTGTTCATCCGCTGAAGCTCCTGACGTTTGAGTGCGTGAAAGCTGCGTCGACATGTCTAGCAGTGTTGGCCCAGTGGTGAAAACTTAGACGAGACAGTAGGGTTCGGTTCGGCCGTTCGTGGTGTTCGCTCCCATGGATTCACGTGATCAGCCACCGAACGTTCGTGAAAAACAAGGCTGGTGAAATGTGAGGTGACGGGTTGAGTGCTTTTCCGTTGTCTCGGGCTCAGCTCGCGCTGTGGTTCGCGCAGCAATTGAGTCCGTCAACTCCGTTCGTGGTGGCTCAGTACGTGGAACTACGCGGACCGGTTGACGTCGACGCGCTGATCGAGGCAACGAATACGGCATGTCATGAATTGGAGTCGCCGTTCGTTCGCCTCGTCGCTACCGACGCCGAGCCGGCGCAGGTCGTCGATCATTCGATCGTCGACGATCTCGCATACCTCGACTTACGCAGCGATGGCGACCCGGTTCAGCGCGCGAACGAGTGGATGACAGCGGAATACTCACGGCCACTTGACGTGATGTCTGACCGCCTGATCTCGGCGACCTTGCTTCACCTGGCAGATGAGCACTACTACTGGTACTCGCACGCCCATCACCTCGTGCTCGACGGACATGCGGCGATGACACTCACCGCTCGGGTGGCCGAGCGCTATTCGCATCTGGTTCATGGCAAGACGCTGACTCCTTTCGGTGGTCTCGGGGTACGTGCACTGCATGACCTCGACGTCGATTACCGATCCTCGTCGCGGTATCGATCGGACGAGCAGTACTGGACGGAGATGTCCGAAGGCCTGCCCCGCCCGGTTCGCCTCGCCGACGGCGCCGGCCTGACGTCCATGCCGCAGCGCATGATGGTGCGGACACTGAATCCAACTCTTGCAAAACAGCTTTCGGATGCCGCGACCGAGTGGACTACCTCCGAGGTGGCGGTCCTCGTCGGTGCATTCGCGTCCTATCTCGGTCGCATGACTGATTCCGATGACGTAGTCCTCAGCTTGCCGGTGTCCGGCCGCACCACGGCGACGTCGAAACGTTCAGGTGGGATGCTGTCCAACATCGTGCCTGTTCGTGCGCAACTCGAACGGGATCTGTCGCCACGAGAACTGGTGCGTCAGATCTCGGTTCAAATGACCGGTGCGCTACGCCACCAGCGATTCCGCTACGAGGACATGGGCTTCCAGGAGGGTCAGGGCGGATCCCGTGAGGCGGCGGGCCCGGCCGTGAACGTCATGATGTTTCACGAAGCGATTCGGCTCGGTGACGTCGTCGGCGAATTTCACGTCCTCACATCCGGACCCACCGAAGACCTGTTCTTCAGCATTTATCCGTCGATCGCGGGGGAGAACGTTCGCCTTTCCTTCGAAGCCAATCCGCACCTCTACAGCGAACGTGACTTGGCGATGCATCATCGTCAGTTCGTTCGGCTACTCGAGGGGTTCCTCGACTCGGCTACCCGTGCGCTCGGTGACCTCCCCATCCTCTCGACGGATGAAGTGAAGGATCTGGTCCCTGCGCTAGGTCCGCGGACGGACGGATTCGCGACGCTCGATTCGGTCATCAGAGGCGGCGCAGGGCAGGGGAGTGCCGTCGCGATCCGCGAGCAAGGTGTGGACGTCACTTACGACCAGCTCGGCGCTCGCGCGGATGCACTCTGCGCCTTGCTCGTGGAGAACGGAGTCGGACGAGGCGACGTCGTCGGGATCCTCACCGGGCGCTCGACCGATTCCGTAGTTGCATTTCATGCAGTAGTGCGGGCTGGTGCTGCCCTTCTCTTCGTGGATCCTCAAACACCCTCCGAGCGTGTCGCTTTCATTCTCGACGACGCCGACGTGTCCGTTGTGGTCGGTGGCGAACTCGTGAACGTGCCGGCTTGGGTCTGCGTCGTCAACCCCAGGGAAGACGAGACCGTCGAAGGTCCGGTGGATCGACGCGTGGGGGCGGGTTCATCTATCGCCGACCTGTCTCTGGACGACACCGCCTACGTGGTCTACACCTCTGGTTCTACCGGGCGACCGAAGGGTGTCGCGGTCACGCACCGAGGCATTGTGCCGTTGCTGCGTTCTCACGCACGGCGTCTGAACATCGATAGTTCCTCCCGCGTCGCGCTCCTTGCAAACACATCGTTCGACGTGGCGATCCTCGAGATTCTGCTTGCACACGGCTGCGGCGCGACCGCAGTGATCGTTCCTCCCGGATTGATCGGCGGAGTGGACCTCGAAGACTATTTGCGGCTCGAAGGTGTCACGCACCTGAACTCGACGCCATCGGTTCCGTTGACGATGGATCCTCGGGCTTTGCCGGAACTTCGAGTCCTGAACGTCGGCGGCGAGCGACCGCCGGGAGCGCTCGTGGATGCGTGGTCGAGTCACGTCGACATCGTGAATTCGTACGGGCCCAGTGAAGCAACCGTCGCGGCATTCATGAGCGAGCCGCTCGCGCCTGGTGGTGATACTCCGATCGGGCGCCCGATCGACGGCGTTTCCGCTGTGGTGTTGGATTCGTCGTTGCTGCCCACTCCGGTCGGCGCCGCGGGGGAGCTGTACGTGATGGGACACGGACTGGCGCGAGGGTACCTTTCTCCGACGCTCACCGCGGAGCGTTTTGTCGCTGCGCCCTTTGGTGCCACTGGTGCCGGCGAGCGCATGTACCGCACCGGGGATGTCGTGCGATGGAACGATGCCGGTCAACTCGAGTTCTTGGGTCGCTCTGATCAACAAGTCAAGATCCGTGGAGTACGCGTCGAACTGGGCGAGATCGAGGCTGTGCTCCTGTCGACTCCCGGCGTTGCGCAAGCAGCGGTGGTCGAGCGATCCGGGTCGCTTGCGGCGTATGTGACCGTGGCCGAAGGTGCAGCTCATCCGTTGAGCCAGACGATGGTGCTCGATCATCTGGCTTCCCGACTTCCTCGTTCCATGCTGCCGAGTTCGGTGACTATTTTGGCAGTATTGCCCGTCACGAGCCATGGAAAGACTGACCGTTCAGCGCTCCCCGAACCGGCGTCGTCCGCGCCGGCCGAGCAGCGCGCGGCGGTCAACCGTCCGATCGAGTACGACGAGGAATTGATTGCCTCGGTGATGGCCGAGGTCCTCGGCGTCGGAGTTCTCGGACCGCACTCCGACTTGTTCGCCTGGGGCGGTAGTTCACTCGACGCCGTGTATGTTGCCGCGCGAGTGAGTTCCGCTCTCGGAAGACGGGTTGGTGTCAGGGACGTGTTCGGTGCCCCGACGCCGGCGCGCCTGGCCCGGGTGATCCGCGCGGGGCGGGCGGAGTGGATGGTGGAACCCCAACGCATTTCGGACGACCTCGTCGTGGAAATCGCACCGGCGCAACAACGCCTGTGGTTACTCAACCGTCTGGATCCCCAGTCGTCGGCGTACAACATTGCGTTCGAGGTCGCGTTCAGTGGTGCTCTGGATATCGAGGCGATGAGGGCGGCGGTAGGTGACCTGACCGATCGCCATCTCGTCTTGCGTACTGTTTTCTCGTTCGACCAGAATCACGATGCGTGGCCGATCCAGGTTGCGACCGCGACTCCGGTGACTCTGATCGAGGTTGCGTCCGAGGATTACGAGGCTGCGTCAGCGGATTTGGTTGCGGCGGGTTTCGACCTGGCGACCGATGCGCCTCTTCGCTTGATCCTCGCCTCCGGCAGCGACGCCGACCACCGCATGACCGTGGTTGCCCATCACGTCGCCCTGGACGGCCTTTCGTTCGCGACGATCGTCTCGGACCTCGTCGCGGCGTACGACGCTCGCGCCGACGGACGGTCGCCGATCTGGCCTTCGCCCGCTCTCGACTACCGCGACTATTCCGCTTGGCACAGAACCATTCTCGGTGATCCCGCGGATCCACAGAGCTTGGCAGGACGCCAGCTGGAATTCTGGTCCGACACACTCGCCGGTGTTGATCCGACTCTGGCGCTTCCCGTGGACAGATCCCGCCGGCCGGACCAACCGTCGTCGGCGCGGGACGTGGCGTTCGAGTTGCCCTCACCTATCCATGCGGCGCTGAACGAGATCGCTCGCGCGCACGACTGCACAACCTTCATGGTGTTGCACGCCTGCCTTGCGATCGCACTGAGCAAGATCACCGGTGCGTCCGATGTGGTCATCGGGACCCCGACCTCCGGACGAACGCATCCTTCGTTCGACGGTGTCGTCGGTATGTTCGTCGGGACCGTCGCGCTGCGAACGCTCCTTCGCGGCGGAGACACGTTCGGTGAGTTCTTGACTCGGGTGCGCGAGGTTGATGTGGCGGCCCTGTCCAATGCCGACGTTCCGTTCGACTGGGTGGTCGACCGTGCGGTCGGTGGGGGCGTAGGTGAGAAGAATTCCTTCCTCCGAGTTGTTCTCGCTGTCGATCCGGTAGCGCCCGACTCCGAGATCGCGATGGGAACTCTGACGGCGCACGGCACTCCGCTACCTCCCGTGCACCCTCGCTTCGACCTCGAAGTGACTGTGCGCGAGGATCGTACGATTGACGGAGACGCGAGCGGTATTCGCGGTACATTCCGATATGCCGACGATTTGTTCGATGCAGGCACCGTGCAGAGCTGGGTCGAGCGGCTTCGTCGAGTGTGTGGCTCGATTACCGAGAACTCGTCAATCATGCTGCGTGACATCGATGTTCTCAGTGTTGCGGAACGCGAAGAATTGTCGGCTCGGGTGCCGGCGCCGTCGATTGTCGCGCAGTCGCTGCCTGACCTCTTCGGGGCCGTCGCAGCCCGGCATCCGAATGCAATCGCGGTGTCGAGTGGCGATACTCGTTTCACCTATGAAGAGGTGCGAGTTCGTTCGGAGGGCCTTGCCGCTGTCTTGATCGATCGAGGAATTCGAGTCGGTGATCGCGTGGCGGTCGCCCTGCCTCGATCGGTCGACCTCGTCGTAGCCATCATCGCTGTCGTTCGCGCGGGCGCGACGTACGTACCGATCGACTTGCAGTATCCCGACGCTCGTATCCACTACGTACTTGCCGATGCAGGCCCGAAAGCGATTCTGTCGACGGACGAATCTGCTGGGCGGTTCGTTGGGTACGAGCAACTTGTCATCTTCGTGGACGAGACGACTGACGCTACGGCCGACTGGCCCGTTGCACAGTCGGAGTCCGCCGCCTACGTGATCTACACTTCCGGATCAACTGGAGCTCCCAAAGGCGTAGTGGTGTCTCAGGACAACGTGTTGGCGCTGCTCGCCTCGACCCGAGAGATCTTCGACTTCAACGCCGAAGATGTGTGGACGATGTTTCATTCGTACGCATTCGACTTCTCGGTCTGGGAGATGTGGGGTTCGTTGACCACTGGCGGATCCCTCGTGATCGTGGACGGTGATGTCGCGCGCTCACCCGAAAGATTCGCGGATCTGATTGTGCGGGAACGAGTGACCGTTCTCAATCAGACCCCGGCCGCCTTCTATGCGTTGGCGGAAGTCACGCAGGAAATGCTGCTTCCGCTCCGGACGATTGTTTTCGGCGGTGATCGCCTCGACGCCGGGCGCGTGGAGGCTTGGTTCGATCGGCACCCGGACGTGCGGGGCGTCAACATGTTCGGAATCACCGAAACCACAGTCCATGTCACCAGTTTCGATCTTGTCCCCGGTGACGAGACTGTCTCGCCGATCGGGTCCCCACTACCAGGGTTGCGCAGCTACGTACTGGACGCGTCGTTGAAGCCCGTCCCTCCGGGATCTGTCGGCGAACTGTATGTTGCGGGTCCGCAGGTGGCCGAAGGCTACTTGGGTCGACCCGCGATGACGTCTTCGCGATTCGTGCCTGAACCCGGATTCGATGGATCACGGATGTACCGCAGCGGCGATCTGGTCCGTTGGCGAGCCGGCCGACTCGAATATGTTCGCCGCGCCGACGGTCAGATGGCACTGCGCGGTTACCGCATCGAACCGGGCGAGGTCGAATCCGCGCTGTTGGCTCACACGTCGGTGGAGCAGGCCGCGGTAGTGGTGAGAGAACTCGACAGCGGGCCGACTTTGGTCGGTTACATCACCCCGGGGAGCGGACACGACCTCGACGGCGTCTTGCGGACTGCTCGTTCGTTGCTGCCCGCGCACATGGTTCCGTCGGCTTTGATGGCGCTCGCGTCATTACCGGTCACGATCAACGGCAAAATCGACCGAGCATCGTTGCCGACCCCGGTGTCTCTCACGCAGCCGACTCGGCAGTCGCGAGACTTCTTCGAGCAGACAGTCGCAGCTATTCTGAGCGATTTGATGGAAGTTCCGCATGTCGATCCGGTCCGGAACCTCTTCGATCAAGGCGCCAATTCCTTGATCGCCACTCGTCTTTCGTCGCGTCTGAACTCCGCCCTGGGCTGTAACCTCGACGTCCGCGATGTGTTCGAGCACCCATCCGTCGATCAGCTCGCAGACATCGCTGCTGCGCGGATAGGTGTAGGGCGAACCGGCGCGGAGCACGCGTCTGACGTGTCCTTGGGGCCTCGTTCGGACAACACGGAAGTGCACCTGTCAGCTTCCCAGCATCGAATGTGGATTCTGAATCAGTTGGATACAGACTCCGCCGGATACAACATCCCGATCGTGCTGCGCTTGGCAGGCGAGCTGGACGTGGTTGCGGCCGAACTGGCAATTCGTGACGTGATCAATCGCCATCGCACTCTGCGGACCGTGTACCCGGTTGTCGGCGGCGGCCCGGTTCAGACGGTGCTCGACGCCGAGGATGCGCTTCCGGCCTTTCAGCTCGAGGCACTCGACGGCGGCGACGCCGAGAATTGTGTAGCAGAACTGGTGGGTTCGGGCTTCGATGTCACCGTTGATCCGCCCGTACGTGCGGCACTTCTCCAGGTTTCACCTGTCGAGCACATCCTGGCTGTCGTCGTCCATCACATTGCCGCCGACGCTCGATCACTCGAATTGTTGGTCCGCGACTTCACTGCGGCGTACATCGCCCGCTCGGCGCAGCACGCTCCGCAGTGGTCGCCGCTCGCGCTCGAATACTCCGATTACAGTGCATGGCAAAGGGAATCGGGGATTCCCGAGACGGTACGCAGCTACTGGATGCAGGCTCTCGAAGGACTTCCCGAGCAGGTGACGCTTCCCCTCGATCGTCCACGTTCGACGTTCGCCCGTGCGTCGAGCTGTCGGGTGGAGATCTCAGGTTCGGTACGAACGGGCCTTCAGACACTCGCACGATCGAACAACGCGACCATGTTCATGGTTGTACACGCCGCTCTCGCGGCGCTGTTGGCGAGGTACAACGGTAGCGATGACGTAGCTGTCGGCACTGTTGTGTCCGGACGCGTCACACCTGAACTCGACGAGCTGGTCGGCATGTTTGCCGGCACGATTGTTCTTCGAACCGAAGTCGATCCGTCGAACTCGTTCGGCCGGTTGGTCGAGCAGGTTCGTCAGCGTGACGTAGCGGCGTTCGCGCACGCAGAGATGCCCTTCGAATCGCTGGTCGATCTGATCGACCCACCGCGATCGCGTTCGCGACATCCGTTGTTCCAGGTGGCGCTCTCGTTCCGAACTGCTGAGACCGCCGCGTGGTCGATACCAGGGCTGGACATCACACAGATTGCTCCTGAAGTCAGGCACGCAAATTTCGATCTGCAGGTCAACGTCACGGACGAGGGGGTCGGGGGCGGACTCGGTCTCGAATTCGTCTACAACGCTGATCTATTCGATGATCTGACGGTATCGAGCTTTGCGGGCCGGTTCGAGCGCTTCCTGAATCAAGTGTCTGTCGACCCGAATGTCGCCGTAGGGCAAATCGACCTGTTGGACAGTGCGGAACGAGCTCTTCTCGTCCCCGCACACGGCGCGGTCGACCGGCCTGATCGATCTCGACTTTCCGGTACGACACTTGCCTCCATGCTGCGCTTCGGCGTCGAATCCTCCCCGGACGCTGTGGCGGTCGAGGGTGAGGGCAACACACTGACTTACCGGGAACTCGATGCCCAGTCGGATGTCGCAGCCGACGAGTTGCGCTCCCGGGGAGTTGGAGTCGACCAGGTCGCTGCTTGGACTGCAGATCGGTCGATTGCGTCGATCGTGCAACTGTGGGCAATCGCGAAGGTCGGTGCAGCTCCGGCATTGACGGACCCGGAACAGCCGCAGGCGCGAGTATGCGATGTCCTCGAAACACTGGGCATCGGAGCGATCGGCGGCCGCAACGCTGGTGGTGAAGACGCTGGTGCTGAAGACGCTGGTGGTGAGAAAGTCACCGACTCGGTGCGCGAATATTCCGAGAACCTGGCGGCCTACGTAGTTTTCACGTCAGGAACGACCGGAACCCCCAAGGCTGTGGTCGTGACCAACGGCGGGCTCGGTGTGATCGCCGAAGACCTGCCCGGTCGATTCTCGGCTGGGCCAGGTTCTCGCGTATTCCATCGCGGAGCGCCAGGATTCGACATGACGTTGCTCGAGGTGCTCATCGCGAGTGCGTCCGGGGCCACGCTCGTTCTGGCGAAGAACGAAGAACTGTTCGGCTCGGGACTCGCATCAGCACTGAGGCGCGAGCGAATTACTCATCTGTGCGCCACACCTACTGTCGTCGCCTCGATCGGCGATCCTTCGCTGCCGGACCTTTCCACGGTGATGTTCGGGGGCGAGCGACTCGGCGGCGCGTTGGCGAAGCGCTGGCAAGCCGGACGCCGAGTCATCAACGGATACGGACCTGCCGAGTCGACGATGTATTCGCTTGCTACCGAACCACTGTCGATCGAACAACTGTCGGGTGACACTCACGACGGATCGATCGGGTATCCACTGGCCGGGGTCGACGCCGTCGTACTCGATGATCGACTCGAACCGGTGCCGCCGGGAGTCGTCGGCGAACTGTATCTCTCAGGTCGAATGCTCGCTCGCGGTTACGCCGGCCAACCGGCCCGAACTGCGGAACGATTCGTGGCAACCGGTTCAGGCGCCCGGATGTACCGGACGGGCGATCTGGTGATGTGGAAGCCGGAAAGCCCCAAATCCGAGGGAAATACGTATCGCCTGCATTATCTCGGGCGAACCGACGTGCAGGTGAAGGTCAACGGTGTCCGGATCGAACCGGGTGAGATCGAGGCAGTCATTCAGTCTGTCGCGAACGTCGACTTCTGTGTCGTCGGGGTTCGGTCGGCCGAAGGTGGAAGTCCTCTGTTGGTCGCCTACGTGAGAAGTTCAGGTGCCGAAAGAGTTGACACTGGTCAACTTCGCGCTGCCGTCTCAGAAGTCCTTCCGACGTACATGGTTCCGCATGTCATCGTCGACATCGAGGGCGAGCTTCCGATGCGGAACGGCAAGGTCGACTTCGCCCGTCTCCCGTCGCCGACACTGGATGCTTCCCGTGCAGAGGGACCGGCCACCGCCACCGAACGTCTTGTAGCCGGAGCTTTTGGTTCCGTCCTCGGTGGGAATGAGGACGACCGCGACGCAGACTTCTTCTCGCTCGGGGGCAACTCGCTGTCGGCCGCGGAGGTTACCTCGCTCCTGAGTAGTTCTCTGGGGCTGGTTGTTCCGCTCAGGACCGTATTCGAGCATCCAACAGTTGCGGCGTTGGCAGCCCGGCTCGATTCGCTCGAGCAGAACGACTCGGTGACCGATCTTGTCCGACTGGAACCGCGCCGCGATCCCACGCCCGCACCCCTGTCACGAAACCAGCGTGCGATGTGGGTACTGAATCAGCGGAACACGGCGAGCGGTGCGTACAACCTGCCGATCTGCATCGAGATCGACGGTGAACTCGACGTGTCCGCGCTGCGTCAGGCCGCGACGGATCTTGTCGGTCGTCATGATGTCCTCAGAACCCGGTATCCGGGCACTCCACCGGTTCAGGTCGTGGATCCTCCGACCTCCGTGACAATGGAAACTCGGCTGGTCGCCGACATCGAGGTCGAGGTGCTGCTGCGAGAGTTCGGCTCGCGCGGTTTCGATGTAGCGGCAGACCTGCCGGTGCGCTGGATGCTGCTCCAGGTGTCACCGGTCAGGCACGTTCTGGCAGTGAGCTTTCATCACATCGCAGTCGACGGGGTGTCGATGCGAACGGTGGTCGGCGACCTGCTGACCGCGTACGGCAAGCGACGAGCTGGACTGGATTCGCAATGGTCTCCGTTGCCGATCCAGTACGGGGATTTTGCCGCGTGGGAGGCAGCACGTGACGTTTCCCCTGGCGTCGAGCAGTTCTGGCGCCGAACGCTCGACGGTGTGACATCTGTGTCTCCGCTGACGGTGGATCACTCCGATGGCGGGCCGGATACCTTAGCGCAGCGAGTGAACTTCGTGATACCAGCCGTCATCACCTCGGCACTGCAGGCGCGAGCCGACCGATTGAAGGTCTCGCTGTTCGCGGTGGTTCATGCGGCGTTGTCGGTGGTGCTTGCCAAGCTGAGTGGAAATCCCGACGTCGTGATCGCCACAGCTGTCGACGGACGGCGGGCGCCTCAGCTCGACGGCGTGGTCGGCATGTTCGTGGATACGGTGCCTCTTCGCCTTCGGATCGACGGGGACGTGCCGATCGATCTTCTGTTGGGTGCAGCTTTCGATGCTGATGTGGCAGCGTTCGAAAACAGCTCTGTTCCTGCCGAATTGGTTGGTGAGCTGCTCGGTGGACGAACTCCCCAGATTGCGCTGGGTCTGCAGAACTTCGCGATCCCTGCCGTGGAGGTTTCCGGTCTCACGATCGAGGCTCGCGAAATCGAGACCGCGACAACGAAGTTCCCCATGCATGTCTCGCTCGCACCCGCTGTCGACGGTTCATTGACCGGAGCGCTCATCTATGCCGCGAGCGTTTTCGATCCTTCGAGCGCCGACGCGGTTACCCGACAGCTGTCGAGAGTGCTCACCTCGATTGCCGAGGATGTGCCAGTACTCGTTTCGGATCTCGCGGTGGGCGCGGCGCCCAGTTGGACTGCTGCCGAGGTCGATTCGTCCCGCACGCTGACCGAGATCTTCGCCGCCACCGCGGCGCGATTCCCGAACAACATTGCTCTCGACGACGGACACCGCACGGTGACGTATGCCGAACTCGACTCTGCCTCGGATGCCCAAGCCTGGGAACTGGTGGCTCGGGGAGCTGGACCGGGTGCCGTGTACGAGATTCCGGCGGTACGGACTATCGCGTACCTGGTCCGAATGTTGGCGATCTCGAAGACGGGCGCGGCATTCGTACCGATCGACCCCGACCTGCCGCCGGCACGTCTGAAGCAGCTGCGCACCGTCCTCTCCGATCGCAGCCCTGTTCCCGGTCGGCAGTATCCGGATTCAGTCGCGTACGTTGTTCACACGTCCGGGTCGACCGGTGAACCGAAAGGCGTTGCAGTCACCCACCGAGGACTGGGCCTGCTGACCGACGATGCTGTCCGCAAGTACGGCGTGACTTCGGACTCGGTTGTGCTGCACGGTTACAAACCGACGTTCGATGCAGCAATCCTCGAGATGATGTTGGCGATCGGCGCCGGGGCTACCTTGGCGGTCGCTCCTCGGGAGGCTTTCGGCGGAAGGGCACTCGAAGAATTCGTCGCAGAACGCGGCGTCACTCACATGTTGTCCACTCCAGCCGTACTCGACACGATGGCTCCGGAGCGGTTCGATTCGCTCGAGGTGGTGGCAGTCGGTGGCGATGTGCTCTCACCTTCCACCGCGCGTGCGTGGAGTCGCCGCGCGCGAATGCTCAATGCGTACGGACCGACGGAATGCACGGTGGTCACCACTGTCGCCGAAGTGGATCATCGGGTCACCATCGGAGTCCCGCTCGCCGGAATCGGTGCAGAGGTGCTTGATACGCGACTGCGTCCGGTGCCGTGGGCCGGGATCGGTGAGTTGTACGTCAGCGGGCCCGGGCTTGCGATGGGCTATGCCGGAGATCCTGCCGGCACCGCCACGTCGTTCATCGCAGCACCCGGTGGGCACCGCCGTTATCGGACCGGTGATCTGGTTCATCGCCGCACGGATGACACGCTCGGATTCGTCGGACGTTCCGACCGTCAGATGAGCGTGCGAGGAATCCGCGTCGAGCCCGCCGAAATCGAATCAGCTCTGCGTCGGTGCACGGGCGTCGAGGCTGCGGCGGTTGTCCTCGTCGACGACATTGCGGTTGCATGTGCGGTCGGCGATGGTGTGGAGGCGGATCAGCTGACAATCGAGTTGGCCGCGATGTTGCCTGCGTATCTGATGCCAGGCCGCGTGGTCGTATTGGAGTCGATCCCGCTCACGACGAACGGAAAACTGGACGCAGATGCGTTGCGGCGCCATGTGTTCGAGAGCCAGGCGCCCGATGTAGCAGTGACGGTTTCGGAGGAACTCGTCACCGCTGTCATGTCGGAACACGTGTCCGGAAGTTTCGGCGCTCTGCACAACCTGTTCGAATCAGGTGGTGATTCGTTGGCCGCGGCAGCGGTGGCAGGTCGACTCGCCTCGATCTTCGCGCGAGATGTGCCTGTTCGCACCGTCTTCGACAATCCGTCGCCGCGAGCGATGTCTCAGTGGCTGTCGGCGAGCGCGTCCGATGGCAAACGCCGCGAACTGACTCGACGTGATCCCGGCAAGCCGGCCCCGCTGGCGCCCTCGCAACAAAGACTCTGGCTGATCAATCAGCTTCAGCCGGAATCGACTGCGTACAACCTGACGTTTGCAGCGGTCCTGGCATACGACGTCGATCGTTCGGTCTTGAGCAGCGCGCTCGGCGACGTCGTCGATCACCATGCCGTATTGCGAACTGTCTGTGTTCCGGGTGAATTCGGTCCGGAACAACTTGAAATGGACTCTGTTGCATTCGATCTCACTGCGGAATACGTCGGCGATATCCGTGCGAGCGCTTCGGCGTTCGCGACTGTGCCGTTCGATCTCGAACGAGATGTTCCGTTCCGTGTGCGTGTGTTCACCGAAAAGGCAGGAGTCGACTCTGCAGGACTGACGGTCCTGGTCATCGTTGTTCACCACATCGCGATCGACGGAGCGTCGATGGGCCCGATCCTGACCGATTTCGTGGCAGCCTTCGAGGCCAGGTCGGCAGGTCTTCCCTGGGATCGCTCGTCGGGGGAGATCAGCTACGGCGACTACAGTTTCTGGGCGAGAGAGAGCTTGGGTGACCCCGAGGATTCTCTCAGCATGGCTCACCGGCAACTCGACTATTGGTCAGACGCACTTTGTGGCGTCGAGGATGTGTTGGCTCTACCCGTCGACAACCCCCGGAGTCCCGTGTCTTCACGATCCGAGGAGATGGTGACGGAAGTCCTCGACGGCGCCACCTACGACGCGTTGTCGGCGTTGGCTCGTTCGCATGGCGTCACGGTATTCATGGTCGTCCACAGCGTGATTGCCGTGCTGCTCGCTCGCGAGTGCGTCACGGACGACGTCGTGGTGGGAGCAGCTGTGAGTCTGCGGAACGATCCGGCGCTGCTGAGCGTCGCCGGAATGATGGTGGGTACTGTTGCATTGCGCACGAGGATCAACTCCACCGATCGCTTCGCTGCTGTTCTGGACGAGGTTCGCCGTGTCGATCTGGAAGCAATGGCGAACGCGGACGTCTCGTTCGACGACGTCGTTGCGAAGGTCGATCCGCCGCGCAGGATGAACGAGCATCCGCTGTTCACGGTCATGCTGGCGTACCGGCGAGCGCTGGAGTTGCCGCAGATCGACGGCATTACCGTCTTCGACATCGACAATTCAGGGGCGTCGACCGGTTACGACTTGACGTGGGACCTGGTCGACACCGGTGACAGTCTGACTATTCGATTGCTGTATGCGACGGAGAAGTTCCGCGAGTCGACCGCGGAACTGTTCATGCAGCGGGTGAGACGTATCGCCGAATCAGTGACCGCGGAACCCGAGATTGTGATCGGGGAGATCGAACTGCTGTCCGGACTCGAACGCTCGGCGCTGACTGCTGCGAATCCTCGCCACGTCGAACCTCTGACGATTGCCGACATTTTCGAACGCGCTCTGCGTCAGGCGCCCGACGGCGTCGCGCTGGAAGAGAACGGCAGACGCTGGACTTACCGCGACCTGCACGAGGAGTCGTCGCACTGGACACGCGAGTTGGTGGTCCGAGGAATCGGACCCGACGACGTGGTGGCCGTTGCGCTCGGGCGCGGGCATCTGTGGATCGTTGCGTTGTGGGCAGTAGCGCGTGCAGGCGCAGCGTGGCTGTCGCTCGATCCGGCGCTGCCGACAGCGCGCCGGCAGACGATGGTCGAGGAATGCGGTTCGGTTGTCGGTTTGACAGCGGGAGGTGCATCCGAGAGTTTGCCCGAGTGCGTCGAGTGGGTGGCGATGGACGAATCCCGCACTGCTGGTGGCGCTGCCGAGGTATCGGCAACGCCGGCTCACCCCGACAACCTCGCCTACGTCATCTACACGTCGGGTTCCACGGGAAGACCCAAGGGCGTGGAGGTTTCACACCGCGGAATCATGAACGTCTGCACCGCACACGCCGAGATCGCCGAGCTCGAGTGTGGACCCCGAGTCCTGCAATTGGCGTCGTCGACCTTCGACGCGTCGGTGATCGAGATCCTTCTCGCGGCTGCAGGGTGTGGAACGCTGATTCTGACTCCCGACTTCGTCTACGGGGGAGAAGAACTCACGAATCTGCTGATAGCCGCCGACGTAACACATCTGATCGTGACGCCGACGGTCCTGGCGACAGTCGATCCGGATGCAGTGCAACCGTTGATCGTCGAATCGATGGGGGAGCCGCTCTCTGCGCGCCTTGCGTCGGCGTGGTCACCCCGACATCGCATCGTCAACGGATACGGACCGACCGAATCAACGATCGCGGCATCGATTTCCGCACGGATCACTGACGCGGACGTCACTGTCGGCACTCCAGTCCCTGGTACGACAGCATTTGTTCTCGATCAGGGGCTCCGACCGGTTCCGGATGGCGTTGCGGGAGAACTGTTCCTCGCCGGTGAGAATGTGGCACGGGGGTACGTCGCTTCCCCGGCTCTGACGTCCGAGCGCTTTGTTGCCAATCCTCATGCGGTGGGGACTCGGATGTATCGCACGGGTGACCTCGTGCGTCGTAGGCGTCACGACCGAGCGCTCGAGTACCTGGGTCGCAACGACGCGCAGGTGAAGGTGCGGGGTGTCCGCGTGGAACCGGCGGAGGTCGACGCGGCTCTGTCAAGCCATGGAGCAGTGGCCTTCTCGGTAACCGTTGTCTGTGACGACGGGCACGGAGCCGCTGAGCTCCGTTCGTATGTGACGTTGGCGGAAAACGGTTCGGCGACGGAATCGGAGCTTCGCGGGTTCGTCTTCGGCCTGCTGCCGAAGCACCTGCTGCCTTCGTCGGTGACGATAGTGGGCGAGGTACCGTTGCTCGCTTCGGGGAAGATAGACGCAGCGGCACTTCCTGCTCCTTCACCGCAGCCAGGGTCGAGTGTGGATCGACCCATCTCGGATACCGAACGTCACGTGGCACAGGCATTCGAGGGCGTGACCGGCGCGATATCGGTCGGCCGCTACGACGACTTCTTCGAGCTCGGCGGGACATCGATGGGTGCAGTTCGAGTGGCTACGCGCTTGCGTGAGGGCCTGAACAGGGAATTCCCGGTTCAATGGATTTTCACCGACCGAACTGTGGCGGAGCTTGCCTCTCGGATGGATCTCGTTCATGCCGATGTCTTCGAGGGTGATTCGCTTCGTTCGGATCCGCTGGACACGGTCGTCATGCTCGGCGGCGACCCCGATGACCAACGGCCGCCGTTGTTCTGTGTGCATCCGGTCAGCGGAATTGCCTGGTGCTACGCCGGACTCGTCGGTCAGCTGCGGGGTCGACGGGTGTACGGCATCCAGGCAACGGGAGCAGGTGAATTGCCAGGCACGGTGGCGGAGTTGGCGTCGGGGTACGTCGATGCCGTACGGACGGTGCAGCCGTCGGGTGAATACCATCTACTCGGTTGGTCTGCCGGCGGAACGATCGCGCTCGAGATGGCGAGCCAACTCGAGGAGGCCGGCGATCTGGTCGGTTCGGTTGTCATGCTCGACGCGCTGTTACCGGAGATGATGCCATCGGTACAAGCGGCTCCGAAACCTTCCGAACTATTCGCGCAGATCGGGCTATCCGAGGTTGAAACTGAAACTGCAGCACTGACTTTCACAGACGTTGCGACAGAGATCCGAAGGCAGACCGGTATGGATTTCCTTTCCGATACGGTACTCGAATCCGTAGTGGGTCGGGTGGAAAAACTGTCGCGAATCGTTCGGGACCACACGCCGCGGCACTATTTCGGGTCAGTGGAACTGTTTGTGGCGCAGCATGATCTGCCTGAACATCGTCACCTGGTCGAAAGGTGGTCCGAACTGGTGGGGCCGTTGCGGGCGTACCTGGTCGACTGCTCCCACTCGGAAATGTCGAGCACTGAGGTGTTGGCGGAGGTCGCCCAAGTTCTCGTCGGCTATCTCGAAGGTGTCGATTCGGATTCGAAGGATCGCAATCATACTGGGGTGCAGTAGATCTAACGGGCCGGGACTTTGGTCCGGAATTGTCACTCCCGTGGTCCCCTTGCTTCAGTTCCGCAAGTGGAATCGGTAGCATTTCCCTTGTGGCAGTAAGCCATTCAGAAACTATCTCCGGAGGATCGTATGTTGGGTTCCCTTTTTTCCATCAGCTCTGAAATCGGTGTTCCGTCCGTCGACGCGCTCTTCGAGGCTGCTCGGACCATCATCGGCGCTCTCTTCGGCCTGAGCTGACACGTCGCAGCGACCTTCCCCCGCGGTGAAGAAAGTCCCTGTTCTCCGACAAGGAGGACAGGGACTTTCGTGCAGCCTGCAGGTGCGTTTGCGTGGCGGTGAGTGGGTGACCTACCGGCCGTTCTGTTGATACGCGATCGCTGTCAGCGATCCGACTTCGTCGTTCACGTCTGCGGTGCTGGTGGGCCCGATCTTGTGGGTCGACTGCCCGGGAGCCTTGGCCGGCACAAGAAGTTCGGATTCGGGGGCCTCGACAAAACGTAGTCCGAGGTCGACTCGGGCCTTGGTGGCCGCTGCGATGGCGGCGAATTGGCGAGCGCGAACGAAGGGTGTGTAGGTTCCGCGGCCTTCGACCCGAACATCGGTTCCGAGTTCTTCGATCAGACGTCGGGCTGCATCGAAGATCGGCCGCAGTGCTGCCTTCGGGCCGCTGTACTGCTGGTCGATGTATTGCTCGACGGTCGGCTCCACCCATCCGGACTGTTCGGCAGTCTCGAATGCAATTGCCCACTGCGAGTTCTGCGGTACACCGTGCTCTGCTTTCAGCCACTTGCGCACTTCGTTCTGATCGAGCGGGTCGACCCCGGACGTCCGTACGGCCTCAACCCATTCTTCGAGGGTGCGCCCGGTACGGTCGCGCATGGACGAGGTGACTGCGGCCATCATGTCGGAGGGTTCCATGTGTCTGTTCTACCGGTTGTCGCTGGTCTTTCGGTTGTCGCTGCTCTTTCGGTTGTCACTGTGCACGGGGAGCTCGCTCAGTCGATGCCGAGCATCGTCTTGAACGCGCGCACGCCGGTCACTTCGACGGGATACGGCGGTGCGACAAAATCTTCGCGGCTGAGGGTGAAGAGACGACGCACGGTCATGCGACCGTCGGCAGCCAACTCCTCTACTGTGCCGTCTGCGCGGTACCCGACTTTGGTGGACACCGTGATCGAGGCGGGGTTGTCCGTGAATGCCGACGACACGACGCTTCGTGCGCCCAAAGAGTCGAATGCGAATGCGCAGATTGCCTGTCGGGCGAGAGTGCCGACACCCCGGCCTTGGAACCCGCGTCCGATCCACGAGCCGGTTTCACCGGTACGACTTTTGGGAAAGTCCGTCGCGGCGAACGCCTGGCAGCCGACGATTTCTCCGTCGACGACAATGGCTGTTTCGAATTTCCAGTCGGTCATGGTCATCGCTCCGCGGACCGACCAGTGGTATTGGATGAATCTTCGCGACACTTCGTCGGGAGTGCCCACCGTCCAGGGGACGAGAAACGGCATCTGTTCGGCAGGGTGAATGCCGGCTCGGACCAGCGCAGTGAGTTCGGGGAAATGATCGTCGCGCACAGGGAGCAAGGTGATGGGCCCACACGTGATCGTGACTCCGTATGGAGGCCAGATCTCTCGCAGTGGGTCAACCATCGTCTTCAGACCTTCGTTTCGTGTGCGAATCGGGTCACAGTCTGGCATGCCAGGCCCGTCCGAGTGAGCGACTTCTGGTCATCGGGATTCTTTTGCCCTCGCGGTACGGAGTCGTGACATTAGTGTGTGGACGGTGACTACAGACAAATTGGTACGTCTTCGTGAAGGTAGATCGCCTGACAGGCTTTCGCGTGGTGTGGTGGCCGGATACGCAGCGGGAAGTGTCGGTACGGGTGGATTCGGTGTTCTGCCAGGTCTGGTACTGGCGTACTACCTGACCGACACGCTCGGCGTTGCCGCGGCGCTCGCGTCGCTTGTGGTCATTGTCCCGAAAATCGCCGACGTCCTGATCGATCCGCTGATCGGGTCGATCAGCGACCGAAGCTCTCATCGAACTGGTACGCGAGTGCCACTCATGCTCGCAGGCGCTCTGGGACTGCCGTTGCTCTTCATTCTCACGTTCTCGGCCCCGGTGTCGGCCGGCCCAGGAGTCGGGGCGATGTGGGTGCTCGTCTTCTTCCTGCTCGCGGCGAGTGCCTACAGCCTCTTTCAGGTGCCGTATATCGCGTTGCCGACCGAGTTGACCGGCGATTACCACGAGCGCACTCGGTTGGTATCGGTTCGAATTGCGGTGTTGGCCCTGACAATTCTGGTCATCGGCGCCGGTGGACCCGAGCTCCGCGACGCTGGCGGGGGCGGAGCACGCGGTTATCTGGTCATGGCGATCGGGGTGTCGGCGCTGATGTGCGGGGCAATGATCTGGGCAGTTCGCGGAGCCGCGCGCCACACGGTGACTCACGCGGACGCGCCGGTCGGCTCGTTGCTCACGCAGTACCGGGACGGGTTCGACGCGATACGACGTACCCGCGCGTTCCGATTGCTGGTCAGCGTCTTCGTGCTCCAAGCTCTTGCCACCGCTGTGATGTTGGCGGGTGCGCAATATCTGGCGACCTATGTGATGGGCAACGAAGGTGCGCTCACCGGTCTGTTCGTTGCACTCGTCGGACCAGCTCTCGTCGTCATGCCGCTGTGGTACCGGTTCTCGCATCGGTACGGAAAGCTTCGCGGTTACGTGGTGTCTTCGGTTCTGTTCGTCGTCGCCACGGCGTTGTTGACGCTTGCGGCTGTCGACGCGGGTTCGTGGATCTACGGTGCCGTCGCGCTTGCCGGCGTCGGCTACGCCGGCATGCAGGTGTTCCCGCTGGCGATGCTTCCGGACGTCATCGAGGACGACGCGCGAATCGGTGGGCGCCAACGCGGTGGTTCGCTCAGTGGTATCTGGACCGCCGCGGAAACCGCAGGCCTTGCCCTGGGACCCGCGGTGTTCTTGGGTGTACTCGCGGTGACCGGCTTCGTCTCGAAAACTGCGGGCGAGACTGTCGTGCAACCGGAATCGGCGCTGACCGGAATTGCCCTCGGCTTCTCGGTCGTGCCGGCGATCCTGGTTGCGATCAGCCTGGTCGTATTGCGGAATTACCGCACCGAACAAGAATCCACTCACGAGAACGAAAGGTGAACGATGAGTTCCACTCGGGCCGAGGAACTTCAGGGCAAGATCGTCGAGAGCGCAAACCTCGAGAAGAGGGCGGCCGACGTCTTGAGTCGGTTGCGTTCGCTTCGCGAGCAGGACGCTCCGACGCACGGAGGCCGGGTTCTGTCGTACGTGTACGACAGCGGCCTCGCAGCGCTCGACGAGTTGGCAGCGGACGCAGCTCGATTGGTTCAGCCGGTCAACGGTCTCGACCCGACGGTGTTCCCGTCCACCGCGGTGATGGAGCGTGAGTTGGTTGCGTTCGCACGCGAGTTCCTCCATGGAGCTTCAGACCCAGCCGCAGATACAGACGCCGGAGGCGTAGTCGTCGGCAATGTCACCAGCGGCGGAACGGAGAGTTGTGTGTTGGCCGTCAAGGCAGCTCGCGACTTCCGTGGGCTCCCGCCGGGTGAGGGTTCGCTGGTTCTTCCGACCACCGCGCATGCCGCTTTCCACAAGGCAGCTCACCTGCTCGGACTGGAACTGATCCTGGTACCAGTAGATCCCACGTCGGGGCGCGTCGGCGCACAAGATATTGCGACGGCAGTTCGGAAAGACACGGTCTTGATCGTCGTCTCCGCGCCCAGCTACCCGTTCGCGGCGCTCGACCCGATCGCCGATGTCGCGGAAGTTGCTCGTGCACATTCGATTCCACTGCATGTCGACGCCTGCATCGGTGGGCTTGCGTTGCCGTGGTGGGGTGATCTGCCACCCTGGGATTTCCGGGTGCCCGGGGTCACCAGCATGTCCGTCGACTTCCACAAGTACGGATACTCACCCAAAGGCGTTTCGGTCCTGCTGCACCGAGGGCGAGATCTGCATCGCAAGCAGTATTTCGGACTCACGGACTGGCCGGGGTACCCGGTGGTCAATCCCACGCTTCTCGGTTCCAAATCCGTTGCTGCTCTTGCCGGTGCTTGGGCGATTTCGCAAGTCCTCGGGCAATCCGGGTACGCCGAATTGGTGTCCCGGGCGCAGCGGGCCACTCGTGCACTGATCGGCACGGTCGAGGCAATCGAGGGTCTTCGCGTCGTGGGCTCGCCGGTGGGACCACTGTTCGCGGTCGCTACCGACGATTCCGTGCCGCTCGAACGGCGAGTGGATCCGCATCGCTGGGTGAGCGCTGTCGGTGCTCGCGGCTTCGTCCTTCAAGGGCAGCCGGCGTCGACGCAACCTGACGGGACGACGTTGCCTCGAACAACCCACCTCACCGTCACCCCGGTGACGGAATCTGTGCTCGGCGAGTTGACCAGCGCACTCGTCCTCGGTGCCGACGACGTTCGCGGCTCGGCGGCAGCCGAGGCGCCGCCGGCCCTGGCAGAGTTGGCCGGAGCATTCGAACGTGGCGATGTCACCGTCGCCGATGTTCTTGCGTTGCCCAGTGACGCCGTCGCGGCAGCGTTGACGTCGGCGGGGCTGGATCCTCGGGGCTCTTCCGATTCTCCCTTGGACATGGCGGCCGTCCTCGCGGCAGTGGAATCGCTGCCACGTGAGGTCACGAAGAGACTGCTGGTGGAATTCCTCGCCGGAATGGTGGAGCCCTGAACTCGGCGATGAATACTGAAACCGCGATGAACACTGTCCAAAACTCGGACAAATGGCGCGAAAGATTCGCGAATCGGGCGTAAGTTTTCTGTCATCGGCTAACCATCTTTTGTCGGAGGGTTGATCAGTGACTGGTGCCGCGGCCAAGATTTTGACGGTGTTCGAGGAAGTGATCGGGGTTCCGCTTCCGGTTCGCGTGCGATGTTGGGACGGTTCGGAGGCAGGGCCACCGGACGCCGCTGCGCAGGTTCACTTCCGGAATCGGCGTGCCCTACGGCGGGTCCTCTACTCTCCCAACGAATTAGGGCTGGCGAGGGCGTACGTTTCCGGCGATCTGGACGTAGACGGCGATATCTTCGCGCTCCTCGACGTTCCGGAACTGGTCACGCGGCTCGGTGAGAATCGTTTGTCGACGTTGCCGCTGCGCTCGATTGTTCGCGCCGCCGGTACTTTCGCCGGCTTGGGAGCGGTGGGTCCACCACCGTCACCCCCGGCGATCGAGATGCGTAGTAAGCGAGGCAAGCGGCACAGTAGATCACGCGATTCGGCGACTGTCTCCCATCACTACGACGTCGGGAATCGCTTCTACGAACTGTTCCTCGGGCCGAGCATGGTTTATTCGTGCGGATACTGGCCGGAAGGTGTCGAATCCCTCGAAGCTGCTCAGTACGCGAAGCTGGACTTGATTTGCCGCAAGCTCGATCTGAAGCCGGGAATGCGACTGCTCGACGTCGGCTGCGGTTGGGGATCGATGGCATTACACGCCGCCCAGAACTACGGCGTCGACGTCGTCGGAGTCTCGCTGAGCAACGAGCAGGTCGAATACGCCAAGGGGCGAGTTGCCGACGCGGGTTTGACCGATCGCATCGAGATTCGGGTGCAGGACTACCGCGACGTCGACGACGGCCCTTACGACGCGATTTCGAGCATCGGCATGTCCGAGCACGTGGGCCTGGTCAATTTGCCGGTGTACACGGCAAAACTCTACGACCTGCTCGTGCCGCAGGGTCGTCTGCTCAATCATGCCATCGCCGCGGTGAAGTCGTTGTCGGACAACGTCGATGACGGTCCCAGCTTCATCGACAGGTACATCTTCCCGGACGGTGAGATCCTTCCGTTGAGTAAAACCATTGATGCGCTGGAACTTTCGGGTTTCGAGACGCGTGACAGCGAAGCGTTGCGCGAGCATTACGCACTGACACTGCGCGCATGGGTGCAGAACCTTCGTGAGAACTGGGACGCATCGGTCTTACAGGTCGGTGCTCCCCGGGTGCGTACCTGGTTGCTGTATCTCGCTGCCAGTGCTCTGGGTTTCGAGGAGCCGCACAGGCTTACGATTCATCAGGTTCTGGCCGTGAAACCAGGGGATCGGGGGGCCAGCGGCATGGCCCGCTCGCGTGACAGTTGGTATCGATCGATTGAAGTCCCGCAGATCGAAACCGGTCCGCGCGTCGACTGAGGCCTATACGTTGGATTTCCATGAGCACCCGGAAGGTTGTCCTCGCGGCACTGAAGGTTACGGCCGTTGCGGTATCGGCGCTGTTGCCGACCTCGCTGCTGTTCACACCGATGTCGAACGCCGAACCTGTGAACGATTTCTACGATGCGATTCCGGGCGACGTCGGTGATCCGGGTTCGGTGATTCGGACGGAACCGCTGGCTCTGGCCGGTGCCGTCGGCGGAGTGCCTGGTGTGGGGACCCGGATCCTGTATTCGAGTACCGACACCCACGGATCCAAGGTTGCTGTGTCGGGCTCGTACCTGGAGCCGGCTGCCCCGTGGTCAGGAGCGGGCCCCCGCCCGACGGTGGTGATCGGTCCGGGTACGCAGGGCCAAGGTGATCAGTGCGCGCCGTCGAGGATGTTTCCCACTGCCGGTCAGCTCCGCCTGGCGGAACCCGGGAATCCGTCGAACTACGGTGCCGGTGTGGACAGTGTCGGTGTCAACTACGAGTCAGCTTTTGCTTTCGCTTTCCTCACCCAGGGCGTTCGTGTATTCGTCACCGACTACATCGGACTCGGAACACCCGGCGTTCATACCTACGTCAATCGCGCCGAGGAAGCCCATGCGATGTTGGACGGTGCACGCGCTGCCCGAGCCCTCGCGCGGGCAGGAGAGGACGATCCGATAGCGCTGTGGGGCCACTCGCAGGGCGGCGGCGCCACTGCCGCTGCAACCGAACTGGCACCCGAATACGCGCCTGAGTTGAATCTGGTCGGGAGTTACGCGAGCGCGCCCCCGGCAGACTTGGCAAGCGTTCTGCGTCATATCGACGGTACCGGCCTGATGGCCGCGATCGGTTACACGATCAACGGCGTCCTCGACCGCTATCCCGCCGCCCGAGAGCCGATCGAATCTCGACTCAACGACTACGGCCGGTCCGTGCTCGCCGACGTCGCCGGGCAATGCCTCATCGATTCCCGAACCAAGTACGGGAAGCAGTCGACGGCGTCGTGGACCACAGACGGACGACCACTCGCCGACGTGGTGGAATCGGTACCGGAGATCCAACAGGTGATCGAGGAACAACGCATCGGGCGGCGAACCCCGGCCTCGCCGATTCTGGTCAACGGAGCGCTCAACGACGATTTCATCCCGTACGAGCAAACCCGGCGCCTGGTTCAGGACTGGTGCGCGCGCGGGGCCGAGGCGACGTTGTTCACCGACACCTTGCCTGCGGTGAATCCGGGGAGCGGCAACAACCACCTCGCGCCGGCCGTAGCGGATTTCGGCGTCGGATTGCAGTACGTGCTGGACAGATTCAACGGCAAGCCGATAGTCGGTGCGTGCAACGCCTGAGTCGCCGTGTCACGTAACCACCGTCTCACTTCTAACAGTGGTTGACTGAGCCCGTGAACGATCGACCGCACGACCTTCCGATCAACCCGGTTCCACGGAGCGCCCTGGGTGCCGGGCCGGCGCTGAGAGTGTCGACGGGTCTGCTGCTCGGTGTGGCCGCCGGTGTCGTCACGGCGTTGGTCGGCTATCCCCGATTCGCGTTTCTGATCGGCTGGGATGTGGCGGCGATGGTGTTCACGGTGTGGACGTGGATTCTGGTCTGGCCCTTCGACGCGACGCTCACCGCAAGCCACGCAACGCGCGAAGAGCCGGCCCGAAACGTCGCGCACCTGCTGATTCTCGGTGCCGCCGTCGCGAGCCTGGTCGGTATCGCGTTCCTGCTCCTGGCGGCACCCGACGGACATCACTACCAAGTAGTGGCGGCATCGGTTGCAGTCGGCAGCGTCGTGATCTCGTGGCTGGCGGTCCACACGCTCTTCGCCCTCGGATATGCACGGCTGTACTACTCCGGCCCCGACGGCGGAATCGATTTCAATCAGGAAGAACCGCCGAGGTACAGCGATTTCGCCTACGTGGCGTACACGGTCGGGATGAGCTTCGCGATTTCCGACACCAACTTGAAGTCGTCGGACATGCGCGCGATGGCACTCGGCCACGCATTGCTGTCGTACCTGTTCGGTTCGGTGATCGTGGCGTCCGTCGTCAACTTGATTGCGGGCCTGTGATCTCTCGAGCCGTGTGACCGATCAAGCCGCTGCACGCCCGATGCTCGAGAGGAAGCCGGCGGCTCCGAAGAACAGACCGGCGAACACTCGATTGGTGGTTCGCTGCTGTTTGGGGGAGCGCATCAAGGTGAGCACCCGGGCGGCCAGGCCGGTGTATCCGGTCATCACGATCACGTCGACTGCGCACATCGTGGCGGCGATGATCAGATACTGCGGCAGCAGCGGCGCCGACGGGTCCAGGAACTGCGGGAGCACTGCGAGCATGAAAACGACGGCCTTCGGATTGCTCGCGTTCACGAGAAATCCGCGAAGCATCATCATCGGACCGGAGCTGCTCGCGGCTGCCTCGTCGGTCTCCACCTCGGTGGGCGCCGATCGCCACTGCCTGATCCCCAGGTAGACGAGGTATGCGACACCGAACCACTTGATCAAGGAAAAGGCCACGGTCGAACTGGCGAGAATTGCACCGACCCCCGCCGCGACAATTCCGATCTGCAGCAACAATCCCAACTGCAGCCCGAAGATGTTCCAGTATCCGCGTCGCAAGCCGTAGGCAAGTCCCGACGACATCGACGCAATGGCGCCGGCCCCCGGCGACAGGCTGATCACCCAACTTGCTCCGAAGAACGCCAACCAGACGTGCCAACTCATGTCGAAAGTCCTTTGATCGGGAAATACTCCCGACAACGAGCACGCACGGGATCAGAAAAGTGTAGACGGACAGTCCTGCTCACTGCTCGCGACAGTGCAATGATCGGGAGATGACGTCGTATCCCGTACTCGACCTGACACCCGACGAATTGCTGACCACAACGCGGACCGTTCGAAAGCGTCTGGATCTGACCCGTCCCGTGCCGTTGGACCTGGTGAAGGAATGCCTCCAGATCGCCCTGCAAGCGCCCTCCGGTTCGAATCGCCAGGGCTGGCAGTGGATGGTGGTGACCGATCCGGCACTGCGTGCAGCAGTCGGGCAGATCTACAAGGAAGTCACCGACGAGTACCTTGCCTCTCACGGTTCGGCGGCAAAACTCTTCGCCGATGATCCCGATCGCGCGCCGATTCAACAACGCGTGGGCACCAGCGTCGCGTGGCTCGGTGAGCACATGGGTGAGGTGCCGGTCCTTCTCATTCCGTGTATCAAGGCGGGCAAGACGCTGCCGGAGGGGAACCAAGCCGGCCTGTGGGGTTCGCTACTCCCGGCTGCGTGGAGTTACGCGCTGGCCGCGCGGGCACGTGGGCTCGGTACGGCGTGGACGACATTGCATTTGCAGCGTGAAGCGGAAGTTGCCGAGCTGCTGGGCATTCCGGCCGGATTCCATCAGGCTGCGCTCATCCCGACGGCGTACTTCACCGGCGAGACGTTCAAACCCGCCGCCCGTGAACCGGTCGACAACGTGCTGCACGTGGACCGATGGTGAGCCTGATCTACTCGGCGATCTGCTCGATCGACGGGTATGTGGCCGATGAGCAGGGGAACTTCGACTGGGCGGTTCCCGACGCGCAGGTCCACGCGTTCGTCAACGAGCTAGAGAGGGGAGTCGGCACGTACCTGCTCGGGCGCCGGATGTACGAGACGATGATTCCCTGGGAAACAATGGCATCCGAGGATCTCGAGCGTTCTTCGGTGGCAGGAGGACCTTCGGCTCCGGACGAGTTTGCCGGAATCGAGGCGGCGACCGCCGAGTTCGCTCAGATCTGGCGTGGAATCGACAAGATCGTGTACTCCACGACGCTGAACGAGGTGTCGACCGCACGTACCAGGATTGTCCCGAGCTTCGATGAAGACTCCATCCGTTTGCTCGAGAGTGAAGCGGTACAAGATATCTCGATCGGTGGACCGACGGTTGCGGTTAGTGCTTTCGCGGCGGGTTTGGTCGATGAAGTCAGACTGTTCCTGTGTCCGGTCAATATCGGTGGCGGATTGCGAGCTCTCCCGGAAAGCCAGCTTGATCTGCAACTGCTCGAGGAGAAAACCTTCGACGGCGGCGTCATCTATCTGCGATACGCCGTTCGCTAAGCAATCACCATCACTGCCGTGACGACGCCGAGTAGAGCGATGTAGGCGGCGGCATGGACTCGGTCCGGTATGGCACCGACGATTCGTCGGCTCAGCGCGATCGCCGGTAGGGAACCGGCGAGTAGTGCACAGACGGCCAGAAGGTCGACAGCGCCGACTCTGCCCGCCGACAGATCCGAGGCTGAACTGTGCCCTGATGAGACCGCATACACCGCAGTCGCGACGACGGCGACAGGCAAGCTCAACGGGTTGGCGCTCGCGGCGGCGTCGGCCATCGGAACTCCGCGGCGTCGCATCATCGGAACCGTCATGACGCTCCCGCCGACTCCGAGGAAACTTGCGACGGCACCGATGCCTATCCCGACAGCGCGGACGCCGTGACGGTCAAGATGTTCGCGAGGTTCAGATGGTGTCAGAAACCCTTGTCGCAGAAGACTGTCCAGGATTGTCACCAGCAGGTAGAGCGCAAACAGAATCCGGACGACGCCGTCGTCTACGTGGCCCGCCGCAACCGCTCCGAGCCCGGCTCCGAGTGCGACGGGACCGATCAGAGGTCTGATGTACTCCGTCCGAAGCCGTCCTGACTTCCTGAATGCGACTGTGGCACCGAGTGAATTGACCACCATCACGGCCGCCGAGGATGCTACGGCGACATGCATCGGATCGATGACGTCCGGCCGCAGCGTCGATGCAGCGTAAACGACTGGGACAGTGACGAACCCGCCACCGAATCCGAACAGAACGGTGGTGACTCCGGTCAAGGCGCCGAAAGCGAGCAGGATGAGGGAGTAGTGAAGCACTTGATGAACGGTAGCGATTTCTCCGTTGGCGCACATTCGAAGGTTCGCCACGTTCCATTGTGAATCGGACACAGACTCGGTAGGTTCCTCCGGTGCGCAACATCTCGATCAACGACGTCGATCACTCGCCCCGCGGTGTTCTCGCAATCGGAACCGACTACCCACCCGGTCACGTGCTGGCCGCCCACGAACATCGACGAGCCCAGTTTCTCTTCGCTGTGAACGGTGCGATGAACGTCGAAACCGATGACGGTGAGTGGACGGTTCTGCCGTCCAATGCGGTCATGATTCCCGCCGGTGTCGCTCATGCCGTGACAATGGACGGCGTCAGCACGCGAAGCCTCTACATCGAACCGTCCGCAGCGCCGTGGTTCCCGGTCAGGTGCCGAGTCGTCGCAGTATCGTCGCTCCTGCGTGAGTTACTTGTCGCTGCAGTCGACGTGGATGTCGAGCTGAATGTGGAGGACGACTTCCCCGCACACGGACGCAGCGCCGCGGTATTTCAGCTGATCCTGCACGAACTTCGCGATCTTGCGCCCCTACCTGTGGAACTCCCGCTGCCTCGGCACCCGGGATTGCGGGCGTTGTGCGCGCAGTATCTCGCAGCCCCGTCGATCCATGACTCGCCCACGCGGTGGGCTGACCGACTCCACGTCAGTGAACGGACACTGCACCGCTTGCTGATCTCGGAAACGGGGATGAGCGCGTCGTCGTGGATGCAGCGTGCCTGCATTCTTCACGCGCTTCCGAAACTTTCTGCCGGGGCCAGTGTGACGGCCGTTGCGTCTGAACTCGGATACTCGACGCCGGCTGCATTCGCGGCGATGTGCACCCGAGTCTCGGGTGCACCGCCCAGTAGCTATCGGGCGCGCGTCACGACACAGACACAGGGATGATGTCGGCGACGACGTCGTGGATGAGACCGTCATGGACTTCGAAGGTTTCACGAATCTCCACGGTCATGAGGCGAGTGCCGCCGATTCCCGCGTCCAGCAGGTAGGTGGTCGAGACGATGTCCCCGGCTTCCGACATCTCGAGGTCTCGGACGCCCTGGATAACGCGGTATTGAATACCGTTTTCGAGGTCGGCGGACATCTGTGGTCCGGAGAAACCCGTCTTGAGTCCGGCTTCGACGCGCGTCGCATCCGGGGCGAAATGGACATCGGAAACGTCATGGGAGACGAGGGCGTCGATGTAGGCACGCGCCTGCGCCTCGCGGGGTGAATCGGCCGGGTTGGGGGCTGCTGTCGCAGCGCCTCCGGCAACCAGGATCAGGGCAGCCGTGGCAGCGGCAGTTCCGGCGATATTTCGCAGTGTTCGCATGGGACATCCTAACGACGAGGAGTGGAGGAACATCGGAAAACGGCCGTCATCGAGTAGCCGTACAGCTGCGGGGAGGATCGACGAGCGAGCAGAAAGCCGGGGCCATGACGGGCACGTAGTCGGCCCCGACGCCGTTCTCGTGAATGATCCGGCGGTAGGCGTCGACGCCGTCGGTCGGGATTCGCGCCGCAGTGGGATCGCCGAGAACATCGACCGTGTAGAGGCCGAATCGAGGTCGGTACGAACCCCATTCGTAGTTGTCGGTGATGGACCAGTAGTTGTAGCCGATCACGTCGGCACCGTCTTCTCGGGCGCGTTCCATCCAATAGATGTGATCGCGTAAGTGATTCGCGCGTGTGTATCCGTCGGCGCGCGGCGCTCCGTTGTCGGTGGGCATGCCGTTCTCGACGATGTAGAGGGGGAGTTCCGGATACTTGCCCGAGTACCGCATCAATGCGTCGTACAGGCCTTCGGGCTGCGGCGTGACGTTGTAGAACTCGTCGAGTGCGGCGTACGCGGCAGTCGGATTGTTCAGGGCCACACCGTAGTAGTAGTCGATGCCGAGAAAGTCGAGCTTGTCGCGCACTCGATCCGTGAATACCGAATCGATCGCCTCGGACACGCCGGGAATGAAGGAGAAATTACTGCTTACGCGGGCACCGGGATCGAGAACATGGATGCGGTCGTAGATCGCCCGGTGGACTCGGACCAATGAGTCGAACATCGACGGCGCCTGGGTGAGTGCGATTCCGCCGTAGGTCAATTCGCGCTGAACGTACACAGTCGGCTCGTTGATCGTGATCCAGAGCGCCCCGACTCCGGAGTACCGCTCGACTACCTTCTCTGCGTTGACCAGCCAATCGGCTTCCGTCTTCGGATTTGTCCAGCCGCCTTGATCGACAACCCATCCCGGATACACCCAGTGGTCGAGTGTGATCATCGGAGTCATGCCCCGCGCGCGGATGTGAGCTACCACGTCGTCGTAGTAGGCGAATTCGGTCTCGTTCCAGCTCCCGGCGGCGGGCTGAACTCGCGCCCACTCGACGCCGAATCGGAAAACCTTCGATCCCAGATCGGCCGCCCGGTCGATGTCCTCGGCGTAGCGATGACGGAAGTCGACCGAGTCACCGATCTTGTCGTGGGTTCGTCCGGAATCGGAGTATCGAGACCAGTTGCTGTCCGGCGACGAACCTTCCGATTGGAACCCGGAGGTGGCAACGCCCCAGAGGAAGTCATCCGGTACCTCAGCCGAGGCGTGAGCGGGAAGGGCCAGCACCCCGAACAGGCACGTCAGTGCCATCAGCGCAGGCGCGATAGACCGTGACAGGGCTCCCATGCCTGGGAGACTAAGTCATACAAGTGTCCAGTCGCAGGCGTTTCGTCCGATCCGCCCGCGGCTGGACCGTGTCACTCAGTGACCCAGCCGCTCAGAAATTCCGCTCAGAAAACCATGGTCATCGATCCCGGGTTCCACGTCCCGGAGCGCTGAACGGTCGTTTCGTCGACCTGGGCAGGTACTGCACTCGGATCGATCGGTGTGTACTTCTCGATCGAACCCCAGTCGCGAGCCCAGTCGTTGTCGAGATACGACGGAATGGTCTGCGCGGTCAGGAGCAGATCGATCCACCCCAACGGTCCACCACCGTAGTGGTCCTGCCAGGCACTGGTCACGAGCGCACCGGAATGGTCGGGAAGGATCCGATACTCGGGGACCTCGGCGATACCGACCCGATGATCGAAGGGGCGTTGGCATGGGAATGCCAGTCCGACAGCCCAATCCAGCATGACGGGCGCCTGTGAACCGACGACGTCGTTGAGCTTCTGGGTCTTCGGAACCCGCGGCGGGGTGACGGCCACCCATTGGTCGGGCTTGCTGTCGTAGTCGCTGACGACCAGTCGAATGCTGTTGGCTTCGACGGGAATCTGGTCCAACGGCACACGCAGGTTCCGCCATGACGGCGCCGGGCCGATGTCGAGGGGCGCGATCTTTCCGAGTGTTTCGACAGCGTCTGTTTCGGCATCGTCGACGCCACGCGCTGTGCCGTACTCGACCTCGACGTTCTGGCCGTAGGTGACGATTCCGTCCTTGTCGACGGACCGAACACGACCAGCCGCGGCAATCGAGATGATGTCGCCACGCGTGGCGTTCTCGCCCACGTCGGGGAGTTGGTACCAGTCACTGGTCAGAGTGCCGGGGGAGGGCTGACCGTAACTACCCATGACGGGTGTTGTCGCCGGGTCGAGACCGAACGGCAACGCGACCGAACTGCCGTTGACTCCGGTCTGTCCGGCGCCACCGCCGGTTCCGGCCGAGTTGCCGGCGGTGTCCTCGGAGGTGTCGACGGTGTTCGCGCCGCCGGTAGCCGTGGCTTCCTTGTCTGCTCGAAGGTCGGAGGCGACGCCGTTCGGATCGAATCCCGTAGCCCCACCGGCGGACAGTCCTGTGGCGACGCTGCCCGAGAGGGGCGTCAGCATCGAGGCGTTCGGATCGGTCTCGAGCAGAACGTCGTTGGCGAGTCCGCAGTGTTGGCCGAGAACGGCGTCGACGTTTGCACGGCCCACCGAATAGGCCGGGTACTGGGTGATCGCGCCCTTGGCCATGGACAGCACCTCGAAGAGGACCATGGCACCTGCGGCAACCGTCAGTGGCGAGATGGCAAGCAGTCGAGCGTGCTTCGCGGACGGTTCCTTCCCCGCGGTGTACGGCTCACGGAAGAAGTACCACGCGGCGACGCCGAGCATCAGCACCGTCAGCCCGAGGAGGACGGTGCTCGCGCCGAGTCCGCTGATGGACACAGGCTTGTCCCACCACGGAACGCTGTAGCTGGACACGTAGTAGTAGCTGTTGCTGCCGGTGAATGCCACCGCGAGGAGGAACAGGACGGCCGCCGCGAAGAGGGCCCGATTGCGCGGCGAGCGCAGGAGTTTTGTTCCTACGGCGACGGCCGTCATCATCGCCAGAACGGCGGTGAGTCCGGCAAAGATTCCGAAGTGGTGCGTCCACTTGGTCGGCGAGAACATCAGCAGTGGCAGTGCGCCGATCGTCAGCCCGACGACGCGGCGTGACGGGCCGGCGGCCAAACCGGGAATCCGGCCCCCCTTGCGCAGCATCATCGCGGTGCAGACGCCAAGGCACAGAACCATGACGAACACACCGAATCTGCGAGTCAGGGAACCGTCGACGGAGATGTTGAAGAGGTACTGATAGCGGAGGTACTCGTCGAACCAGGGCTGATTCGGTGAGATCGAGTGGACGCGTTGCATCTCGATGACGGCGGCCAGACTTTGATCGCCGAACGCGGGGATGAGAATCGAGAGTCCGGCAGCTAGCAGTGGCCCGACAGCCGCGACGTAACCGGTGGTGCGCGCACGTTCGATGATGATGCGCATGATCGGGCGTATTCCGGCGATGAGTGCGGCAAAGCAGATGAGGCCGGAAGGGCCGGCAGTCAAGGTGAATCCGGCGATCAGGATCGCGACTGCGACCGGCAGAAGTCGTCTCGTCGCGACGGCGCGTTCGATCGAGCACCAGGTCAGCAGCACGCCGAGGGCAACGATCGGTTCGGGGCGCAGTCCGTTGTTGAACGGAAGCCAGAATGCGAGGAAGACAAGCGCGCCGGTCCAGAGGGCGAGTCGATTTCCGCGAATGGCGGCGCCCAGCCGAGGCGCAACCTCCCGGCTGATGACGAGCCAGGTGATGATGCCTGCCAACAGAGCAGGCAGACGGACCCAGGGGCTTGCGGTGCTGACGTGGGCCAGGAGTCCGAGGATGTTGTAATACGGCGTTCCGAACGGGGTTTCGGGGACCGCGAACCACCGGAAGTAGTTGGACATGTAGCCCGATTGCTCGGAGGCTCTTGCCATCGTGAACTGGTAGCCGTCGTCGGTGGTGGTAGCGCCGATGAAGTGCCACAGCACCAGCGTTCCGACGACGACGCCGTCGAGGACGGTGAACTTCCACCATCGGGCGGGCAGAAATTTGCGTGTGCCCCGGCCGTCGCGGTTGTCGAGGCGGTGCAGCGCGAAGAGGGACACGAGAGCCGTGAGTGCCCCGAGAATCATGGCGAGAGTCTTGATCACCGACGGGCTCGACGTGAAGCGAGAGTCCGCCTCGATCGAGACGTTCAAACCGGCTGCCGCCGAATCGAGGTCGCTGAAGACGCCGACTACCTGTGGCCGGCTGTCGCCCTCGATGACGCGCGGTTCGGAACCGGTGGCACTGAAGGTGGTTCGGGTCGGCTCGGCGGCGAGCGTGAGTGCGCATCCACTCGGCAGATCAGCGACGGGTGTCGAGAGCAACACTCGATCGCGTAGGACAACGTCGACCCGAGCGGGAGCGTCGGAGGATTCGGGGGAGACGGTGGCAACAAATCCGAAGCGGCGCGCATCGGCGGCACCCGGGGGAGCAGTCGAGACGAGCGTTCCGCCGGTGGCGGCCAACTCACTGATCGACGCGCACGGAATCGATGCCTCCATGCGCAACGGTGTGTACGAGACCAATGGCGCCTCGACGCTTGTCGTCGACCCGGCCTGCGGCCAGTTGACGGCGGCGGTGTCCTGCTCGATCGGCAGGAACGGCACTGATCCGCACAAAACTATGCCGAGGATCGATGCGACAATCGCAACGATCCGTGCTCGGTTCGGTCCGCTGGATCGCTGAGGGGTCGGCAAGGCCGGAGGTGCGGTCGTGGCCACGTCACTGTCTGTCACGACTTTGGACCCTAGCTGTGCGTGACGTGTTTGTTATAAAAGCGCGAGTAATGGGATGGTCGTGTTCCCGGTGTCATTCCTCGGGGTGGGGTTGTCGGCGATCGAGGCGGGGGTGCTGTGCGCGAATTTCACGAGTCCATTCCCCTGAGCCCACTACTGCGGCGGTCGGCGGTCGCATTGTGCGTCGTCCTCGGAATTGTCCTGGTAATTGTCTGCGGGTTCGCGGCAATCGTGGATCGCGACTCGGCGGGCTACGTCGGCGCCGTGTTGTCCGCGGTCCTGTCCTTCGGGTTGGCCGCGTACATGTGGAAGGTGCGCATGATCATCACCACAGACGTCGAACGAGTGTCGATCGCGCTGTCTCCGGGGCTGCGTCAGGTATTTCGGTGGGACGAAGTTGTGTCTGCCACTGCAGTACATATCGGGATGGGCTCCGGAATCGGTTATCGAATGACCGGCCCAGGTTTGCGGGTAATTCTCGCATCTCCCGGCGACGGGGTCCGCTTTCGTCTGCATGACGGCCGTGAAATCTCGGTGGCAACACCTCGAAGGGACGAGCTGATCGAACTTGCCCGGCGGCGGGCGCCGGACCTGCAGTGAGCGTTGCAGGTGGACCGGTGAAAAACGGGGTGCGCCTATCCTGGATAATTGACATCAGTTCTGTGTTTCAGGCGCGCTGTTCAGGGCCTGTGATGCCGGACCGGTTTGCTGCCGCTTGCACAGGCACCCCGTTTGCGTACGAGAGGAACTCTCATGCTTGCCCGCACCGACCTGCGTGGTCGTACCCCATCCACGGCCGAACTTCGCGCCGCGCTTCCCCGAGGTGGAGTGGATGTGGACGCGGTACTGCATCAGGTTCGCCCGATGGTCGAAGCCGTCCGTGATCGCGGGGCAGAAGCCGCCCTCGAATTCGGCGAGAAGTTCGACGGCGTTCGTCCGGCTTCGGTTCGTGTACCCGCGGCCGAGCTCGAGCGCGCACTTCGTGAACTCGACCCCGCAGTCAAGGAAGCCCTCGAGGTTGCGATCGAGCGCACCCGCAAGGTGCACGCCGACCAGCGTCGCAAGGACACCGTCACCGAGGTCGTTCCGGGTGGCACGGTCACCGAGCGTTGGGTTCCGGTCGAGCGCGTCGGGCTGTACGTGCCCGGCGGCAATGCCGTGTACCCGTCCAGCGTTGTCATGAACGTCGTGCCGGCTCAGACGGCCGGCGTCGGATCACTTGTTGTCGCCTCGCCGCCCCAAGCCGACTTCGGCGGATTGCCGCACCCGACCATCCTTGCCGCAGCAGCCATGCTCGGCGTCGACGAGGTGTGGGCCGTCGGCGGCGGACAGGGCGTCGCCCTCCTTACCTACGGCGGAACCGACACCGATGGAACCGAGCTTGTCCCGGTCGACCTCATCACCGGTCCCGGCAACATCTACGTCACTGCCGCCAAGCGTCTGTGCCGCGGACTGGTCGGCATCGACGCAGAGGCCGGCCCCACCGAGATCGCGATCCTCGCCGACCACACCGCTGACCCGGTCCACGTTGCCGCCGACCTCATCAGCCAGGCCGAGCACGACGTGATGGCCGCCAGCGTTCTTGTCACGACCAGCGTCGACTTGGCCGACGCGGTCGACAAGGCTCTGGCTGCGCAGCTCGAGATCACCAAGCATCGCGAGCGCGTCACCACGGCACTGACCGGCAGCCAGTCGGGCACGGTGCTCGTTTCTGATGTTTCCGCTGGTCTGCGCGTCGTCAATGCGTATGCGGCAGAGCACCTCGAGATCCAGACCGAGGATGCAACGGGGGTGGCAGCTCAGGTCACCAGCGCTGGTGCCGTGTTCGTCGGCCCGTGGGCGCCGGTCAGTCTCGGCGACTACTGCGCCGGCTCCAACCACGTTCTGCCGACGGCCGGGTGTGCACGCCACTCCTCCGGTCTGAGTGTGCAGACGTTCCTTCGTGGAATCCACGTGATCGACTACTCCGAGTCTGCACTGAAAGACGTTGCCGGACACGTCATCACGCTGGCCAATGCGGAGGACCTGCCGGCTCACGGCGAGGCTGTGCGTCTGCGATTCGAGGCTCTGCGATGAGTAGTGCTCCTGGAGAGTCGATTTCGGTCGACGCCCTTCCGATTCGCGAGAACCTGCGTGGAAAGTCGGCGTACGGCGCACCGCAGTTGACGGTTCCGGTTCAGCTCAACACGAACGAGAACCCGCATCCGCCGACCCAGGCGCTCATCGACGATGTGGCCGAATCCGTGCGCGAAGCCGCAAAGGAACTGCACCGCTACCCCGACCGTGACGCTGTCGCGTTGCGGACGGATCTGGCGGCGTACCTGGCGAAGCAGACAGGTGTACCGGTCACCGTCGACAATCTGTGGGCGGCAAACGGATCGAACGAGATTCTGCAGCAACTTCTTCAGGCGTTCGCAGGTCCGGGACGTAGCGCGATGGGTTTTGTGCCTTCGTACTCGATGCACCCGATCATCGCCGACGGTACCGATACCGAGTGGGTCGAGGTCTTCCGTCGGGACGACTTCGCACTCGACGTGGATGCTGCCGTCACCGTGATTGCGGAACGCCGACCCGACGTCGTGTTCGTGACCAGCCCCAACAACCCGACCGGACACAGCGTCGGCATTGCGGAACTGCGACGCATCCTCGACGTGGCGCCGGGCATCGTGATCGTCGACGAGGCGTACGCGGAGTTCTCCGCTGCCCCCAGCGCGATGACGCTGATCGACGAGTTCCCGGCCAAGCTGGTTGTGACCCGCACCATGAGCAAGGCTTTCGCGTTTGCCGGTGGCCGACTCGGCTACCTCGCCGCCGCTCCCGCGTTCATCGACGCACTGTTGTTGGTGCGCTTGCCGTATCACCTCTCGGTGGTCACGCAAGCGGCGGCACGTGCCGCCCTGCGTCACGCCGACGAGACCCTCGGCAGTGTGCACGCCTTGTCCGCCGAGCGCGATCGAGTGTCGAAGGCGCTGGCGGACACCGGTTTCCGAGTGATTCCCAGTGACGCGAACTTCATCTTGTTCGGTCAGTTCACCGACAGTGCACAGGCGTGGAAGGAATACCTCGACCGCGGGGTTCTCATCCGCGACATCGGCATCCCCGGATATCTGCGGGCCACCGTGGGACTCGAAGCCGAGAACGACGCGTTCATCAAGGCCAGTGACGAAATCGCAGGCACCCAGCTGGTCGACACGAATTCAGGAGAGACGGCATGAGCGATCGCATCGCGCGGATCGAACGAACAACTCGGGAATCAAGCATCGTCGTCGAACTGAATCTGGACGGGACCGGCATCGTCGACGTCTCCACCGGCGTTCCGTTCTTCGACCACATGCTCAATGCCTTGGGTACTCACGCCAGCTTCGATCTCGACGTCAAGGCGAAGGGCGACGTCGAGATCGACGCTCACCACACCGTCGAGGACACCGCGATCGTTTTCGGCCAGGCACTCGGCCAGGCTCTCGGCGACAAGAAGGGCATCCGTCGTTTCGGTGACGCCTTCATCCCGATGGACGAAACGCTGGCGCACGCGTCGGTCGACGTCTCCGGTCGCCCGTACTGCGTGCACACCGGTGAGCCCGACTACATGGTGCATTCCGTCATCGGCGGGTACCCGGGCGTTCCGTATCACGCGGTGATCAACCGCCACGTGTTCGAGTCGATCGCATTGAATGCACGTATCGCACTGCACGTTCGGGTTCTGTACGGCCGCGATCAGCACCACATCACCGAGGCGGAGTACAAGGCCGTTGCGCGAGCTCTGCGTGAGGCGGTCGAGCCGGATCCGCGCGTGAGCGGCGTGCCGTCGACGAAGGGCACACTGTGAGCGTCCTCTTCACCTACTTACTGTTCATCGGCGCGGGTATTGCCGTGGGCGGCGCCTACTCGATGTTCAAGGTCAACAAGCTTGCGTCGGGAATCCTTCTGGCGTTGGCGGTTCTGGCGGCGGTAGCGGGCGCACTGCGTCTGTGACGCGAAAAGTGACTGTGTCTGAGACGCGAAAAGTGACTGTATCTGAGACGCAAGATCCTGCTCCATCGCCGGGGTTGCTTCGCACACCGGGCATGATCGGTGTCCTGATCATGGCGGCAGCAGCTTTCGGTGGCTGGTCGTTGCTGTTGCCGGTGGTGCCGTTGCTGGTTGCGCAGTCCGGCGGATCGGATGCGCTTGCCGGATCGGTGACCGGTGTCTTCATGGCGGCCACGGTCTTGACGCAACTGCTCGTGCCTCGGTTGTTGCGGACGCAGGGCTACCGGCGCGTGCTGGCGGTCGGGTGTCTGCTCCTCGGCCCACCGTCGTTGGTGCTGTTGATCTCGGCCGACGCCGGCCCTGTCCTGGCGGTTTCCGCGGTGCGTGGTATCGGTTTCGGCATGCTGACGGTGGCCGGCAGTGCACTGGTGGCGGAGTTGGCGCCCAAACGAATTCTGGGCCGTGCCACCGGTGCTCAGGGAATCGCGATCGCAGCGTCACAAATGGCGGGGCTTCCGCTGGGGCTTGCGATCATGGAACGGTGGTCGGCGACACCGGTGTTCGTCCTCGGTGCGCTGATCCCGGCGCTCGCGCTGGTGGCCATTGCCGGGTTGCCGAAGATCTTCGCCCAGCCGACCGGGGAATCCGTTCGACTGAGTGTGTTCGCCGTCTTGGTTCCGGTGCTCGCTCTGGCGTGTGTGTCCGCCTCGTTCGGCGGATTGTCGTCTCTACTGCCGATCGCAATCTCGGAGCGTGCGGCCGTTGCTGGAGTGGTGTTGGCGACCGCCAGTGGGTCGATGTTGGTCGGCCGGTACTCGGCGGGACTGATCGCCGATCGTCTCGGCAGTGGTCGGACACTCGCGCCGGCATTGGCGTCGTCGACGATCGGATTGGTGCTGTTCGCGATCAACGTCGACGGCGGGTCGACGCCGGTCTTGTTCTGCGCGGCGGTCCTTTTCGGGCTGGGGTTCGGGGCGGTGCAGAACGAGTCCTTGGTCATGGCGTTTCAGGCTGCCGGCCCGAGGCAACTCGGATCCGCCAGCGCGATCTGGAACATCGGCTACGACGCCGGCACCGGAATCGGTGCACTGGCGTTGGGATTCGTGGCCACGACTGCCGGCTATGCGTGGGTCTTCGCGGTCTCCGCGGTCGTTGTCGCTCTGCTCCCGGCACTGGCCGCGGGCGGCAAAGTGATCGGCAGCAGGGTTGCCCGATAGAGTTGGGGCATGAGCGCTTCCACGATTGCTGTACTCGATTACGGCTCCGGCAACCTGCATTCGGCTACTCGCGCACTGGCGCGCACCGGGGCGCAGGTGGAGGTGACCAACGACATGAAGGTTGCACTGGCGGCCGACGGTCTCGTGGTGCCCGGCGTCGGCGCGTTCGCGGCCTGCATGGAAGGTCTGCGTGCAGTGCAGGGTGACCGAATCATCGGCAGACGCCTGGCCGGTGGCCGACCGGTGCTGGGCATCTGCGTCGGCATGCAGATTCTGTTCGACCGGGGAGTCGAATTCGGTGTCGAGGCGGAGGGCTGTGGCGAATGGCCCGGCACCGTCGAGAGGCTGCAAGCAGAGGTTTTGCCGCACATGGGCTGGAACACCGTGGAGGCGCCGGAGTCCAGCACCCTGTTCAAGGGCATAGACGCCGATACCCGCTTCTACTTCGTCCACTCCTACGGTGTGCAGAGTTGGGAGCTCGCGCCGTCCGAGCACATTGCACCCCCGAAGCTGACATGGGCCGATCACGGCGGAAAGTTTCTCGCTGCCGTCGAGAACGGTGCGTTGTCGGCAACGCAGTTCCACCCCGAGAAATCCGGTGACGCAGGCGCCGAGTTGCTGAGCAACTGGGTGCAGAGTTTGTGACCGGGGGATCCGGACCGAACCGCGGTGACGATTTCTCCCTCGCCCGTCTGGCGTTGTTCTCGCTCGGCGCCGCTGTGGCTGCGCTGGCGGTCGCAACCGTCGTCATCGTTGTTCTCAAACCATCGCCGGGCGTCGGCCTCGTGATCGGTCTCGTGGGGGTCGTCGCTGCGATTGCGGCAATGGGCGTCGTATCCAAGCGGATGACCCGAAAAGCGTTCGGTGACCCGGAAGACGGTTCGAGGTCCTGACCTACTAGGGTTACCGCACGTGAGCCTGGTCCTTTTGCCTGCTGTAGATGTCGTCAACGGTGAAGCTGTTCGCCTCGTGCAAGGAGAGGCGGGAAGTGAGACCGGTTACGGGTCGCCCCGCGACGCTGCTCTTGCGTGGCAGAACGACGGTGCCGAATGGGTGCATCTTGTCGACCTCGACGCTGCTTTCGGGCGTGGGTCCAACAGTGAACTGTTGGCCGGCGTCATCGGCGACCTGACGGTCAAGGTGGAACTGTCCGGTGGAATCCGCGACGACGCTTCCCTGGAAGCCGCACTGGCCACCGGCTGTGCTCGCGTGAATCTCGGTACTGCCGCTATCGAAGATCCCGAGTGGTGTGCGCGTGCATTGGCCAAGTACGGCGACAAGATCGCTGTCGGCCTCGATGTTCGTCTCGTCGACGGTCAGTACCGCACCCGTGGTCGCGGCTGGGTCACCGACGGCGGCGATCTGTGGGAGACCCTCGCGCGTCTGGACCGTGACGGCTGCACTCGTTACGTCGTCACCGACGTCTCCAAGGACGGCACACTCACCGGTCCCAATCTCGAACTTCTCAGCCAGGTCTGCGCGGTCACCGACGCGCACGTCGTCGCCTCCGGTGGTGTGTCGACCATCGAGGATCTACTCGCCATTTCCAGCCTGGTTGATCAGGGTGTCGAGGGCGCGATCGTGGGCAAGGCATTGTATGCCGGTCGCTTCACTCTCCCCGAAGCACTGGCAGCAGTTTCCGGATAGATTTTCCAGATGACTCCGACGCGTGACCTCGACGAACTTCTCGCGATTGCGGGTCGGCTTCTCGACGGCGTCCACGATCAGTTCGTCTCCGGTGTCGGCGCCCCGAGTGCGGTCCGCAAGGGCTGGGGTGATTTTGCCACCGAGGTCGATCTTGCGCTCGAGAAGCGGTTGACCGCGGAGTTGTTCGAGCAGACCGGCATCGAGGTGCACGGCGAGGAATTCGGCGGTCCCGACGTCGGTTCCGGGCTCGTCTGGGTTCTCGACCCCGTTGACGGTACTTTCAACTACTCGGCCGGATTGCCCACTGCCGGAACGTTGTTGGCGCTTCTCGACGACGGTGTTCCGGTGCTCGGATTGACATGGCTTCCATTGATCGGTCACACGTACGCGACTCGCGCCGGCGGTCCGTTGTTGGTCAATGGAATCGCCGTACCGCCGCTGGAGCCAACCGATCTGGCGTCGTCGATCGTCGGCTTGGGTGCGCTCAACGTCAACAGTCGAGGGCGGATCCCCGGCAGTTTCCGTCTCGACCTCCTCGCCGAGATCAGCAAGGTGTCCTCGCGGATCCGGATACACGGTTCAACCGGAGTCGATCTGGCCTTCACCGCGGCCGGCATCCTGGGCGGTGCGATCGTCTACGGCCGCAACGCGTGGGACAACGCGGCCGGGGTCGCGCTCGTTCGCGGTGCGGGCGGGGTGGTCACCGACCTGGCCGGCCGCCCGTGGACCGTAGAATCGGAGTCGGTGCTCGCTGCCGCTCCGGGCATCCACGGTGAGATTCTCGATATCCTCAACGCGCTCGGTGATCCGCGCGCTTCGTCCTCAGGAGGACCACAGTCATGACCCTCGCAGTTCGTGTGATTCCGTGCCTCGACGTCGACGCCGGGCGAGTGGTCAAGGGTGTCAATTTCGAGAATCTTCGCGACGCCGGAGATCCGGTGGAACTCGCGGCAGCGTACGACGCTCAGGGCGCCGACGAACTGACCTTCCTGGACGTGACCGCCTCCACGTCGGATCGCGGCACGATGCTCGACGTCGTAAGTCGCACTGCCGAGCAGGTTTTCATTCCTCTGACCGTCGGCGGTGGAGTGCGCACGGTCGCGGATGTCGATCGTCTGCTGCGTGCCGGTGCCGACAAGGTCAGCGTCAACACCGCGGCGATTGCGCGCCCGGAACTGCTGAAGGAACTGAGTGAGCGTTTCGGCTCGCAGTGCATCGTCCTCTCGGTCGATGCCCGCACCGTTCCCCAGGGGCAGCCGGACACACCGTCGGGGTGGGAGGTCACGACGCACGGGGGCAAGCGCGGCACCGGGATCGACGCTGTCGAGTGGGCCGAGCGTGGTGCAGAGTTGGGAGTGGGGGAGATCCTGCTCAACTCGATGGATGCCGACGGCACCAAAGCGGGCTTCGACCTTCTGATGATCCGCGCTGTCCGGGCGGCAGTCCACGTACCGGTGATCGCCAGTGGCGGTGCCGGCCTGGTCGAGCACTTTGCCCCTGCAGTCGAAGCGGGCGCAGACGCAGTTCTCGCAGCAAGTGTCTTCCACTTCGGCGATCTGAGCATCCCGGAGGTCAAGGATGCGATGCGTGCCGAGGGAATCGTCGTTCGCTAGGCGTTCTCGGCGCGGATTCCGTCGAACATGAGGCGGCTGATGGCTTGGTTCAACGCCGTGCAGTCGACGGACGAACCGGCTCGCAATCCTTGAATCGCACTTGCCAGCATCATGCCGTTGACGGCGTGGGCAGTGTTGTCGACATCGAGGTCGGCGCGTAGATAGCCGCATTCGACTCCGTGGTGCAGGTACGCCGCGGTCAACGATGCCGACTGGTCGAGTAGATCGAGCATCCGGCCCGTCAGATCGGCGTCGACGCCCGTCGTCTCGAACAGCAGAACCCGCGGGATGCGGGGGTCGTCGAAGAAGATGCGGGGGAGCGCCTCGGCGATCCGTCCCACTTGGGCGCGGTACTCGTCCAGTGTGCTGGCGGCGTCGGGAGCATTCTCGGTGGCCAGTGCGCTGATGATCTTTGCGACGAGGTCGTCGATGACGTGATCGATGATGTCGCGCTTGTTCTCGAAGTACCGGTAGAAGGTCCCGTGGCCGATTCCGAGAGTTGTTGCGATGTCGGCAATTCCGGTTGCGTGATAGCCGCGCTGGGCGAAGCACTCGAATGATGCGTCGATGATCTCGCGGCGCAATTCCGCCTTTTTTCGTTCCGCTCTGGTCATGGCCTTCGTCACATCAGGAATGATACCGTTCTCAATAACGGAATGACGTGTCAGTTTCTGATGTGCAGTTTTTCTGATGTGCAGTTCACGAGAGGGATTCTCCGATGGCAGTGCAGTACGACGCAGTAGTAGTGGGGGCGGGCTTCGGCGGAATGGGTGCGGCCATTCAACTCAAGCGGCTTGGCCTGAACAACCTGGCGATCCTCGAGCGCGAGGACGATCTGGGTGGAACCTGGCACGTCAACCGCTATCCCGGTCTGGCTGTCGACATCGCGTCGGTCACCTACTCGTATTCGTTCGAGCCCAATCCGAACTGGTCCAGGCTCTTCGCGCCGGGCGCGGAACTGAAGAAGTACGCCGATCACGTCGCGGACAAGTACGATCTGCGGAAGCACATGACGTTCGGTGCCGTGGTCAATGGAGCCCGCTGGGACGAGGATTCCTCGCACTGGGTCGTATCCGTCGAAGGCGCGCCGGACATCACTGCCAAGTACCTCCTGACTGCGACGGGTTTCCTCTCGCAACCGCATCGGCCCGACATCTCCGGTATCGGCGACTTCGCCGGCAAGATCATCCACACCACGGCCTGGGACGATTCCTACGATCTGTCCGGCACCAAGACCGCAATCATCGGAACCGGCGCCACCGCTGTGCAGTTGATCCCCGAGGTGGCGCGTCAGGCCGCAGAGTTGACCGTCTACCAACGCACCCCGATCTGGGTGGTTCCCAAGATCGACGTCCCCATTCCGAATGCAGTGCAGAAGCTGTTCTCGCGTATTCCGCTCACCCAGCGAATCGCGCGCGCTGTCAGTTCGTCGATCCTAGAAATGATCATGGTCAGCGCGGTCCTGCACTACAAGCAGGTCAAACTGTTGAACAAGGGTGCGGCGGCCGCATCACGTGCGTTTCTGCGGTCCCAGGTCAGCGCCGCCAGCCTTCGCAAACAACTCACACCGGACTACGACTTCGGGTGCAAGCGTCCCACATTTTCCAACAGCTACTTCCGTACGTTCACCAAGGACAACGTGCATCTCGAAACGACGCCGATCGACCACATCGCTGCCGACGGAATCGTCACCGCCGACGGTCGCAAGACCGAGATCGACACCTTGGTGCTGGCAACGGGATTCAACCTCTGGGATGTGAATTTTCCAGCCATCGAGGTTATCGGCCGCGAGGGACGAAACCTCGGTAAGTGGTGGCGCGACAACCGTTTCCAGGCCTACGAAGGGGTCGCGGTTCCGTATTTCCCCAATTTCCTCACGCTCGCCAGTCCGTACTCGTACAGCGGGTTGTCCTACTTCACGACGATCGAATCCCAGATGCAGCACATGGATCGACTGTTCGGCGAGGTGAAACGGCGCGGCGCGGAAACATTCGAGGTCACCGAAACTGCCAACGCCGAGTTTCTCGACCGGATGACCGAGAACCTGGCGGACTCCGTCTTCTACGGCGGTAGTTGCCAGACTGCACGAAGCTATTACTTCAATCAGCACGGCGAGGCTGCGATTCTGCGGCCCACGTCTACACGGAATGCGTTCGTCGAAGCGAAACGCTTTCCGCTCGAGGACTATTCGATCATCTAGGCGGGCTTGTCCCGCGTTCGGCTATCTTGCCGAGCTGACTCCGGTCGGAACCGATATCACGGGATAACGGTTCTGCCGGTTCAGTCGGGAAGTGACCGAGATGTGCATCAGTCGGCTCACCGCGGAGGCAGCGCCTTTTCGCGGAGATCCGATCACGATGGTAAATGCGTCGTATTTGTCCGCGGTTGCGAGAATGACACCGGCCGGGTCTCCATAGGTGCAGTCGTACGTCCAGGTGTCGGCGTGCGAGGCAAGTGCCGAGGTTGTCTGCTCGCGTTGCGACACCATCTCGTCGTGCAGACGCGTTTCGAATTCTGGTGAGTCGGTTTCGACAGGTAGGTCCTCTGACGTGATGCAGTGAACGACGTGGAGGGCTGAATCCTCCTTGGCGGCAAGCGTCAGTGCGTAGCTGAGTACATTCTTGCTGGTAGCACCTGGGCCGATGCCGAGAACGACGTGGCGGGTTCGGACGCGATCGGTACTCGGGTTCGCGAGATGGCAGATGTACTCCGGGTGCGGACCGTCATGATGCTGATGGTTCATGTCGGATCTTCTTCCAGAGCGAGAAGCGAAGGAACTTCCATTCTAGGGCGGCCGTGCAGGGGAATTCCACGGAAGTCACAGGTGGAAGGTATAAACGTCCTATGAGTCTTGATCCCGCAATCGCGGCGAAGCTGAAGCGAAACGACGCCGGACTGTTCAGCGCGGTTGCGCAGGAGAAGTCGACCGGTGATGTGCTGATGGTCGCGTGGATGGACGACGAAGCGCTCGCGCGAACACTGGAAACCCGTAAGGGGACGTACTATTCGCGCTCGCGGCAGCAGTACTGGGTCAAGGGTGAGACGTCGGGGCACACCCAGTACGTGCACGAGGTGCGCCTCGACTGTGACGGCGATTCCGTCTTGCTGATCGTTGATCAGGAGGGCGCCGCGTGCCACACCGGCACTCACACGTGTTTCGACACCGACGTCCTGCTCGCTGCTGAGCAGTGACGCGAGATGGCCACTGACAAGACTCCACAACCGCTCGATTACTCGTTCACCGCTCCCATCGAGAAAGACGGTGCGTTCGCAACGTTCTTGACCGTGCCCGGCTCGGCGGAAATTCTGGGAACCAGACGCGCTGTGAAGGTGCTCGGAACCCTCGATGGTGAGCATCCCTTCGAGGCGACGCTGATGCCCTCCGGCGACGGACCGCACTGGCTTCCGCTGCGCGTGGCGCTGTGCAAGGCGATCGGCAAGAGCGCCGCTGGAGAAGAGGTAGCGGTACATCTACAGCAGCGACTGAGCTGAAGTTTTCCCGAACCAAGGAGCGCCGTCGTGCAATTCTGTTCGATTTCGAACATGCCGCGGACGTGGAGCCGGATCGGTGGGCCGAGTACGGTCCAGGTGCCGTCGGTGTCGGGTGGGACATGGGACTGCTCGGGCTGGCTCGACACGTGGAACTGGGGATCGCGACGCCACTCGAGACACCCGAGTGGTCGGCGAGCGACGAGGCCAAGGCATTCATCGCGGGAAGCAGTGAACTGTGGGCCGAAGCTGCGATCGCATCGGGCGACGACCCGGATGCGGCTGCAGCCGCCGCTGCTCGCACGACCGCTGCATACACCGGGTAGATCACCTCTACGAGGACTAACATCGGATTAGTCTGGTTGTTGCGGGACTTCCGCGCCACGAGCGGAGACGACGATGGTGTATCGGCTCATCGAAGTAGTAACGGTGTTCGTTCACTTCGGGTTTGTCCTCTATGTGGTGCTGGGTGGGTTCGTGGCGTGGAAGTGGCGTCGTACCATCGGTTTCCACCTTCTTGCAGTCGTCTGGGGAGTCGGTTCGATAGCGGTCGGATACGACTGCCCGCTGACCAATCTCGAGAACTGGGCCCGCCGGATGGCCGGGATCGCGGAGTTGCCGTCCACCGGATTCATCTCGCACTACATCACCGGCGTGTTCTATCCGGCGAGTATCGAAGGCCTTGTACAGGCGCTCGCGGCGACAGTGGTTGTCGGATCCTGGGTAGGATACGTGCTGCTCGGACGGCATGCGAAGGGTGAGGTCAAAGCCTCTTCAGCGACCTGATTCCGTACAAACGATCCCAGCCGTTTCCGAATGGAAACGACTGGGAGGTGCTACCAGGATTTACGCGCGAGTCAGGGCTACCACCGGGATTGTGCGGATCCCAGCGGTCTTCTCCGCGTATTCGGCAAATCCCGGGTATCGACTGGCCTGCTCGTCGTAGATGCGGTCACGCTTCTCGCCGGTTACTTCGCTGACGGAGACCGGGTATGTTTCGGTGCCGATCTCGACCTCTGCCTGGTCGGTGGCAACGAGGTTGTAGTACCAGTCGGGATTGGTCGGGGCACCGGCCTTGGATGCAAAAACGTAGATGGTCTTCGGATCCTGCTCGTCTGCCAGATACATCATGGGACTCACGAAATCGCGTCCGGATTTGCGTCCTGTGTGGTGGACCAACACCATGGGCGCACCTTCGAAGGGGCCACCTACCTTGCCCTCGTTCTCCCGAAATTCCGCAATGATTCCTGCGTTCCAATCGTCGGTACTCATCGTTGTCTCCCGGTCTGCGAGTGGCGAAGGGCTCTGCCGCCAAGCTTTGCACAACTGGTGAATCGACGAGAGGTCATCTTCGGCGTCCAGCATGATCTACTATCTACGTATGAACGCAGATAGTGGTGTTTGTCGCCGTAAGCTTCCCGATGATCAAGTCGACCTCGTCGTCGAGGTGTTCCGCATGCTGGCCGACGCAACCCGTGTGCAGGTTTTGTGGGCATTGGTAGACCGCGAGTGCTCGGTGAACGAACTGGCGGAACGCGTCGGCAAGCCGGCGCCCTCGGTGTCGCAGCACCTGGCGAAATTGCGCATGGCAAGGTTGGTACGAACGCGCCGCGATGGTACGACGGTGTTCTATCGCCTGGAGAACGACCATGTGCGCCAACTGGTTACGGACGCGGTCTTCAATGCGGAGCATGCCGGACCCGGATTGCCGGGGCATCACCGTAGTGAAGGTGAACTTCGGGAGATACACCCGGAGCGCTCGGCGAACGTCGATCGGACCGATCAAGAAGAAGGTGCGTCGTGACGCACGAACCCAAGACGTCCCACGGCCACGGCCACGGCCACCGCCATGTCCACGGGCCGAAGGGATTTCGATCGGCAGTCCGCGAAGTGTTCTCGCCGCACAGTCACGACGCTGCCGACAGTGTCGACGACGCATTGGAATCGAGCGTAATCGGCATCCGGGCGGTCAAGATCAGTCTTGTTGCGCTCGGAGTCACCGCAGTTGCTCAGGTCGCGATCGTGGCGATCTCGGGTTCGGTGGCGCTGCTGGCGGACACCATTCACAACTTCTCCGACGCGCTCACGGCAGTCCCACTCTGGATTGCCTTCGCGCTCGGTCGGCGCGCTGCGACCAGGCGCTATACCTATGGTTTCGGGCGTGCGGAGGATTTGGCCGGACTGTTCGTGCTCGCCATGATCGCACTGTCGGCAGTGATCGCCGGTGTCGAGGCGGTGAGGCGATTGATCAACCCGGTCGAGATCGAGCACCTCGGTTGGGTAGCGGCGGCAGGTTTGATCGGTTTCATCGGAAACGAATTGGTGGCGTTGTATCGGATCAGGGTCGGCAGGCAAATCGGTTCAGCGGCCCTGGTGGCCGATGGATTGCATGCTCGGACCGACGGATTCACTTCGCTCGCAGTCCTTCTGGGGGCGGGGGGAGTTGCGCTGGGTTTCCCGTTGGCAGATCCGATCATCGGCCTTGTCATCACCGTTGCCATCGTGGCGGTGCTCAGGACTGCAGCGCGAGACGTCTTCCGGAGGTTGATGGACGGCGTCGAACCTGAGTTGGTGGACGACGCAGAGCATGCATTGATGCACGAACCTGGAGTCCTCGGTGTTCGTGATCTGAAGATGCGGTGGATCGGACACCGACTGCATGCCGATGCAGAACTCGACATCGATCCCCGGGCAACACTTGCCGAAGCTCATGCGATTGCACACAGCGCCGAGCATTCGCTCACTCACGCGGTGCCCAAACTCGCTACTGCCTTGGTGCATGCGTACCCGGCGCATGACGCGGCCAACTCCGAAGTCTGATACCGGCCGCCTTCCCGGTGATCTGTGCTTGATGTCAAGCGCAGGCGGCTTCCCAGGCGAAACCGTCTGGGTCTGTGAAGGTTTCAGACGCGCCGGCAACGGTCAGACGGTGTGATCCGGTGCCTTCCGGAGCAACCCCGGCATCCTTTGCCAAAGCGCGGCGACCATACAGTGCGAGTGTCACATTGTTTGCTGCACTGGTGAATTCGACGTACTTGCGACCGAAGCTCTTGGACACCTCGAGTCCGCGGTCGAGGTAGAACTGCTTGCTGGCCTTGACGTCTTCGGCGCCGAGCAGCAGCACGAGGCTGTCGATCGTGCGGGTGGCCGGCCCGTCGTTCTTCTTCGACGACGTGGCGATCTTCCAGATCGAACCGTCTGGAGCCTGGACGACTCCGCCGTATCCCCAGAGGGATTTCTTCACAGGCTTCAAGGCGGTGGCACCTGCTGCGAGTGCTGCGCCGACGAAGGCGTCGACGATGTTCGGTTGGGAGACGACGAGCGAAAGGGTGTACCCACGAAACCCTGTTGTCGGTTCGTTCGATTCGCGTAGCTGGATTCGATCTCCGACGCCGAGAGCGTTGTAGAAGGCTTCGGCTGCGACGAGGTCGGGTACGTCGAGGATCACGGATTGCGCGGTGGTCATCTGGGCGCTCCCTGCTGATGCGTGGATTGACGACGTGTGGTCGGAAGTGGACTTCTGTGGTGTGTTCATGTGTTTCAACGTAATTGCGGGTCCCGTGGCTGTGCTTCTCGATTTCTGATCGGTTTGCTGAGACTGCTTGCAAGGTGAAGCGCTCGAGCGGGCACTAGGTGGGCAATTTGTCGTGAATGTACTGTTCAGCCGATGTTTTCTCGATAGGCTGATGAGCGCTGATCGGACGTATCTCACGCCACCATGGAACGGGGAAACCAGTGATCGCACTGCGAGGAAAGTCGTTAGCCGCAGCAGTAGTGGTGTCCATGACGATGGCGTTGGCCGCGTGTACGTCCGCTGAATCGGCGCCCGAGGTGGGCGCGAACTACGGCTCGGACGGAACCGCCGTCGACTACCGGGAGCCGGTGAAACTGAGTAGCCGAGATGGTGTTCTCGAGGTGCGCTTGTCCGCTCATCAGGGAGTGATTCCGCTCGATACCGCTTCGGCGCCCGTGTCGAATTTTCTGCTCTTCGGGTACGAGGTCATCCGCGGTACGGCGTCGGACGGATCGACCTCGGCGAGTGACGTCTATCCGGCGCCGACTCTCCGCGTCAATCCCGGAGAGCGATTGATCATTCATTACGACAACGATTTGCAGGATCTCACGATCCAGGACTTCTACGATCCGGCATTCACACCTGCGGGCGGGGGCGTGCCGATCTATCCGCCGGCGCTGACGTCGGCTCCGCTGAATCTGCACACGCACGGAGTGCACGTGAGTCCGGACGGCAATGCGGACAACGTGTTGCTCAACATTCCAGCCGGCCAGGGAAACGTGTACGACTACGCGATTCCGGGGACGATGCCGAACGGTCTGTACTGGTATCACAGTCACCGGCACACCCTCACCGCCCAGCAGACGTACATGGGCCTGGCCGGGCTACTGGAAATCGGCCGGCCGGACGGCAATCTGCCTGTCGTGACGGCAAACGACGTTCCGATTCGCGATATGGCATTGCAGTACAACTTCGTATTCGACCGCAAAGGAAAGGGCCGACAGCTCAACGACGCGAACTGGCCCCAATTCGTCAGTACGTTGACGCCACCCGCCGGTACGGAACTAGCCGACGGGACGTACCGTCCGAGCCTTGCTCCGGTGAATTTCTCGGACACCACCGAGGGCGCGCAGTATTTCACCAACTGGTACACCGGACCGTTGTCCCCGGCCAATCATCGTGGACAGAATCAATTCGTTCCAGGCAATCTGCAGAGCTTCGTGGGTGAATCGACGACTGTACCGGCCGATCCTTCACTGCCGGACAACCAACGCGATGTGCAGTACACCGTGAACGGTCAGTTCCAGCCGTCGCTGAAACTGAGGCCGGGGCAGACCGAGATCTGGGTGCTTGCCAACATCAGCGACTTTGCCTACATGCCGGTCACGTTGACGGAAACCGCAACCGGCGCCCATCCGAAGTTCGCCATCGTAGGGCAGGACGGAAACCCGTTCGACGAGGTCAGGCCACCCGTGGACGGGGACGGAACCAGGCTGGTGATTCCGCCGGCCTCGCGATACGCAATCGCAGTGACGATGCCGGAGTCCGGCGATCTGGTGCTGGAGATGCCACCGCTCGAAGGTGCGAAGCCGGTGAGCAATCCAGGCATTCTCTACACCAACAACGGTACCGACAATCCGCCCGCCGAACTCGGAACCGTCACCGTCGACCCGTCGGTGATCAGTTACGCGGACGGATTCTTCACGTTCCCGACTCAGCAGTTGATCCGTGCGACGCCAGACGAGGGTGAAGGAAAGACGACTCCCTTCGAGTTCGGACAGAAGCTCGATACCTACACCTCGTTCGTGGATACCGCAGCGATGACGCCCGACGTGACCCGCAATCTCACAGTGTCCGGTGGGTTCGGAAACGAGAAGGCCAGCAACAGCGATCCGAAGGCCTTCACCTACGAATTCGCCGACAACACGTTCCCCAACATTCCGCTGATTCAACCGCGACTGAATTCCGTTGAGGAATGGAAGATCACGAACCTCAACAACGACGAACACCCGATGCATATTCACGTCAACGACTTCCAGGTAACGGAAGTTGTGGATCCCGTCGCAGGTACCACGACGGGCGTTCAGCCCTGGGGAATCGACAACGTGAACGTGCCGGCGCCGGTGACGGACGAGAACGAGAATGCGCTGGAACCAGCATCGGTGACGTTGCGGACGAAGTTCACCGAGTACACCGGAACCTTTGTGATTCACTGCCACCGACTCAATCACGAGGACAACGGTTTGATGGCGACTGTCAACGTGATTCCCGAGGTATCGACATATGCCGTCGCGATACCTGGTTCGGCCGGCGTGCCCGCCAAGGTGCAGATATTCGATGCCAACGGCGACAAACTGATCACTGCTGTGACGCCCTTCCCGTCGTTCGAAGGCACCCCGAGTGTTGCGATGGCGGACGTGAACGGAGACATGGTGCTTGATCTGGTCGCTGGAACAGGTGCAGGCTCGGCTCCGGAAGTGGTGGCGTACAACGCAGTCGGCGGCGTGCCGTTCACCGACGAGTTGGCAAGATTTGCCCCCTTCGATGTGGGTTTTCGTGGCGGAGTGAACATCGGCGGCGTCGATATCGACGGAAACGCACTGGCGGACAACATCATCGTTGCCTCGGGCCCAGGGATGGAGTCGCAGGTCAAGATTTACTCCACCGACCTTCCGGCGGACAAGAGGTCCGCACCCGCAGAATTCGGTTCGTTCTCGCCGTACCCGGGATCGAGTAGCGGAGTCACGTTCGCAACCGGAATGGTTGACAGTCACTCCGGTCGAGCGAGCATCGTGACCGCACCGGGTGCGGGCGAGGAGCCGTTGATCAAGACGTTCCGCTACGACCTGTACGAACCGACGGCGGCTGCGCAGGGCGGCTCCGATGACCACGCAGGTCATACGGCTGGTCCTGTAATGACGTCGCAGTTCTTGGCATTCGATCAGGGCTACCGCGACGGGGTGTCTCTGTCGACGGGTTGGGTGGCCGGCGCCGAGGGCGGCGCAAAGTCGATAGTGGCAGGCATGCTCGGAGGAGAAGGATCAATCCGCGTCTTCTCGAGTGGATCCAGGCTCGACGGTGCACCCGAGATGTACCTCGAGAGTCCAGATCACCATTCGACGGACGTGGCATTTCGGGAGGTTGCAGCTTTCGACCCGTTCACCGCTCCAGAGTCGGGTGTGGGAGTGGCCACGACGAGCACGACTACCGGCGCGGATCTCCTCGTCAGCGGCAGCAACGGAACGGGTGCCGAAGTTCGGAAATTCACTCTCGGTCGTGCCGATCCGTCTGCGACCACATTGACACCGACGCTTGTGGGAACGCTGCCGCCCTATCCCGTCGGCGGGGGAGTTCTGCCGCTCAGCGGCCGATGATCCGGTTTTGAGAGTTGCTGAAAGTAGTTTCATATCAACGTGTCTCGAGCCTTCCTGTTCTCGAAGTTGTCCGGTTTGTCTCTGGTTATCGAAAGTGTGTTCGATTAAACTTTCGGTATGGACAGTCGGGGAGCGTGGCAGCTGGATGGTGAGGGCCTCAAGAGTGAGGTTCTGGATCTGGTGCGTGTCCGGCACGAGTTGCAGTCGCGGATGGTGTTGCTGATCGTGGAGATGTTTTCCCGTGAGACTGTGGTCGGGAAGGGTTTTCGGGCGATCGCGCTGTGGTTGCATGGTTCGACGAATTTGGAGATCGGTGAGTGCAGTCTGTTGGTCGGGTTGGCGCGGTTGTTGATGCTCGAACCTGTTGTCGCGGATGCGTTTCATCGTGGTGACGTGGATGCGTTGAAGGCGCGGCAGGTGGCGTCGTTTTGTCAGCATCCGCCGAAGAACATGACCGTGGCGGATGTGGACAAGGCTCGCGGGATCCTGCTTGGCCTGGCGTCGAAGAACATTGCCGATTGTGATGCGGTGCGGGCGGCGATCCGGCGGATCGAGAAGCAGTACGGCAAGCGTGAGGACGGGGTTCCGGTCGGCGAGGATTCCGAACGTAACGAGTTCTATGCCTCGAAAGGGTTGTACGGGCGCGTGTCGGTGAAGGGTGATCTGGATGCTGTGAACGGGGCCCGCCGATCACGTTGTTGTCGAGCCTGTCTGCGCCGACGCCGGAGAAGGACGGCGTCAAGGACACCCGTACGCCGGCGCTACGGCGGGCGGACGGGTTCTGCGAACTACTGCGGCGGTACGAGCGGGCGGGGTTGGGTCCGATCGAGGGCGGGGTGAAACCGCACATCACGGTGACTGCGTCGGCGAAAGACATGACCGACCTCAAAGCCTTGAAGGATATGTTGCCGTCGACTCAGGAACTGGGGTTCGCGTGGGCGGATTGGGTGGGCCCGATCAGTATCGACACTGCCCGGATGTTGGCCTGCGATTGCACGGTCACGCGAATTTTGTTGGATGAGAATGGTGTTCCGCTCGACTGCGGTAAGGAAGCGAGAACGGCGACGGTGCCGCAGCGGCGGGCGTTGGCGGTTCGTGATGGCGGGTGTGCGTTTCCGGGGTGCGGAACTACGTCGGGGTGGTGCGATGCCCATCATATTGTTCACTGGGGTGATGGTGGCCCAACGGATCTCGACAATCTGATCTTGTTGTGCGGTCATCATCATCGGACGATGCACCACACCGAATGGCGGGTGGAAATCGGGCCCGACCGAAAAACAGTGTTCTATCCACCGATGTCGATCGACCCGTATCAACAGCCGATCGGCGGGAACAGCCCACCAACGGCCGCGTGAACGGACATAACTGAAAATGCCAGCGTATGCACCGGGGAAGAATCATGCCCCGTTACATGCGCTGGCATTTCGTGTTCCGGAGCGTTCAGGGCAGCGACCAGAACTGAGTAGTCACGAGGTAGAAGACGACAACCCAGAACAAGGTCACAGCGGCGACGATTGCCACCCCTTGTGCGTTGGTTTTTGCGACAGGAATCCCCGGAGGCGGACGCAGCCAACGGCGCAGGAGTCGATTCACGTAGTACGGCATCGTGAAGAAACTCATGATGAAGCTCGACAGCAGATTGCCGATCAACAATCCGAGCCAGAGTGGCAGCTTCAGCGGTGACAGCGCCAAAGTAAGCAAGACGACAGTCGGGTAGAGACCGACCCAGACCGCGATCGAGGTTTTTGTCTCCGAAGGTGGAGGGGCCTCGTTTCCGTTCTCGTCGAAGGCAAACCAACTGCCGAACGAATTGTCCACGGTTCGCAGTTCGAAGTCGTGAAACTTGCGGCCCTCGGCGAGGAGTTGTTGTCGCTCAGGGGAAGTCAGCCACGTATCGAGGTGGGCAGCATTGTCGAAGCGATACAGCAGGGTCCATTCATCCTGCACACCGTCGACGGGGCGAAACAGTTCGGTGCCGCGGAATCCGTCGAAAGCACTCTCCACCTCCCGAAGGCGATCCTGCCAGGCAAGGAACTCGTCGATGCTGTCGTCACCGACTCGGTGCGTCACTACGACGGTCAGCAGTGGGTCCGGAGGCCTGATCCCACCGCTCACTACCTGCTGCGTGGCCGGGCCGTCGAAGTACTGACGCCCGCTGTCGAGGTAGTTCTGCCTCGTCGCGCTGTTGATCCACGCTTGAACATGAGCGATGGAGTCGAATCGGTACACGATCACCCAATCAGGTTGGGTGGGCGTCGGAGCAGCGATTTCTGCCCCGAGGAAGCCTGCATAATCTGCGGCCGCCCGGTTGAGATCTTTCTGCCATACCTCGAATTCTTTCTCCAGTCCGGCACGCACTCGCTGGCCGATGATGACCGTCGCGGCGCTGTCCGCCGACGTGTGCGCGGTCATCGGTTCAGGCCTGTGTAGATGCGTTCCGGGGTGAGCGGTAGCGTCCGGAATCGTGACCCGGTTGCATCCTGCAGTGCGTTCGCCAATGCAGGGGCAACCGGATTGATGCAGCACTCCGCCATGCCCTTGGAGCGGAGAGGACCGACGGAGTCTGATGACTCGACGAGGATCACCTCCGTGCGTGGGATATCTGCATATGTCGGGATCCGGTAGTTACGTAGATTCGGGTTCATCATCGCGCCGTTTGCGTCTACGTGGAAGTTCTCGGTGAGTGCGAAGCCGATGCCCTGGGCGACGCCACCTTCGATCTGTCCCCGCACCTGCGCCGGATTGATGATCACCCCAGCGTCGGTGGCTTGGACGCTGTAGAGAATGCGGATCTCGCCGGTGATGCGATGGACGGCAATCCGGAAGCCATGAGTGTTGGACACCACGCTGCGCGGAGATCCGTATGCCTTCCGCGCCTCGGTGAATCGGATCCCGCGCGGGCGCGCGGCCTCGAGTATCTCTTGCAGTGTTAATCGAGTACTACCGCAGACGATCTTGTCGTCGTCCATCGAGCACTGGTCAATCGACACGCCGGTGTGGTGCGCGGTGAAGGCAAGTAGGCGATCGCGGAGCGCATTCGACGCGCGAAGTACCGCGTTCCCAGCGACAAACAGGCCGGCGCTGGCGAAAGCGCCTGTGTCGAAACCGGTTCGGTCGGTGTCCGACTGAATGATTCGTACACGCGACGGAGTTGTGCCCAGCTGATTCGCGGCGATCTGCACGTGGGCCGTAGAAGTACCCTCACCGAATTCGACTGTGCCGATGGCAAGTTCGTATACACAGTCTTCGCCGAGGGTGAGCCAAGCCTCGGAAATGTGCTCGGTGGGTGGCGCGGTCTCATGTAGTGAACTGGCGGTACCGGTGCCGATCAGCCAATCGTCTCCGGGCGAGGGAACCTGTTGCCGCTTCAACGCGGTGTCGATCAGATCGATGCATTGCCCCAGTCCGTCTTCGGTGAAGATCACGTCGTCTGGGCCGTCTTCGAGTGCGATCAGCGAATCGCCCGGTCGGACGATATTGCGTCGACGCAGTTCGAGCGGATCCATGTTCAGCGCGACGGCCAATTCGGTCATGGCCGATTCCACGGCAAAGGCCGGTTGCGTCATCCCGTACCCACGCAGAGCGCCGCTCGGGACGTTATTGGTGTACACGGAATACGCATCGAACTTCTTGTTGGCGCAGCGGTAGAGCGATACTGCCGCGCCGCCGGCAAAGAGTGTCTCTCCACCGTGGTTTCCGTACGCACCGGTGTTCGATACGTTGCGATACTGAAAGGCTGTGAGGGTTCCGTCCGACTTGGCACCGAGCTTGATCGTGAGCTTCATCGGATGACGCGGCGACGCGGTGGTGAACTCTTCTTCTCGGGTGAACTCGAGGCAGACTGGACGACCGGTGTCGAGGGTGGCGAGCGCCACCAGATCCTCGCTGATCACTTCCTGTTTTCCTCCGAACCCGCCGCCCACGCGTTTGCAGAACACGCGTAGCTGATCCGGGCGGAGGTCGAAGAGATGGGCGAGTTTGACCTTGGCGATGGAGGGGGACTGCGAACTTGTGCGAACGTGAAGGCGTCCGTCTTCCATCCAGGAGATCGAACCGTGCGTCTCGAGGTGCGCGTGCTGAACCCGCGGCGAGAAGTAGGTGCCTTCGTGGATGACGTCGGCCTCGGCGAACCCTGCCTCGACGTCGCCCACATGACCGTGAAGTTCGAGCAGGATGTTGTGCTCGGGATCTCGAACAAAGGGATCGTCGGATCCGTGCAGGGCTGGAGCGCCGTCGGCCATGGCCTCTTCCGGATCGAACACGGAAGGCAGGATCTCGTAATCGACCTTCACCTTCCGACGGCCTTCTTCCGCAGCGACGACGGAGTCGGCGAGGACGGCCACTACACGCTGACCCACGAACCGCACGACGTTGTCGAGAATGTAGGTGTCGTCCGGATCGACAAGGTGGTCGGTATGTATTGCCGTGGTGAAGAGCTTGCGCGGCACGTCTTTCCAGGTGTAGACGCGATGGACACCGGGGACGGCGAGCGCCTCGGTGGTGTCGATGGAGGTGATGCGGGCATGTGCGTGAGGCGAGTGCAGCACTTTCAGGTGCAGCATGCCGTCGATCGCGGTGTCCATAGTGTATTCGGCTCGGCCGGTCACCAGGTCGGTGGCCGCCGGCGCCCCGACGCTGGTTCCGACGGCCTGTCCCGGGAGGGCAACTTCGACAGCACCGACACCGTTGACCGCGTCTTCGATGGATCGGTAACCGGTGCAGCGGCACAGGTTTCCCTTGAGCGCTCGCGGCAAGTCTTCTTTCTGCGCGTCGGTGAGCGCCGCCGAGGTCATGATCATCCCGGCGGTGCAGAACCCACACTGAAAGCCGGGTGCATCCCGGAACTGCTGCTGAATCGGATGGAGATCTTCGGGCGTGCCGAGTCCCTCGATCGTGGTTACCGCGCGACCGTCGGCGCGAAAGGCGGGCGTGATGCAGCTGTGTATCGGTGTTCCGTCGAGCCACACTGTGCACGCCCCGCAGTCCCCGCCGTCGCACCCCTTCTTCACCCCGTGGTGTCCGAGGTGCCGAAGAAACGTCCGGAGACACTGTCCCGGGAACGGCTCCTCGTGGAACTGCCGGTCGTTCACCGTGTAGCTCATGACTGGCTCCCCGTGAGTTCGTTTCGGAGCTCGTCGGCGTAGTGGCGGGCGAGGTGGAGGCGGTGGTCTGGGGTTCCGTTGGGATCGTCGAACCAAATGTCGGCCGAAATGGAGTCGACGGCTCGTCGCAGAGAGTGCTCATCCGGCATGGTGTCGAACGTCAGCCGGATCGGATGGGTGGTGCCGGCGGTGATGGTGAGGTGAAAGTCGTCGGCGCCAGGAGTCTGCGTCGCGATCATGAAGATCGTCGAACGGCCGAGGTGCGTGAGACTGAAGCGGCGGTGGGCGTGCCGTTTGGTGAGTGCGTGCACCGGGAACTCGATGCTCCGAAGGACTTCGCCCGGCTCCAGGACATTCTGGTGGTCACCGGTCACGAAGTCGCACGCGTCGACGGTCCTCACTGTTCCGTCGGTAGCCCATAGTGTGAACGAAGCCTCGAGTGCAACTGCCAGGGTGATCATCGGTCCGGCCGGAAGCGACATACAGATGTTGCCGCCTACGGTTGCCGAATTCCACACCTTGAAAGACGAGAGGAAGTACTCGCAGCTGACGCGAATAAGTGGACTCGCACGCCAATTGTCCGGCGGGACAAACGCATACAGTTCGGCAACGGTGCACGTAGCTCCGACACCGAAATGAATCGGGCCGACCTCCAGTGGTGTCCAACCGAGCGCGGTGAGGTCGACCAGTCGACGCGTGTCGGGTTGTTCTGCTGAGAACAGCCACGTTCCTCCCGCGAGCCAGGCGTCGCCGGGACGCCACACGTCCCCTGGGCGATCCGGTGGTCGGCGTATCACGTCGGTAATGGTGGTGATGTCCATGCGCCTGCTCCCCTCGGGGGATGTGTCTTCTCGGAGTGGGACATTACCGAGGTGACGAGACGCATTCACACTTTTAGTACATATCGGGCACGCGAAACATGAGCGATACGTACGTGACATCGACTGGTGGGGCGGTGCATGCGCTTGCCGATTCTGGGTACGACTGCTTGAGAGGCGCGATCAGCCTCTTGCTTTCGCGCTGTTGATTCGGACGCGGCTACGCACTCGGCGGCCGCGGAGATCATGCGGGGCGGGGCGCTGTGAAACCCTTCGAGGTAAGTCGGACCGACCCTTCTGATGAGACGCTCTTTCCGCTCTCGGCCGCCCAACGGGCAACCTGGTTCGCTCAGCAATTCGATCCCGAAGTCCCGATTCTGATAGCGCACTACGTGGAGCTGCGCGGCGAACTCGACGTCGAACTGCTGGATCGCGAAACGCGAGCGGTGGCATACGAGTTTCAATCTCCTTTGCTCAAAGTGATCGAGATCGACGGTCAACCGATGCAGTACGTGGACGAGACATCTGAGATCACCGTCCGTCTTGTCGACCTCCGTGGGTCCCCCGATCCGATCGAGGATGCCCTCGGGTGGATGCGCCGAGATTGCCGGACGCAGCTCGACCTGGCAGTCGACGGAATCGTCGCGACCGCTGTGCTGCGCGTGGGCGACGCGCACTATCTGTGGTACAGCCGCATCCATCATGTTGCGCTCGACGGTTTCGGTGCCATGACCATGATGAACCGCATTGCGCATCGGTACTCGGCCTCGGCGGCGAGAAAGGACTCGCAGCCGAGTCGTGCCGCGACGCTGCGCACGCTGTACGACATCGACGAGCGGTACAGAATGTCGGATCGATTTGCCGCCGACCGGGAGTACTGGGCTGAGCGCAATACCACCCTCGCCGGATCCAGCCTGGCGGAGGCTTCTGGGCCCGCGCAAACCGAGAGCCGACTCGAAAGCACACTGATGTCGGACCGAAGTTGTGCCCTTCTCTACGAATCCGAGAACCACGCTGCACCGGTCATCGCTGCGCTCGCGTTGTACCTCGCGCGGATGACGGCGAAAGAGACTGTCCAGATTCATGTTCCGATGTCCGGACGGACTACGGCGGTGCTGCGGGACTCGGGCGGCATGATGGTGAACGTCACGCCACTGCTCATCCGTGTCGCAGCGGTCGACACCGTCGGTGAACTGTTCGCCCAGGTCCAACATGAGCTCATGGGTGCATTGCGGCACCAGCGCTGCAGCCTCGACGACATCCGTCGGGACGCAGGCGTGACGAGCGGTCTGGAAGGCGAAGACTCATATGCCGGGCCCATGGTCAACGTCATGCTGTTTCGCCAGGAGGTGCAGTTGGGCGAGGTGGTTGGGGAGTATCACATCGTCACCTCCGGGCCGGTGGAAGACCTTCTGGTCAACGTGTATCCGAGCGGCGACAGGCTGCGTGTCGACTTCCGGGCAAACCCGATCCGATACGAGGAGGCGGGTTTACGCGAGCACCACCGGAACTTTGTCGGCTTGCTGGAAGAGTTGATCGCGTCTGATTCCGGTGCCGAACTCGCAGACATTCACGGCCCGACGGCCCGAGAGGGCGAGCGACGACAACGCGAAGTCCGGCACCTCGAGTATTGGAGACATGAGCTCGCCGGGGCGCCCGAACTTTTGCAACTTCCCTTCGATCGACCCAGGCCTGCAACGCAATCGCTGGACAGTGCACAGGTTGAGGTCCTGATCGCCACCGACACCCACGCGCGGATCACGGCGATGGCGAGTGATCTCGGGACGGACACTCGTGCGGTCTTACATGCGAGCTTTGCTCTCCTGGTGAGCCGGTTGTCCGGTGCTTCGGATGTTGTGATCGGTACGCCCGCGGGATCCGACGCGAGCATCGTCGCCATCCGGAGTCGCATCGATCTGGAGACGCCGTTCACGGCACTCTTGGGCAGTGTCGTCGAGGTCCGAAGTAATGCGCTGCCGCACAGTGGGATACGGCTCGAGCAGTTGGTTCAGCCATTGCACGTGGAGGATGTACCCGCCTATGCGCCGGTTGTACAGGTGATGTTCGAGTCCGTCGCCGGCGCTGACGAGCACCCTCGCGACATCGGCCGCTTCGATCTCGGAGTGTCTGCAGTCGAGACTTTCGACGAGGTGGGTACGCCGTCCGGAATCTCGGTGAGGCTCGCGTTTGCCACCGATCTATTCGACGCCGAGACGGTACGCGGCCTCGGTTTGCGGCTCGCGTGCGTCCTGGAATCCGTCACAGCGGATCCGGCAATCATGGTCGGCGACATCGATATCTTGTCCGACGACGAGCGATCCGCGATACGGCCTGTCCGCGGTGACCCGCGCGCTTCGCATCGCACCCTGGCCGATTTGTTCGACGGTGCGGCGCGCACACACCCCGACGGCGTGGCCCTGTCGTATCTCGATGCCGAGTTGACGTATCGAGAACTCGACGAGCGTTCGTCGAAGTTGGCCCGAGTCTTGATCGACCGCGGCATCGGTCCGGAAAACAGTGTGGCGCTGGGTTTGACGCGTTCGATCGAATCGGTTGTCGCGATGTTGGCGGTGACCAAAGCCGGCGCGGCATTCGTGCCGGTGGATCCGACCTATCCGGGTGAACGTGTTCGCTTCATGCTGACCGATTCCGGCGCCGTACTGGGGCTCACGGTCGTTTCCGAACTTCATCGTTTGCCGGATTCGATTTCCTGGATAGCAATCGACGACGCTGAGTTCCGTGGCCGACTTGGACGGTTGTCCGTGCGCTCCATCTCCGATGTCGATCGGGTGCACCCGATCCGGCCCGACAGTCCTGCATACGTGATCTACACGTCCGGATCCACCGGACTCCCCAAGGGGGTGACGGTCTCGCATCGTGGACTGGAAGCGCTTGCTGCCGAACAGCGTTCGCGGTTCGGTGCGACCCAGGATGCGCGAACGTTGCACTTCTCGACACCGAGTTTCGACGCCTCGATTTTCGAATACCTGCTGGCTTTCGGTGCCGGAGCGACCATGGTGATTGCACCGAGCACGATCTACGGCGGTGACGAGCTGTCTCACTTCCTCGAATCCCAGCGTGTCACGCATGGTTTTGTCACTACTGCGGCGCTCGGAACAGTTTCTCCCGAGGGCCTTTCGGACTTCGGCGACGTGGTGGTCGGTGGTGAGGCCTGTCCGCCGGATCTCGTGCAGCGGTGGGCTCCCGGCCGACGGCTGTGCAATGCGTACGGGCCGACCGAGACCACCGTCATGTCGAACATCGGCGAGCCGATGGTGTCGTCGGAGAACATCACAGTGGGCGGTCCGCTCCGCGGCTTCGAGGAGATCGTGCTCGATCAGCGATTGCACCCCGTCCCCGACGGTGTTGTGGGCGAACTGTACATCTCGGGAGACGCGCTCGCACGTGGATATCACCGGAAGTATGCGTTGACCGCAGAACGATTCGTGGCAGACCCCTTCGGCCTCCCCGGGCAGCGGATGTATCGAACGGGGGATTTGGTGCGGTGGCGCCGTGGCCGTGGACTCGAGTACGTCGGTCGTAGTGACTTCCAGGTGAAAGTTCGCGGATTTCGTATCGAACTCGGGGAAATCGACAGCGTCGTGCGGTCGTGTCCGCAGGTCGAGAATGCAGTCACCGTGGCGCGTGCGGCTCCCTCCGGGACAGCGATGATCACCACGTACGTCGTGCCTGCCGGCGGAAGTGCGCTCTCGACGGCCGAGCTGACGCGGTACGTCGCGAGCCGTGTTCCGTCGTACATGGTTCCTGCGGCATTTGTTCTACTCGACGAGTTGCCGGTAACTCCGGCGGGAAAGGTCGATCGCGCTGCCTTACCTGCACCTCGGCTCGATGCTCGGTCGGACGACTTTCGACCGCCCGAGGGCGCTGAGGAACTAGTGCTCGCCGAGATTTTTGCCGATGTTCTAGGCGTCGAGACGGTGGGTGCGGGTGACGACTTCTTCGATCTGGGCGGGAACTCACTGATTGCCACGAAGCTGATCGCTCGCGTAAATGCCGCTGAAGAAATCGATTTCGGGGTGCGGACTTTGTTCGAAGCACCGACTATCGAATCATTGGCCCGTCACGTGCGGGATGCGACGTCATCCCGCGTTGATCGCACGCGTTCGAAGCGTCCAATCCTGCAGGCACATTCGTACAGGGACAAGATTCCGGTGTCTGTGGCACAACGACGCCTGTGGTTCGTCAATCAGTTCGACACGTCGTCCCCGGCCTACAACATTCCGATGGTGGTCCGACTGTCAGGTGCCTTGGATGTCGCTGCGATGCAGCGCGCGGTGGGAGATGTTGTCGATCGGCATGAATCGCTCCGTACCGTCTACCCGGCGTCGGTCGACGGCCCCCATCAGGTAGTAGTGCCTTCGGAACGCGTGACGTCGAAGATCGCGTGGGAAGTATCCGTGGACGAGGAAGCCTTGGACAGGCGCATCGCCGGTCTCGCTCGCGAGGGGTTCGACGTGAGCGCGAACGTGCCCCTGCGCGGCTCCCTTTTTCGGGTCACGCCGGACGATCATGTCCTTGCGCTGGTGGTTCACCATATTTCGGCGGACGGAGCATCCCTCGAGCCGCTGGCCCGCGACCTGACCCGCGCCTACGCGGCGCGGGCTGCGAAACGGGCACCGGACTGGTCGCCTTTGCATGTGCAGTACGCCGACTACAGCCAATGGCTGATCGAACTGCTCGGCAGTAACGACGATCCGGACACGCTCGAGGCGAAGCAGTTGGACTACTGGACGTCCACCCTGGCCGGTCTACCTGACGTGATCGACCTTCCGCTGGATCGACCGAGACCGGCGGAACGATCCATGCGCGGTGAATCGGTCCGATTCTCGGTGCCCGCAGACGTGCACAGTGAACTCCTCGAACTCGCTCGGAATCACAACACGACACCGTTCATGGTGATGCACGCAGTGCTGGCGGTTCTGTTGGCACGGCTGAGCGCCTCGCCGGACATAGCGATCGGGACTCCGGTAGGAGGGCGCGCCGAGCAAGTCCTCGACGATCTGGTCGGGATGTTCGTCAACACGGTCGTCCTGCGAATCACCGTTGACACCGCCGCGACTTTCGAGGAGATCCTTACACGAACTCGCGAAGTCGATCTGGCAGCGTTCGGACAAGCCGAGGTGCCGTTCGAGCGAGTCGTCGATGCAGTTGCGCCGGAGCGTTCGTCATCTCGCTCACCGCTCTTCCAGGTTCTGTTGGAATTCCAGAACACCGCAGATCCCCACCTCGAACTACCCGGACTGGATGTCGATGTTGTTCCAGTCGACGTCGGTGTCGCCAAATTCGACTTGCAACTGTCGCTCTCCGAGCAGCGTGGCAAAGACGGCGTCCCCATGGGTTTCGATGCCGCCTTCGCCTATGCCTCCGATATCTTCGAGCGCACCACAGTCGCCGAGTTCGGCGAGCGTTTCGTCCGCCTCCTCCGGTCGGTCGTGTCGGATCCAACAGTGCCAGTAGGGGATACGGAAATTTTGGGCGCGCCCGAGCGTGGGTTGGTGGTGGGTGGTTGGGATGGTGTGGGGGTTGTGGTGGGGGGTTTGACGTTGGTGGATGTGTTGGATGGGCGGTTTGCTGGTGTGGGTGGTGGGGGGTTGGTGTGTGGTGGGGTGGTGTTGTCGTGGGGTGAGTTCGATGTTCGGGTGAATCGTTTTGCGCGGTTGTTGATTTCGTTGGGGGTGGGTCCGGAGTCGCGGGTGTGTGTGGCGTTGTCGCGGTCGGTGGAGTTGTTGGTGGCGGTGTTTGCGGTGGTGCGGGCTGGTGGGGTGTTCGTTCCGGTGGATGTGGGTGCGCCGGTGGAGCGGGTGGGGTTTGTGGTGGGTGTGGTGGATCCGGTGGTGGTGTTGTCGCGGGTTGGTGATGGTGGGTGTTTGCCGGTGGGGGTGGGGTTTGTTGATGTGGGTTGTGTTGATGTTTCGGGGTTTTCGGGTGGTCCGGTGGGGGTGGGGGATCGGTTGGGGGTGTTGTTGCCTGAGCATGCGGTGTATGTGATGTTCACGTCGGGGTCGACGGGTCGTCCGAAGGGGGTGGTGGTGTCGCATGCGGGGGTGGTGAATCGGTTGTTGTGGATGCAGGGGGAGTTTCCGTTGGGTGTGGGGGATGTGGTGTTGCAGAAGACGCCGGTGTCGTTCGATGTGTCGGTGTGGGAGTTGTTTTGGCCGTTGATGGTGGGTGCGCGGTTGGTGGTGGCGGATCCGGGTGGGCATCGTGATCCGGTGTATTTGGTGGGTGTGATCGAGCGGTGGGGGGTGTCGGTGGTGCATTTTGTGCCGTCGATGTTGGAGGTGTTCGTGGGGGAGTTGAGCGTGGGGGAGTTGGGGGTGGGGTGTTCGGGTTTGCGTCGGGTGTTTGTGTCGGGTGAGGGGTTGTCGTCGGTGTTGGCGGGGCGGTTTGCGGGGGTGTGTGGTGCGGAGTTGGTGAATTTGTACGGGCCGACGGAGGCGTCGGTGGATGTGACGTTTCATGTGGTGGAGGGTGTTGTGGGGGTGGGTGTTCCGATTGGTCGGCCGGTGTGGAATACGCGTGTGTTGGTGTTGGATTCGCGGTTGCGGCCGGTTCCGGTGGGTGTGGTGGGGGAGTTGTATGTGGGTGGGGTGCAGGTGGCTCGGGGGTATGAGGGTCGTGTGGATTTGACGGTGGGTCGGTTTGTGGCGGATCCGGTGTCGGGGGTGGTGGGTGCTCGGGTGTATCGGACGGGTGATGTGGTGCGGTGGGGGTGTGGTGGGGTGTTGGAGTTTGTGGGGCGCACGGATTTTCAGGTGAAGGTGCGGGGGCAGCGGGTGGAGTTGGGTGAGGTGGAGGCGGTGTTGGCTGCTCAGGTGGGGGTGGCTGGTGCGGTGGTGGTGTTGCGGTCGGGTGTGGGTGGGGATTTTTTGGTGGGGTTTGTGGTGGGTGAGGTTGGGGTGGTGGTCGATGAGGTGGTGGTGTTGGAGGGGGTGCGGAGGTCTCTTCCGGGGTTCATGGTGCCGTCGGTGGTGGTGGTGTTGGGGGAGTTTCCGGTGACGGTGCATGGGAAGTTGGACCGTAAAGCCCTCCCGGACACTGATTTTGCGAGCGCTGCGTTTCGGACTCCCGCCACTCCTGCCGAAATCGGAATCGCCCGTGCTGTTGCCGACGTTCTCGGTCTCGACCAGGTGGGTGCCGACGACAGTTTCTTCGAACTCGGCGGGGATTCCCTCAGCGCCACTCGAGTCATCGCCCGCATCAACGCCGCATTGCACACCAATATGGGGGTCAATGCACTGTTCGACGCCCCCGTGGTCGCGGACCTGGCGGCCTCGATAGATCCAATCGACTCCGCGCCGGGCGAGCCTGGACTCGAGGAAGCTACTCGTGTGCCCATCACGAGTAGGGCACGGCCAGAACGTATTCCGCTGTCGTTCGCGCAATCGCGGATGTGGTTCGTCAACCAGTTCGACACGTCGTCTCCGCTCTACAACATCCCCGTCGCACTACAACTGGACGGGTTCCTGGATTCGGGTGCGCTCCAAGCCGCGCTGGGTGATGTGGTGGAACGGCACGAATCTCTTCGAACGATCTTTCCTGCGTCCGCAGACGGGCCCTACCAGGTGATCGCCGAACCCGCGGTCGCTGCTCCTCGAATCCATCCCGTGCCGATTCCCGGCGAGGGGCTTTTCACGGACTTGCACGCGTTCTTCGACATCGGATTCGATGTGTCCGAAGAGTTCCCGCTGCACGTGAGGTTACTCCGAACCGGACCGGAGCAGCATGTACTCGCGATCGTTGTTCACCACATCGCCGCAGACGGCTTCTCGATGGCACCACTGGCACGCGACCTGATGAGTGCATATACCGCGCGCACGCAAGGTCGGAGCCCGGACTGGGTGCCGCTGCCGATTCAGTACGCCGACTACACCCTCTGGCAGCGTGAGATCGTCGACGCAGACGTTGGTCCGGAAACTTCGCCCTCCGCCGAATTCGATTATTGGACAGCGAAGCTGTCGGGTATTCCGGACGTCTTGCCGCTCCCTCTCGATAGACCACGAACCTCGAAACGGTCTGCCGAGGGCGCGGTGGTTTCGATGGACTTCTCGCCCGAGATCCATCGAGCTTTGAACGAACTCGCACACCAGAACGGTTCGTCTCTGTTCATGGTGATGCATGCGGCTCTGGCGGTATTGCTGGCACGGCTCACTACAGCGGACGACGTAGTGATCGGGACTCCGGTCGCAGGTCGCGGTGCATCGGTGTTCGACGATGTGGTCGGGATGTTCGTCAACACGCTCGTCCTTCGCACACCTGTCTCATCCGGAGCAACCTTTGCCGAGGTGTTGGCCGCGGTGCGGTCAACGGATCTCGGTGCTCTGGACCATGCAGACATCCCCTTCGAGAGGTTGGTGGATTACCTCTCGCCCGACCGTTCCACCGAGCATTCACCTCTGTTTCAGGTACTCCTCGAATTCCAGACCGATACGGGACTGCGCTTCGACTTGCCGGAACTGACGGTTCGCTCGCTCGACGTCGATCTCGCGGTTGCGAAATTCGATCTGCAACTGAGTGTGATGGAGCACGTCGACGAGCACGGTGAGCCCGCTGGTATCAGCGCCGGTTTCCGTTATGCAACAGATATTTTCGATCGAATGTCGGTGGCGCGCATCGCGGCGCGCTTCGAAAGAGTGATCGGCGCCGTGACCGAGAACCAGTCGGTGGTCGTCGGTGATATCGACATGATTCTGGCCGGCGATTTCAGCGGGTTGCTGGTTGCGCCCACGCCCTCCGGCGCCGGAACAGACGAGGATTCGTTGTCGGATCTCTTCGATCGCACGGCGCTGACGTCCGGTGATGCCGTGGCGGTGCGCTGCGGCGGATTGTCGGTTACGTACCGCGAACTCGACGAGCGAGCAAACCGCCTTGCTCGACTGTTGGTGGCGCAGGGGGTGGGGCCGGAAACCTTGGTGGCAGTCGCGATGGCCCGCTCGATCGACCTGATGGTGGCATTGCTGGCGGTGGTGAAGGCGGGTGGCGGATACGTACCGGTGGACTCGACTTCTCCGGTAAACCGGGTGGACTTCGTGCTGCGTGACGCCCGGCCGAAGTGTGTGTTGACCACCCGGGCCGACGGCGACTACATACGAGACAGTGACGCAATCGCAGACAGCGAGATTCCAGTGATTGCGGTAGACGACCCGGTGATTCTCGATGCGCTGCACAGGTTTTCTCCGCTTGCGGTGACCGACCGAGATCGGCTGCTACCGCTCCGACCCGAATCGGTGGCCTACGTGATCTACACCTCGGGGTCCACCGGGCGCCCGAAGGGGGTGCAGGTTTCTCACCGCAGCGTAGTGACGTTGCTGGCAAACACCAGAGCGCTCTTCGGCTTCGGCAGCGGCGATGTGTGGACGATGTTCCATTCGGAGGCATTCGACTTCTCGGTCTGGGAAATGTGGGGCGCACTCGCACACGGTGGCCGACTGGTACTGGTCGACTACTTCACGGCCCGTTCACCAGAGGCATTCCTCGAATTGCTACGGCACGAACGTGTCACGGTGCTCAATCAAACTCCCACTGCCTTCTATCAATTGGCGGAAGCCGACCGGCTTACCGGGGGTGCGGCCCTGTCATTGCGCTACGTGATCTTCGGCGGAGAAGCGCTCGACTTCGGACAGTTGACGCGCTGGTACGCCCGTCGCGGGACTTCGTCACCAGATCTGGTCAACATGTACGGCATCACGGAGACCACTGTGCACGTCAGCCATTTACCGCTCGATCGTGTGCTGGTGCGTCAACGATCGGCCTCGGTGATTGGTCGGGCGTTACCCGGATTGCGTGTGTATGTGTTGGATCAGCGGTTGCACCCGGTGCCGCCCGGTGTGGTGGGTGAACTGTATGTCTCCGGTGATCAGGTTTCACGCGGATACCTCGGCCGGTTCGGTCTGACGTCCGCGCGGTTCATTCCCGACCTCGCGGTCAGTGGTGCGCGTATGTATCGATCCGGTGACCTGGGGCGCTGGAACGACAGCGGGCAGCTGGAGTACCTCGGACGAAACGATCTGCAGGTGCAGGTGAAGGGGTACCGAATCGAACTCGGCGAGGTGGAGGCTGCACTGCTCTCCGGAGTGGGCGTGTCTCAGTCGGCGGTGGTAGCCCGCAGAGACCGGTTGGTGGGCTACGTGGTGCCGGAGTCCGGTGCCACTATCTCTCCGGCGGCGGTGCTCGAGTATGTCTCACAGAGGTTGGCGCCCCACATGGTCCCCGCTGTCGTGACGGTTCTCGAGGGTTTGCCGCTGACGGTGAACGGAAAGCTCGACCGGAATGCATTGCCTGAACCTGACTTCGGGCGACAGGCAACCGTAAGTCGTGGCCCCGCGTCCGCGACGGAAAACATCCTTGCGAGTCTGTTCGCCGAAGTTCTGGGACTCGAGGAGGTGGGGGTCGACGATTCGTTCTTCACTCTCGGCGGTGACTCGATCATGTCCATCCAGTTGGTGACGCGCGCCAGGTCTGCCGGAGTTCTGATCACACCGCGCGAGGTGTTCGAACGCAAAACTGTTGCGGCGCTGTCCGAGACGGCCGGAACGGCTGGCAACCGTGTCGTCGTCGACGAATTACCTGGCGGCGGCGTCGGTGAGATCGAATTGACGCCGATCGTCGAATGGATGCTTGACCGTGGTGGAGATTTTCGCCGGTACTCCCAATCTGTTCTGCTCTCGGTTCCTGCCACGCTCGACGAGGTCACGCTGACACTGGCCATGCAGGCTGTGCTGGACCACCACGACATCCTCCGCGCGGGCATCCGGGCGACGCATCATCCTGAATCCGCTCGGCGGATGGACGTTGCGCCTGTAGGTACGGTGCGAGCGGAGACCGTCGTACGCCACGTGAGCCTCGGGGGTTCTGCCGCGGAGACGGTCTCGACAGAACTCGACGCAGCTCTGGGGCGGCTCGACCCGGAGGCAGGTGTGATGGTGCAGGCAGTCCTGCTCGACACCGACGGGCAGATTCAAAAGGACCGGCAGAGCCGGAAACGGTTGCTACTGGTAGCGCACCATCTGGTGACGGACGGTGTTTCCTGGCGAATCCTGATCCCCGATCTTGCACTTGCCTGTGCGCAGGTGCAGTCAGGCGTCGACCCGTCACTTGCTCCGGTCGGAACCTCGATGCGTCGATGGGCACATGGCCTCGTCGACGCCGCGTGCGAGCCCGATCGGGTGGCTGAGATCGACTATTGGCGAGAGGTGCTCGAGGGTCCCGATCCGACTCTGGGTGTGCACGCCCTGACGAAGAGGGACACCGCCTCGGCCACCATTGACATCGAAGTACGAGTTCCCACGGGATTGACCGAGGCCGTGTCGACGACAGTTCCGCAGGCGATTCACGGGAGCGTCGAGGACGGATTGTTGACGGCTTTGGCACTTGCGATGGTCCGCTGGCGCATGGACCGCGGCATCGACAATCCGGAGACATTGATCAGTCTCGAGGGGCACGGACGCGAGGAACAGGTGGTTCCCGGGGCAGATCTTGCTCGCACGGTGGGATGGTTCACGACGATCTTCCCGGTGCGGATCGATCTGAGCGGAGTGGATCCGGGTGACGCCTTCGCCGGCGGCCCGGCTGCCGGCGTCGCTGCCAAGACTGTCAAGGAACAACTCCGGGCGGTGCCGGACCGCGGCATCGGCTTCGGGTTGCTGCGCTATCTGAACCGCGAAACGGCACACACTCTTTCGCAACTTCCGGTGCCTCAGATCAGCTTCAACTACCTCGGACGCGTCGGTGGAACCTACGCCGACGCTTCAGTGGGATGGGTACCGATCCGTGACGAGGACCTGCGGACGGTTGCGGCCGTCGATCTCCCACTCGCCAGCGTCCTCGAGGTCAACGTGATGACGGTCGACAGCGATACCGAGGACGGTCCGCAGCTCGTTGCCGGCTGGACGTTCCCACCGGACATTCTGGGTGCGGACGACGTTCGGCAACTGGGGCAGTGGTGGCTCGACGCACTGGCCGGGCTCGCAGAGTTCGCGGCGGGCGGCGGCGGATTCACACCCTCGGACTTCGATCTGGTCGATCTTAGACAGGAGGCGATCGACGACCTCGAAAGTCGGTGTCCCGACCTGAGCGATGTCTGGCCACTCTCTCCACTGCAAGCGGGGTTGTTGTTCCACGCCGAATTGGCCGAACGATCTGTCGACGCATACCTCGTACAAGTGGCTCTCGATCTAGCCGGCGCAGTCGATTCGGAGCGCCTGCGCCGCGCCGCCGACGCGCTGCTCGGCCGGCATGAGAACCTGCGTACCGCCTTCCTTCACAGCGCCGACGGCCGTGCCGTCCAGGTGGTCCGAAGCAACGTGGCAGCGCCGTGGCAGGAAATCGACCTCACGGGTGCACCAGATCAGGAAATTGATCGAGCGCTGGCCGAGGACCGAGCGCGCCCGTTCGACATGGCACGGGCGCCGTTGATCCGATTCACCCTGATCGCTCTCGCCCCCGAAAAGTTCACGCTCGTGCTCACCAATCATCACATCCTTCTGGACGGCTGGTCCATGCCCCTGCTGATCCGGGAATTGGCGACGCTCTATGCCGCCGACGGTCAAGTGGCGGCCTTGCCTCACGCGCGCGCGTATCGCGACTATCTGACCTGGATGAGCCGCCGCGATCAGCAAGCTTCCCGAGCTGTGTGGGCGAGGACGCTGAGCGGAGTCGAAGGACCGACGCTGTTGGCTCCAGCGGTTCGATCGCGTCGACTCTCCACCATGGCGGCCGAGTGGGTGTTCGATCTGGACGAGGAATTCACAACCTCACTTCGCGGAATGGCGCGTGAACTCGGGCTGACGATCAACACGATTGTTCAGGCATCGTGGGGGATCGTCCTTGCTGCACTGACCGGGAGAGACGATGTGGTGTTCGGAGCGACGGTGTCGGGTCGACCTCCCGAGCTGACCGGGATCGAAACCATGGTCGGGCTGTTCATCAACACAATTCCGGTCCGAATCACGCTGCGCCCGAGTGAAAGTATCGGCACACTCCTCGCGCGGATCCAGGCCGAGCAAGCAGAGCTGTCGGATCACCACTGTCTCGGGCTTTCCGAGATCCACGTAGGCGCGGGGCCGGAGATCGGATTCGACACGTTGACTGTCTTCGAATCGTATCCCGTTGACCGTCAGGGGCTTTCGTCCGATGCCGATATTGCGGGGGTCCGGATCACCGATGTCGAAGCCAAGGACGCTGCCCACTACCCGCTCAGCCTCGTAGCATCGGTCGACACCAGGCTCCGCCTGAAATTCGAGTACATACCCGAGGTTTTCGGTGCCGCCGACATCGAAGAGATCGCCGGACGACTGCGGCGCGTACTCGAAGCGTGTACCCAGCCGAATCGTCCCTTGGCTGTGGTGTCGGTGCTCGCAGCCTCCGAACATACTGAATTGGTGCCAGTCCGTGGCACGGCCGGCGGGTCGTCGCGCGTCTTCCCGGAGATCTTCGACGAGGCAGCCCAGCGTGATCCGAACGCACCGGCCGTGGAATCGGCGGACGGCAGCATGACCTACGGTGAGCTGGACATCCTTTCCAATCGCATTGCTCGCATGCTCGTCTCGCACGGCCTGGGAACCGAGGACTATGTAGCGGTCGGTGTCCCACGTTCTCTCGCGTCCGTGGTGTCGATACTTGCCGTCGCCAAGACAGGCGCTGCGTTCGTGCCGATCGATCCCGACTATCCGGACGAGCGGATCAATCACATGCTGATCGATTCGAAGGTCAGCTTCGGATTGACCACCACCGCGGGCCGAGATCGATTGCCCGATATCGCGGAGTGGCTGATTATCGACGATCCGCATTTCACTAAGAAGTGCGAGGGATTCTCGGGGAGCCCGTTGACCGACAACGACCGACTCCGTCCGATCGGGTTGGATTCAGCTGCCTACGTGGTCTACACCTCGGGGTCGACCGGCGTGCCCAAGGGCGTCGTGGTCACGCAGCGAGGGCTCGACAACTTCGCCCGAGACCAGCTCGAACGCTACGGCGCAACTCCACAATCACACACGCTGCACTTCTCCACTCCGAGTTTCGACGGGTCGCTCTTCGAATATCTGCAGGCTTTCGGAGCCGGGGCGACGATGGTTATCGCTCCACCCGGGATCTACGGGGGCGAGGACCTGGCGCAACTTCTGGCAGAGCACGCCGTCACGCACGCGTTCGTCACCACAGCGGCATTGGCATCGGTGGACCCGGCTGGGCTGGAACAACTTTCGGAAGTCGTATTCGGGGGCGAGGCGTGCCCGCCCGACCTCGTCGCTCGCTGGGCACCTGGCCGCCGCTTGTACAACGCGTACGGACCGACCGAAGCAACGATCATGTCCAACGTCAGCCCGCCGATGACCGCCGGAGAACCAATCACCATCGGTGGACCCGTCAGGGGCGTCAGCGAACTGGTGCTCGACACTCGACTTCAAGCGGTTCCCGTCGGGGTCCCCGGCGAGCTGTACCTGGCCGGACCAGGCGTGGCACGGGGATATCACCGAAGGGCGGGGTTGACGGCAGATCGCTTTGTTGCCAACCCGGCTGACCCAGGAACGCGGATGTACCGCACCGGCGACATCGTGCGATGGACGGCGGACATGTGTGTCGAGTACGTCGGGCGAAGCGACTTCCAGGTCAAGGTTCGAGGCTTCCGTGTCGAACTCGGTGAGATCGACAGTGTGCTCATGTCGGAGCCCAACGTCGGTTTTGCCGTTACGGTTGCCGATTCCGCCCCCACCGGAGACACCCGACTCGTGTCGTACGTCGTGCCCACGGCGGGTCGACTGGACACCAGGATCCTGAGTCGCGCCGTGGCCCGGCGCTTGCCTTCGCACATGGTGCCTGCCGTTCTCACGGTGCTGGAGAACATTCCGTTGACCGCTGTCGGAAAAGTCGACCGTTCGGCGTTGCCAAGACCCGAAATCGAGACGACCACAGGGGATTTCCGTCCCCCGGTCGGCCCGGTCGAACAGGCAGTGTCGGACGTGTTCGGCGAGGTGCTCGGCCTCGAACGAGTCGGTACCGACATCAGTTTCTTCGAGCTCGGTGGAAATTCTCTGAGCGCCACTTCGGTCGCGGCGAGGCTACGGGCGGTGCTCGGAGCTACCGTAGGCGTGCGGGATCTGTTCGAGACGCCGACGGTGGCCGAGTTGGCTACGGTGATCGGCCAGTCGGTTGCCGAAGGGTCGGAGCGACTGGGACCGCGCCCCCGACCCGACAACATCCCCTTGTCGTTTGCTCAGCAGCGGATGTGGTTCGTCAATCAACTCGACACCAGTTCTCCTGCATACAACATTCCGCTCGTGGTGCGGTTGAGCGGTGAACTCGACAAACCGGCCTTGAGATCGGCGATGTCCGATGTCATCGCCCGCCACGAATCGCTGCGAACGATGTTCCCGGTCCACGGTGACGGACCGGTCCAGCACATCCTGCCCACCGAGAGCGCCGAGCTGCCGCAACTGACCGAGACATCGGTGACCGACGAACATCATCTCCGTGACGAGCTTGCCCGGATGGTCTCGGCCGGTTTCGACGTCGCCGCACGAATTCCCCTGCGGGCAGCGTTGTTCACCATCGATGAGCGCGAACACGTGCTTGCCGTAGTGGTGCACCACATCTCGGCTGACGGCTTCTCGATGTCTCCGTTGACCCGAGACGTGATGATTGCATACGAGGCCCACGCGTACGGCGGGGATCCCCAGTGGACGCCGCTTCCAGTCCAGTACGCCGACTTCGCGCTCTGGCAACGGGAGATTCTGGGCTCAGTCGACGACCCCGGGTCGGTGATCAGTGAGCAGTTGGCTTACTGGCGACGTGCATTGTCAGGTGCTCCCGACCTCTTGGAACTTCCGCTCGATCGAGACCGGCCGACGCAACAGAGTTTTCACGGCTCGCGGATTCACTTCTCGATCAGCAGTGATCTTCACCGCCGTATTCTGAACGTGTCGCGGCAGCACGAGTCCACTGCATTCATGACTGTGCATGCAGCGCTCGCGCTCTTGCTGGCACGTTTGGGCAGCACCGACGACATCGTGATCGGCACGCCGATCGCCGGCCGGGGAGATCGTGCCCTCGATGATCTGGTCGGCATGTTCGTCGGCACGCTCGCACTGCGCACACAGGTGGATCCGGCTCGATCGTTCCGGGAGTTGGTTGAGCATTGCCGCGAAGTCGACCTCGCCGCGTTCGCTCATTCCGACGTGCCCTTCGAGCGGGTAGTGGACGCGGTCGGGCCGAAACGGTCGAGCGCCTATGCACCGATTTCCTCGGTGTCGCTGGAATTCCAGAACAACAAACGACCGATTCTGAAGCTACCGGGACTGGAAGTCCGTGGGATCGACCCTGAACTCGAGGTAGTGAAGGTAGACCTGGAATTCCTTCTGGCCGAGGAGTACGACGATCGCGGTGAACCGGGAGGGATGAGCGGAGCCGTCGACTTTGCCACTGATCTCTTCGACCCCGGTACGGTCGGCGGTTTTGCCGACATGTTCGTTCGTGTGCTCGAGGCCGTGACCCGGAATCCGCAGGTACCGATCGGTGACATCGACCTACTCGGCGATCTCGAACGTCGCGAGTTGACGCCGGCGCATGGGCTCCCCGAAGTACCTCCGAAATTGTGGCCTGAGTTGTTGGCGGACGCCGTGGCGATCGATCCTGACTCGGTGGCCCTGTCGCTCGAGAACCGGCAGCTCAGTTATCGCGACCTGGACGAGTGGTCGAATCGTGTTGCCCGGGAATTGTGCGGTCGCGGTGTGGGCCCGGAGACCTTCGTGGCACTGGGAATGCCTCGCTCGATCGAATCGGTGGTGGCGATCTGGTCGGTGACCAAAGCCGGAGCGGCTTTTGTGCCTGTCGATCCGGCCTATCCGCGCGAGCGCGTCGAATACATGCTCGCCGATTGCCGAGCCTCGCTCGGTTTGACTGTTCAGACCAGCCGAACTCACCTACCCGACGTTGTTCCCTGGCTGGAACTCGACGACCCACACTTCGCCCGGCGGGTAGCCGCGCTGTCGCCGGAACCGATCACCGATGACGATCGAACCGGTGAACTGAACCTCGATCATCCGGCCTACCTGATCTACACCTCGGGATCTACCGGGAAACCCAAGGGAGTGAACATTACTCATCGAGGTTTGGCGAGCTTCACGGCCGAAACTCGTGAGAGGTTCGAGGTCACTCACGACTCTCATGTCTCTCAGTTGGCATCGCCGAGTTTCGACGCTTCCATCTTCGAGTTGACGATGGCATTCAGCGCCTCGGCGCAAGTCGTGATCGTTCCGCCTGCTGTGTACGGTGGCGCCGAATTGGCCGATGTTTTCCGGCGCGAGCAGGTCACTCATGCCACCATTACACCGACGGCGCTGGCGGCGTTGGGTGACAACGGTTTCGAGGCGCTCCGTGTTCTCGATCTGGTGGGCGAGGCCTGCCCGCCGGAGGTCGTCGCGCAATGGGCGCCGGGTCGGAGGCTGCACAACGGCTACGGCCCGACTGAAACCACCGTGCAGGCGAGTGTCAGCGATTCGATGAAACCCGGTGCGGGAGTGAACATCGGCTCGCCGGCAGTGGGTTTCGGCTTCCTGGTGCTGGACGAGCGTTTGCAGCCCGTCCCGGTGGGCGTGCCGGGGGAGTTGTACATCATCGGCCCAGGTATGGCACGTGGGTACCATAATCGGGCGTCGCTCACGTCGGAACGATTTGTCGCTTGCTTGTACGGATCGCCGGGGCGCCGGATGTACCGCACCGGAGATGTCGTGCGTTGGCGTGAATCCGGCGGTGACAGTGCCAAAATCGTTGGCTCCGGCGATGGAGTGCATCACACGCTCGAATACATCGGGCGCAGCGACTTCCAGGTCAAGGTCCGTGGTTTTCGGATCGAACTCGGGGAAATCGATGCAGTTCTCTCACGCCATCCGTCGGTGGACTTCGCCGCGACTGTCGGCCACACGGGACCGTCGGGTGAAACGGTCCTGGTGTCGTACGTGCGTGCGTCAGCTGCCGACGCCACCGGCACCGACGAGATACGGGCGTACGCAGCCGACCGACTACCCTCGCACATGGTTCCGTCGGCAGTGGTGCTTCTCGAGCGGATTCCGATGACACCGGTGGGCAAGCTCGACCGAAAGGCCTTACCGGAACCCGAATTCGGTTCGGCTGCAGCCGAGTTCCGCGAGCCGGTCACCGACACCGAGCGTGCCGTGGTCGACTCGTTCGTCGAGGTTCTGGGTGTCGACCGGGTGAGCACTACCGACAGCTTCTTCGACCTGGGCGGGTCCTCCCTGGTGGCCACCCGAATCGTCAGCGCACTGCACTCTCGTTTCCAACGGAGAATCCCGCTTCAGTGGATGTTCCTCGACCCGACACCCGCTGGAATCGCTCGACGCCTCGACATGCCGACAGCCGACGCCGGTATGGAAGAGCTTCTCGCCGTGGTTGTTCCACTGCGGACGGAAGGGACTGGGCGACCGCTGTTCTGTGTGCACCCCGGTATCGGCCTGTCCTGGGGGTATGCCGGCTTGGTGCGGTATCTGCCCGAGGACAGACCCGTGTACGGACTTCAGCTCCCCGCTCTCAGCGACGACGGTGACTATCAGTCGATCGAACAGTTAGCCCATCGCTACGTCGAAGAGGTGGAGGCCGTTTCGCCGGACGGGCCGTACGACTTGCTCGGTTGGTCCCTCGGCGGAGTCATCGCGCACGCCATGGCCGTCGAATTGCAATCGTCCGGCCGCGACGTCGCCACACTGGCGATGATGGACAGCTACCCCGACAACGGCGATGCCCCTGCGTCAGCCGAACTCGACGTCCGAGACCTACTGCGAGGACTCGGCCTCGAACCCCAGACCGACCGAGATCTGACCTTCGACGAGGCGGCGGCCGTGTTGGCCCGGAGGCTCGGGCCCGAGACGGGAGTCGACGGTCGGGACCTCGAACGGATTGCCCGAGGGTACGAGACTTCACAGAGAATCACGCACCAGTTCGTTCCCCAGGTCTACGAAGGAGATCTGCTGATCTTCCTGGCATCCGGAGAAGACGACACAATTCCGCGCGACAGGTCGCCGCAGGAATGGAGCCCACTCGTGACGGGCCGGATCGTGGAGGTGCCCGTGCGCTGCGAACACAACGAGATGATCGAACCTCCGGCCATGGCGGTCATCGGACCGGAGCTCGCCCGGGTGCTCTCGATGTTTTCCGGATACTCCGAACGGGCATGACAACTTCAAGCCACCAAGCCGCACGCCCGCGAAGCGAGCGCCACCGAGCTGTTGCCGGGCACCGCAATCGAGCACGAGGAGCGGCAATGAGAAGAATCGGACGTACTCGGGCAATGCTTGTCGTCGCACTCGTCGCGTGGACGGGACTGTTCGGCGAAGCAGCATTGGCCTCGGCTGACCCGGCCCCGACATCCCCTTCAGGCGGTTCAGCTCTCGATCACGTCGAGGAGATCAACGCCCGTCAGCTGACTATGTACGTCTACTCGGCTGCGATGGACAAGGTGATTCCGCTCGAGGTGATTCGGCCGGCAGACACGAGTGCGCCCCGGCCGACCCTCTATCTACTCAATGGCGCCGGCGGAGGCGAGGACACGGCGACGTGGCAGACACGGACAGACGTCGTCGACTTCTTCGGCGACAAGAACGTCAACGTCGTCAACCCGATCGGCGGTGCCTACAGCTACTACACCGACTGGGAGAAGCCCGATCCTGTTCTCGGACTGAACAAGTGGACCACATTTCTCACCCAGGAGTTGCCACCGATCGTCGATGCCACGCTCGGGACTACGGGTACGAATGCCGTTGCCGGATTGTCGATGGCAGGTACCTCGGTTCTGAGCCTGGCCGAGGCGGCGCCATCCGTTTACCGTGCCGTCGGTGCTTTCAGCGGGTGTGCCGAGACGAGTACTCAACCCGGTCAGGACTACGTGAGATTCGTGGTCGGATTCCGCGGCGGCAACGTGGACAACATGTGGGGTCCTCCCGGCGGTCCGGGCTGGGTAGCCAACGATCCTGTGGTCAACGCCGAGAGATTGCGGGGGGTCGACCTCTACATCAGCAATGGATCGGGCCTGCCCGGCCCACACGAGAATCTGGGCGGACCGATGGTCAACGGCGACCTCGGCGTTCTGGCGAACCAGGTGATCGTGGGTGGAGTCATCGAGGCCGGGACGAACCAGTGCACCCAGCGTTTGGCCGAGCGGCTCGACTCCTTGGGCATCCCGGCCACCTATGATTTCCGGGCAACTGGCACTCACTCTTGGGGTTACTGGCAGGACGATCTTCACAACTCGTGGTCGATGATTGCCGCGTCGATCGGTGCGCGTTAGCCGGCGAACCCTGGGGTCGGTGGCTGAGTTGTTTCTCACTCCGGGACGCTCTTGCCGAACCTAGCCGACCGAACTGCAGGTCAGCGGCGTTATAGTCGCCTCATGAGTTCAGAAACACTCGCTCCCCTCGACACCGACGTACTTGCGCGCAGGTTTGCGTGCCTGGGTGATCCGACGCGGCTGCGAGTGCTCCGACTTGCTGCCGGCGGTCCGATCGACGTCGACACGATTGCACACGCCGCATCACTCGAGCCGTCGGCGTTGAGTGCCCACCTCGAGGCCTTGATCGAGGTCGGTTTTGTCGAGGCTTCGGTGCGTGAAGGCACTTCGGTTGTCAGTGTTGCCGGAACGGCATACTCCGATCTGATGGCAGCGGCCGCCGTCGTGGCTGCTCGTGGTCCGGTCGAAGACACACTGGGAGTTCTTCCCGATGACGTGGTGGTGCGCCGCATGGAATCCGGCGACTGGGATGCCGTCCGCTCGATCTACCGCGAAGGAATCGACACCGGAACCGCGACGTTCACCACCTCGGTGCCATCCGCCGAGAAGCTCGACGCGCAATGGTTACCCGATCATCGATGGGTGGCCGAGATCGACGGCCGCGTCGAAGGCTGGGCGAGCCTCAGCCCGGTGTCCTCGCGTGATTGCTACCGCGGGGTCGCCGAGAACTCCATCTACATCGGTAGCGGCGCTCGCGGGCGCGGCGTGGGCAAGCTGCTGCTTCGCCGACAGGTGCAAGCCGCCGACGCCAGTGAGATATGGACAGTGCAGTCGTCGATTTTCCCGGAGAACCGGGCAAGCGTCGCCTTGCACCAGGCCGTCGGATTCCGAGTCGTCGGCACTCGCTCGCGTATCGCTCAACTGGGTGGGCGGTGGCGTGACACGTTGTTCCTCGAACGTCGCAGCGAGGACGCTGACATCTGAGAAGAGACGCTCAGCCCTTGGCAGCGCTGACTCCGGCGCGTCGCCCGTAGAAGCTGCCGTCACCGAGGGACGTTCCGGAGGCGTACCCTCCAGCGCAGACGCCGGCGGTGCAGCGTCCAGCGGCAAACAAACCCGGGATCGGTTCGCCGGAGACGTGGATGACCTCCGAGTTGATCGACGTGCGCAGGCCGCCGAGCGTGAATCCGGCGGTGAAATTGCGAAGATCGAGCGCAGCGACGGGTGAGCCGATCGGCTTGACCCACTCCTTCTTCTTTCCCAGTACCGGGTCCTCACCACGGGCGGCGTGGCGGTTGTAGACCTCGACGGTCGACTGGAGGGTGCCTTCCGGCAGACCCATGTCGGATTCGAGTTCCTCGACGGTCTCGGCCACCCACTTGGGCTGGAATCTGAAGAACGGTGTGGAACTGTCGGCGGCGCAGCCCTCTTCGTAGGAAGCTTCGTCGATGATCAGGTAGGCCTGATTCTCGTTGCGCAGCAGCGTCTCCTGGCCGATTCTTCCCGGGTACGTGTCCTCGTTGACGTAGCGCTGGCCGCGTCCGTTGACGAGAATGCCGCGGATCATCAACTGGGGGTCGCCGAAGAATGCGACCTCGGTGGCGTCCATGTGCGCGAGGTCGGCCCCGAGAGCCTGCGCCATCTGGATGGACTTTCCGTCGTGCTCTTCGATAGCCGCACCGGGGCGCCCGATCAGCCGTGGGGCGTACGACTGGATCATCGCTTCGTTGTAGGCGAAGCTTCCCGTCGCCAGAACGACACCCGTGCGTGCTCGAACTGCCACTTCCTTGCCGTACTGCTTGGCGATGATGCCGACCACTCGATCTCCGTCGACGACCAGGCGCTGGACTCGCATGTCGTATTCTGCTCGTACGCCGAGGCTTTCGGCCGTCTCGATCAGTGGCTTCATCAACATGAAACCACCGCCCTTCTCCCCGGTGCGCTTGCCGCTCATCTGTGGAACGTGCCCGCGAGGGGCCGGTGTCGCGATCGTGTTGAACGGTGCCGAGTTCTCGCCGCCGGAATACATGAGTCCGTCGTCGAAGGGTGTTTCCCAGCCGGGTTGGCCGTAGAAACTCTCCTTGAACGGCACACCGTTGTCGACGAGCCAGTTGTAGTGCTCGACGCTGCCTTCGCAGTAGTCGGTGATCTTCTCCTCGTCGGCGCCGGGACCGAGTGCGGCCATCATGAACGATTTCATGTTGGCGGGGGAGTCCTCGAACCCGAGTGCCTGCTGCAACGGGGTCCCGCCGCCCAGATAGATGAATCCGCCTGCCAGCGCCGCAGCGCCGCCCCAGCCGCTCGTGCGCTCGAGCACCAACACGTCGGCGCCCGCTCGCGCGGCCTCGATCGAAGCACTCACTCCGGCAATGCCGTAGCCGGCGACGACGACGTCAGCCTCGAAGTGCCACTGCTCGATGTTTGCGGAGGACTGCGGACGGATTGAGCTGGCCTCGGCCATGGATTCGGATCCTTCGCTCTTCTGGTTGATTGGTGGGGGAATCGGTGGGTGTGATCGATGCCCTGATGGCAGTATCTCGACCGAAAGTCAGTCGGTGTCCGTTTTCGCGGAATCGGCCGCGGCCTTCTCCTTGGCGCGCGCGGCTTTACGTCTGTCGGCCTTCACGGCGATCAGCGCATTGTTGAGCCCGGTGGCCAGCGGCCAGCCGACGTAGTGGCACAGGAAGATTGCGGCCTCTTCGAACTGCTGCTCGGTCAACTCCTCGTTGTGGAGAGCAGCGTTGATCTGGATCTTCGCCACATCGTTCTGCCCCTGGGCGGTGATGGCACCGATCAGGAGTAGTCGTCGATCACGTACCGACAGTCCCGGTCGCGTCCAGATGTCGGCAAAGAGGTGGTCGGCGGTGACCGCGAAGAAGTCGCCGGGAACGTCGGCGGGAAGCTCCCAGCCGTACACCTCGTTCATCTTCGCGACGCCACGAGCACGGGCCTCGGAGATGCGGCTTTCGTCGGTTCCACCGGCATCGGTCATGTGAGTGATGTCGGTCATGCGTGCTCCCGAGTAGTAGATGCCGTTGAAGGTTCGGCCGGCCTGACTTCGCTGTCATTCCCGACGCCCAGACCGGCACCGAGTCCGGCGAGCGCAAGGTGCGCGAGCGGCAGGTCGAGATTCAGCCGATCACCGAGGTCGATGGCCAAGGCCAAGTCCTTCTCCCCGAGATTGCGAACATGCCGCAGTATCGAGAACCACGGGTCGTCCTCCGAGACCGGTGCGGTGGTGTCGCGGAGCATGATCGCGCCCGCGCCACCGGTGATCGCATCGGTGTGCCTGACGACCTTTCCGAGCGTGCGGAGATCGAGTCCTGCTGCTTCGGCGAGTCGCGCGGCCTCGGTCGTGGCGGTGAACGAGACGAAGTGAAGAAGGTTGCGTGCGAGCTTCATTCGCGTTCCCGCGCCGACGTCACCGGCGTGAACCACCAGCTCGGCCCAGGATCCGAAGGGCTCGCGGACGGCTTCGAACGCCTCGTCGGAGCCGCCGATCATCACTGCCAGCCTGCCCTGCGCTGCGCCGCCGGCACCGCCACTGATCGGCGCGTCGACCAGCAGAACACCACGCTGTTGACAGATGTCAGCGAGTTCCACCGCCGTGGTGTCCGAGATAGTGGAGTGAATCGCGACGACAGTGCCTGGCTGTGCGGTCGACAGAATCCCGTGCGGCCCGCACACAACCTCGCGTACCTGCGCGTCGTCGAGCACCGTGACGGAGATGATGCTCGCCTGCGCTGCAACGTCGGCGGGCGTCGATGCTGCGCTCGCGCCCGCAGCGGTGAACGGTTCGAGCGCTTCTGCGCGGGCATCACACACCACCAGTCCGCCCGGCCAGTCCAGGAGGCGCTGCGCCATCGGCGCGCCCATGTTGCCTAGGCCGATGTATCCCAGTCTGGTTTTCGAAGCGCTGGCTTTCGGCGCCGATTGCGTCATGACCGGTACACCTGGCCTCCGTCGACGTTGAAGATCTGCCCGGTCACCCAGCCTGCGTCGTCGGAGAGGAGGAACAGGCACATGCCGACGAGATCGTCCGGTGTTCCCATGCGCTGCAACGGGATTCGTTTCACCATGTCCTTGACGATGTTGCCGGGGGTGACGGTTCGAGTCGCCTCCGTGTCGATAGGGCCGGGAGCGATGGCGTTGATCCGGATGTTCGACCAGCCGAGTTCGGTCGCGAGTTGTTGTGTCAGGCTGTTGACACCGGCTTTCGCGAGTCCGTAGTAATTCGAGTACAGCCAGGCTGCTGTGGAGGACTGGTTGACGATCGAACCGCCCTTCGCTCGCATGTGAGGTACTACCGCCCGGCACACGTGCAATGCGCCGTCCATGTTGACGCTCATGAACTTTCGGTAGTAGTCCCAGTCCACCGTCAACAGGGAATCGATCTTCATTCCGCCGTAGATGGCAGCGTTGTTCACCAGATGCTCGATGCTGCCGAACTGCTCGATCGTGAAGTCGGCAAGTGCCGCAGTCGACTCCCCGTCGGCGACGTCGACGTCCTTGAACACGGCACTTCCACCGTCCGCCGTGATCTGCTTGGCGACAGCTTCACCGAGTTCGCGATTGAGGTCCGCCACGACCACGTTGGCCCCCTCCGCGGCCAGAGCGCGGGCATACGCCTCTCCGATACCCTGCGCTGCTCCGGTGACTATCGCGGTGCGACCGTCGAAACGTCCCATGTCGACCTACTTTCGTGGTGATCATTCTGTGGTGAGGGTGTGGGGTGAGGGTGTGGAATGTCAGGAAGGTGAAGCGACGAGCTTGGTTTCGAGGTATTCCTCGAAACCGGCGAGGCCCATTTCGCGGCCGATCCCGGATTGTTTGTAGCCGCCGAACGGTGCGTCGGCCGAATACCAGACGCCGCCGTTGACGCTCAGCGTTCCGGTTCTGACACCGGCAACGACGTGCGCGACGCGATCGGGATCGGTGCCCCACACCGACCCGGACAGGCCGTATGGGGAATCGTTGGCAATCCGGATAGCGTCGTCGTCGTTGTCGTACGGAAGGATCACGAGGACGGGCCCGAAAATCTCCTCCTGCGCTACGCGAGACGAGTTGTCCAGCCCCGCAATGAGAGTGGGCTCGACGAAGAAACCCCTCTCGCGATCGTCGGGACGGCCCCCACCCGTCACGATCGTGCCGCCCTCTTCGACCGCGAGGGCGAGGTAGCTCTCCACCCTGGCGCGCTGGCGCGCCGAGATGACCGGGCCACACACCGTTCCGCGCGCGCTGGGGTCGCCGGCTCGGATACCCGCCATCGCGGCAGATGCCGCGGCCAGAGCATCGTCGTACCGAGCGCGCGGCACCAGAAGTCTGGTACTGAGCGCGCATCCCTGACCGGCATGAACGCAGACGGAGAACGCGGCAACCGAGCATGCACCCTTGATGTCCGCATCGTCGAGGACGATGAATGCGGACTTACCCCCGAGTTCGAGGAAGACCTTCTTGAGAGTTTGCGCGGCCGTGGCCATCACTGTGCGTCCGGTGGCGGTGGAACCGGTGAAGGACACGAGATCGACGCGCGGATCGCTGCACAGCTGCGCGCCTAGGGAGTGATCCGTCGACGTCACGACGTTGACTACGCCGGCCGGGATCTCGGTTTCTTCTGCAATCACCTTGGCGACCAGCGCGGCGCACCAGGGCGTGTCCGGCGCGGGTTTGAGAACGATGGTGTTGCCGGCTGCGAGGGCGGGACCGAGCTTGGCGAAATTGATCTGGTGCGGAAAGTTCCACGGTGTGATTGCGCCGACGACGCCGACGGCTTCCTTGAGCAGTCGGCGATGGGTCGGAATCCCCATGGGTGACGCGTGCCCGAGATCTTGTTCCCACGAATAGGTTTCGATCAGATCGGCCCAGTAGCGAAGATCTTCGATCGGGCCTTCGAGTTGCGGACCGCTCGTCAGCATGACCGGTGCGCCGACCTCGGCGACGGTGATCTCACGCAACTCCTCGATGTGGGACTGGAGTGCATCGCACAGTTGGCGCAGGCAGCGAGCGCGAAACCCGTGATCGCGTGCCCATTCGGTGTCGTCGAACGCACGGCGCGCAGCGGCGATGGCCGCGTCCATGTCCGCGGCGGTGCCTTCGGCCGCACGGCCGATCAGTTCCTCGGTCGCCGGGTTGAAAACTTCGAAGGTCCCGCCGGATCCGGGAACCAGTTTTCCGTCGACGAGAAGTGCAGAACTGTCTGCGGGTCGAAGCGTCATAGCGCAAACCCTCTCTTTCTGGACATGTGTCTGGACTCTAGTTCACACTTGTGGTTGAGGCAATGGTTTTTGGGGCATAAGAGATTTCGAGAGCCCAGCGGTCTCGAGAGGGTCTCGGATCTGCTTCGACGAAAAGCGCCTCGTGTCCGGTGCGGCGCCGCTACGGTTCACCGCACATTCACAACCACGTCTTCACATCCACAGGAGAGAGGTCGAAATGAACAGAGTTGACGGAAAAGTGGTGTTGGTGACCGGCGCTGCTCGAGGTCAGGGGCGCAGTCACGCCGTCCGTCTCGCGGAGGAGGGCGCGCACATCATCGCCTTCGATCTGTGCGCAGACATCGCCAGCAACGAATACCCGCTCGCCAGTCCAGCCGATCTGGAGGAAACCGCTCGCCTGGTGAAAGAGGCCGGGCAGCAGGTGGTGACGGCGCGTGTCGACGTCCGTGATCGCGCCGGACTCGAAACAGCACTTGCCGAGGCGGTAGGGCAGTTGGGCGGATTGCATGTCGTCGTGGCGAACGCCGGTATCTGTCCGCTGGGCAAACACGTGTCGACCGCCGGTTTCGTCGACGCCTTCGATGTGAACTTTCTCGGTGTCATCAATACAGTGCACGCGTCGATGGAATACCTCGGCGAAGGGGGTTCGATCATCGCGATCGGCTCTGTTGCCGGTCTGGTGCCGCAGACCGGATTCAACGGGCAACAGGCGCTCCAGGGTCCGGGTGGCGACGGATACGGCCTGGCCAAGAAGCTGATTCAGGCCTACACCAGTTCGTTGGCGCTGACCCTCGGGCCGAGTTCCATTCGCGTCAACGCGATTCATCCGACCAATGTGAACACCGACATGTTGCAGAGCATGCCGATGTACCGGACGTTCCGTCCCGACCTCGAGAATCCGACCGCCGAGGATGCGGCTGTGACGTTCCCGTTCATGCAGGCGATGCCGATCCCGTGGGTCGAACCCGCGGACATCTCGCATGCAGTCGTGTACCTGTCCTCGGACGAGTCGCGATTCGTCACCGGCCAGCAACTGCGCGTGGACGCTGGTGCCGGGATGAAGATCGGTCTGTAGTAGAACTTTTCGCGTCGCTGCTGCCTGTTCGTGGTGAATTCTCCAAGTTTCCCCATTTCGTTGCCCTGGACAGGACGCTGTAGTAACGTCCAGACACGTGTCCAGCAAACGGGGCGATTCAAGTGGCGGGGGATCGATTGTCTACGAATCCACTCGCAGGCGCCTCACGGGCAAACAGGCGGAAACTGTGGCCAGGCTTGCCGAAGCAACAGTGAAAGTTCTACGCAAACAAGAGTTTTCCGGGCTGACTGTCCGTTCGGTTGCGGCCGAAGCGGGTGTAGGAACTGCGACCGCCTACACGTATTTCGCGTCCAAGGAGCATCTCGTCGCAGAGGTTTTCTGGCGAAGACTTCAGAACTCGTCGGCGCCTGATGGCTCAGGGTTGGATCGCACCGCGCACGTGCTGTCTGTACTTCGAAATATCGCGCTGCTTCTCGCGGACGAACCGGAGGTATCGGCCGCCGTGACCAATGCACTGCTCGGATCCGACCCTGAAGTGGAACATCTTCGCGGCCGGATCGGGCTCGAGATCCATCAACGACTCGCCTCGGCGTTGGATCCGAATGGCGAACCCGAAGTGTTGGAAGCGCTCGAAATGCTTTATGCCGGGGCGCTTCTGCGGGCAGGGATCGGCTACGGAACCTACGCGCAAATCGCTGGACGCCTCGAGGCCTCAGCTCTACTGATCCTGGAGAAATCATGACAGAAGCTTTGATCGATCCGGTGGTCTTCAATCCGTACGACTACCACTTTCACGACGATCCGTATCCGACGTACAAGCGTCTGCGCGAAGAATCACCCCTGTATCACAATCCGGACGTGGGATTTTGGGCATTGTCGCGATATGCGGACGTGGTCGACGGATTCAAGGACAACAAGCGTCTGTCGAGCGCAAACGGAGTATCACTCGACCCCGCAGCCTACGGTCCACACGCGCATTATGTGATGTCGTTTCTCGCTATGGATGATCCCCGCCATATGCGGTTGCGCCAGTTGGTTTCTCGCGGATTCACACCGCGGCGTGTTGCGGAGCTCGACGGCCGGATACTCGAACTGACGAAGCAACATCTGATACCCGCGCTGGGCGCGGGGGAGTTCGACTGGATTACGGAGGTGGCGGGAAAGCTGCCGATGGACGTCATCTCCGAACTCATGGGTGTCCCCGAACCCGACCGAGCCGAACTGCGGCGCAAGGCGGATCTGGTGGTGCATCGAGAGGCGGGTGTTCTCGACGTGCCGCAACCTGCGGTGGAGGCTTCGATCAGTTTGATGGGCTACTACAAGGAGATGATCGCGCAGCGTCGCCGATCGCGGACGGACGATCTGACCTCGGCCTTGCTCGACGCCGAGATCGACGGAGACAAGCTTTCGGACCAGGAGATCCTCGGATTCATGTTTCTGATGGTCGTGGCCGGAAACGAGACCACGACCAAGCTTCTCGGAAACGCTCTGTACTGGGGTTCGCACCACCGGGAGCAGATCGCACCGGTCCTCGACGATCCCGAACGAGCCTCGGAATGGGTGGAAGAGACTCTTCGCTACGACACGTCGAGTCAGATCGTGGCTCGGACTTCGGTTGTCGACCTCGAATACCACGGGCGCACGATTCCGGCGGGGGAGAAGGTCCTGCTCCTGATCGGATCGGCCAACCGAGACGCCGACGTCTTCGACGATGCCGACAGCTTCCAGATCGGCCGGAGTTCGTCGGGCAAACTCGCGAGTTTCGGTGGTGGCGTGCACTTCTGCCTCGGTGCCCACCTTGCCAAGCTCGAAGCCAAGATCGCCCTGGCGGAGTTCGGGCGTCGGGTCAGCGACTACGAAGTCGTCGAGTCCGGAATCGAGCGTGTTCATTCGACAAATGTCCGGGGCTTTGCGGCCCTGCCGGTGAAAGTGCAGGTGCGCTGATGCCTCGTTTCGAACCCAATCCTGTTCGCCGGCCGGCACTGATCAGTGGTGCGTCGTCGGGAATCGGCACAGCCACCGCGTATGCCCTGGCCGAACTCGGGCATCCGGTTGCACTCGGTGCGCGTCGAGTCGCCGAATGCGAAGCCATCGCCGAGAAGATCCGCAGCAACGGTGGTGAAGCGTTCGCCCACTTCCTCGACGTCACGGACGGTGATTCGGTCGACGGGTTCGTCTCGGCCGCAGAGGCAGTCCACGGCCCCGCGGAAATCGTCGTCTCCGGTGCCGGAGACCTCGAATTCGGGGCTGCGGACGAGATGAATCCTGAGGCGTTTCTACGGCAGATCCAAGTTCACCTCGTCGGTGCGCAGCGATTGGCGCATCGTGTTCTCCCCGGTATGAGGCAACGACAGCGCGGTGACTTCGTACTGATCGGCTCGGATTGTGCCGAGCGCCAGCGTCCACTCATGGGTGCGTACGACGCAGCGAAGGCCGGGCTCGAGGCAATGGGGCGTCAGATGCGAATGGAGCTCGAGGGAACAGGCATTCGCGCGTCGATCGTGCGACCCGGGCCGACACTGACCGGCATGGGGATGGACACGACGCCGGAGATCATCGGACCGGTCGGGGAATCGTGGAGCAAGTGGGGGTTCGCCCGCCATGGTTACTTTCTGCGCGCCTCGGACATCGCCAATGCCATCGTCGCCGTTGTGTCGGCGCCGCGAGGAGCACACATCGTGCTCGTCGAAGTTCAGCCCGAGGCGCCACTGGACAAACTTCCCACTGCGAACTCACAGGAGACGACATGACGCACGGAGTGCAAGAGACGTCGCGAACACTGCCAGAGCCGCCGCGGGTGTCCGGCGGGGATCTCCCGCACGGGCATCTCGAGGAACTGCGAACCGACCCGATAGCGCTCATGCGCCGGGTGCGTGAGGAATGTGGTGACGTCGGCGCCTTTCAACTTGCCGACCGCACAGTGATCTTGCTGTCCGGAGCCGAGGCAAACGAGTTCTTCTTCCGCTCCACCGACGAGGATCTCGACCAACAAGCGGCTTACCCCTTCATGAAGCCGATATTCGGTGAAGGCGTCGTCTTCGACGCCAGCCCGGAGCGGCGTAAAGAGATGCTGCACAACTCGGCTCTGCGCGGCGAACAGATGCGCGGGCACGCCGCCACGATCGGCCGCGAAGTCGAGGCGATGGTCGCGCAGTGGGGAGACGAAGGCGAGATCGATCTGCTCGACTTCTTCGCCGAGCTGACCATCTATACCTCGTCGGCGTGCCTGATCGGCAAGAAGTTCCGCGACGAACTGGATGATAGCTTCGCCAAGCTGTATCACGAGCTCGAACAGGGAACGGATGCATTGGCTTTCGTGGATCCGTACGCGCCGATCGAGAGTTTCCGCCGCCGCGACGAGGCCCGGTTGGCGTTGGTCGCTCTGGTACAGGACATCATGAACGGGCGCATCGCGAATCCTCCGCATGGCAAGGATGACCGCGACATGTTGGACGTGTTGGTCTCGGTCAAGGACGAGAACGGCGACCTCCGGTTCAGTGCCGACGAGATCACCGGAATCTTCATCTCGATGATGTTCGCCGGCCACCATACGACTTCCGGCACGGCAGCGTGGTCGCTGATCGAGATGTTGCGGCATCCCGACACCATGACGGACGTCGTCGACGAACTCGACAATCTGTACTCCGACGGCGCCGACATCAGTTTTCATGCCCTGCGCCAGATTCCGGTTCTCGAGGCTGTGGTCAAGGAAACCCTTCGACTGCATCCGCCGTTGATCATCCTGTTGCGGGTGGCACGTGGAGATTTCGAAGTGGGCGGCTTCGAGATCCGAGAGGGCCATCTTGTCGCCGCGACACCCGCGATCTCCAATCGAATCGCCGAGGACTTTCCCCGGCCGGACACCTTCGATCCCGGGAGGTACATCGACCCGAATCAAGAGGACATCGTCAACCGCTGGACGTGGATTCCGTTCGGAGCCGGCCGGCATCGCTGCGTCGGCGCTGCGTTCGCCCAGATGCAGCTCAAAGCGATCTTCTCGATCCTGCTGCGGGACTTCGAGTTCGAGATGGCGCAGCCGTCGGAATCCTACCGAAACGACCACAGCAAGATGGTCGTCCAGTTGCAGCAGCCGTGCGCGGTGAGGTACCGGCGCCGAACACGTCCCGGGCGTGAGGGGTGATCATGCACGTCGAAGTCGACCTCGACCTGTGCCAAGGCCATGCGGCGTGTGAGCTGGAGGCACCGGAGATCTTTGTCGTCCCGAAGCGGGGGAAGGTCAGTCTTCTGGACTCGGACCCACCCGAGTCGCTCCGCGGTGAAGCCGAGATGGCGGTCAGGTACTGCCCGACCGGCGCCCTGAGAATTGTCGATTGATTGCAGCGAATTCATGTGCTCGAGGGAGGAAGTTCAGATGACGGGTTTCGACCGCGCAGAGCTCGACGAGATGGTCCAACGCTGGATCGAGGCGAACAAAAAGGCCGAAGCCGCCGGCGATTGGAAACCGTTGGCGGACATGTATACCGAGGACGCCACGTACGGGTGGAACTACGGCCCCAAGCAGGATTTCATGGCGGTGGGGCGCGAGGAGATTCGCGAAGTCGCGCTCGGTCTCGAGATGAAGGGCCTCGAAGGCTGGGAGTATCCGTATCAAGACTTTGTGATCGACGACCGTAGCGGAAACGTGATCGGCTTGTGGAAGCAGATTTCCGATGCCAAGCGTGAGGACGGTAGCAACTACTCCGTCTACGGTATCGGTGGTAGTTGGTTCCGCTACGGCGGGGATTTCCAATGGTCGTGGCAGCGTGACTTCTTCGACTTCGGGAACGTGTCGGCACTGTTCATGGAGATGATCGGCAACAACGCTCTCTCGAAGGGGATGCAGGGCCGGATCCAGCGATCGATCTCGGGCGACCCGCTACCGGGCTGGTATCCGGTGGGCACCGCGCCGGTTTCGCTGTGGTGAGTCCGATGTCGGTGCGCGATTCCTTCGAGGCACTCTCGCAGCGCGACCTTGCCGTGCTGGTGCCCGAGTTGCTCCTGTGCGGGCAGCTGATCGATCGCTCGGGCATGGCGCATCTGATCGTCGAATTCGGACGCGAGGGTATGGCACAGGTGGCCGTCGAGGAGTGGGAGTCGGCCAGCCCCTGGTACACCCGCCGCATGCAGAAGGCTCTCGGATACGAGGGCGACGACGTCGTGACGATCTTCAAAGGATTACAACTCGACATCGGCGCTCCTCCACAGTTCATGGACTTCCGATACCGGGTCGACGATCCGCTGCACGGTGAATTCTGGCTCGACCATTGCGGAGCACTCATGGACGTCGAGCCGTTGGGCGATGAGTTCGTGACCTCGATGTGTCACGACATCGAGGATCCGACTTTCGATGCAACGGCTATCGCGACCAACCCGCGCGCCCAGATCCGGCCGATTCACCGACCACCGCGCAGGCCCGCCGACCGACATCCGCACTGCGCCTGGACCGTGTCCATCGACCCGTCGCACACGCCTCCCGTGATGACCGCGCACACCGAGCAGATCGGAAGCACCGCCGCGGTGACGGTCGAGCTGAGCCCGATCGATCACGGTGGGGACGGTAGGGCGGACTACTCGGGTCCGTTGTTGTCCGACCTGAGGTTTTCCGACTTCTCGCGATCAGCCTTGGTTCGTATCGCAGAGGAGATCTGCGTGCAGCATCATCTGTTGGCGTTGGGCTTTCTGGCAGCGGTTCGCCGCCGTGCCGACGAAGACAAGGCTCGCGAGATCACGCGAAAGCAATTGACCGGAATCGCGGGAGTTGCGGCACAGCGTATTCGAGATGCGCTCGGGCTTCCTTCGACGCTGGAATCGTTGGCATTGGTCCTGTCCGTGCATCCCTTGCTGAATCCGAAGCAGTATGTGGAGAGCGAGATTCGACAGGACGGCGGTGCTCTGGAGCTGCGGATCTCGCGAGAAGCTCTTGTCGACCGCGACGGCGGTTGGCCGACCTTGCTCGGCAGCGAGCACCTCGATCCTCTCCAAGCTTTGGTCCGCGGCGTGAATCCGCACTTCACCGTGAGAGTGGTGGCCGAAGATGCCGCGGGGCTTCTTCTGGCCGTCGACATCACCGAAGCTCCCGCTCCGGAATGCGTCGAAGTCGCCATCACGAAGGTCAGTACCGGCGCGGCATTCGTATTCGAAGATCGCGGAATCCCCTTGCCTCTCTTCGTCGTCTGACCGGCCGAACCCGAAGGACTCAACCTATGGCGTACACGTTTGCAGACCTGTTCGAGCATTCCGTCGATGTGATGCCCGATCGCCTCGCGCTGATCGTTTCCGGCGAGGAGGTGACATACCGTGAGCTCGACGAGCGGGCCAACCGATTGGCGCATTACTTCCAGTCCGTCGGGTTGGGTGTCGGTTCGCACATCGGTATTCAGCTGCACAACTCGATCGAGGCGATGGTTGCTGTCCTCGCGGCCTTCAAGATCCGCGGCGTTCCCATCACGGTGAACTACCGCTACACGAGCGACGAATTGGTTTATCTGTACGAGAACGCGGATCTCACGGCGTTGGTTTTCCATCGTGGTTTCGCTGAGCGGGTCGCCGAGGCCTTGGTGGCCACGCCGCGGGTCAAGTACGTGATCGAGGCGGCGGACGAACTCGCTCTCGGGAACGAACCGTCGATTCCGGGGGCAGTGGCGTACGAGGATGCGCTCGGCAACCAATCCTCGCTTCGCACAGGTGAACATGCATTTCCCGAGCGTTCCGGCGATGACGTCTACGTTCTCTACACCGGCGGAACAACCGGACGACCGAAAGGCGTCGTCTGGCGGCAGGAAGACATCTGGCGCGTATTGGCCGGCGGTTACGACTTCTATTCGGGTGAGCCGATCGCCGACGAGTACCAGCAGTCGCGCGGTGGCGCCGCGGCAGCCGAACCGATGCGGTGGTGCATGCTTCCACCGCTGATCCACACCTCGGCACTGATGCCGACGTTCAACGCTCTGTTCTCCGGAAACACCGTCATCTTCGAACCGAAGTTCGATGCGGCACAGGTCTGGAAAGTCGTCGCCGAGTATCGGCCGCAGGTCATGGTCATCACCGGCGACGCCATGGGCCGTCCACTGGTCGAAGCCCATCACGAATTGCAACCGGATGGGTCGAGCCTGGCTGTGCTCGCCTCTGGCGCTGCGCTCTTCTCCGGATCGGTCAAAGATGCGTTCTTCGACGTCTTTCCGAATCTGATGATCTCCGATTCGGTTGGATCGTCCGAAACAGGCTTCGGCGGAATCGGATTCGCAACCAAAGGGCTCGAGCAGCGTGGCGGACCCAAAGTGGGTGCCAACAGATTCACGGTCGTCGTCGACGACGACAACCGTGTGTTGGAGCCGGGCTCGGGCGCCGAAGGATGGCTGGCGAAACTCGGAAACGTTCCACTCGGCTACTACAAGGATCCGGTGAAGTCGGCCGAGATATTCCGCGAGGTGAACGGCGCACGGGCAGTGGTGACCGGAGACCGGGCGCGGATCGAGGACGACGGCTCGGTCACCCTCCTCGGACGGGGAAACATGGTGGTCAACACCGGCGGCGAGAAGGTCTTCGTGGAAGAAGTCGAAGCCGTGGTGAAGGCCCATCCCGACATCTACGACGCGACAGTGATCGGTGTTCCGGACGAGCGGTGGGGCAATCGGGTGGCGGCAGTGCTTCGCATCCGCGACGGTGTGGAACCGGATTTCGAATCCATCGAGAAGCACGCCCGCAGTCACCTCGCCGGCTACAAGATTCCGCGTTCCTTCTGGATCGCCGACGAGGTCGTTCGAGCGCCGAGCGGCAAGCCGGACTACCGCTGGGCCAAGGAGTTCTCACAGAACAGCGACCCGGTCCACCGGATCGACTAGCGCTCACACGCAACACCCGGCACCCGGCACCCATCCGTAAAGGAGCATCTGCAATGCCTGAGATCGACCTTCCCGACGGGTTCGACGTGACCGACCCACATCTGTACGGCGAGCGCGTCCCGCTTGCCGAGTTCGCCGAACTACGACGATGCGCTCCGGTCTGGTGGAACGCCCAGGAACCGGGTACCGGCGGATTTCACGACGGTGGTTGTTGGGTTGTCTCCCGCCACGCAGACGTCCGCGACGTCTCGTTGCGCAGCGAGGAGTTCTCGAGCAACGTCAACGGCTGCATTCCGCGGCATGAAGACAACATCTCGGCGGAGGAGTTGGAGGCGACAAAACACGTCCTCATCAACAAGGACGCCCCTGAGCACACACAGCTGCGCAAGTTGGTGGCACGCTTGTTCACTCCGCGGTCGGTGGAAGCGATGCGGGCCGGGTTGGAAGCGCGGGCAGAAGACATAGCGTCGGCTGCCGTGGCGGAAGGTAGCGGTGATTTTGTCAGCCAGGTCGCCAGCGAGTTACCCATGCAGGCGATCTCGGAGCTGATCGGTGTACCGCAGGACGGGCGCCGTCAGCTGTACGAATGGTCGAATCAGATGACGGGATACGACGACGAGTCACTCGCCGGCGAGTCTCGGATGGCGTCGGCGCAGATATTGGGCTACGCCTATCAACTGGCTGAGGCGAGACGGGAGGAACCGCTCGACGACATCATCTCGCGCTTGGTGCATGCCGACATCGACGGGCAGAAACTCACCCCGGAACAGTTCGGTTTCTTCGTCATCATGTTGGCTGTCGCGGGCAACGAAACGACGCGAAACGCAACGACACTCGGCATGATGGCATTTCTCGAGCATCCGGATCAGTGGGAACTGTACAAGCGCGAGCGTCCGCGCACCGCCGCGGACGAGATCATCCGCTGGGCTTCGCCACTGACGTCGATGCAACGAACAGCAGTGGTGGACACACAGATTGCCGGCACTGCGATTGCGAAGGGGCAGCGCGTCGTACTGCTCTACGGCTCGGCGAACTTCGACGAAACCGTCTTCGGGAACCCCGACGTCTTCGACATCACCCGAGACCCGAACCCGCACCTCGCGTTCGGAGGAACCGGGCCGCACTACTGCGTCGGCGCCAACCTGGCCAGAATGGAGGTCGATCTGATCTTCGGCAAGATCGCCGATCACATGCCCGACATCAGCAAGCTCGGCGATCCGAGCAGGCTCTCGTCCGGTTGGCTCAACGGGATCAAGGAATTCAAGGTCGACTACGGCAACTCCACGTCATGTCCTTCGGGGCATTGACGTGTACAGCGGAAGAGTTGCACTTGCGGGCCCGATGCGCGAACTCGGCCAGTTCTACCGGATGGGCGCCGATGTCGCAGTGGGCTTGTTCCGCACCCGCTTTCAGGTGCAGGAGTTTCTCGAGCAGAGTTGGATGATCGCCCGGGTGTCGATCGTGCCGACCGTATTGGTGGCCGTGCCGTTCACGGTCCTGGTGAGTTTCACGCTCAACATCCTGCTCCGTGAGATCGGTGCCGCCGACCTCAGCGGCGCCGGGGCCGCGCTCGGCGCCGTGACTCAGGTCGGTCCGGTGGTGACGGTGCTGATCGTGGCAGGTGCGGGCGCGACTGCCATCGCCGCCGATCTGGGATCGAGAACGATTCGTGAAGAGATCGACGCCATGGAGGTGCTCGGGATCGATCCGATCACTCGGCTGGTGATTCCTCGGGTGGTCGCGTCGACCGTGGTGGCTTTGCTGCTCAACGGACTCGTCTGCGTCATCGGCATCGCCGGCGGTTACGCCTTCTCGGTGTTTCTCCAGGGCGTGAACCCTGGCGCCTTCGTCGAGGGAATCACGTTGCTGACCGGCCTGCCCGAGGTGGCGTTGTCGATGGTCAAAGCTGCACTGTTCGGGATGCTGGCGGGATTGGTGGCCTGCTATCGCGGACTGTCGGTACGGGGTGGGCCGAAAGGCGTGGGGGAGGCCGTCAACGAAACGGTGGTGTACGCATTCATGGCGTTGTTCGTCGTCAACACCATCGTCACCGCGGTCGGCATCCGATTGACGGCGGGGTGATCGAGGTGACGCTGTCGGATTCGCTGGCACAAATCGGCAAGTTCGGACGCACGCGGGCGCGGGTGGCTCGAACGTCACGCTCGATCGACGACGTCGGGCGACAAGCTGTCTTCTTCGCGCGCGCCATCGCTCACATCCCGTGGGCAATTCGCAAACACCCGAAAGAAGTGTTGAGGCTGGTAGCCGAGATCAGCATGGGCACCGGAGCTTTGGCAGTGATCGGCGGCACGGTTGCGGTCGTAGGATTTTTGACTCTCGCCTCGGGCGGCACCATTGCGATCCAAGGTTTCAGCTCACTGGGAAATATCGGAGTCGAAGCGCTCACCGGATTCTTCTCCGCCTTCATCAATGTTCGTATCGCTGCGCCGGTCATCGCGGGAATCGGCCTGTCGGCCACGATCGGCGCAGGTTCGACCGCGCAGATCGGTGCCATGCGCATCAGTGAGGAAATCGACGCCCTCGAATCGATGGCGATCAGTTCGGTCCCGTACGTCGTCAGCACCCGCGTCACCGCAGGGATGATCGCGATCTTGCCGCTGTACTCATTGGCGCTCGTAGGATCTTTTCTGGCCGGACGATTCACCACGGTCGTGCTGTTCGGTCAGTCCTCCGGTCTTTACGACCACTACTTCACGACGTTCCTCGATCCGGTCGACGTCGCATGGTCCTTCGTTCAAGTGCTCGTGATGGCACTACTGGTGATGCTGATCCACACGTACTACGGATACAACGCGTCCGGGGGACCGTCGGGCGTGGGAACTGCAGTGGGCCGCGGGGTTCGGCTCTCGCTGATCTGCGTCGTGGCGGTGACCCTGCTCGTCTCACTCGCGCTCTACGGCGGTTCCGGCAACTTCAATCTGTCCGGTTAGGGGGACTGCGTGCACAGATACGGCTACAAGTTGGCTGCTCTGGGCTTGGCTGCGGCGATCGTCGGGGTCATCGCTTTGTCGGTCGCGTCTTTCAACCAGGTGTTTGTCGCTCGCGTCCCGATCACGGTGATCGCGGAGCGCGTGGGGCTCGTGATGGATCCGGGCGCGCGGGTGAAGATGGCCGGGGTGACCGTGGGCTCGGTGGAGTCCATCACGCCGACTGACGACGCCACCGCACAACTGTCGTTGTCGATCGATCCCGAAGCGCTCGAATCGATTCCGTCAAACGTGGATGTGGCGATCACGTCGAACACGGCCTTCGGCGCGAAGTTCGTCAGCCTGTCCTCGCCGGAGCAGCCGAGCAGCGCGCGACTTGCCGCCGGGGCGACGATCGACGCATCCCGGGTTACTGTCGAGCTGAACACGGTGTTCGAGAAACTCACCGCCGTGCTCCGGACGGTGGACCCGGGCAAACTCGATTCGACATTGGGTGCCCTCTCGACTGCTCTGCAAGGACGCGGCGAACGGCTCGGGGTCGCACTCGAACAAGCAGATTCCTCCTTGCTCGAATTCAACACTGCACGTGAGGCTCTCGATCACGTGTTGACTGACCTGCCAGCCGTCACGCAGACCTACCGCGACGCTGTTCTCGACTTGATGGACACCCTCGACTCGCTCACGACTACGGGAACCACTGTTCTCGACGAGCAGCAGAATCTTGATCTCCTCTTGCTCAACGTGATCGGGGTCGCCCGCACCGGAGAAGACGTACTGGGAGAAAACGCCGACGGTATCGACACCGTTCTGTCGTTACTGCGGCCGACCACCGCACTGCTCGAGGAATACTCCCCGGTGATTCCCTGCATGTTCCACGGACTTCAGGAGAGCAAGAAGATCGGCGACGGCGCCTACAACGGACAACCAGGAATCAAGATGTCGATCGGTCTGATCGCCGGAACCGAACCGTACCGATATCCCGACGACCTCCCGAAGGTCGCGGCAACCGGTGGCCCGCAGTGTATGGGCCTTCCACTGCGCGACCCGAACATCAATGCGCCGTACCTGGTGACCGATACCGGGGTGAATCCGTTTGCGCCCGAGCGTCAGCCGAATGGTGGGCAACCGATGAACACGGTTCCGGATCTGATGAGCTACCTGTTCGGGACGGAGATCCGATGAAAGTTCGTGGGTACACCGTCAAGTTCGGAATTTTTGTTCTGGTGATGATCCTCGTCAACGCCGGGCTGATCCTCGTGTTCGGCCAGATGCGAGGTGGCGAGGCGAGGTCGTACTCGGCGGAGTTCGTCAACGCCTCCGGGCTCAGAGCCGGCGACAAGGTGCGCATCGCCGGTGTGCCGGTCGGTTCTGTCGGCTCCGTCGAATTCGGTGGGAATCACCGTGCCCACGTGAGTTTCAGTGTGGATACGGGTGACACCGTGACCGTATCGACCAGAGCCGCTGTTCGATATCAGGATCTGGTGGGTAATCGATACCTCGAATTGCTCGACGATCCGGGGATCGCGGAACCGCAACCGGAGGGCGAGAGCATCCCTGTCGATCGCACCGCACCGGCACTCGACCTCGATGCGCTACTCGGTGGTTTCAAGCCGCTGTTTCAAGCCCTGGACCCGGAGCAGGTCAACGCGTTGTCGATGTCCTTGCTCGAGGTGTTTCAAGGCCAGTCCGGAACTGTGGCATCGGTGCTGGCGCACACCGGATCGATTACGAACACTCTCGCAGACCGCGACCAACTGATCGGTCGAGTGATCGGCAACCTCGACGGTGTGCTCAGCGAATTGCGCAGCCGCGGTGGTCAGTTCAGTGACACTCTCGATCACCTACAACAGCTGGTCAGCGGGCTCGCGGGGGACCGGGAGATGATCGGGACTGCCGTCGAGAGTGTGAACGCCGCATCAGGCACCTTCGCCGATCTCCTCGCCGGAGTTCGCCCGGACATCGCGGGAAACCTGTCGAAGCTGGACGCAAGCCTGAATCCGCTGATCGAGCAACAAAGTGAGCTCGATCGGATTCTCGCGTCCATGCCCTCGAACTACAAGCAGCTGATCCGAGTCGGCTCGTACGGGTCGTTCTTCAACTTCTATCTGTGCGGAATCGCACTGAAGGTCGACGGTGCCGACGGTACGCCGCTCACTGTCGACCTGGTGGATCAGACGACCGGAAGGTGCGCACCACGATGAGAGAGATGGCACAGAGCCAGGCCGTACGCGTGGGGGTCGTGGGATTGGTCGTCACGGCCGCCGTCGTATTGGCATCGCTCCAGTATCAGAATCTGCAGTTCCTGAAATCGGGTGTCGGGTACAGCGCGGTGTTCGCCGACGCCAGCGGTCTCGCGCCGGGAGACGAAGTCAACGCCGCCGGAGTGAAGATCGGAACGGTGGATCGGATCGAGGTCGAGCACGGACTCGCGCGCGTGGATTTCACACTGGAAGGCTCGATCGGTTTGGGAGAAAGCACATCGGCGGCCGTCACCACGATGTCGTTGCTCGGCAAGCGAGCGGTATCGCTCGATCTGGACGGTCCGGGAAGGATCGCGGTCGGCGGCGAGATCCCGGTCGAGCGAACAAGATCGGCGTACTCGCTGCCCGACGTGCTCGGTGACCTCACCACGACGGTCGAGGACATCGATCTCGACCAACTCTCCGAATCGCTCGACGCAGTGGGGCAGGTGATGTCCGACAGTGCGCCGAACCTGAGGCCGGCGCTGGACGGTGTCGCACGGATCTCCGACAGCGTCAATAGACGCGACGACATGTTGCGCACCTTGCTGTCCGATGCAAACGACGTCGCCGGGACGCTGGCCGAGCGTGGACCACAGGTCAACGCGCTACTCGTCGACGGCAACGCCTTGTTGGGAGAACTGGATCGGCGACAGGCGGCGCTGGGGGAAGTGATCACGAACATCTCGGCGTTGTCGACCCAGCTGAGCGGACTCGTCCACGACAACGAGGCGCAATTGCAGCCGGTCCTCGGCAAACTCGACACGGTTGTCGGAATTCTGCAGAACAACAAGGACAACCTTTCTCAGGGAATCGACGGTCTCGGTACGTACGTGGGCACGCTCGGTGACACCGTGGCCAGCGGCCCCTTCTACTACGCCTACGTCCAGAACCTGGTGCCGGCGCAATACACCCAACCGTTGATCAACGCGATGTTCGGGCTACCACCTGCGCCGCTACCGATTCCGGAGGTTCGATGATGGGTGCCTTACGAGTTCGCAAACCGGTGAACTGGCGCCGAATCGCCGTCGTTGGTGGAAGCGTCATCGGTGCGGCGATCGTCGTCGTGTCGGGATACCTTGCGGTGCAACATCTGCGCTACTACAACGTGACGGCCTACTTCACCTCGACGACCGGTCTGTATGTCGGTGACGACGTTCGTGTCGTGGGAGTCGACGTCGGCCGCGTCACCGCGATCGCCCCACAGGGAGATCGAATGCGCGTCGAACTGAAATTGGCGCGCGAGGTTCCCGTCGCCGAGGACGCGAAAGCGGTGATCGTTGCCCAGTCGCTGGTCTCGGCCCGCTTCGTGCAGTTGACGCCGGCGGTGACGGACGGCGCCGACGCACTGAATGACGGTGCGGAGATCCCACTCGACAGAACGGCCGTCCCGGTCGAGTGGGACCAGATCAAGGAACAGCTGGGCCGGGCTGCCGACGCTTTGGGCCCCGTCGGGGACGATCGCGGTCCCGCCGCCAACTTCCTCGACGGTGCCGGATCCGCACTGGCTGGCAACGGGGAAGCGCTGGGGCGCTCGGTGACCGAACTCTCGGAGGCTATGAGCACACTCGACGAAGGCGGAGCCGATCTGTTCGGCACCATCCGCGGCCTGCAGACCTTCACGACCGCACTCGCCGCAAGCGACGAACAGATCGTTCAGTTCCAAGGACGACTGGCAAATGTCTCGAGTGTGCTCGCCGAGAGCCGGACGCAATTGGCTCCGGCTCTCGCCGATCTGGACGCCGCCGTCGTCGACGTACAGCGGTTCGTCGAACAGAACCGAACCGGCTTGACGGAGCAGATCGCGAAGTTGGCCGACGTGTCCCAGGTATTGGTCGACAAGCGCGCAGGTCTCGAGAAGGTACTGCATCTGGCTCCGACAGCGTTGTCGAACTACTACAACGTCTACCGGCCGGCCCAAGGAGCGATGGTGGGTGTGCCCGCATTCCAGAACGTCGGCAACCCGATCGACTTGATCTGCGGCGGAATCGCCGGCCTGGCCAACGACACCTCGAAGAAGGGCGCGGATTTGTGCATCGAATACCTCGGCCCGTTGCTCAACACGATCAAGGCGAACTACCCGGACCTGAGCATCAATCCGACCCGGGCGCTCGGGGCTCTTCCGGACCAACTGGTGTACAGCGAGCCTGATCTGGAACCGACTGGCGCCTTGAGCTTTCCGATCATGCCCCCGGCGCCTGACCTGGCCGGACTGCTCATGCCGTCGACGGAACCCCGATGACTACCCGGAGGTGGGTGACAGTCTGTGTGGGGGCGAGCACCGTGCTGGTTCTGGCGGGTTGCCAATGGAGCGGGCTGAATTCGGTTTCGCTGCCAGGCGCGGCTGGGCGCGGTGAGGGGAGTTTCGCAGTCGTGATCGAGATGCCGGACGTCACGTCGATAAGTCCCAACTCTCCGGTCATGGTCAACGACGTGACGGTCGGAAGTATCAGTGCGATCGAGACCGACAACTGGCACGCACGGGTGACGGTTGCACTCGACGGTTCGGTGTCCCTGCCCGCCAATGCGACTGCCACGATCGGCCAAACCAGCCTGCTCGGGTCCAAACACGTCGCGCTTGCGCCGCCTACCGATGTTGCGCCGGAAGGGCGGTTGTCGGAGGGATCGGTGATCCCCCTCGCGTCGGCCGGCGTCTATCCCACCACCGAGGAAGCGTTGACGGCACTGTCATTGGTCCTCAACGGCGGCGGGCTCGCTCAGATTCACAGCATCACCACGGAGCTGAACACGGCGCTCGGCGGACGGACGGATGCGGCGCGCGACCTGCTGAGTCAGATGGATACCGTGACCGAAACACTCGACCGCCAACGTGATGCGATGGTCACGACCATGGAGAATCTCGACGTCTTCGCCGGCGAGATCACGGCTCAGCGAGACGTTCTCGGTGAGGCGTTGGAGACCCTTGATCCGGCCTTGGCGGAACTCAGCGCCCAACGCGTCGACCTGACCACCGCCCTCGATGCGGTCGGCAGGTTCGGGGACGTCGGGACCGATCTGGTCGACCGGACCCGCGACGATTTGAAAGCCAATTTGAGCGCCTTGGAATTGACGCTGCAGAAGGTGGTCGAAACAGGACCGGACCTGATCAACAATTTGGGCAACCTGAGTACCTTCCCCTTCCCCCAGACGACCATCGACGACGGAATGCGCGGCGATTACACCAATTTGTGGGCGCTGATCGACCTCACGAGTAATCGCCTCCAGTCGGGTCTCGGCTTCGGTACGCCGTTCGGGGCGCCGCAAACTCCGGTGGAGAACGGAGTACTGGTCGATCCTTTGACCGCCCCACTCGGCACAGGGCAGCCCGGCCCACTTGGCACAGCGCAGCCCGCCCAGGGAGGTGGACGATGATTCTCACGAAGTTGGTGCGAAGGCAATTGACGATCTTCGCGATCCTGGCGGTGATAGGCATGAGCGCAGCGGCTATCTCGTACCTGAGAGTTCCGACCATGCTCGGAATCGGGCGCTATTCGGTGACAGTCGAACTGCCGGACGCCGGTGGCCTGTATCGGAACGCGAACGTGACCTATCGCGGCGACACCATCGGTCAGGTCAGATCGGTGCGTCTGTCTCCGGGAGTGGTACGCGCCGAATTATCTTTGGAGAGTGCGGTTCCCGTTCCCTCCAGCGGGCTCGCAGTAGCGGTGCGAAGTGTGTCGGCCATCGGCGAGCAATACGTCGACATGCAACCGAGAACCGCGGACGGACCGTTTCTGGCCGACGGAGACGTGATCGGCCCCGACGCTGTCACGATCCCGACCGAGATCGGACCGGTCCTCGATCAGGCGCAGGCGATGCTCGCATCGGTACCGCAGGACAAGTTGCGATCGGTGATCGACGAGTCCGCGGCAGCTTTCGGAGGCAGGGGAGAGGATCTGGCTCGTCTGCTGGATTCGACCACTTCGTTCGTCGATCAGATGTCTGCTGCCACAACCCCGGCCACGACGCTCGTACAGCAGTTGGATCCGCTCCTGCAGACACAGGTGGTGACGGGCGATCAGATTCGCCAGTGGGCGTCCAGTGTCGCTCAACTCAGTGGACAGTTGGAGGTCGCCGACGGGTCCGTGCGCAATATCCTCGAGACCGGACCGGGCTTCGCGACTGAAGCCGACCTGCTGTTTCAAGGCCTCAAACCCACTTTGCCTGTGCTGCTTGCCAATTTCACCAGCACCGCTCAGGTGGCTTTGACGTACAACGCCGGGTTGGAGCAGGTGCTCGTCATCTTGCCGCCACTGGTCGCGGCACAGGAAACCGTCGTCCAACGCGGGCAGGTGGACGGCGCCGCGAACGTCAACTTCCATCTCCAAGCGCAGGACCCTGCGGCGTGCTCGACCGGTTACCTTCCGGCCGATCAGCGACGGGACCCGACCCAGACGAGTGTGCCGGACACCCCGGCTGATCTGTACTGCAAAGTGCCACAGAACTCGGTCTTCGCCGTTCGTGGATCACGGAACATTCCCTGCATGGAGGTACCGGGCAAACGAGCACCGAGCCCGGAGATCTGCCGGAGCCCCGAAGCGTACGTGCCGTCGGGGACCAATGCGCCCGGCGAGTTGTACACCGGGCCTGACGGAGTCGACTATCAACACACGGAGTTGGCTCCGGCTGACTCCGGCCCGGGGGAGGGTGAGCCGTGGCAACAGTTGCTGACGCCGACGAATCGCTGAGAGGTGAGGTGCTGGATCCGGTCGGAGGGAAGCGCGGTGTACTCACTGCCCTGGTCTGGATTGCACTCGCGGCTCTGAGCGTCGTTGTCGTCTTCGGTGCTCTGGCAGTTCGATCGGACCGCGCGCGAGAGTCCCAGCGTCAAGACTACGTCGACGGTGCGGTCGCAGGAGCCCTCGCTCTGATCGACGTTCACTCCGCCACAGTCGACGAGGACCTCGAGACACTGCAGTCGCTGAGTACGGGAACCTTTGCCGACGAACTGAAGTCCGGCGAATCTGCGTTCGTCGCGTCCATCCGTGATTTTGCCGTCGATTCCGACGGGCGTGTCGACACCGCAGCCTTGGCATCGGAATCCGGTAAATCGGGGGTGGTGCTGATCGCGGCATCTGCTCAGGTCGGCAATTCAGCGGGAGAGTCTTCGGCGCGCACCTACCGTCTGCGCGTCGGTGTCGAGGACGTCGACGGGCGGGTACTGATGTCGAGTGTGGAGTTCGTGCCGTGAAGCGCATGGTCATAGCGCTTGCAGCGTTGGTCTTGATGGGAGTCGGCGGCACTGCGATCTGGAGTCACCACCGTTCGGGGGACGCTGAAACCGCACGTGCCGAGGTGATCGGTGTGGCGCCCACGCTCGTCGAGAAGCTCTTGAGCTACAACAGCGATACCGTCGACGGCGATCTCGCACGAGCGGCCGAAGGCGCCGGCGGATCGTTTCAGGACAGTTTCACCGAATTCGGATCGAAAACAGTTGCCCCACAGTCGAAGGAGCAGGGAATCAGCACGAAAGCGCGAGTAGTCGATGTCGGAGTGCTCTCCGCTGCTGCAGACCGAGCGGAATTGCTCCTGTTCGTCGATCAGATCACGACGAGTATCGCGCGGCCGGCACCAGCGTCGACGTCGAGCCGAGTCGAGGTGACACTCGATCGAGTCGACGGCACATGGCTGGTGAGTGCCATGACCCCCATCTAGTGAAGGTTGTCGCGGCCCGCCATGATCAGCCTGGCAGTGACTTCGAGCCGGTCTGCGATCTGCGAATAGGACTCGTAACCCATGCCGGCTCGGACAAGCGCTCCGGACCAGGAGATTTCGAGTGCTTCGAGTACGTCGGGATCGTATGACGGCCCCAGCGCCTCGATGAGCCGCTCGCGGATGTTCTTGCCGATACGTCCCCGAAGGTGTTCGACGTCGGGATCGTTGCCCATCATCGCCGTGGTCACGGCCGCGGCCAGCTCCGGTTCGTCGGAAACGAGGAGTGCGACGCTTCGAAGGACCGAGCAGACCTGCGCTTCTCGTTCCGCCTCGGGGGAGGGCTCGTGCGGTACCGCGTCGAGTCGGCGCCAGAACAGTTCTGCCACAAGGTGACTCTTGGACGAGAAATAGGTGTACGCCGTAGCCGCGGCGACACCGGCTTCCGCTGCCACCATCCGCACGGTCAGATCCGCAAACCCTTTGTCGCGCAGGACCGTGATCGCTGCCGCGGTCAATCGATCGACGGTTTCGGCTTGCTGCTGTGTGAGCCGTCGACGAGTGGACTCGAACTTGGTCTTACCAGACATGTGTCCAGACACTACGGGATCGGACCCGTGCGAGCAAAGTGTGCGCTATCGCTGCTCGTTCTCGTTCTCGCTCCCGCTCGGCGTCATGTCTCGCTCCCGCTCGGTGGGACAGAATTTCGAACCCCCGCGATCGCTAAGTCCATGTGTTAGAACGATTTCTAGAACATGTTCGGAAACTGTGCCCAGAATCAGAGAGGCTGACGATGACGAAGTGGGACGAGACGTGCGACGTACTCGCTGTGGGATCAGGCGGCGGACTCACCGGCGCGTACACGGCAGCCCGCGAAGGCCTCGACGTCATTGCGATCGAAGCAACCGACAAGTACGGCGGAACAACGGCGTACTCGGGCGGCGGCGGAATGTGGTTCCCGTGCAACGCCGTTCTTCGTCGGGGCGGGGACGACGACACCATCGAGGATGCGCTGGAGTACTACCGATCAGTGGTGGGTGATCGTACGCCCGCCGACGTTCAGGAAGCCTACGTTCGAGGTGGCGCCGGGTTGATCGACTACCTCGAAGAGGACTCGAACTTCGAGTTTCAGATACTGCCGTGGCCCGACTACTTCGGTGAAGAGCCCAAGGCTCGAGCGAGTGGACGGCACATTGTTCCCAAGCCGATGAACGCGAACAAGCTGGGTGCCCTTCGTGATTCGCTTCGTCCGCCGCTGGCGACGGAACGGCTGGGGGAGGAGTTGCCGAAGTACCTCGTCGGCGGCCAGTCGTTGATCGGTCGATTCCTGTTGGCTCTTGCGGAACTCCCGAACGCCACCATGCACCTGAAGACCACTCTCGAGGAACTGGTTGTCGAGGACGGGGTGGTGGTCGGAGCCGTCGTCGACCGAGATGGTCGGCGTCGAACCATTCAGGCACGCAGAGGAGTGATCCTCGCCGCCGGTGGATTCGAGCAGAACGAGACCATGCGTGCCGAATTCGGTGTCCCCGGATCCGCTCTCGACACGATGGGCTGCCCCGGCAACCTCGGGAAGGCGCACCAGGCTGCGGTCGCCGCGGGTGCCGACACCGACCTGATGGGCGAGGCCTGGTGGTCGCCGGGACTCACCCATCCAGATGGGCGCTCCGCGTTTGCGCTGTGGTTCACCGGCGGAATCTTCGTGGACGACGACGGTCGTCGATTCGTCAACGAATCAGCGCCGTACGACCGCTTGGGTCGCGCCGTCATCGAACACATGCGGGCAGGGAAAGTAACCACGCCGTACTGGATGATCTACGACAACAGAGAAGGCGCAGTGCCGCCGGTGAAGGCACCCAACGTACCCATGGCCCAGACGGAGCAGTATGTGGCTGCGGGGTTGTGGAAGAGTGCACAGACACTCGAAGACCTCGCTGCCCAGATTGATGTTCCCGCAGCGGAACTGGTGGAGACCGTGAAGCGATTCAACGCGTTTGCGGCGACTGGCGTCGACACGGACTTCGGTCGAGGAGACACTGCGTACGACCGCGCCTTCTCCGAGGGGGCTTCGCCGCTCGTACCGATCGATCAAGGGCCGTTTCACGCTGCCGCTTTCGGCATCTCCGACCTCGGGACCAAAGGTGGTCTACGGACCGACGCGACCGGGAGGGTGCTCAAAGCCGACGGTACGGCGATTGCCGGGTTGTACGCGGCGGGGAACACGATGGCAGCGGCCAGCGGGACTACGTACCCCGGCGGTGGAAACCCGATCGGAGCGAGCATGCTGTTCAGTCACTTGGCTGCACTCGACCTCGCGAAGCTGCCGTCTTGATCATCAGTCGCTCGTCTCGGGGATGTGGTCAGGCCTTGCCGAGTCCGGCGGCGATTCCCTTGTCCAGTTGGGTGAGCATTGCTGTACCCAACGACGAAAGCTGGGCGACCTGGCGATCGTCGAGGCCCTCGAAGAGGAGACCTTGAACTGAGGCGACGTGCGGCGGTGCGGCCGCGACCACCTTTGCCATTCCCTCATCGGTGAGCACTGCGTTGGAGCCGCGGCTGCCACGAATGACTTCCCGTTTCACCCAGCCGGCCTTCTCCATCTTCGTGATCACGTGCGAGAGGCGGGACAGGGACGCGTTCGCGCGCTGGGCCAGTACCGACAACTGGAGCTTGTGGTCGGGGGCGTCCGAGAGTGCCGCGAGTACGAAGTATTCGAAGTGTGTGAGTGCCGAATCGCGTTGTAGTTGAGTGTCGAGTGCGGCAGGCAACCGTGTCACGAGAGCGATCAGTGTCAGCCATGCTTCTTGCTGCTCGGCTGTGAGCCACTTCGTCTGAGACTGCGCGTCGGGCTGCGCGGTCGGTTCACTCATCGGTGACTTCTCCTTCGGGTCGAGCATTCTTCGTGCACGGAGCGTGCTTGTGTACAGCGTCTCAGACGCATGTCCAGAAGAATCCTGCGGGGAATAGTTGCGGGACGCAAGTGTTGAGTTCTATATTAGGTTGAATCTTCAACTTGCGACGAATGTCTATCCCGAGGAGTCCGTATGTCCACCACAACCATGCCTGCGCTGTATCTCAGCCACGGTGCTCCGCCGCTGGTGGACAGCGCGTTGTGGGTCGACCAGTTGGGGGCGTGGGCCGGCGACCTTCCGCGGCCGACGGCAATCCTCGTCGTATCGGCGCACTGGGAATCAGCACCGCTGACGATCGGATCGACGACCACGGGCACCCCGCTCATCTACGACTTCGGTGGTTTTCCCGAGAGGTTCTACCGCGCGAAGTACAACTCTCCCGGCGCTCCGGAACTCGCCGCCCAGGTTGCCGCGTTGATGCCGGACAACGAACGCGTGGTTCAGCAGCCGAATCGAGGCCTGGATCACGGTGCCTACGTGCCGCTCACGGTGATGTACCCGGACGCAGACATCCCGGTACTGCAAATTTCGCTGCCCACCCTCGATCCCGAGCGTTTGCTCCATCTCGGACAGCGCCTACGGCCACTCCGTGAGCAAGGTGTACTGATCGTGGGATCCGGATTCACCACGCACGGGCTACCGTTCCTGCGCGATCCGTCACCGGAGGCGCAGGCCCCGGGATGGTCGGCGGAATTCGACGCGTGGGCAGGGGAGAGGTTCGCTGCCGGTGACGTCGATTCCTTGATCGACTTCCGCGCTCAAGCTCCCGGGATGCCGTACGCGCATCCGACCATCGAGCACTTCGCCCCGTTGTTCGTCACGCTCGGTGCGTCATCCGATCCGGAACAGGTGCCCACCCAGGTGATCGACGGATTCTGGATGGGGCTTGCGAAGCGCTCGATTCAGGTCGCCTAGAGATTTCAAATCGCGCAGAGAATCAGGTCGCCCAGGTGGGTCAGCTTCGATTGCGAAGGAACTCGAGCGCCTGGTCGCCGTGGGTGTTGGCGCGTAGTTCACTCGAGATGACTTTGAGGACGGTGCGGTCGGTGTCGATCACGAAGGTCGAGCGTTTGACCGGAGCCAACTTGCCCAGGAGTCCGCGCTTGACGCCGAACTGTTCGGCTACCTTGCCGTCGGTGTCGGCGAGTAGGGGGTAGTCGAAGGATTGTGCGGTGGCAAAGGTGGACTGAGCTTCGACCGTATCGGTGCTGATGCCCGCTCGCGAAGCGCCCACCGCGGCGAATTCGCTGCCGAGGTCACGGAAGTGGCACGCCTCGGCGGTGCACACCGGCGTCGAGGCTGCCGGGTAGAAGAAGAGGACCAGGGGTCCGTTCTCGAGCAGGCTCGTCAGCGAGCGCGGAGTCCCGTCCTGGTCGGGCAGTGAGAAATCGGGAGCGAGTTGGCCTGGTTTCATTCGGCCGAGGTTACCCGCGCACGACGACCGTGTGGGGGAGCCTGGGATGATGGAGGCATGCACGGCGAGCCCACCTCCATGTCCGCACGGTCGTCCGACACCGCGATCGTCGGTGACGCGTCCGATTCCACCACCACCCGGGAGCAGTTCCGTGCCCTCGCAGCTGAGCACCGGGTCGTTCCGGTCACTCGGAAAGTGTTGGCGGACTCCGAAACTCCGCTCTCGGCGTACGAGAAGTTGGCCGGCAATCGTCCCGGCACCTTCTTGCTCGAGTCGGCCGAGAACGGTCGTTCGTGGTCGCGGTGGTCGTTCATCGGCGTCGGAAGTCCGGCTGCACTGACCGTCGTGGACGGAGAGGCGGCCTGGTACGGCAACGTTCCGGCCGGCGCTCCGGCCGGCGGCGACCCGATCGACGCGCTCGGTGCCACCCTCGAGCTGCTTCGTTCGGAGCGGCTGCCCGACCTGCCCCCGCTGACCGGCGGAATGGTCGGATTCCTCGGCTACGACGCGGTGCGGCGCCTCGAGAGATTGGGTGACTCCGCGGTCGACGACCTGCAGATCCCCGAAATGGTCATGCTGCTTGCCGCCGACATCGCCGCAGTCGATCACCACGAAGGGGCGATCACCCTCATCGCCAATGCCGTCAACTGGGACGGCACGGACGAGCGCGTCGACACGGCGTACGACGACGCAGTCGCCAGGTTGGACGCGATGACTCGTGCTCTCGCGGCGCCGGCGAAATCGACGGTGTCGACATTTTCGAAAGCGACTCCGAACTACCGTCGTCAGCGCACCACCGAGAGCTTCGGTGTCGATGTCGACAAGTTGATCGGCGACATCGAAGCGGGCGAGGCATTCCAGGTAGTTCTCTCGCAGCGATTCGAGATCGATTGCACTGCAGCACCGATCGACGTGTACCGGATGCTGCGAGCGTCGAACCCCAGCCCGTACATGTATCTGCTCAACGTGCCGAACGGTGATGGAGAGACGGCGTTTTCGATCGTCGGTTCGAGCCCGGAAGCACTGGTCACCGTCGCCGAGGGCGTCGCGACAACACACCCGATCGCTGGAACCAGATGGCGCGGTGCCACAGAGGAGGACGACATCCTGCTCGAGAAGGACCTCCTCGCCGACGAGAAGGAAAACTCCGAGCACCTCATGCTCGTCGATCTGGGGCGAAACGATCTGGGTCGTGTCTGTCGCCCGGGCACGGTGAAGGTGCACGACTACCGGCACATCGAGCGGTACAGCCACGTGATGCATCTCGTATCGACGGTCACCGGACATCTGGCCGAGGGAAAGCACGCTCTCGACGCCGTCACCGCATGCTTCCCCGCTGGAACCCTCTCGGGGGCACCCAAGGTCCGAGCGATGCAGCTGATCGAAGAACTGGAACCGACCAGGCGCGGTATCTACGGCGGCATCGTCGGCTACCTCGACTTCGCCGGCGACGCCGACACCGCGATCGCGATCCGAACGGCATTGATCAAGGACGGGATCGGATACGTCCAGGCGGGCGCCGGCGTCGTCGCCGACTCGGATCCGGTCTACGAGGACACCGAGGCCCGCAACAAGGCGATGGCAGTGCTGAGCGCGATTGCGTCGGCGCACACCCTGCGCACCATCGGAGGTGACGATCAGTGAGTGAGAACGAGTCGAGTGCAGCGGAGCCTACAAGCGTTTCTCGTGGCACCGCCGTGCCGAGAACGCTTCTGCTGGCGTTGTCGGCAGCAGCTCTGTGGGGCAGCTCACGAATGACGTGGGTTCATCTGACCTCGAGCGACGGCAAGACGCTGGAGAGGACGACGGATCTCGACGGCAGCACCTGGGCGGCGGCGATGACTCCGCTCGCGCTCGCGCTTCTGGCGGCGATCGCGGCGTCGTTTGCGGTGCGAGGTTGGGCACTTCGGGTAGTCGGACTGTTGGTTGCCCTCGTCGCCATCGCGGTAGCGGTTCCGGCAGTGCAGTTGTTGGTGTCCGGAGCCTCTGCGGACCGAGCGGTGGACTTGGCCGAGTTGTCCGGTCACCCGGAAGATCTCTCGACGACTGTTTCGGTATTGCCTGCCTTGCTTGCGTTGGTCGGAGCGGTGGCGGCGCTCGGCGCGGCGGTACTTCTGATGCGCAAACCTCCAGTGCGAGGCGGGTTGTCGTCGAAATACGACAACCCTGCCGCGCGCCGCGAGGCCGCAGCCAAGCTCGGTCAGGGAGACAAACCCGCATCGGACGAGCCTGTGACACAACGGATGTTGTGGGATGCGCTCGACGCCGGAGAGGACCCGACAGCGACTGACGGGGACGACGGAGTTGGGGGAGACAACGGCGCGAAACCGGGGTCGTCCCACTGAGTAAGACTGAACCCTCACCTGCGTGGGTACCCCGACGGAGTAGCAAAATTTCGTCCCACTAGGCTGAGACCACCCTGATGACGTATCTCACATCGGGCTCTTGCCCAGAAAGGATTCGGGCCACGATGACCGTACTCGACTCGATTCTCGACGGGGTGCGCGCTGATGTCGCCGCCCGCGAAGCCGTACTCGACTTCGCTGCAGTCAAGGCTGCTGCGGCCGCTGCACCGCCTGCACTCGATGCTGCAGCAGCACTTCTGGAATCGAGCATCGGCGTCATCGCCGAGGTCAAGCGAGCGAGCCCGTCAAAGGGTGCGTTGGCCGACATTGCCGATCCCGCTGAGCTTGCCGCGGCGTACCAAGCCGGTGGCGCACGCATCATCAGTGTTCTCACCGAAGAGCGCCGTTTTCACGGCTCGTTGGCCGACCTGGACGCAGTCCGTAAAGCGGTCACCATTCCGGTGCTCCGCAAGGACTTCATCGTGGGGCCGTACCAGATTCACGAGGCTCGCGCTCACGGCGCCGACGTCATCTTGCTGATCGTCGCGGCACTCGAGCAGCAGGCGCTCGCCTCGTTGATCGATCGCACCGAATCTCTGGGAATGACTGCCCTCGTCGAGGTGCACACGGAGGAAGAAGCCAACCGCGCGCTCGAAGCCGGCGCCAAGGTGATCGGTGTGAACGCCCGCAATCTCAAGACTCTCGAGGTGGACAAGAACACCTTCGGTCGCATCGCTCCCGGTCTTCCGACCGAGACGATCAAGATTGCCGAGTCCGGTGTTCGCGGAACTGCCGATCTGTTGGCGTACGCCGGGGCGGGCGCCGACGCAGTGCTCGTCGGTGAAGGCCTCGTGACCAGCGGCGACCCTCGCAAGGCCGTCGCAGATCTGGTCAATGCAGGTGCGCACCCGTCCTGCCCCAAACCGTCTCGATAAATCGCTTCACCCGCCCGGCGTGCTTTGATGCACCCGGGCGGTGACCAGCGACACCGTTGGGGCAGACTGGTGGGGTGACTTCACGTACTCAGGAACCAGGCTCCGGTGCAATATTCAAGGGCGGCAATCTGCCGCCGGCCAGCGCGGGACTCACCGAGCGCTCCCACGATCCCGACGCCGGAGGCCATTTCGGCGTCTACGGCGGACGGCATGTGCCGGAAGCTCTCATGGCGGTTATCGAGGAAGTCACTGCGGAGTACGAAAAGGCTCGCGCGGACGACACGTTCTTGAACGAACTCGATCGCTTGCAGCGCGATTACACCGGACGTCCGTCGCCGATTTTCGAGGCAACGCGAATGAGCGAGTTCGCCGGCGGTGCGCGCATCCTTCTCAAGCGTGAAGATCTGAACCACACCGGTTCTCACAAGATCAACAACGTTCTCGGTCAGGTTCTGCTGGCAAAGCGTATGGGCAAGACCCGCATCATCGCCGAGACCGGAGCGGGCCAGCACGGTGTGGCATCGGCCACCGCCTGTGCACTGCTCGGTCTCGAGTGCGTCATCTACATGGGTGCTGTCGACACCGAACGGCAAGCACTCAACGTCGCGCGCATGCGACTTCTCGGCGCGGAGGTCGTTTCGGTCGAGACCGGTTCGCGCACGCTCAAGGACGCGATCAACGAAGCCTTGCGCGACTGGGTTTCCCACGCGGACAACACCTATTACTGCTTCGGTACCGCGGCAGGCCCGCACCCGTTCCCGACCATCGTGCGCGATTTCCAGCGCGTAGTCGGCCTCGAAACTCGCGCGCAGGTGCAGGCGTTGACGGGCCGACTGCCCGATGCGGTAACAGCTTGCGTAGGCGGCGGCTCCAATGCGATCGGTATCTTCCACCCGTTCATCGACGATCTGTCAGTCCGTCTGGTCGGCTACGAAGCGGCCGGCGACGGTGTCGAAACCGGAAGGCATGCAGCAACGTTCGCCGGTGGCACACCGGGTGCATTCCAGGGTGCCTACTCCTACCTGCTTCAGGACGAAGACGGTCAGACCATCGAATCGCACTCGATTTCTGCTGGTTTGGATTACCCGGGCGTCGGACCCGAGCACGCTTACCTGAGCGATATCGGGCGTGCGACCTACGAACCCGTCACCGACAGTGAAGCCATGGATGCGCTGCTGCTGCTCTCGCGCCGCGAGGGCATCATCCCGGCCATCGAATCGGCCCACGCCGTCGCCGGCGCACTCCGACTGGGCAAAGAACTCGGTGAGGGCGCGATCATAGTCGTCAATCTCTCCGGTCGCGGTGACAAGGACATGGACACCGCCGCAAGCTGGTTCGGTCTTTTCGACGGCGCCTCAGGTCAGGCAGCCGCTCCGGATGATGCAGCAGACGAGAACGACAACACGGAAGGCTCGGACAAGTGAGCGAACGACCATCACGCCTCGCACCCACCTTTGCCGCCTGCAAGGCTGACAAGCGTGCCGCCCTCGTCGGTTACCTGCCTGCCGGTTATCCGACCGTTCCCGAATCGATCGACGTGTTCAAGGCGATGGTCGACGGTGGCTGCGACATCATCGAAGTCGGTGTCGCGTATTCCGATCCGGTCATGGACGGTCCGACCATCCAGCGTGCAGCCGAAACCGCACTCACCAACGGCGTTCGCCTTCGCGACATCTTCACCGTGATCGAGCAGATCAGTTCGGTCGGCGGCAAGGCCGTCGTGATGACGTACTGGAACCCGGTACTGCAGTACGGCGTCGACAAGTTCGCACGAGACCTCGCTTCCGCCGGCGGGCTCGGACTCATCACCCCCAACCTCATTCCGGAAGAAGCCGGCGCCTGGATGGAAGCATCCGAGGAGCACCACCTCGACCGGATCTTCCTTGTCGCCCCGTCCTCGACGGAAGAACGGCTCGCGATGACACTCGATGCGAGTAGTGGATTCATCTACGCGGCCTCGACAATGGGTGTCACCGGCGCTCGCGACGCTGTGTCTTCGATGGCTCCGGAACTGACCGCACGGATCCGCGCGCATTCCGACATTCCCGTCGGCGTCGGATTGGGAGTTCGCTCCGGCGCACAGGCTGCCGAAATCGCGGCATACGCCGATGCCGTCATCGTCGGCTCGGCTCTGGTCTCCGCGGTCGAGAACGGCCTGGGAGCCGTTCGCTCGCTCACCGAAGAACTCGCCGAGGGCGTCCGCTCGGCTACCGTGGCGTCGTGACCTCAACTGTGGACCTGCTGGCCTATATCCCCAGCCCGCCCCAAGGCGTCTGGTACGTCGGACCGGTGGCGCTTCGCGCCTACGCGCTCTTCATCATCCTCGGCATCATCGTCGCGATCGTGTGGGGAGATCGTCGTTGGGTCGCCCGCGGCGGCGAGAAGGGGACCGTTCTCGACATCGCGATCTGGGCCGTTCCCTTCGGTCTGATCGGTGGCAGGCTCTACCACGTTTTGACCGACTGGCCCGCCTATTTCGGCGAGAACGGTCAGCCACTCGACGCACTCAAGGTGTGGCAGGGAGGCCTCGGAATCTGGGGAGCAGTGTTCCTCGGCGGTATCGGTGCGTGGATCGGCTGCCGTCGACGCGGTATTCCGGTGTCCGCCCTCGGAGACGCGATTGCGCCCGGAATCTTGCTCGCGCAGGCCATCGGTCGTATCGGCAACTACTTCAACCAGGAGTTGTACGGTCGCGAGACCACCGTCCCATGGGGCCTCGAGATCTTCGAGCGTGTGAACTCTTCCGGCCAGCTCGATCAACTGGCAGGTGTCTCCAACGGAGAAGTCATTCGGGTCGTTCACCCGACGTTCCTCTACGAAGCTGTGTGGAACGTCCTGATCGTGATCCTGCTGGTCCTCGTCGACCGCCGATTCAAGATCGGCCACGGACGTCTGTTTGCTCTGTACGTCGCGGGCTATTGCCTGGGCCGGTTCGTCGTCGAACTGATGCGCGACGATTTCGCCTACGAGATCGCCGGCATTCGCGTCAACACATTCACTTCGGGGATCGTGTTCTTCGCCGCACTGGCTTACTTCTTCCTGGCGAAGAAGGGTCGTGAGGATCCGGCTGATTTGAAGTCGAAGGACTACGTCGCTGCGGTAGCTGCCGGCGAAGCAGGAGTCGCGGCGCCAGTTACCGAAACTGATTCGGCGAAGGCCGACGCGAAAGTCGCCGACGCTGAAGATTCTGAATCCGATGCTGCTGAATCCGCTTCCAGTGAGGCAAGCGCCTCCACGGCAGCGTCGGATGAGTCGTCGGACGCGGTGAAGCTGTCGAAGAAAGACAAGCCGTGACAGGTCCCTATTCGCAGGGGGGATTCCCCGAGGATCAGGGACCGGTCTACGGCGCGCCCAATCCGTACGGATATCAGCAGCCATTGCCGCCTCCATCGATGTACGGGTTCGGAGATCCCTACGCCCCGTACGGTCGGCACCCGGTAACCGGGGAACCGTATTCCGACAAGTCGAAGGCCACCGCTGGACTGTTGCAGATCTTGCTGGGCTTCTTCGGAATCTGTGGAGTCGGGCGCCTCTATATCGGAAGTGTCGGCATCGGATTGTGCCAACTGCTCGGCATGTTCTTCGCGCTGTTCATGTCGGCGTTCCTCATCGGAATTCCATTTGCGATCGGAATCTGGATCTGGGCGTTCGTCGACGGCATCGTGATACTTTCGGGCAATGCGCGGGACGGTGCTCGCCGGCCATTGCGAGGATGAGTCGCGAGCGCGAACCGAGGAAACATGTGTGGGGGACTGGCCTCGAGAAGGTCGAACCTTCTCGAAGTCCGATAACAAAAGCTATTACGTACCGTCGTCGAATCGAAGGAAAGTACGTTGCCTAACTTGAACAAGAATCCGGAACCTTCCGAGTCGGGGGACTCGTCTGGATCACAGCCGCCGGTTCCACCGCAGTTCGGGTCGCCGTTCGACTACGACGCGACGGCGGATGCGTCGTTGACGGAAACCTCGGCACCCACCGAAAAGACGCCGTCGACGGAGACCACCGGCACCGGTCCAGGCTGGGACACGTATTCGGGAGTCGGAAACGGTCCGGGGTGGGGAAACCACCCCATCTACCCGCCGCCGACCGGAACCGAATCGACCACAGCGTTTCCCGCTGCCGATTCTGATTCCACCCCGAATCAGCCGACAGCGCCGTACACGTCGCAGGAAAGTTACGCCGCCCAGAACTATCCGGCGACCGACTATCCGGCGCCGGACTACTCGAGCCCGACCCAAACCCCGACGGACGGTCCCGTCTACGGTGCACCGGCAGATCAGACTCCGAATCCCTACGCGGCTCCGCCGCAGGGCTACCCCCAGCCGGGATACTCACAGCCGGGTTACGGTCAGCCTCAGGGGTATCCACAAGCTCAGGGTTATCCTCAGCCTGGCTACGGCCTGGTCGACCCGTCCGCACCATACGGACGTGACCCGATGACCGGTGAACCGTACTCGGACAAGTCGAAGACGACTGCCGGATTGCTGGGCATTCTGCTCGGCGGATTCGGTGCAGGACGTTTTTATCTCAACCAGCCCGGCATGGCTGTCGCACAGATCGCGGTCACTTGGTTGACCTGTGGAATCGGTGGCATCTGGCCGCTCATCGACGGAATCATGATGTTGACCGGCAGTGTGCGCGATCAGTACAACCGCCCTTTGCGTAGCTGATCGAAACGATCGTCGGCAAGTGTGACCCCCTGATGCCTCGTTATCAGGGGGTCACCGTTTTGCTCTCGCGACCTGCGGTTATGGGCTGATAAACTAGCGCTCGTCGGCTGCATGTCCGCGTGGAGGTCGCCGAGTGCCGTTTTCTCGAATACCTGAACCTCGAGGCCTGTACGACCCCGATCAGGAAACCGATTCGTGTGGTGTAGCCGTGGTAGCAGACACCTCTGGACGCCACCTGCATTCCGTTGTCGACGATGCGCTCGCGGTCCTGGGCAATCTCTCCCATCGCGGCGCAGTTGGGCGCGAATCCAACAGCGGAGACGGCGCGGGCATTCTGATTCAGCTGCCGACGGAGTTCTTCGACGCGGTGACCGAGTTCGAGCTTCCACCACCCAACGCGATGGGTGAGAACACCTACGCGGCCGGAAACTGCTTTCTCCCGGTGGATCAGGAAGCACGTCGGCGCGCGGTAGTTCGGATACACCGGTACGCAGCGGCAGAAGGACTGCAGATTATCGGGTGGCGAGAGGTGCCGGTCGACCGAGACTGCGTCGGAACCGTTGCCGCGCAGTGCGCTCCGTACATCAGTCAGTGTTTTGTGACGTGCGCCGAGTCACGAGATCGTAGTGTGGGCGGAATTGCCTTGGACCGACGAGTCTTTGCCCTCAGGAGACAAGCCGAGCGGATTCACTGTGCCGACACTGCAGTGTATTTCCCCTCGTTGTCCGCCCGAACCATCGTGTACAAGGGCATGCTGACGCCGACGCAGTTACCCGGTTACTTCACCGACCTACGCGACGACCGAATGCGAACTGCGTTGGCAGTAGTGCACAGTCGATACTCCACGAACACATTTCCGTCGTGGCCACTCGCTCAGCCGTATCGCTGCATCGCCCACAACGGCGAGATCAATACGATTGTGGGAAACAGGAATTGGATGCGCGCTCGCGAGCCGATGCTGCGGAGCACACTTTTAGGTGGGGACATCGATCGCCTGTTTCCGATCTGCACCCCGGGAGGATCCGACTCTTCGTCGTTCGACGAAGTACTGGAGCTTTTGACGCTCGGGGGCCGCAGTGTGCAACACGCCATCGCGATGATGATTCCCGGAGCCTGGGAGAACGATTCTTCGATGCCCGACGAGATAAAGGCCTTCTACCAATTTCACGGTTGTCTGATGGAACCGTGGGACGGTCCGGCGTCCGTGACGTTCAGCGACGGCATTGTTGTCGGGGCCGTGTTGGATCGCAACGGTCTTCGCCCAGGGCGATGGTGGCGGATGAAGAACGACCGTATCGTGTTGGCCAGTGAGAGCGGTGTGTTCGACGCTCCCACGTCCGAGGTGTTGGAGAAGGGGCGCCTCGAACCGGGACGCATGTTTCTCGTGGACACCGCTCGCCATCGGATCGTTTCCGATGCGGAGATCAAGTCCGAACTCGCGAGCACAGCCCCCTACCGGGACTGGGTCGACGGGGGATTGGTCGACCTCGAGGAAATCCCCGAGACTGCGCCTGCCCGAGGCGATCCGGCTCCGCTGTTGCAACGGCAGTTGCTCTTCGGATACCACGCCGAGGACCTGCGGGACATTCTTGTCCCGATGGCAAGCTCAGGATCGGAGCCGTTGGGATCGATGGGTGTCGACACGCCTCTCGCCGTTCTTTCGGATCGGCCGAAGCTGTTGTACGACTACTTTATTCAGCTCTTTGCTCAGGTGACCAACCCGCCTTTGGACGCGATTCGCGAGGAAGTCGTCACAACGCTTGGTGTCACCCTCGGCGCTGAGCAGAACTTGTTCGAAGCGTCGGCGCTGTCGTGCCGAAGGATTGTTCTCGATAAACCGGTGATCGGACCGGTGAAGATGGCGAAGGTCGCCGAACTATGCGGCGCAAGAACTCCGAGAAGCGCTGTCCTACGGGGAGGTTTCGATCCGAGGGGCAGTCTCACCGAAGGCGTCGAGAGGCTTCGTGAGTCCGCCCGAACAGCCGCCGCAGCCGGTATCGAGATTCTGGTGATCTCCGACCGTGGATCAGGCCCTGAGCAGGCTCCCATTCCGTCATTGCTCGCAGTATCAGCCGTGCACCACGATCTGGTTCGTCATGGCCTGCGGACCAAGGTTTCCCTTGTCGTCGACTCGGGTGACGCGCGCGAAGTTCATCACATCGCGCTGCTGATCGGCTACGGTGCGGCGGCTGTCCACCCGTATCTTGCTCTCGAATCTGTCCAAGCCCTCAGCGAGCAGGACGAACTTCCCGGGATAGATCCGAAGACTGCGTCGGACAACTACCTGAGAGCAACAAATTTCGGCGTGCTCAAAGTGATGTCGAAGATGGGAATCGCTACGGTTCACTCCTACACGGGCGCACAGGTATTCGAGGCAGTGGGCTTGGGCCGAGAATTGGTCGACGAATACTTCTGCAACACACGAAGCCGGATCGGCGGGATCGGTATCACCGAAGTCGCGCGCGAAGTTCTGATGCGCCACACGGCTGCGTTCTCGTCGTCCGCAGTGCAGCATCGTCAGTTCGACAATCGTCAGTTGACCGACAGCGGACAATACCGGTATCGCCGCGATGGTGAATTGCATGTGTTCACACCCGAATCCGTGTTCTTCCTTCAGCATGCGACCCGGACCGGGCGAAGTGAGATGTTTCGTCGCTACAGCGATGAAGTCGATCGACTGAGCGCGCAGGGCGGAACACTTCGGGGATTGATTCGATTTCGGTGTGAGGTTCGTCCGCCGATTCCGCTCGATCAGGTCGAACCCGTCGAGTTGATTCTCGCTCGATTCAACACCGGTGCGATGAGCTACGGTTCCCTCTCTGCGGAGGCGCACGAGACGATGGCGGTTGCGATGAATGCTCTCGGCGGGCGTTCCAACACCGGTGAGGGCGGAGAGTCGCCGGAGCGGTTGCGTGACGACAAGCGTCGAAGCGCAGTCAAGCAGGTCGCGAGTGGGCGCTTCGGGGTGACCAGCGATTACCTGGTCAATGCCACCGACATTCAGATCAAGATGGCCCAAGGTGCCAAGCCCGGTGAAGGAGGGCAGCTTCCGGGGTCCAAGGTGTACCCGTGGATCGCGGAAACCCGGTACTCGACACCTGGAGTCGGGCTCATTTCCCCGCCCCCGCACCACGACATCTATTCGATCGAGGATCTCGCCCAATTGATCTACGACCTCAAATGCGCGAACGATCGCGCGCGGATACACGTGAAGTTGGTCAGCGCAGCCGGAGTCGGGACTGTTGCGGCAGGTGTGGCCAAAGCGCACGCCGACGTGGTGCTGATCTCCGGTCACGACGGCGGGACGGGTGCTGCGGCACTCTCGTCCATCCACCACGCGGGTACGCCGTGGGAGATCGGGCTGGCCGAAACTCAGCAGACCCTGGTGCTCAACGGGTTACGCGATCGGATCGTCGTCCAGTGTGACGGGGGTTTGCGCACGGCGCGGGACGTCGTCGTCGCCGCGTTGCTGGGAGCGCAGGAGTACGGGTTTTCCACGGCGCCACTCATCGCGGCCGGGTGCGTCATGATGCGGGTATGTCACCTCGACACCTGCCCTGTCGGAGTAGCGACGCAGAATCCCGAACTGCGCGAGCGATTCACCGGCCGACCCGAGTACGTCGAGAACTTCTTTCGCTTCATCGCCGACGACGTACGACGGCTGTTGGCAGAACTGGGGTTTCGAAGTATCGACGATGCTCTGGGGCACGCAGACGTATTGGAAATGTCTCCGGCGGTGGCACATTGGAAGAGTCGCACGTTGGACCTCTCACCACTCTTCGACGTTCCGGCCGCGCCGGCCGGCGCGGCCTACCAACCGTATGTACCTACTTCGAGCGAACTCGAACGCACCCTGATCAAGTTGGCTGCGAACTCCCTCGAGGACGCTCGACCCGTGCATATCGAACTGCCAGTACACAATACGGATCGAGCGGTGGGAACGAGGCTGGGCGCTGAGGTGACCAGACGCTACGGCGCCGTCGGGCTACCTCAAGGCACCATCGACGTCATGCTCCGTGGAACGGCAGGCCAGTCACTCGGTGCGTTCCTGCCACCGGGCATCTCGCTGGTCGTCGTCGGCGATGCAAACGATTACGTGGGAAAGGGGCTCTCGGGTGGACGAATCGCGCTTCGGCCGAGTGAGGACGCACCCTTCGTGGCCGAGGAGCAGGTGATTGCCGGCAATACGCTGCTGTACGGCGCTACGAGCGGTGCGCTCTATGCCCGGGGGCGTGTCGGGGAACGATTCGCGGTGCGCAACTCGGGTGCGGTCGCTGTGGTGGAAGGCGTCGGCGACCATGCGTGCGAGTACATGACCGGGGGTCGCATCGTCATCATCGGCCCAACCGGTAGGAACCTTGCTGCGGGAATGTCCGGCGGACTTGCCTTCGTACTCGACGTGAAGGCAGAAAAGGTCAACCGCGACATGGTCGTTCTGGAGCAGCCCTCGGCGGAAGACTGTCGTCAGCTGGTCGACATTCTCGGCGCGCATTTGGCCGCTACCGGTTCGCCGGTGGCGGCGAAACTACTCGACGACTGGGGTGGACAGAGTCCGAGATTCACCAAAGTCTTGCCTGTCGATTATCAGAAGGTCGTGGAAGAGAACCAACTGGTGGAGCCGGCTCATGCCTGACCCACGCGGGTTCCTCAACGTGAAACGATCCGACGCACCGACCAGACCGCCCGATGTGCGTGTCGGCGACTGGGCGTCGGTAGACGAGTCGCTGGATCCCGTCGTGCGAAATCGAGACGTATCTGCACAGGCCTCGCGTTGCATGGACTGCGCTGTGCCGTACTGCCATTCGGCCGATGTGGGGTGTCCGCTCGGCAATCTCATTCCGGAATGGAACGACCTGGTTCGGCGTGGACGGTGGTCCGAAGCCTCGGAGAATCTGCATTCCACCAACAATTTCCCCGAGTTCACCGGACATCTGTGCCCCGCACCGTGCGAAACGGCGTGCGTTCTCGCACTCGACGGCGAGCACACGTCGGGGGGTGTCACCATCAAGCGCATCGAACAGGCAATCGTCGACAACGCCTGGGAGTCGGGTTGGTTGGGGCCGCAGGCACCGGTAGTTCACAGCGGAAACTGTGTTGCGGTTGTCGGTTCGGGACCGGCGGGACTGGCCGCAGCTCAACAACTGACACGAGCCGGACACAGTGTCACGGTGTTCGAGCGGAGCGATCGGATCGGGGGACTGCTTCGCTACGGAATTCCGGAATTCAAGTTGCCCAAGGCCCTCATCAACCGGCGGCTGGACCAACTGACCGCCGAGGGGACCAGGTTCGTCACCGACTGCGCCGTCGGAGTGAACGTGAGCGCGCACGACCTCTCGACGGAATTCGAGGCGGTAGTCCTGGCGGTCGGGGCTGATCGTGCCAGAGACACCGACGTACCGGGTCGTAGTCTTCGCGGAATCCATCGTGCGATGACGTACCTGCGTGCGGCCAACCGCGAATGCGAGGGTGACGGTGCGTCGAGCATCTCGGCGCGAGGTAAGAACGTCGTGATCATCGGTGGCGGCGACACGGCCGCCGACTGCCTCGGCACGGTGCATCGCCAGGGTGCGCTCTCGGTGACGGAATTGGATTGCCACGTCCCACCTCCGGCACGCCGCGATCGAGATCGCGACCCATGGCCGTTGTGGCCGCGGGTCCTGCGCACCTCGCCGGCGGACGAGGAGGGCAGTGACAAACGATTCCGATGGGCGGCGCAGGAATTTCTCGACGACGGTGGGGGTGCGGTCCGCGCAATCCGGATGGTTCCGGTAGCCGTGTCACGAGCGAAGGACGGACAACGGACCCTGGTGGAGACCGGCGACACGACGGATCTGGTGTGCGAGATGGTCCTGCTCGCTCTGGGTTTCGACGGCGTCGAAACCGCCCCGCTGCTCACCGACCTTGATGTCGGCACCGATCCACTCGGCAGAATCGAGTGTGATGTCGGGTGGCAGACCCGGACACCCGGCGTATTCGTCTGCGGCGACGCGCATCGCGGGGCGTCGCTGGTCGTTTGGGCGATTGCCGAGGGACGGTCGGCCGCACGTGCCGTCGACGTGTTTCTCACAGGCGAGTCGGCGCTTCCGGCTCCGGTTCATCCAAAGGCATTTCCGCTGTTCGTGAGCTGACCAACTGAATCGAGTAAGTACAGAAAGTGCAGGTCGCAAATGCCGGATAGAAGTGCGGTGGGGTAGCGACTAGGCTCGAGCCGTGAACCGACGGACAAAAATTGTATGCACACTTGGACCTGCGACAGCTTCTGGCGACCGCATCCGTGAGCTCGTGGAGAGCGGCATGGACGTGGCGCGCCTCAACTTCAGCCACGGCGAGCATGCCGATCACGAAGAAAACTACATTCGCGTCCGCGCCGCGTCGGACGCCACCGGAAAGGCCGTCGGTGTTCTCGCCGACCTTCAGGGGCCCAAGATTCGCCTCGGCCGATTCAAGGACGAGCGGACCACCTGGGCCAACGGTGAAGAGGTTCGTATCACCGTCGACGACGTCGAGGGAACGCACGATCGCGTCGGGACCACGTACAAGGAATTGGCGCGCGACGCCAAGGCCGGCGATCGACTGCTGGTCGACGACGGAAAGGTCGGCCTGGTCGTCACGTCCATCGACGGCAACGACGTCGTCTGTCGGGTCACCGAAGGCGGTCCGGTCAGCAACAACAAGGGCCTCTCACTGCCCGGTATGAACGTCTCCGTTCCAGCCCTGTCGGGCAAGGACATCGCCGACCTCGAGTTCGCTCTCAAGCTGGGTGTCGACTTCATTGCACTCTCCTTCGTTCGCTCACCGGCGGACGTCGAATTGGTTCACGCCATCATGGATCGAGTCGGGCGCCGCGTTCCCGTCATCGCGAAGCTCGAGAAGCCCGAGGCCATCGACAATCTCGAAGCCATCGTGCTCGCGTTCGATGCCGTCATGGTCGCCCGCGGTGACCTCGGTGTCGAGTTGCCGCTCGAGCAGGTCCCGCTCGTTCAGAAGCGCGCAATCCAGATTGCTCGTGAGAACGCGAAGCCGGTCATCGTCGCGACGCAGATGCTCGAGTCGATGATCGAGAACTCACGTCCCACTCGCGCAGAGGCATCCGATGTCGCCAACGCCGTTCTCGACGGCGCCGACGCAGTCATGCTCTCGGGCGAGACTTCGGTGGGCAAGTACGTCATGGAAACCGTTCGCACCATGGCCCGCATCGTCGAGGCCGTCGAGAACGAATCAACCCGTGTCCCACCGTTGACCCACGTCCCGCGCACCAAGCGCGGTGTCATCTCGTACGCAGCACGCGACATCGGCGAACGTCTCGACGCCAAGGCCTTGGTTGCGTTCACTCAGTCCGGTGACACGGTGCGTCGACTGGCTCGTCTGCACACGCCGCTGCCGTTGCTCGCCTTCACACCGCTGCCCGCGGTGCGCAGTCAGCTGACGCTGACGTGGGGAACTGAGACGTTCCTGGTCGATGCGGTGGCCACCACCGACGAGATGGTGCGTCAGGTGGACAGTGCGTTGCTCTCCCTCGGGCGGTACGTCAAGGGCGACCTCGTGGTCATCGTTGCCGGATCCCCTCCGGGAACTGTCGGTTCCACCAACCTCATTCACGTCCACCGTATCGGCGAAGAGGACCACTGAGTGACCCACGCGAACGCGTCCACCGACCTCGGTACTCTCCTCGGTCTGTTGGATCTGGAGCAGATCGGTGAAGACGCGTTCCGTGGATACCACCCGAAACAGGTAGGCTCGCGGACGTTCGGCGGTCAGTTGGTGTCTCAGGCACTGATGGCCGCCGGGCGGACCGTCGACGGTGATCGCCCCATCCATGCGGTGAATGCCCATTTCATTCGCGGCGGAGATGTCAAGGCGCCCATCGAGTATCGGGTGGATCGTCATCGCGACGGGCGGGCGTTCGCCAACCGTCAGGTGACTGCCTATCAGGGTGAGAACGAATTGTTCGTGATGCTCGCGGCGTTCCAGGACTCCGGCAAGGGGCTCGACCATGCTGTCGAGATCCCGGATGTTCCACTTCCGGAGTCGTTGCCTCCCATCGGCGATCATCTGGTGGGGTACGAGGAGAAACTGCCGCATTTCAGTGCGGCGCTCAAGCCGATCGACATGCGGTACGCCAACGATCCGGCGTGGATCCTCAAGGGCACCGGCGAGAAACTCAACCACAATCGGGTATGGATGCGCCCCGACGGTGATCTGCCGGACGATTCGCTCATTCACGCTGCGACGCTGGCATATTCGTCCGACACCACCGTGCTCGATTCGATTCTGACCACTCATGGTTTGTCCTGGGGTCATGATCGTATCGTCGCGGCGACGGTCAATCATTCGATCTGGTTCCATCGCCCGTTCCGGTTCACCGACTGGGTTCTGTACGCCACCGAATCGCCGGTCGCCGCAGGTTCGCGCGGTCTGGCAACCGGACGGTACTTCTCGGTGGAAGGACTGCTGTTGGCGACGGTGGTCCAAGAAGGAATGATCAGGCATTTCCCGCGCAAAGGGGAATGAGATGCGGGCCCGAGACTGAACTCGGGCCCAGAATCAAGCAGACTTGCGATATTGCGGTGAGAGTTCGTCGGCGCGGTCCCACGGAGACCAGTCGACTTCGCGTCCATCGAGTTGGGCCGCAACAACTTCCAAGCCCGCGTGCCAGCCGGCAGCGTGGGCGTACGCGGACTCTTCGTCTTCCATCGTGTGGGTGAGGGTCAGCCAGCAACCGCCGGTGCCGTCCGGTGCCAGTTCCCAATGCAGAGTATCTGCGTCCCAGAGGAATTCGAGAATTCGGTGCGGGTGGACACTGATGACCGTCCCGCGCGTCACGTGATCTGCTGGCAGTCCGAATCGCTCGACTTGTTCCGGGGTCACCTTGAACAGCAGATCCGCGCCGGGAGTGAGGTTGAAATCGACGTCCGCCGGGAACCAGGCGTCGAGGTACTCGCGTTCCGTTATCACTTTCCAGACCTTGTCCGGTGCGTGCGGAATTGCCAGTTGGAAGCTCAGTGACACCCGACCGTCATAGGTCAGGTTTATCTTGCCGTTGTCCATCGGTGCCTCCAATGCTTGGTGCCCGTGCGGTTGCCCCCATCGTGCCATCTAATTGCTTAGGATGGAATAACTGCAGGTCAGATCGTTACCTATTGATAGGTTATGTCGATTTGTCTCGTTTTGAGAGCGGCGTTCTGGATGCGTTTCGTGGCAGTGAGACAAACGCGCGGTACGCTGACCACGCACGACTGGCGCGGGTGGGAATTACCACCGGGGAGTGCACATCGCGAGGCATCGACCGCCTGGGTGCTTCACACATCTTGTGTGAAGGGGATCCATGTCTATCGAGAATCGGCCCACCGAAAATCTGTCTACCGAAAATCTGCCCAGCCAGAACGTGGCCGCTCGAATAATCGACGGACGCGCAATTGCCGATGCTGCGCTCGCGGACCTGTCAGTGCGCACCAGGCAGTTTCGTGATGAGGCGGGGCACGTTCCTTGCCTGGCCGCCGTCATCGTGGGAGCGGACCCGGCCTCGAAGGCGTATGTACAGATGAAGGCCAAACGATCTGTCGCCGTCGGAATGACGTCGCGGACGGTCGAACTCCCGGTGAGTACAACCACCGAAGAACTGGTCGACGTGCTGAGAGCGTTGTCGGCGGACCCTTCGATCGACGGCATACTGTTGCAACACCCGGTGCCAGGCCACATCGACGAACGGGCCGCGTTCGATGCCGTCTCGGCCGACAAAGACGTTGACGGCGTTACCTCGGCAGCGTTCGCGGCAATGGCGTTGACCGGTGGGGGATTCGAATCATGTACACCGAGTGGCATCCTGCGCCTCCTCGACGCCACAGGCGTCGAACTCTCCGGAAAGCATGCCGTCGTGGTCGGCCGAAGCCCGATACTCGGATTGCCTATGGGAATGCTCCTCCTGCGTCGAGGCGCAACGGTGACATACTGCCATTCGCGCACCGTCGACCTGGCCGCACACGTCGCCTCGGCAGACGTCGTCATCGCGGCCGTCGGTGTTCCGGAACTGATCAAAGGGACGTGGATCAAGCCTGGGGCAGTGGTGATCGATGCGGGGTACAACGAGGGCAACGTCGGAGATGTGGAGTACGCCGCTGCGCTCCCACATGCCGGTGCGATCACACCGGTGCCGGGTGGCGTCGGCCCCATGACGGTGGCAGTCCTGCTGGAACAAACACTGGCAGCAGCAGTTCGAGCAGCGGAAGTTCGGGCATGCAGTGAGAATCATGACAGTCGTGTTGAACCGGACCCCGCAATCGCCTCGGATCGATTGTGAGACCTCGGTTTCGAGACGGAGTATTCATCCGCCCCGCGATAACCGAATTACCGCGTCGAGCACCGCTGCGCTGGAATGGCTGAGCTGAGCGCGCAATTGGGTATTCGACAGTCAGCTGTCTGCCTTGGGGATGTCGATCGTCAACTGGGACGGTGAATCGGATGTCGATACGGTGTATGCCGGACGGATGTCGACCGTGCCGACAAACGACTGCAGGATCGCACTGTTCCTGGCTGCACTGTCTATGCGCGTGATGTTTTCGCCCTCGTGAGATACGGAGTTGAGCGACGAATCCGATTGGACTCCCATCAGGTCGACTTGAAGTATCGATCGACTTCCGACGTCCACGACTGTGCTGTCACCCGCTCGGATTGCTTCGCTGACATATTCGGTTTTCCAGAACACTGATCCATTTCCGTCGAATCGGTAGGTGATTCGGGTGAAACCGTCGTGATCGGTCACGTCGATCTCGGTCACGTCGATCTCGGTCACGTCGACGCGCGGATTCGGTGAAGGGATCTCCCTGTCGTTCGGGAACGGAGCAAGCGTGGAGATCTCGGTTGGTGGGGCATCGATCGGGGGAGTGCCGACCTGAAGGGTGCCTGTCTGTGTTGCAGCATCGAGGACGGTCTGGGTGGAAGATTCGCCGGCAGTGTTGGATTCGCCGGCAGTGTCGGATTGGTCGTCAGTCTGACATCCGGGGAGCAGCGCGAAAACAGATATGGCTCCGAGCAGAGCAATCAGCCGGTGACCGTTCATGGATCGAATCTAACGGCGGTCGATCTGGGGTACAGCCGAATGCCGAAACCTTGCGGTGCGGCCAGCTGCGGCAGGTGGTGCCCTCGGTGAGACTCGAACTCACACTGGACGGGTTTGCGGCGCTGTGCAACGCGGCGACGCTGGCTGTGAACTGTGCTGATTCCTCAAGGCCAATAACTGGGCATCAATCTGTTTCAGGTAGTTAATGGTCAACCTGCTTGCCGCGGTCTGAGGTGGACCACGGCATCACCCCGTGGGCTAATGGAGGCTAAATTCGTTTGTGCCGCACGTCGTCGCTCCAGCGGAGAGGGGAAGGACGAGTCGAACTCGGGTCGGGGATCCCGGTCCCACGCCACCGGAGGTGGTAGGCATGGTCGTAGTCTTCGTGCTGTCATTCTCATGAGCACCGAAACCCCGCGACCCCAGGCGGAAAATTCCCAGAAATTGCCGCTTATCCAAAGACTCCCCACCTTCGACCGCTTGTCATTGTGTAACTTGTGTCTTGATTCTCCCACTTTTTGAGCCAAGTACTTGCATTCGGCTCGGCGTGCACTGTGAGGACGAAGTGCAGTTCTTTTCCGCGGCTAATCTTCTCAAAGTGAAGGACTTGATCACCGTAAGAGGACGGCCAGGGGGATTCTGGAACCGGCAAAGTGATTACGTCCATGGAGTTGTCGCTAAATCTGATGGGAGCGCTCGAGGTGGTTCGACGATCGGTCGAATTCTCGATCGTGACCGATCCGATCGCGGTGTTTTGGGGGACCTCAGCCGCGCGGAAACCGAAGTATACTCGGGTAAAGGCTGACATCATGAGTTGGTTGCCCTCTCGCCCAGGCCCGCGATTTTGAGTGAGGCGACCACTTTCAATCCACAAATTTGTCCCAGATGTCAGTGCTGCAAGCTTGTCCATGTCAAGTGCGCGACTTTTTCCGACCCGCTCGGATTCTGCAGAAATGTCGTCATTTCGAGGCAGGCGTACTTTAGGTAGGGCGGCATAGAGGTTGTGATACTTCACAGCGATGTCGTCCAGTGGCGTGGCCTGCTTCCACATTTTATCGAACCACCGCTGTCCGTCGTGAATCGCCGCATCAGCACTCTTTTCAGCTCTGCTCGACGGATTCTTTATGATCTGCAGGCACCCTGCTTCGTGGCCGTACTTGATCCCGTTCCGCGACAGGTTTCCCGAACCGACAAGAATGCCTCTCGTGGCATTCCCTTGGACTGAGAACCATTTCGGATGCCAAGGAACAAACGGAACGCAACCACTCCTGTTAACGACCCGTTCACCGTCGTGGACCCGGACTGAACAGTTTGGCAGCGAAGCAAGTCGCTGTAAGGCGGTAGGGTCCGAGCGGTACCAATCGATGCTTACCAAGAACCGCTTAGCCAACTGCGTCCACTCGAGCTCTACCCTCCCTGTGCCTATCGCCTCGATCAACGCATCGACACCGCTGTCGGTTACATATGCGATAGCGGAATCGAACTTCGAAGCCCCAGCGCGCACCAACTCGATGATGCCGTCGACATTGGTAACCGGGCCTCGCCCGGATCCGGGCTGTCCAATCATCATCTGCTTTAACATGAGTACTTCGCCTTCTAGTCGAATCGGTCTGAGGTGGTTGGTGCTCGGCAAGGGTGGCCGCCGCAGAAACGGCCGAGGCAATCTTCGGCGGAATCCAGATCTACCACACGGGTGCAGGCGACACTCCGCGCTTGGGTTGCCTTTCGCTGATCGAATCTCAACTATCCTTTGCTCGCACCACCCTCATGACGGGGGTAGGTCACGTGACGGGACACACCAAGTGATACCCACGAGGTGGGGCAGGTTGATCCGTCAGCGCCCGTGTACAGGTCTGGGAACGCCTACTGGCGGCGATCGCATTTCAGGATGCTTACTAGGATGGAAGTCAGTCAGGGCGGACGAGCGAGCGAGGTGCGATGGCGAGACTCAATTTGAAGGCGATCGAAGAGCGGGTTGCGCTGGTCGGAAAGCGCGAGTTGTACGACCGTGATTTCATCTTCGATTTGCTCCTTGCCTACGGCAAGCCCAAGGGTAACGTCACGCGCCTCAGTAACGGGTCGCTCAACGTCGCCTCCGATCCCGACCACGAGGTGGCACAGAAGAACGTCGTTTACTTCCGGGAGACCGATCGAGAGCCCCTCGCCGACATCGAGGAACTGCGGACCTCACCATCTGTGATTCGGTATAACCCGAGGTTCGTGATTGTCACCGACTACGACGAGCTCGTCGCGGTGGACATGAAGACCGGCGAGAACCTGATGATCCCGATACAGGACATCAGCAAGCACTTCACCTACTTCCTTCCCTGGGCGGGGATGGAGAAGGCGCAGTACACATCCGAGGCGCATGCCGACGTCAAGGCTGCCGAGCGGATGGGCAAGCTGTTCGATGAGCTGTTGACGGCGAACCCCAACCTTATTGACCGTCCTCATGGTCGGCACGCGCTGAATGTGTTCTTTACTCGGCTGCTGTTTTGCTTCTTCGCCGAAGATACGGGGATCTTCGGCGACGGCCAGTTCACCACGGCTGTGGGGTCGCACACTCAGTCGGACGGCTCCGACGTCGCCGATTTCCTGACCGACCTATTCAACGCACTTGACACCGAGGGGCCCGAGGAGAAAGCGAGCTACCTGTCGGCGTTCCCGTATGTGAACGGCCGGCTGTTCGAGGTCTCGGAGCAACATGTCGCGCCGGAGTTCACCAAGCATGCCCGCGGGCTGCTGTTGAATCTGGGGTCGCTGGACTGGAGTGAGATCAATCCTGACATTTTCGGGTCGATGTTCCAGGCGATCGTCACCCCCGGAAAACGGGCAGATCTTGGACAGCATTACACGTCGGTGCCAAATATCCTCAAGACGATCGAGCCACTGGTCCTCGACGGTCTCAAAGCAGAGTTCGACGGTGGTTTCAGTAGTGTCACCAAGCTGCAGAAACTGCTTGAGCGGATCGCTGAGATCAAGGTATTCGACCCAGCCTGCGGTTCGGGTAACTTTCTGGTCATCGCCTATAAGGAACTGCGTCGACTGGAACACGCGATCCTTGAACGACTTGCAGAACTGAGTCCCAAGTACCAGGTCCTGTACGCGGTATCAAAGGTGAACATCGAGAGTTTCTACGGCATCGAGCTCGACGACTTCGCAGTCGAGGTTGCGATCCTCTCACTATGGATCGCCAAACATCAGATGAACCGTGAATTCAAGGAGAAGTTCGGGGTCGAGATCCCGCTAATCCCGCTCAAAGAAACCGGTCAGATTCACTCGGGCAACGCTGCACGTATCGACTGGAAAGCGGTTTGTCCCAACGACGGCCGCTCGGAGATCTACCTGATCAGTAATCCGCCCTACGCTGGAGCGAAGACTCAGACAAAGGATCAGAAGGACGACTACAAACATGTCTTCGGTGATCGTCTCTATTCGAAAAACCTCGACTACATCGGACTGTGGTTTGTGAAAGGCGCGGGTTACATCGAAGGGACAGCCGCCGAGCTCGCCTTTGTCACGACCAACTCAGTTGCGCAAGGCGAACATGTCGGACTTATGTTCCCGATGATCTTCGACAGAGGAATCGAGATCAGCTTCGCCTACACCTCATTCAAGTGGGAAAACAACGCCAGACGCAATGCAGGCGTCACTGTTTCCGTAATCGGCCTGCGCGTCGTACGTCCGGGACCGAAGTACATATACACCGACGACCTTCGAATCGCTGCGAAGAACGTCAACGGATATCTGGCTGATGGGCCTGACGTATTTATCGAGCGTCGCAATTCTCCGCTTGGTTTGCCTCGTCCTGCAATGGTTTTCGGCTCGATGCCGAGAGATGGAGGCGGCCTAATTCTATCGGAACCTGAGCTTAACCAAATGGTCGAGGCGGACCCTCGCAGCTATCAGTTTGTGAAGCGATATATGGGATCTTCGGAGCTTATTAACGATGGGCAACGGTACTGCCTATGGATTAGTGAGAGTGCTGCGCCAGCGGCTCGGTCAATCCCTTCTATCATGGCGAGACTTGACCGCGTATCTTTGGAGAGGGCGGGCAGTAAGGCTTCGAGTACCGCTGCATACGCAGCCGTGCCCCATCGTTTCGTCCAAATCAGCTACAAGCCCACGGATTCGATAATCGTTCCGAGGGTGTCGTCGGAGCGGCGTGAGTACATCCCGATGGGTTATCTCGGGCCGGACACGGTTGTCTCTGACGCGGCCTTTGCGGTGTATGGCTCGGAGCCGTGGTTGTTCGCTTTGCTGACATCGCGGATGCATATGGTGTGGGCGCGAGCTGTCGGCGGCAAGCTGAAGACCGACTATCGATACTCGAACACGATTGTCTATAACAACTTCCCGATTCCGTCGCTGTCCGAGGCAATGAAAGAGCAGTTGACCGTGGCGGCGATACGGGTTCTGGATGTTCGTGAGTATCACTGCGAGAAGACGTTGGCCGAACTCTATGATCCTGACAGGATGCCTGATGATCTGCGGGCTGTGCACGCGGGGGTCGACGTGTTGGTGGACTCGATCTACTCCAAACGCGGCTACGAAACAGATGAGGAGCGATTGTCGGACCTTTTCGCTATGTATGAGGCGATGACGGCCGAGGAGCGGGCGGCCGAGACGGCGAAGGGGAGTAAGAGGTGAGTAGCACCGTGAACGTCGTCGATGTGACCTACGCCCAGACCGGGGCGTCGGTGAACACTGATGCATTGGGCATGCGGGAGATGCAGCAGCGGGTGTTCTCCAAGCGGGACATGCAGCATTTACTGATCAAGGCTCCGCCAGCGTCGGGCAAGTCCCGGGCGCTGATGTTCGTGGGTCTCGATAAGTTGTATAACCAGGGCCGCAAGAAGGTGATCGTCGCGGTGCCTGAACGTTCGATCGGGGCCTCGTTCTCCTCGGCGAAGCTAACCTCGCATGGCTTCTTTGCGGACTGGGAGGTCAAGCCGGAGCGCAATCTGTGCACGCCGGGGTCATCGGCGGGCAAGGTCGATGCCTTTATCGACTTCCTGCGCACTGCCGATGCGATCTTGGTATGCACGCATGCGACGCTGAGGTTTGCGTTTGAGCGTCTTACCCCCGACGCGTTCAACGGAACCGTGCTGGCGATCGACGAGTTTCACCATGTGTCGGCCGATACGGAGGCCAGCCGGTTGGGTGCGTTGCTGAAGGAGGTGATGGCCGGCTCGGATGCTCACATAGTGGCTATGACTGGGTCATACTTCCGCGGGGACTCGGTGCCGGTACTCTCGGCCGCGGACGAGGCACAGTTCACGCCGGTGACGTTCAACTACTACGACCAGCTCAATGGCTACCAGTATCTGAAGTCACTCGGGATCGGTCATCATTTTTATCATGGCCGCTACACCGATGCGATCGGCGAGGTGCTGGATCTGGACAAGAAGACGATCGTGCATATCCCGAACGTGAACTCGGGAGAATCGACCAAGGACAAAATGGAGGAAGTCGGGTTCATCATCGACACCATCGGCGACGTGATCGATACCGAGCCCGATACCGGGATCATCCGCATTCGTCGCACGGACACTGGGCAAGTGCTGCGGGTGGCGGACCTGGTCGACGACTCCGACCAAAAGGCGCGCTCCGATACCCTGCACTATTTGTCGACCGTCGGGGCCAGAGAGCGCGGTGCCGTGGACATTATTATTGCGCTGGGGATGGCCAAGGAAGGATTCGACTGGCCGTTCGCCGAGCACGCCCTGACCGTCGGCTATCGGGCATCGTTGACCGAGATTATTCAGATAACCGGCCGTGTCACCCGCGATAGTCCAGGCAAGACGCATGCCCAGTTCACCAACCTCTTAGCCGAACCGGATGCCGAGCGAGGCGAGGTGACGGTATCGGTGAATAATATGCTTAAGGCGATCACTGCGTCGTTGCTAATGGAGCAGGTGTTGGCGCCGAACTTCAATTTTAAAGCCAAACGCGGCAACGACGATTCCCCGGAGCCAGGGACGATTAAGATCAAGGGATTCAGGGAGCCGTCGAGTGAGCGGGTCAAACAGATCGTCGAAACCGACCTGAATGATCTAAAGGCCAACATCTTGCAGGACGAGACGTTCGCCAAGGCCGCGGCCGGCGGCGTCAATCCGGAGACGACGAACAAGGTGTTGATTCCGAAGATTATTCGCGAACGCTACCCTGACCTCGATGACGAGCAGGTCGAGGAGATTCGGCAGCAGGTCGTGGTGGATTCGGTGATCAAGAACGGCGAGGTTCGCGAAGTCGGCGATAAGAGGTTCATCAAAATGGCCGATACATTCGTCAACATCGACGACGTGAACATCAATCTGATCGACACGATAAATCCCTTCCAACGGGCGTTCGAGGTGATGTCGAAGTCGGTAACATCACCAGTACTGAAGATCATCTCCGACGCGATCACCGCCACCCGGATTGATATCAGCGAAGAAGAGGCGCTTGCACTGTTTCCGAAGATTCAGAACTGGGTGAAGGTCAACGGACGGCGACCGAACGTGCGTTCCGAAGATCCCACCGAGAAACGCTACGCCGGGGCTCTGCTCTTCCTCCAACGACTCAAGCAGCAGCGCATTGCTGAAACACAAGTGAGTGAGAACGAGAACGTCTGATGACCGAGGATGATGACGCAACGACGGAAAGTGGAGTCGCGGATGCGTTTCAGCAACTGCTCGACTCTGACGTCGACGGACTGCTGGACCTCCCGGGGAAGCCGCAGAAGTTCACCTCCAGCGATCGGCTTGAACGGGCGTTCCTAGAGGTCGTGGAGTTCCGACGAGCCCACGGTCGATTACCCAGCTCGACAACTCGGGAGATCTCCGAGCGCAAGCTTGGAGCGCGCCTTGACGGCATCCTTGCCGACGAGAGGAAAAACGAAGCCCTGAAGCCGCTGGACGAATTTGGGTTGCTCGACATGCCTGCCGCGCCCAGCTCGATCGACGATCTCCTCGACGACGACCTCCTTGGCCCGCTGGGCGACGAGACCGGCATCCTGGATGTATCTAGCCTTCCTGCCCGCCGCCAGCGTTTTGAGACCGAGGGCGTTGCGAGACGCAAGCCTGCTAGAGGCTTCGCGGAGTTTGAGCCACTGTTCAAACAGAAGCACGCGGAGCTTCGCAGCGGGACGAGCGAGCTGATGCCATACCCGGGAATGAAGAGTATCGAGCCTGGCGCTATTTTCGTCCTAAACGGGGTGATGCTGTTCATCGCCGAGGTCGGTGAGACCGAGTACAAGAAGTCGACAGTTCGTGAGAACAAGCGTGAGCGGCTGCGCTGCATCTTTGATAACGGCACTGAATCGCGGATGTACCGTCAGTCGCTCGCGATCAGACTCGGCGATGAAGACGGGCAGATTGTCAAGCCTCTGCGAGAGCCCGAGATCCTCACAGATGATGAGGTCAGCGGATACATATACGTGCTTCGTTCTCAGAGCGATGACCCTCAGATTTCGGGTATCGCCGATCTGCACAAGATCGGGTTCTCCCGCGGCTCGGTCCAGAAGCGGATCAAAAACGCGGACGAGTCGCCGACCTATCTCATGTCGCCGGTCGAGGTCGTGGCAACATATCGCGTATACAACATGCGGGCCTCATTCCTGGAGAGCCTGCTGCATCGAGTCTTTGCCGAGGTGCGGCTCAGTCTGACGCAGGTAGACCAGAAGGGGCGCAATTATGATCCGTCGGAGTGGTTTGTCGTGCCTCGAAAAGTGATCGACCAAGCGGTCGCCCTCATCACCTCCGGTGCGATCGTCGACTTCGTATACGACCCGGACACACAGCGTCTCGTCGAGACCCGTTTATCTAGCTAGCGCGGGTGACACACCTTGTCGCCATAGTTCGCCTAGCCGGGGAATGTCCCCGATGTGTGCTCCGCGGTCGACGGCTGCATTCTTGATATGGTTGGTCAGCTCGGTGATTTAAATGTCGAGCTGATCTCAAACGGAAATCTCACCTTGGACCTGAGTTCAGTCTGGCTCATTGGGACCGTGAGGTTTGCTGAGGATGCCGCGGCCGCGGTGAAAACTGTGCACGGCGAACTTCACGGCCTCGATACGCCTCGGCGAGCGCATTGGGGGTGCGCCGGAGAAAGATCTTCGAGTCTGCAGTGTCTAGATCCCGGAACTTAGCGAACTCCTCACTCTCGATCCGGCAGATTGGACGTATCGCAGCTCTGGCGCGGTCGAGCGGGTCGTGGTAGCGAGGTCGGTCTGCGAGCTAGTGCCATAAATGTCCTGTACGCCTCATAGGTAGTCGCTTGGCTGCCCGCTGTCGGTCGCCGATTTTCGCTCGGTCGCCTTCGCACTGGCCTTCATCCGTCGTTGCGGTTGTTCATTGCCGTTTCAGTCAATCGGTGGACAGGAAGGAGTTGCTGGGTATGCACTGCCGGCGCCGCCCAGCAGCGTGTGGCTTGCGACTATCAAGGATGTGTTGGCTTTGTGGGCTTGGGTTTGCCAAGACTGCGGACTCGGCGGAAGTGTCCGAACGAAGCCCTTCGAAGACTTGTTGACAGCAATGCTGGAAGGCGAGACGAGATCGGAAAGCATTGCAGAGCAGAGTGTTCCGTATGAATTGCGTCGGGACTGGCGTGGCGTTCGGGATGCAGAGTTAATCGGTGATGATGACTTGGAGGCTGTCGAGTCACTTCCGCCCCATATTGATTCGCACCGGAGTTTCCGGAGACTTTGATGTGCCCCGAGTTTCGTGGAGTCGTCCTATTTGACTTCAGACTGCGGGTTGACGTGTGAAGTGTACGTTCTCGAACTCGATCGGTGTCAGCATCCCGAGCACACTGTGCCGACGTTGGCGATTGTGGAAGATCTCGAGGTACTCGAACATGGCGTTGGCCAGTTCGATCCTCGTTTTCCATCGCTTCCGATTCAAGAGTTCGGTTTGCATTCTGCCCCAGAAAGATTCGATCACGGCGTTGTCATAGCAATCGCCGATCGATCCCATCGACGGGGCCAGGACCGAGTCTTGCTCCCGGCGGGTGAATGCCCAGGACGTAAACTGCACTCCGTGGCCCGAGTGAATGAGTGTGCCGGGTGTCGGGCCTCGATTCAATATGGCCATTCCCAGAGCGTTTGGCACCAATGTCGCTGTTTGCGAGCTGTCGATAGACCACCCGACGACTCACCCCGAAAACGTATCCAGGACAACGGCGTAGTAAACCTTGCCTTCACGCGTGGGAAGTTCCGTGATATCCGTGACCCACAGCTTATTCGACTCGTCGCGAGTGAACTTGCGGTCCACGAGATCGTTCGCGGTCGGAGTCTGATGCTTGGGACGCGCACGCTAGTCCCTTCACACCAGCAGCTCTCATCAACATCTCGATGCAGCCGTGTCCCACGGCAATACCGTGACCAAGGGTGAGTTCGGCGTGGACCCGGCGGGCACCGCAGGTTCCGTTTGATGCCACGTGTACCTCGGTGATCAGCTGGGTCAGCCAGGCATGTCGAAATGACCCTTCCGAGGGTGGGCGATTGCGCTATTCGTAGAAGCCGTCCTCTGACACCTCCAGAATCCGACACGAGGTCTGGACGCGTAGTCCTTCCTTAGCCATCACTTCGATCGCTTCGAACCGCCTTTTGGGAGCACTACCGACTTCAGTAACTCGGTGGAGCGTTTGGCGATGGCGAGTTCGGTCTCCAACTCAGCGATACGACGACGGGCGGCGGCGAGTTCGGCGCTCTCGATCGAGCTCAGCCCCGGCTTCTGTCCGGTATCGATGAGCTCCTGATTGGGCCAGCTGTAGGTCGTCTGCTCGGTGACATCGAGACCTGCGGCGACCTCGGCGACGGTGCGGCCTGACTTCAACAGGTCGAGGACTTTTCGGCGGAACTCGGGTGGATAGCGTCGGGGCCTTGTGGACCTCTCGGGTGCATCAATGCCTGAAGTAAGACAAACGAACTCCGGAAAACTCGGGTACATCAAAGTCTCCGGAAACTCCGGTGCGATTCAGAGGCACCACGTTCCACTCCGGAGTTGAACGTGTTGCGGATAGAAGTATGAGGCTGGAGCAAAATCAGGGGAGTAGGAAATCCTGTTGTACTGAAGCACGATCGTGTGTTCGGCACCGAGGATAAGGCACAGTATGGTGCTCGTATGGGTGGTCCACCCTGGCAGCTCACCTTTGAAGCTGGGTACCGCCTCAATCTGATCATTGAGCTTCGCGATTTTCTGCAGTGTCTCCATAATTCGAATTGCCTGACGCGGGTGACCTGGCTCAGCGCACTTCGCCGGCGGTTAGCGCGGTAGCGTTGCGAACAGTCTAGAAATGCAAAGAACCTCCTGTTACCAGGCGGTTCGTTGTGCCCTCGGTGAGACTCGAACTCACACTGGACGGGTTTTGAATCCGTTTCCTCTGCCAATTGGGATACGAGGGCTTGTTGCGATGACTACATTAGAAGATGCGATTTCAATGTCAAACACCGGTACCCTCTAATCGTTCGCGTCTCGTGTCGGGGCGGTTCGATGGAGGAGGATGGTGGCCATGAATTCGCCGCAGCCGCAAGGCAATCAGCTCGCACCCCGTCGTGTTGTCGTCGCTGAAGACGAAGCGTTGATCCGCATGGATCTGGTCGAGATGCTCCGCGAAGAGGGCTATGACGTCGTCGGTGAGGCGGGTGACGGGCAGGTCGCGGTGGAGTTGGCCGAGTCGCTCAAGCCTGATCTGGTCATCATGGACGTGAAGATGCCCAGGAGAGACGGCATCGACGCCGCTTCGGAGATTGCCGCCAAGCGGATCGCTCCTGTTGTCATTCTCACAGCGTTCAGTCAGCGCGAGTTGGTCGAGCGCGCACGCGATGCCGGCGCCATGGCTTACTTGGTCAAGCCGTTCTCGATCAGTGACCTCGTTCCCGCTGTCGAATTGGCGGTCAGTCGTTTCCGCGAGGTGACGGCGCTCGAGCGTGAGGTCGCTGATCTTTCCGACCGGCTCGAAGCACGCAAGCTGATCGAGCGAGCCAAGAGTGTTCTGATGGTTCGCCAAGCGCTCACCGAACCTGAGGCGTTCAAGTGGATTCAGCGCGCCGCGATGGATCGGCGCTCCACGATGAAGGCGGTCGCACAGGTCGTACTGGAAACTCTGGGCGGTGAACCGGACGCTTGAGCAAAGTGTCCGGGTTATCCGGCTGCACTGAGTGGCTGCGTCGACCGTCGAAACGTCGCGCAGCGCTACAGCCGTGTAAACACTGTGCGCCTTCAGATAACAGTCAGGTCACAGGGCTTTCTTGAAGGATCGCGAAACGGTTCCAAGGTCTAGCGTCTGATCCCACAGCGAGCGCCAGTTCGGGTGGCGCGAGCACCGGCTGATCTTAGGAGCGTGGGATGGCTAGACGAACACTTGTGCGTACTGCTGCAGTTCTCGGCGCGGCATCACTGGCACTTGCAGGCTGTAGCTCGGACAAGTCGGATGACTCGTCTTCGAGTGGCTCTACGTCCGGCGCTTCTGCCGCGACGACATCCGTCACGACTGATTGCACCCCGGAGCAGGCCAAGGCCGGCGCCACCCCGTCCACGGAAGCGCTGCGCATCGGCACGCTTCTTCCCGATACAGGCAGCTTGTCGTTCCTCGGGCCGCCGATGGTCGCGGGCACCCAGCTGGGAGTCAACGACGTCAATGCAGCCGGAGGCGTTCTCGGCCAACCGGTCCAGCTGATTCCCGGCGATTCGGGTGACACCACAACGGACACCGCCAACACCACCGTCGACCGCGAATTGGCTGCAGGCACTCAGGTCATCGTCGGCGCCGCGTCGTCTTCGGTTTCGCTCAAGGTGATCGACAAGATCGCCAGCGCAGGCGTCGTGATGTTCTCGCCTGCCAACACCTCGGACCAATTCGTCTGCTACCCCGACAAGGGCATGTACTTCCGCACCGCTCCGACGGACGTACTGCAGGCTCAGGCCGTCGCACAGCTCATTTCGGACGACGGTGGTCAGCGCGTAGCGATCATGGCCCTCAACGACCCGTACGGGACGGGTCTGGCGGACAACATCGAAAAGAATCTGATCGATTCGGGTGTCCCCTCCGATCAGATCGAGAAGATCATCTACGACCCGAACGCGCAGTCGTTCAACTCCGAAGTCGATCAAGTCAAGAACTTCAATCCGGATGCAGTGGCACTGGTGGGCTTCGAAGAGTCGGCGAAGATCATCACGCGCATGCACGAAGTGGGCATCGGCCCGTCGGACGGAATGGCGATGTACGGCGTCGACGGCAACATGGGCAACGCTCTCGGCGAATCCGTGGCGAAGCCGTTGCTCGACACCATGCAGGGAACGACGCCCCTGACGGACGTCGGAGCTGCCTTCCAGGATCGTCTGAAGGCTGTGAACCCCTCTCTGATCGACTTCAACTACGCCGGAGAGTCATACGACGCGGTGGTGATCTCAGCGCTCGCTGCCGAGCAGGCGAAGTCGACGGCCGGTACCGACATCGCGGCCAACATCAACAGCGTCACCGAAGGCGGCACCAAGTGCACGTCCTACGTCGAGTGCCTGCCGTTGGTGAAGGCGGGAACCGACATCGACTACGACGGCATCACCGGTGAGTTGGACTTCAACGATTCGGGGGAGCCGTCCATCGGTTCGTACGGAAAGCTCAAGTTCGGCCCTGAGAACACCCTGACCACAGAAGGATTCGTGGTGGTGGGCAAGTAAGCAGCCAAGGAGAATGGGCCAGGGTCTCGCGACCCTGGCCCATTCTCGTGTCTGTCCTACTTCTCTTTGCTTCCGGCAAGCGTTCCCAAGTACAGCTCGATCACTTTGGGGTCGTTCATCAGATTGGCGCCGGTGTCGGTGTACGCGTTCTTACCCTGATCGAGTACGTAACCGCGGTCGCAGATCTGAAGGCAGCGGCGCGCGTTCTGCTCGACCATGATGACCGAGACACCGGCAGCATTGATCTTCTTGCAGCGGATGAACACCTCGTCCTGGAACATGGGGGACAGGCCCGCGGACGGTTCGTCGAGCAGCAGCACCGACGGATCCATCATCAGGGCCCGGCCCATCGCGACCATCTGGCGTTCGCCACCCGAGAGTGCGCCGGCCTTCACCTTTCGTCGTTCACTCAGAAGAGGGAATAGTTCACTCACGAAGGCGAATCGTTCCGCGAATGCCTTGGGACGCAGATAAATGCCCATTTCGAGGTTTTCTTCGATGGTCAGAGTCTGAAAGACGTTCTGCGTTTGAGGGACGTACCCGACTCCCTTCTGAACGAGGACGTGAGCGGGCGCAGACGTGATGTTGTCCTCGCGTAGGGTGACCGACCCTTCGCGTACCGGTATCAGTCCGAACAGTGATTTCAGGAGTGTCGATTTGCCTGCGCCGTTCGGTCCGATGATCCCGACGATTTCCCCTTCCTTCAGGAAGAAGTTGCATTCACGCAGGATGTTGACGCCGGGAATGTAGCCCGCGACGAGGCTGTCGGCGCGGAGCAGGGCACCTGCCGACAGTCGCTGATGTTCCTCGGCCGTCGCGGCGAACTCTGCAGGCGTGAGTGAACGTGCGTGGTTCTCGCTCATGGCTTCTCGTGCCTTCCGCGCGGTTCCTCGGGACTCGATTCCAGCGTCGCGGCGAGATCGGCCGGAAGGTTGTCGACGTCGGGTTCCGACAGGTCCCCGCCCGACTCGAGGGTTTCGACCTCGGCTTCAGCCAGGGCGGCGGCCAGAACGGCCGTCTCGCCCACCGGATTTCCGTTGTCGTCGAACTCGAGGGCCTGGTCATGGTGGCTGCCCAGATATGCGTCGACGACGGCTGTGTTGGACGAGAGTTCGTCCGGGGTGGATTCGGCGATGACGCTGCCCTGCGCCATGACCACCACCCAATCGCTGATGTCTCGGATCACGTCCATGTCGTGCTCGACGAACACGACGGTCATTCCGTCGTCGCGCAATGACTTGATGTGTCCGAGCAGGCTTTGCGTCAGAGCAGGATTGACCCCCGCCATCGGTTCGTCGAGCATCACCACCGAGGGCGAGGTCATGAGTGCGCGAGCCATTTCGAGCAGTTTGCGCTGCCCACCGGAGAGTGAACCGGCGAGGTCGTCTGCCTTGGTGTCGAGTTTGAATCGTGCGAGGAGTTCGTTGGCGCGTTCGGTGATCTCGCGTTCCTGGCCTTTCCAGATCCACGGGACGAGAGATGCAAAAATGCGTTCACCACGTTGGCCGGTGGCACCAAGACGTACGTTGTCCAGCACGGTGAGTTTGGAGAGCGCCTTGGTCAACTGGAACGTCCGTACCACTCCTTTCCTGGCTACCTGGTGGGGATACATGCGGCCCAGCGATTGACCGTCCATCGACCACGTACCGGTGTCCGGCCGGTCGAATCCGGTAAGGAGGTTGAAGAGCGTCGTTTTTCCGGCACCGTTTGGACCGATCAGACCCGTGATGCACCCTCGTTGAATCTCGAGGTGATCGACGTCGACGGCCTTGAGACCGCCGAACGTCCGCGAGACGTTGTCAGCGACCAACACCGGGTCGGGTTTCGCCGATCCGGGAAGGTGAGGAACGTCGGCAAAGATCTGTGCTCTGGTATCGGCGTCAAGCATTGAGTTGCACCTCCCGCTTGTTACCCAGTATTCCCTGCGGTCTGAAGACCATCAGGAGAGCAATCATCAATCCGAGCAGGACGTACCTGGTGGCCCCGACCTGTTGTTCGGTCAGCGAGAGCAGCGGATTCTCGCCGGAGATCGCCTGACGCAGCAAGGCATCAGGGATGGCGAGGAGGAACCAGAACAACATTGCGCCGACCACCGGGCCGAATACCGTTGCCGCCCCGCCCAGAATCAGTGCGCCGAACGCGAAGAACGTCTGCGCGGTCGAGTAGAAGTCCGGGTTGATGGACTTGGTCTGCAAAGCGTTGAACACCCCGGCCAGACCACCGATCACGCCGCCGAGAACCAGCGCCTGCATCTTGTACACGAAGACGTTCTTGCCCAACGATCGCGCTGCGTCCTCGTCTTCGCGAACCGCCTTGAGGACGCGCCCCCACGGACTGTGCGTCAACAGGTAGACAAATCCGCACAAGATCAAGACCAGCGTCCACCCCACGACCATCGACCAGAGGTCGTCTCCGTAGAACTTCACGCCGAGAAATGAGTACTGCTTGGCCGAGTCGAAAGGGCTCAGTGCGGTGAACGGGTCTGCGAAACCGAACAGGCCATTAGTGGAACCGGTCACCGAATCCGACGCGGTCGAGCGGAAGATCAGACGCAAGATCTCCGAAGCGGCGATGGTCACGATGGCGAGATAGTCGGCGCGCAGACGCAGCGTCGGGATACCGAGCACGAGCGCGAGGAGCCCGGCTGCGGTGAGTCCGACGAGGATGCCGAGCCAGAGCGGCTGGTCGTAGGTCACGGTCATGATGCCGACGCCGTAGCCGCCGAGAAGGGCAAAACCGATCTGACCGAAATTGAGCAGTCCGGCGTAGCCGAAGTGCAGGTTCAACCCGATTGCCAACAGTGCGTAGAAGATTGCCGACGGCCCGATCAGCTGGGCGAAGGAAACCTGGAAAGCTCCCATGATGTCCATGTTCGTCACCCGATCCTTTGTCTGGATCCGAGGATGCCCTGGGGGCGAACCACGAGGATCACGATCAAGACGAGAAGTCCGCCGATGTATTTGAGGTCTGGGTTGATGATGAGCGTCGAGAGTTGGACCAGAAGTCCGACGATGACGCAGCCGAGTAGCGCCCCGTACGCGGTTCCCAGACCACCGAGGGTGATTCCGGCGAACATGAGCAGCAACAGTTTGAATCCCATTTCCCACTGGACGCGTCCTCCGAGTTCGGAGATACCGAACAGCACACCGCCGAGGGCGGCCAGTCCGCCGCCGAGACCCCAGACGAACATGATCACGCGCTCGACGTTGATACCGGACGAAGCGGCGAGGTCACGATTGTCGGAGACGGCACGCATGGCCTTTCCGATGCGAGTCTTCTGCAGAAGCAGTGCGACGCCGACCAGGACGACCAGACTGACGATCATGACTATCGCGTTGGCGTCGGTCAGTGCGATCGGGCCCCAGTTCTTCTCGACCTGGCCCTGGTAGTCGTCGAACGGTTCGGCGCGGTCGGAGAAGAAGATCAGGATCAAGTAGCGCAATGAAATCGCGAGACCGATCGAGACCACCAATTGCGCGATCAACCCGGTCTTGCGCTTACGCAGTGGTTTCCAGACGGTTCCGTTGGTCAGCAGGCCGATGCCGATGCCGACGAAGATCGCGAGGATCGTGGCGGGAATCAGCGGAACGCCGAAGGACGTGTTGATCACCCAGGCAGCAACGGCTCCCAACGTCACCATCTCGCCGTGAGCGAAGTTGGTCAGGCCAGTGGTGCCGTAGATCAGGCTCAAACCCACACCGGCGATCGCGATCACGAGGCCGAACCGCAGACCGTCGACCGTCGTGCGGATCAGCTTCTCGCCGAAGCTGACATTCGAGGCGGTACGTACCTCACCGAACGAGAAGATCACGGTGTTCGCGCGGCCGGCCACCACCTCGCGTTCGACAGCGGCTTGCACACTGACCCCGTCGGGAAGTGTGTCGGCAACGATCTCGAAGGTGTAGGTGCCCGGTGCCACGGCCAGTTCCCAACGGCCGTTCGATGCCGATTCTCCGGTGGCGACTTCCGTGCCGGAAGAATCGAGCGCACGGACGGTGACGCCCTCGAGGCGTGTGCCGCCGTTGTTGAGATTGCCGCTGACGGGGACAGCGTTGTCGGGAACCGGTGCTGTCGGTGTTGCGGATGCGGTCGGGGTCGGCGGTGTAGGGGAAGTGGTCGGTTCCTGAGCCGAAGCAATTCCGGCCAGGCTGAGTAATGCGAAGAACGTCAGTAATGCAAAGGCCAGTAGTCGGCTGAGTGTCGCGAGGGTCTGCCGTTTCACTACGGGTGGGGCCACGTACGTCCTCCGAGCGGGTCGGGAATAGCGCGTCTGGACAAAGGTGCCGCGCAGCACAGGGATTGTTTCGTTGCTGCGATTTCCGGACTCTAACGGCTCCGTTCGCTTCAGATGGGGTTCTGAGATTTCCGGGATGTTTCGGTTCCGTATCGAAGACCGAAGGCTGCATCAATTGTCCGATTCTTGTGTCTGTTCCTGCGTAAACAACGGCGAAGGCGTCGATGTCGGTCGCGATCCCTAGACTGATGAACCGTGAGCCCCGCAACCACAACTCGGTCCAGCACGTCCACCGCTCCAGCCGGCACCACCGGCAAGGCGGACGATCGCCCTCTTCTGATGCTTCTCGACGGGCATTCGTTGGCGTTTCGCGCCTTCTACGCGCTGCCTGCAGAGAACTTCAAGACACACAGTGGGCAGGCCACCAACGCGGTGTACGGCTTCACGTCGATGTTGATCAACCTTCTTCGTGACGAGCAGCCCACCCACCTGGCCGCGGCCTTCGACGTGTCGCGTCAGACGTTTCGCGCCGACCTGTTCCCCGAATACAAGGCGCAGCGCGCGAAGGCTCCGGACGAATTCAAGGGCCAGATCGACATCACCAAGGACGTTCTCGGCGCGCTGGGCATCCCGGTCATGGCCGAGGAAGGTTTCGAAGCCGACGACGTGATCGCCACCTTGACCACGCAGGCGGAGGCACTCGGATACCGGGTTCTCGTCGTGACCGGTGACCGTGACTCGCTGCAACTGGTGACCGACAACGTCACTGTGCTCTACCCGAAGAAGGGTGTCTCGGAGCTCACCCGATTCACGCCGACGGCCGTAGAGGAGAAGTACAGCCTCAGCCCGGCGCAGTATCCCGATTTTGCTGCACTGCGCGGCGACCCGAGTGACAACCTCCCCGGCATCCCCGGCGTCGGCGAGAAGACCGCCACCAAGTGGATCCGTGAGTACGGCGACCTGCAGGGACTGGTAGACAACGTGGACAAGGTCCGCGGCAAGGTGGGCGACTCACTGCGGGAGAACCTCGCGAACGTCCTGCTCAATCGTCAGCTCACCGAAATGGTTCGCGACGTTCCCTTGCCGTACACGCCCGAGCAGTTGGTGTTGGCCCCGTGGGACCGCGAGAAGATTCATGCGTTGTTCGACGATCTCGAGTTCAAGGTTCTCCGCGATCGACTGTTCGCGACCCTGTCGTCGTCCGAGCCCGAAGCAGAGGAAGGGTTCGAGGTCAGCGGCGACGCACTCGCCCCGGGTGCGGTTGCCGCGTGGCTCGACGCCCACGCACGAACCGGTGAGCGTCACGGCGTGACGGTGCTCGGAACCAGAACTCCGTTCGCCGGCGACGTCACTGCACTCGCGATCGCGGCCTCCGACGGTGAATGTGCATACATCGCGGCGTCGACGGCAACACCGGAAGACGAAGCAGCTCTCGGTGATTGGCTCGCCGACGCATCGCAGCCGAAGGCGCTGCACGAAGCCAAGTGGGCGATCCATGCTCTGCGTGGGCGTGGTTGGACGCTCGGGGGACTGACCAGCGACACTGCTCTGGCCGCGTACCTCGTCCGGCCGGGCCAGCGCAGCTTCAATCTCGACGACCTCTCGCTCCGCTACCTCAAGCGTGAACTGCGCGCCGAAACATCCGGCCAGGAACAGCTTTCACTGCTCGACGACACCGAGCAGCTCGATGCCGAAGCGGCCGAGACCGCGATGCTCAGCGCTCAGGCCGTTCTCGACTTGGCAGCTGCACTCGACACCGAGTTGGAGTCGATCGAGTCCAAGTCGCTCCTCTCCGACATGGAACTGCCGTTGACGATCGAGCTCGCTCAGATCGAGGCCACCGGCATCGCCGTCGACAGCGCGCATCTGCACGATCTTCAGAGCCGTTTCGCCTCCCAGGTCGCCGACGCCGCAAACTCCGCCTACGAGGTGATCGACAAGCAGATCAACCTGGGTTCGCCGAAGCAACTGCAGGTGGTCTTGTTCGAAGAACTCGACATGCCCAAGACGAAGAAGACGAAGACGGGCTACACCACCGACGCCGAGGCGTTGCAGGGTCTGTTCGACAAGACAGGACACCCGTTCCTCGAACACCTTCTCGCGCATCGTGATGCGACGCGTATGAAGGTGACCGTCGACGGTCTTCTCAAGGCCGTAGCCGAAGACGGACGCATTCACACGACGTTCAATCAGACGGTTGCCGCGACCGGACGCCTGTCGTCGACCGATCCGAACTTGCAGAACATCCCGGTGCGAAACGACGCGGGGCGCGAGATTCGCGACGGATTCGTAGTCGGGCAGGGGTTCGACGTTCTGCTCACTGCCGACTACAGCCAGATCGAAATGCGCATCATGGCGCACGTGTCAGGCGACGAGGGGCTGATCGAGGCATTCAACACCGGTGAGGACCTGCACAGTTTTGTCGGCTCGCGTGCATTCGGTGTACCGATCGAAGAGGTGACTCCTGAACTGCGTCGCCGGGTCAAGGCGATGTCGTACGGTCTGGCCTACGGGCTCAGTGCCTACGGATTGGCGTCGCAGCTGAAGATTTCGACCGAAGAAGCGAAGCAGCAGATGGATGCGTACTTCGCTCGTTTCGGCGGCGTGCGGGATTACCTCCACGCGGTGGTCGAGCAGGCACGTAAGGACGGCTACACCTCGACGCTCTACGGTCGTCGTCGCTACCTGCCGGACCTCAACAGCGACAACCGTCAGCGTCGTGAGGTTGCCGAACGTGCTGCCCTCAATGCGCCGATCCAGGGCACTGCGGCCGACATCATCAAGGTGGCGATGATCAACGTGCAGAAGGCTCTCGCCGACGCCGGATTGAAGTCGCGCATGCTGTTGCAGGTGCACGACGAATTGGTGCTCGAAGTGGTTGCCTCCGAGTTGGAGGAGGTCACCGCGCTGGTCAAGGACAAGATGGCCACAGCCATCGAGCTGTCGGTACCTCTGGATGTTTCGGTGGGAACCGGTCGAAGCTGGGACAGCGCGGCTCACTAGGGAGCAACGAAAAAGGCTGGGCCGGAATCGACTTCGATTCCGGCCCAGCCTTTTCACGCTATTCAGCAGATGCGGTCTGCTCTGCGATCTGCTTGCGGACCTCGTCCATGTCGAGTGCCTTGACCTGAGTGACGAGCTCCTCGAGCTGAGCGGCGGGAAGCGCGCCGGCCTGGTTGAACACGAGTACGCCTTCGCGGAAGGCCATGATCGTGGGGATGGAGCGGATGTTGGCGGCCGCTGCGATTCCCTGCTCGGCCTCGGTGTCGACCTTGGCGTGAACGACGTCGGCATGCTTCTCCGAAGAGGCTTCGAACGTCGGTGCGAACTGGCGGCACGGGCCGCACCAGGAGGCCCAGAAGTCCACGAGGACGACGTCGCTGCCGTTGATCGTTTCGTCGAAGTTCTGCTGGGTGAGTGTCTGGGTGGCCACAGGGGTCCTTTCCATTGTGCGGGCTGTTGGTGTGTGCAACGCCCCGGAACCGCTGATTCTTCCCTGAGCCGATTTCAGCTTGCGTTCTCGGTCGCCCGAAACGTCCGGCGGTAGGCCTGCGGCGTGGTGCAACGCAGACGAATGAAGTGCTGGCGAAGCACGGCACCGCCGCCGAATCCGACGCGTTCTGCGATGACGTCGACGGAGAGGTCGGAATTCTCGAGGAGATGTTGGGCGGCCAGTACTCGCTGATCGCTGAGCCAGCGGGCGGGGGTTGTTCCCGTTTCCGCTTGGAAACGGCGCGCGAACGTGCGCGCGGACATGTTCGCGCGGGCTGCGACCATGCCCACAGTGAGGTCGAGGGCGAGGTTCTCCGTCATCCAGTCGAGGAGCGGGGCAAGGGTTGCACTCGGCGTCGAGGCGAGGGGAGTGGCAACGTACTGGGCTTGCCCACCGTCACGATGGGGCGGCACCACCATCCTTCTCGCGATGCCATTGGCAACGCGAGAACCCTGTTCTTTTCGGACGATGTGCAGGCACAGGTCAATTCCTGCCGCGGTGCCTGCGCTGGTGAACACCGGATCTTCGTCCACGTACAACACGTCCGGATCGACCTTGGCTTCCGGATACGTCTGGGCAAGCCTCTCTGCATGCCGCCAATGCGTCGTGCATCGCCTTCCGTCCAGTAGTCCAGCCGCCCCGAGGACAAACGCTCCGGTGCACAGACTCGCCACCTTGGCGCCCCGGGCTACGGCCTCGTTGAGTTTGACCAACAGGGGATCGACACTCGAGTCGGGACTCGGTGAGCACATGTACGCGTCGCCGGCGTCGTAGGTTCCGCCGGCGGACACGACGATGAGATCGGCGTCGTCGAGAGAATCGAGGTTGTACGGAACATCGATGTTGTACCCGAACCGCGTTCGGATCGGACCCGGAACTGCGGCGATCAGAGAGAAGTCGTACGTGGGGAGGCCGTCGTCGGATCGGTCGAAGCCGAAGACTTCACATGCCACGCCGAGTTCGAACGCCTCGGTCATCGGCATCAGTGGGACCACCACTTTCGCGAGCATCTTTCGAGTGTGACAGAAAAACAGGAAAGTGGCAGAAAATCGTCCAAGTCTGGCTTTTCTGCCACTACTGCCACGTGGGACATTCCGTCAGGCTGGACACATGGCAATCATCGTCGTCAGCGTCTTGGTCCTACTGGTCCTGAACGTACTAGCTCTTGCCGGCCGAACGCCCGACACTCGTCACGACGTCAGTCCGCACGGAGACTTCACCCTTTGAGGGCAAGTCTGGCCTTTCAATACACCGCAGCTGCGGTGGTGTGGGGAGCCAGTTTCCTCTTCATGAAGATCGGGCTCGAAGGTCTGTCCTTCACGCAGGTAGTTCTGTGGCGCTTGGTCTTCGGTGCGCTCGCGCTGGTTCTCGTGTCAGCGGTCAGCCGGATCGGCCTACCGAGGGACTTTCGCGTCTGGAAACACATGGCTTTTCTCGCAGCGACACAATGCATCGTGCCGTGGCTGCTGTTCAGTTGGGCGGAGCAAAACATGTCCTCGGGACTCGCGAGCATCTACAACGCCACCACACCACTGATGACTATGGCTGTCTCCCTTGCCTTTCTGCCGGGGGAGACGCTGACGCGATACAAATCGCTGGGGTTGCTTCTCGGATTCGGTGGGGTGCTGATCGTATTGGCGCCGTGGAATCTCGGCGTCGGCGGAAGTGTCAGTTCTCAGGTCGCTTGCCTGGGAGCGACTGCATCGTACGGGATTTCGTTTGTCTACCTCAGACGTTTCGTGCTTCCTCTCGGCGTCGACACCCGCACAGTCGCGCTATTACAGATCAGTATCGGAGCTTTCGTGATGGTTCTGGCCTCACCGGTCATCGCGAATACACCGATGCACCTGACGCCGGCAATTGTCCTGTCGATGATCGCTCTGGGCGCACTGGGGACCGGGCTCGCATTCATCTGGAACACCAATGTCGTTCAGGAGTGGGGGCCGACTGCGGCGTCCACCGTCACTTATCTCAGTCCAGTGGTGGGCGTCGCTCTCGGCGCAATAGTCTTGAACGAAAGCGTTGGCTGGAATCAGCCGGTTGGTGCACTCGCGGTGATCGCGGGAATCCTGGTGACCCGACGTGCAACCCGCTCTGTCACAGCGGCGGCGTCAGTAACCATTCCGTCTTCTGTTCGCCGTCCCAGCGCCTGATCGCGCCGCAGCGCCCTTGAATCACGTCGGTGCCCAGCAGGGCGATGGCTTCACCCAGACGTGCAGGTTCGACGCGTCGGGCGAGCGTTACATGAGGCGTCCACGCGCCGGGCTCGACGTGGGCGGGAAGTGCCGTCGAGCCAACTGTTGACTCGGCTATTTCTCGGTGCAGGTGAAGGAGTGCGCGCGAAGGAATGACCGAGCGCGCCAAGACCATCTGCTTGCCGCCGAACACGACGTAGCCACCGAGTCGGACCTCGAAGTCCAGGGCCGAGAAGCGCCGCTTCAACAGTTCGTCGATCTCCGCGGGGATCTCACGGGCGACGAACAGCGTGATGTGCGGACGGTTGGACGGGCTGTGATGAGAGGCCTGACTCGGTAAACCGGCGTCGGCGAGTAGCTGCCATTGTGCTCGCACTGCCGACTCACTCACTGGATCGAGGAGCAATTCCACCGACTGGACCATGGTGAGCAATGATTGCCTGATGACAGGTGCGAGCGCAATCGGTACTTCGGCCATGCGGCTGGGGCTCATGCACGGCGACGGAATCGGCCACGAAATCGTCCCGGCGACACGGCAGATCGTGGATGCGGCGTTGTCAGCGGTTCATGCTCCGCCCGTCGAGTGGGTCGAGCTTCCGCTCGGGAGTACGGCCATAGACAGCCACGGCACGCCGATTCCCGACGAGACCATCGATGGGTTGGGGCAGCTGCAGGGTTGGATTCTCGGACCCCACGACAGTGCGTCCTATCCGGAGAGGTTTCGCGGACAACTCACACCCGGCGGCGTCATCCGGAAGAAGTTCGAGCTGTTCGCGAACATTCGGCCGGCAGCGGCGTTCCCCGGTGTCAAGGCAATGGTCCCCGACATGGATCTGGTGATCGTCCGCGAGAACACCGAGGGGTTGTACGCGGATCGGAACATGGCAGTCGGCAGCGGCGAGTTCATGCCGACGCCCGACATCGCGCTGGCCGTCGGTGTGTTCACCCGCGCTGCGTGTGAACGGATCGCACGCACTGCCTTCGCGTTGGCGTCGCGACGGCGCAATCACGTCACGATCGTCCACAAAGCCAACGTCCTCACACTGACCACCGGCCTGTTCCGTGACGCCTGCCGAACCGTCGCTGCGGAGTACCCACACGTAGTCGTCGACGACGAGCACGTCGACGCGATGGCGGCGCACCTCGTTCGACGCGGCGGAGACTTCGACGTCGTGGTGACCGAAAACATGTTCGGCGACATTTTGTCGGATCTGGCGGGCGAGCTGTCCGGTTCACTCGGAACCGCGCCGTCGATCAACGCTTCCGAGACGCAGGTCATGGCTCAGGCTGCGCACGGTGCAGCACCCGACATCGCCGGGAAGAACCGGGCGAACCCGACGGCACTGTTCCTCTCGAGTGCGATGATGCTCGACTGGCTCGGTGATGCGCGCGGAGATCGGTTGTTGTCTGCGGCGGCACGCCGCATTTCAGACGCGGTTCGTACGACCATCGCGTCGGGCATCGCGACCGCCGACCTCGGCGGTTTGGCATCGACCAGCGAATTTTCCGAAGTCGTGTACGCACACACTCTGCGTCGCTGATTCTTGTACGACAGGCCGGAATCTTGCGAAGTCGGCGACGGTGGAACTCCTGCCGTAACCTACCGTTCGACTGAATTTCGGATGGACGTTGCAAGTGCGGCGATCGACGAGTGGAGAGCAGAGTCGTGGTCGATGAAAACGCACGGGCACCAAGGCCACGTGGCGTGAGTTATGGCTCGAGCAGTGGCGGGCGTATCCGCGCCAACGTGGTGCGAGTCCTGTTGGTGGGCTTGATCGTCGCATTGTGCGGCGGATGTGTCACCAACAACGAGGGTCTCGTTCCGGAAGGGCCGCCACTTGATGTCCAGAAGGTGCCCGAGATCGCCGCACTTCTGCCGTCCAAGGTCACGGATTCGGGCAAACTGCAGGTCGGGGTCAACATTCCTTACGCGCCAAACGAATTCAAGGACGCGGACGGCAACATCGTCGGTTTCGACGTCGACCTGATGAATGCCGTTGCCGCCGTGCTCGGGGTCGAAGCTGTCTTCAACCAAGCCGACTTCGACAAGATCATCCCCGCTATTCAGTCGGGAAGCTACGACCTCGGCATGTCTTCGTTCACCGACTCCAAGGAGCGCGAGAAGACGGTCGACTTTGTCACGTACTACAGCGCGGGTATCCAGTGGGCCCAGCGGCCGGACAAGCCAGTCGATCCGAACAATGCGTGCGGGCTTCGGGTGGCGGTGCAGACCACGACCACCGAGGACATCGACGAGGTGCCGGCCAAGAGCGAGGCCTGCGTGGCCGAGGGCAAACCCCCGATCGACAAGATCAAGTACGACAGCCAGGACGACGCGGCCAACGCGCTCATTCTCGGTCGAGTCGACGCGCTGTCCGCTGATTCACCAGTGACCGGCTATGCGATCAAACGGAGCAAGGGCCGGATGGAAGCTGCGGGAGAACCCTTCGATTCGGCGCCTTACGGCTGGCCGATCGTGAAGGGCTCCGCCCTCGGTCCCGCCCTGCAGCAGGCAATGCAGTACCTGATCGACAACGGTGTCTATCAACAGATCGCGCAGACCTGGAGTGTCGAGGCCGGCGTCATCGAAGTATCCAAGATCAACGGCGCGGAAAGCTGATGAACATGACAACAACTGAGACCGGCGATCCGGTGCCGATCAAGGCGATTCCACTACGCAGACCTGGTCGTTGGATTGCCGCGGTCGTCGTCGTGGTCCTCTTCGGACTGTTCGTTTACGGCGCGGCGACCAACGAGGCCTTTGCATGGGGGACTTACGGTCAGTATCTGTTCGACAAACGCATCTCCGCTGGTGCGTGGACAACGATCCAGCTGACGGTGCTGGCAATGGTGATCGCGATCGTCCTCGGTGTGATTCTGGCAGTCATGCGACTCTCTCCCAACCCGGTGCTTCGCGCCGCGGCTTGGGGCTATCTGTGGATCTTTCGAGGAACACCTGTCTACGTGCAGTTGGTCTTCTGGGGCCTGTTCCCGTCGATTTACAAGAGCATCGATCTCGGTATTCCCTTCGTACATCAGTTTGCGCACATCAATCTCCAGGACTTGCAGGCAGCGTTTCTGTTTGCCGTGATCGGTTTGGCATTGAACGAGGCCGCCTACATGGCCGAGATCGTCCGCGCCGGCGTGAGTTCGGTCAACGAGGGCCAGACCGAAGCATCTGTTGCATTGGGTATGACGTGGAGTCAGACGATGCGACGAACCGTTCTACCGCAGGCGATGCGCGTCATCATTCCGCCGACCGGTAACGAGGTCATCAGCATGCTCAAGACCACCTCGCTCGTGACGGCGGTCCCTTACAGCTTCGAGTTGTACGGTCGAGCGCGCGATATCTCGGGCGCCAACTTCGAGCCGATTCCCCTGTTGATGGTGGCGGCGACGTGGTACCTCGCAATCACGAGTCTGCTCATGATCGGGCAGTACTACGTCGAGCGTCACTATTCGAAGGGCGCAACCCGAGCACTGACCACACGCCAACTTCAGGCACTGGCCGACGCGCAAGGAAAAGCTACGGTAGTGGAAACGCTTCCGGATACCCCCGGAGGAGAACGCAAATGACCCCCATGGTGAAAGCAGACCGAGTTTGTAAGAACTTCGGCGCATTGGAGGTCCTGAAAGGGATTTCGCTCGAAATCGACCCCGGTCAGGTCCTGTGTCTCGTCGGGCCGTCCGGGTCGGGCAAGTCGACGTTCTTGCGCTGCATCAATCACCTCGAGCAGGTCAACGCCGGCCGACTGTACGTCGACGGCGACCTGGTGGGCTACTCGGAGAAGAACGGAAAACTGTACGAACTTCACCCGCGAGCAGCGGCCAAACAACGCCGCGACATCGGGATGGTGTTTCAGCACTTCAATCTGTTCCCGCACCGCACCGCTCTCGAGAACATCATCGAAGCGCCGACGCAGGTGAAGCGCGTCAGTAAGAAGAAGGCTGTCGAACGAGCGAAGGACCTCCTCGATCAGGTCGGGTTGAGCGCCAAAGCCAACGCCTACCCGGCCCAGTTGTCGGGTGGTCAGCAGCAAAGAGTTGCCATCGCCCGCGCTCTCGCGATGGACCCGAAGCTCATGCTGTTCGACGAGCCGACGTCCGCGCTCGACCCCGAACTGGTCGGTGAAGTTCTCACCGTGATGAAGCAGTTGGCCAAAGAAGGCATGACGATGGTGGTCGTCACCCACGAGATGGGTTTCGCCCGCGAGGTCGCCGACCAGTTGGTCTTCATGGACGGGGGAGTTGTGGTCGAGGCAGGCGAGCCGCGGGAACTCCTGGCCAATCCTCAGCACGACCGGACCAAGGCTTTCCTGTCGAAGCTGCTGTAGCCGTCAGGGTTTGACGGCGCTGAAAATTGCAGTGCCCGGAAAGAGTTGGCCGCGCAGGGGACTCCACTGTCCCCATTCGCGGTCCAACCACTCCGGCCATTCGGGCTCGATGATGTCGCGCACCTGAAGTCCGGCCGCGACGATCTCACGAACCCGGTCGCCGATGGTGCGGTGATGCTCGACGTAGGTGGGGACTCCGTTGTCATCGACCTCGACATACGGGGTGCGGTCGAAGTAGGGGAGGGTCGCGGTCAAGCCCTTCGGCCCGGGATCGTCGGGGAAGATCCATCGAATTGGATGGTTGACGGCAAAGACCCACGATCCGCCGGGACGCAGAACCCGGGCGACTTCGTTCATCACTCGTTGCGAATCGGCAACGAACGGGACGGCGCCGAACGCAGAACAAACGATGTCGAAACTCCCGTCGGCAAACGGCAGGAGTTCCGCACTTGCCTGAATCAACGGGACTGCCGGTCCGCCGGCATTCATCGCTTCCTGCCCGCGGGCGAGCATCCCCATCGAGATGTCGAGACCGACGGCCCGAGCACCATGTCCGGCGAGCCATCGGGCACACGGCGCCGAGCCGCAACCCACTTCCAATATGTCTTTGTCGACTATGTCGCCGAGCAAGTGGTGATCGCCCTCGTGCAGCCCTTCGGGGCACCAGACGAATTCACCTTCCGCGCTGTTCACGCCCAGAAACTCGCCGTGGGTTCGGTGGTAATCGTCGGCGTCGGCGTCCCACCACGCACGGCTGGCGCGGTCGCTGGAACTCGAATCGACACGGACTCGGCCGACGCCGCTGGTACCGAGAATGGAATTGGCAGCGGCATGGCGCTCGTCAGACATGAACAACACAGTAGAACGGGTGATGCGGGCGCAGGGTACCCGGGTTTGCCCGGCAAGATAGCCGACGCGTAGTCTTACTCACGCGAGTGTCTGTCATCCGACCGATTGTCTATACGAGATCTTTACCAAGGTCTCGGAATCAGTCGGACCGAGGGAGCTCGCGGTGCGCTTCCGCGGTGTGGAATGTGATCCGGTATTCGGTTGTTCGTTATTGATGCAGCTGGGTACTTCGATCTAGTACTTCACAAAGTACTTCCAACATTTGTACGCCACAGTTGCGCATCTCGTCCGACAAAATCCATCAACCGACCACAACTCGTCCGGAGCAATTCAACATATGCCCTCCACAACCGTCACCTCGCCGCAGGTTGCCATTAACGACATTGGCTCCGCCGAGGACTTCCTCGCCGCCATCGATGCCACGATCAAGTACTTCAACGATGGCGACATCGTCGAAGGAACCATCGTCAAGGTCGACCGCGACGAGGTTCTGCTCGACATCGGTTACAAGACCGAAGGCGTCATCCCTTCTCGTGAGCTCTCCATCAAGCACGACGTCGACCCCAATGAGGTCGTCTCCGTGGGAGATGCGGTCGAGGCTCTCGTCCTCACCAAGGAGGACAAAGAAGGTCGACTGATCCTGTCGAAGAAGCGCGCTCAGTACGAGCGTGCCTGGGGCACCATCGAGGAGCTCAAGGAGAAGGACGAGGCCGTCAAGGGCACCGTCATCGAGGTCGTCAAGGGCGGCCTCATCCTTGACATCGGTCTTCGTGGCTTCCTCCCCGCTTCGCTCGTCGAAATGCGTCGCGTCCGCGACCTCCAGCCGTACGTCGGCAAGGAGATCGAGGCCAAGATCATCGAGCTCGACAAGAACCGCAACAACGTGGTCCTGTCGCGCCGCGCATGGCTCGAGCAGACTCAGTCCGAGGTTCGCAGCGAATTCCTGCACCAGCTCCAGAAGGGCCAGGTCCGCAAGGGCGTCGTGTCCTCCATCGTCAACTTCGGTGCATTCGTGGACCTGGGCGGCGTAGACGGTCTGGTTCACGTTTCCGAGCTGTCTTGGAAGCACATCGATCACCCGTCCGAGGTTGTCGAGGTCGGCACCGAGGTCACCGTCGAGGTTCTCGACGTCGACCTGGACCGCGAGCGCGTCTCCCTGTCGCTCAAGGCAACGCAGGAAGATCCGTGGCGTCAGTTCGCCCGCACGCACGCCATCGGCCAGATCGTGCCCGGCAAGGTCACGAAGCTGGTTCCGTTCGGTGCATTCGTGCGCGTCGAAGAGGGAATCGAAGGCCTCGTTCACATCTCGGAGCTCGCTGAGCGCCACGTCGAGGTTCCGGACCAGGTTGTCGGCGTCGGCGACGATGCACTCGTCAAGGTCATCGACATCGACCTCGAGCGTCGTCGTATCTCGCTGTCGCTGAAGCAGGCCAACGAGGATTACAACGCCGAGTTCGATCCGTCCAAGTACGGCATGGCCGACTCGTACGACGAGCAGGGCAACTACATCTTCCCCGAGGGCTTCGATCCCGAGACCAACGAATGGCTCGAGGGCTTCGACAAGCAGCGTGAAGAGTGGGAGAACCGCTACGCCGAGGCTGAGCGTCGCCACAAGATGCACACCGCTCAGATGGAGAAGACCGCTGCAGACGAGGCCGCTGAGGCTGCCACCGCTGCTGCCGGCTACTCCTCGGAGACGGCTGCTGCAGACGACGCCGAGGCTCCGGCTGCTGCCGGCTCCGCTCCGGCCGAGTCCGCTGGCGGATCGCTTGCCAGCGATGCACAGCTCGCCGCACTTCGCGAGAAGCTGTCGGGCAACGCATAAGGATTACCGCTTGATCTGATCAGGCGAGATCTGTGAAGAACCCCGCCCCTGCACGTGCAGGGGCGGGGTTCTTTTCTCTGCCAGGTGTCACTTGCGAGCGAAGAATCAATTCAGTGAGTGAACACAAAAATGACCGGCACCGAAGGGTTGCCGGTCATTTTGTACTTCGTGAAGAGAACTCAGTTTGCGGGAGCAGGCACCCAGTAGGTGGCGGTCGCTTCGGCTGTGCGCTTACGCATCGACGCGAAGCTGTGTCGGCCTTGGCTCACGAGCATCGTGAACCACGTACGACGGTGCTCTGCCAGGGCAAAAGCAACTTCGGGAAACTCTATGCAGTGCACGCCGTTCGGCATTCCGAGGCGGTGCTGACCGTGATGGTCGCGATCTGCTCGCATGGCGTCCACTTTCTCGAGAAGGTGCAGGTACAGGTGCGTTCGCTAGAACATAACCGCACGGTCACCGAAATTGTGGTATTTGAGCCTCGAACGCCCCGGCGTGTTCGATCAGTAGGCGTGTCTGAATCTCTCGGGCGCGGAGATGAGAGACTGTCGAGTGTGTTGAGAGTTGGCCTCACTGGAGGCATCGGAGCCGGTAAGTCGACAGTGTCGAAAATCCTCAGCGAACTGGGAGCCGTCATCGTCGACGCCGACCTGATCGCCCGAGAAGTGGTCGAGCCCGGTACTCCGGGACTTGCCGCTCTGGTCGATGCATTCGGCGACGGGATTCTGTCCGAGGACGGCAGCCTCAACCGACCCGCGCTGGCGTCGTTGGCGTTTGCCGACGACACGTCACGCGGAACTCTCAACGGCATCCTCCACCCACTGATCGGTGCGCGGACGATGGAGCAGATTTCGTCTGCGCCGTCGGATGCAGTGCTCGTTCAAGATATTCCGCTGTTGGTCGAGGGTTCGATGGCGCCGGCATTCAATCTGGTCGTCATCGTTTACGTCGACGAGGAGGAACGAGTTCGGCGCTTGGTGGGCTCGCGCGGCATGCCTGAATCCGACGCTCGTGCGCGCATCGCAGCGCAGGCAAATGACGATCAGCGTCGTGCTGTTGCCGACGTGTGGCTCGACAACAGCGGAGAGCCGGGTTCACTCGACGACGTGGTCCGCGACTTGTGGGCGAATCGACTTGTTCCCTTCGAGAAGAACCTCCGCGAGGGCACGGTAGTGCGCGCACTGCCCGAGCTGACTCCAGCCGACCCGTCGTGGCCGGCGCAGGCCGAACGAATCATCGGCCGGTTGTCGTTGGCGTCCGGTGACCGTGCGCGCCGTATCGATCACATCGGATCGACCGCAGTGCCTGGTCTCGATGCCAAGGACGTGATCGACATTCAGATCACTGTCGAGCACCTCGGCGTTGCCGACGACCTCGCGGAAGATCTGGCCGCTGCCGGGTTCCCCCGGATCGAGCACATCGTCGCCGACGACCCGAAACCGTCGTACCTCGGTGGCGAGACCGATCCGGCGGTGTGGGCGAAGCGAATTCACGGAAGCGCCGATCCAGGGCGCCGCGCGAACATCCACATTCGGGTGGATGGTTGGCCGGGTCAGCAGTTCGCGATCCTCTTCCGTGACTGGCTTCGCGCCGACGCAGCGGCGCGTGCCGAATATGCCGAACTCAAGGTCAAGGCAGCCGAGAGTGCCGCCGGCATCGACGACTACGCCGCTGCGATCGATGCCTACCTGGGAGTCAAGACGCCGTGGTTCGACGTCGCTTTCCACCGGGCATGGGAGTGGGCCGAGAAATCAGGCTGGTCCCTCTAACCACTCAGCGCCACGTGACCGGCATGCCCACCGAGGTGAGCCAGGCGTCGAGATCGTGACCGTGGGCGGCGATGCCCTCGATAGCGCGGGCCGCGTTCAGCATCGCACGCTCTGACGTCTTCGGGTCGAGAATCCCGGCGGTGTTCGCCTCGAGCAATTCGTCGACGTCGAGCAATTCGACGCTGCGTCCGGTCTGCACGATCAGGTCGAGGTAGTGGTCCTCGGACGTCCAGACCTGGTCGCCGCGGATGAAGTCGCCGATGTCGACATAGAAATCCCAGTCTCGGATGTGTTCCGGGGTGAAGTGCAGGATCGACGCCCGAATTCCGAGTTCGGGAATGATCCAGGACTCCAGGTAGTGAAACCGGGGATGGTCGGCGTGGCGCGCCATGTACAGCCCCCACGGTTCTTCGCGGTAGTGCTCGACCGGGCGAACGAAGCCCTTGGGATCGACGTTGGTGCGAGCTGCGATGTCGAAGGTTTCGACCTTCGGCCGGTGAATGTGGGGACGTTCCTCGCTCATGGTCGAAGAACCTACCGCCGAACTGCATTTTCGGCTGAACGCGGACGAGCGGGCATTGTGTCGGTAGGTGCGCTTACCCTGGTTTCATGGCGTTTGCTTCCGAACATCCCGTGGTCGCGCATTCCGAGTTTCGGCCGGTTGGTGACATCGAGCGCTCAGACGCGCGCTTCGAGGTCGTCAGCCCGTACGAACCGGCAGGCGATCAGCCGGCAGCTATCGCCGAGCTGGAGAAACGGATCAACGAGGGGGAGAAGGACGTAGTCCTCCTCGGTGCGACCGGTACCGGTAAGTCGGCCACGACTGCGTGGTTGATCGAGAAGCTGCAGCGCCCAGCTCTGGTGATGGCTCCGAACAAGACTTTGGCGGCTCAGCTCGCGAACGAGCTTCGGGAAATGCTACCCAACAACGCGGTCGAGTACTTCGTCTCGTACTACGACTACTACCAACCCGAGGCGTACATCGCCCAGACGGACACCTACATCGAGAAGGATTCGTCCGTCAACGACGATGTCGAGCGGCTGCGCCACTCGGCGACGTCCAGCCTTCTGTCACGACGGGACGTGGTCGTGGTGGCCTCGGTGTCGTGCATCTACGGCCTCGGTACACCGCAGTCGTACCTCGATCGCTCGATTCAGCTGGACGTCGGTGTGGAGGTACCGCGGGATGCGTTCCTGCGTCTGCTCGTCGACGTTCAGTACAACCGCAACGACATGGCGTTCACGCGAGGTTCGTTCCGCGTGCGCGGCGACACGGTCGAGATCATTCCGTCGTACGAAGAGCTGGCGGTCCGCATCGAATTCTTCGGTGACGAGATCGAGGCACTGTACTACCTCCATCCACTGACTGGTGACATCGTTCGCCAGGTCGACACGGTTCGTATCTTCCCGGCGACGCACTACGTCGCCGGCCCTGAACGCATGGAGCGTGCCGCCAAGGACATCGAGGCGGAACTCGAAGAGCGACTCGCCGAACTCGAAGGCAAGGGCAAGCTCCTCGAGGCTCAGCGTCTGCGCATGCGTACGCAATACGACCTCGAGATGATCAAACAGGTCGGATTCTGCTCCGGCATCGAGAACTACTCGCGCCACATCGACGGCCGTGGCCCTGGAACTGCCCCCGCAACCTTGATCGACTACTTCCCGGAAGATTTCCTTCTGGTCATCGACGAGTCGCACGTGACGGTTCCTCAGATCGGCGCCATGTACGAGGGCGATATGTCGCGCAAGCGAAACCTGGTCGAGTTCGGATTCCGGCTACCGTCGGCAACAGACAACCGCCCTCTGACTTGGGAAGAATTCAGTCAGCGGATCGGTCAGACCGTCTACTTGTCGGCGACACCAGGTAAGTACGAGTTGGGTCAGTCCGGCGGTGAGTTCGTCGAGCAGGTGATCCGCCCGACCGGATTGATCGATCCCGAGGTCATCGTCAAACCCACCAAGGGACAGATCGACGATCTCGTTCACGAAATCCGCGAGCGAGCGGAACGTGACGAGCGTGTGCTGGTCACGACGTTGACCAAGAAGATGTCGGAAGATCTGACCGATTACCTGCTCGAACTCGGTATTCGCGTCCGCTACCTGCACTCGGATATCGATACGCTCCGGCGAGTCGAGTTGCTCCGTCAGCTCCGCCTGGGGGAGTACGACGTGCTGGTCGGCATCAACCTCCTGCGTGAGGGACTCGACCTTCCCGAGGTGTCGCTGGTCGCGATTCTCGATGCCGACAAAGAAGGTTTCCTACGTAGCTCCACCAGCCTCATTCAGACGATCGGCCGAGCGGCTCGAAATGTATCCGGTCAAGTGCACATGTATGCGGACAAGATCACCGCTTCCATGGCGCAGGCCATCGAGGAAACCGAGCGACGACGCGAGAAGCAGGTCGCCTACAACGAGAAGATGGGCGTCGACCCACAACCTCTACGCAAGAAGATCGCGGACATTCTCGATCAGGTGTACGAGGAGGCAGAGGACACTGCGGCGTCCGTGGACGTCGGTGGTTCGGGTCGCAATGCGACGCGTGGTCGGCGTGCGCAGGGTGAGGCCGGTCGTGCGGTCAGTGCGGGTGTGTACGAGGGGCGCGACACCAAATCGATGCCTCGGGCCGAATTGGCAGATCTGGTCAAGGAACTCACCGATCAGATGATGAACGCTGCACGTGACCTTCAGTTCGAGTTGGCTGGGCGATTGCGAGACGAAATCTCGGATTTGAAGAAGGAGCTTCGAGGAATGGACGCCGCGGGTCTCAAGTAGGTCGCCTCGCGTGCGTTCGTGCTTTCGACCGCTACGGTTTCAGGTATGGATGCACAGACTGCAGGCAAGACCGCGCGGACTCTCGAACTTCTCCATTCCTTGGCGTACTTCGTCCCGGAGACAGAGAAGGAACTTGTCGGCGTCGGGTTGGAGCCTGGCCGAATGGTGTACTTTGCCGGGCGATCAGCTCCGCTCGGCGCTCCACCCGCGACTGTCGTCACGGCCACCTTCTTCAACTTCAATCCTGAATTGATCGCCAGTGTCATCCCACGTGCCTGGGAATTGGCAAGGGCCACAGAGGTTGTCGCCGCGCGGTATCGGGCAGTCGACGCGGCGTACGTCCGCCTGTTCGGTGCGGACGTGACAGGATCGGCAGACATGGCCGAGGCCGCCGAACTCGTGTCGATCGCGGCTCAGAACATCCCCGGAGTGGACGGCCGCCCTCTGTACGCGGGTTGGGCGTCGCTCGACTGGCCGGCCGAACCGCACCTGCGTTTCTGGCACGCGCTGACACTGCTGCGTGAGTATCGCGGTGACGGCCACATTGCGGCCCTTCAGACCGCGGGATTGAACGGCCTGGACGCGTTGATCACGCACACCGCGACGGGAATCGGGTTTCAGCGCAAATTCGCGCAGACTCGCCGTGGATGGTCGCAGGAACAGTGGGACGAGGCCGTCGAGAGTTTGAAGGACCGCGAACTGCTGGATCGTTCGTCCGGTGCGCTGACCGAGGACGGGCAGGACTTGCGTGACGTCGTCGAAGACCTGACGGACGACCTCGCTTTGGCTCCGTGGGATGCGCTGGGTGAGGAGGGTGCCAAGCGGTTGCTGGAATTGGCGACGCCGTGGCGTACCGCCCTGGTCGAGCAGGAAGTATTTCCGGCGGCGCTGTTCGGGCCCCGCTTTGGCAAACTTCGCTGAGTGGTCACCACCGAACAAATGTGTCTGTGACGAAGAATCACATTCACTGTGGGCTTGTGGCGTGTACTGCAAATAACACTATCCGCGGCACAATCCCGCTAATGTCAGCGCAGCGGTTGTCGAGCGGGCGCAACAGCGTTGCGCCCGGTGCCGGCCGTACCGTCCGTCCCGTAACCATGGAGGAATGAATGAGTGCCTACCGGACCGTTGTCGTAGGAACCGATGGCTCCGAGTCGTCACTGAAGGCAGTCGACAGAGCTGCCGCCATTGCCAGTGGCTCGGACGCTCAGCTCGTCATCGCGTGTGCGTACTACCCGGCTGATCCCAAGGACGTGAGCGCTGCCGCTGATGCGTTGGGTAACGAGGCCTACCAGGTCACCGGTTCCGCTCCGACCTACGAGATCCTTCGCACCGCTCGTGAGCGCGCACATGCCCAGGGGGCAAAGGATGTTGTCGAGCGCGCCGTCGTCGGCGCTCCCGTCGAATCGCTTCTCGCTTTGCTCGACGAGGTGAAGGGCGACTTGCTGGTCGTCGGAAATCGCGGATTGAACACGTTGACCGGGCGTCTACTCGGATCGGTGCCTTCCGATGCCGCTCGCAAGGCGACGTCCGATGTCCTGATCGTGCACACCGTTCGCTGAACTACCGGCAGTAGTCGGCCTCGGCCGCATCGACGAACACTTCAGCCAGCTGATCGGCGCTGGGGGGTGTTGTCGATGCGGCCGAGCCGTTTCCGGAGGTGACCATTGGTTCGCTTGCTCCGTTCAGCGATACCGCCCGCAGATTCGCGATGATCATCGCTCGATCCGTTCCGGCCGCGAGCTGCTGGCAGACGCCGTCACCGAGCGCCTGCAACATGTCGTCGGAAAAGGCGGACGTGACCCCGGTAGACGCAAGCGCCGCCCGCAGCCTTTCTGCCTCGTCTACCGGTTTTTCGGTCGGTGCGGCAGCAACAGCAGCGATGTCGTCGCTGCCTGCAGTAGCCGTCGAACTCGAATCATCCTCTGAGCAACCGGCTGTCACCGCCGCAAGCATCCCGACGCCGATCACCACGCGAGCGATCTTGCGGATGGGTGCGGCGGAACTTGCGGGCAGGCCAAGCACGAGGGGTCATTCCTTCAGTCGTCGACACAAATTGGAGTGACACCACCATTCGTGGTGTCACGCACGAACCTACTCCGTGATGCTCACGAATCGAAGGCCAACTCTGCTGCTTCGACGCCGTCGAGAACCGAGGGGAGCGACTCGACGTGAATGATGCCGAGCCTCTGGGTAGCGCGGGTCAATGCGACGTAGAGGTCGTTCATTCCGCGTGGTGACTCGTCGAGAATGTCGGCAGGTTCGACGATCAACACTGTGTCGAACTCGAGTCCCTTGACGTCCTTGACGGACAGGACGCTTACGGTGTCACTCGCAATGCCCGCCAGATCGGCAACGACCTCGGAACCGGCGATCACTGCGGTGATACCGGGATGCGACTCGGACTCGATGCAACGGCGCACGGTCGATTCCAATTCTTCGGCCGTGGTCTTGAGCGCCCACGGCGCGAATCCGCTGTCGCGTACCGACCGGGGCACGGATTGCTCCGGGTCGATCTCTTCGAGCACACGGTGCGCGACATCCATGATCTCCGAGGGAGTTCGGTAGTTGACGGTCAGTTCGGTGAGCTTCCAGCGCTTGGCGACGTAAGGCTCGAGAATCTTCTGCCAGGACGAAGTTCCCGCGGGATCACCGGTCTGAGCTGTATCGCCGACCAACGTCATCCAGCGATTCGGTATGCGTCGCATCAGCATTCGCCACGCCATTTCGGAGAGCTCTTGGGCTTCGTCGACGATCACGTGACCGTAGGTCCAGGTTCGGTCGCCGGCAGCGCGTTCTGCCGTGGTCTGGCGCTGGCCCTGATCGTGGCGTTGGGCGAGTTGGCTGGCGTCGATCAAGTCGTACGCCATCAAGATCTCGGGATCCATCTCGTCTTCGAGATCCTGTGGTGCAGACCCGGTGAGGATGTCGAGGGCGCCCTGGGCGTCGGCGATCTGCGCGCGCCATTCACGTTGTGCGCGTTCGCGTTCGGCGGCGTCGTCGACGCCGAGAATCTCGGCCAGTTCGTCGAGCAGGGGAGCATCGGCCGCACTGAAACCCGGTCCGACGCTCTGCAGAAGCTCGTCGCGTTGGGCGTCGTCGAGTTGCGGCGCTGCCTTGGCCAACCTCGCCGGCGACGTCCACAGTTCCGCGAGGATTTGCTGCGGCGACAATTCGGGCCACAGCTTTCCGATGGCGGACATGATGTCAGGGTCCTCACGCATCTCGTCGCGAATGTCGGCGATGTCGTCCCGACTGAGGAGTGACCCACCGTCGACGAGGTTTCCGCCGATGAGTTCGGCCATCTGCAGTGCCAACGCCTCGATGACTGCTGCCACGAAGATCGGGCGCGCCAGGTTGTGTGGGCGACGCGACGACCGAGCGCGCCCGCGCGCCTTCGTGACAGTCTTGCGATCCAGTTTCAAGTCGTACGTGTCGAATCGAAGGGTTATCGGCTTCGACGGAACTTCCTGCCGATCCCGGACGGCGTTCTTGAGTACGTCGAGGATCGCGAGGGAACCCTTGATCTCACCGGCGGCGAGGGAATCCGTACGAGTCGCACGCACTCCGGGGTACAGGTCCCCGATCGTCGAGAGTAGAACTCCGGTCTCACCGAGTGAAGGAAGGACCTGGCTGATGTAGTCGAGGAACGTCGCGTTCGGCCCGATGATGAGAACACCGGCTTTGGCCAGTTGCTGGCGGTAGGTGTAGAGCAAGAAGGCGGCACGGTGAAGGGCGACTGCGGTTTTGCCGGTACCCGGACCGCCCTGGACCACCAGAACGCTTTTGTGCTCGGAGCGGATGATGGCATCCTGCTCACTCTGAATGGTCTCGACGATGTCGTTCATCTGACCCGTACGCGCTGCGTTCAGAGCGTCCAGGAGTGCGCTCTCACCGGCGACGCCACCGGCTTCGGTCACCACGCCGGCGGCTCGGGCAGCGTCGAGGTCCAGGTATTCGTCGTTGATTCCGGTGACTGTTCGGCTCCGACTGCGGATATGGCGTCGTCGCTTGACGCCCTCAGGTGCCGCGGGCGTCGCCAGATAGAACGGGCGTGCCATCGGAGCTCGCCAGTCGAGCAGTAGCGTTTCGTAGTCGTTGTCGGTGTCCAGAATTCCGAGTCGGCCGACGTAGCGTCGCTCGTCGTCGAAGTCGATGCGTCCGAAACACATTCCGTTCTCGGCTGCGTCGTACTTGGCGAGATCCTCGGTGTACATGGCATTGAAGGATTCGCGTTCACTGCGTGCTTGCGGGGTTCCGCCGGTCTCGAGGAGCACCGTGCTCAAGCGAGTTTGGGCATACTTTCGAAGATCGTCGAGACGGGAGTACAACATCGTCACGTACTGCTGCTCGAGCTCTTGCTCGTTCAGTGACGGGTCCGCGTCGGGCAAAGGATCTCCTAGGCTTGATGAGAAATTCACGCGCTGCAAAAGCGCCAAGACAGTCTAGTTCCCCCAGATGAACTGCCGCATAGATACAGGTCAGGCCACCCGAAGGTGGCCTGACCGTGTTTTCGGTGCACTCAGTGCGTCAATTCGTCCTTCTTGGCGCGAGCCTTTTCGAGCGCCTTCTCGGCGCGCTTTCGGGCACGCTTACCCAGCACCTCGGTCTGCTCCGACGCCGTTTCGGCCCACTCGTTGCTCTTCTCGAGGGCGAGTTCGGCGAACTCAGAGCTGCGCTTGCTCGCCAGCTCTGCCAGTTCGGCGCTGCGCTCGCGTGCGGTCTCGGCCAGTTCGGAGCCGCGCTTCTGCGCGACTTCGAGGATGTCCGGGCCGCGTTCCTTGGCGACCTCTCCGAATTCCGCGGCTCGCTTGCTCGCGATCTCCGCAAACTCGGAGCTGCGCTCCTTCGCAAGTTCGAGCCAATCCGTGCCGTGTGCCTTCGCGGTTTCGGCAAGCTCGGAACCGCGTTCGGACGCCACCGACAGAGCATGCTCGACGCGATCGCTCGTGTGATCGGTCTGCGATGCGACCAAAGGAAGTGCTGCGGCGATAGACGCCTGGGCCTTCTTCGCGGCGCGACGGCCGCGCCAGCCGAGCGACGGCTTGCCCTCGGTGTCGACGGAGGCGATCATCAGTCCGCCGAGCAAACTGACGTTCTTGATGAAGTTTGTGCGCTGCATCGCTCGCAGTGACGGATCGGTTTCGTTCCAGAAGTCGTGACCGGCAAGCGTGGTCGGTACCAGGCTCCCCGCGAGCACCAACGACGCGAGCCGCGGCGCCTTGCCGGTGGCCAGCAGCGCACCGCCGCCGATCTGGACGGCGGCGTTGATCTTGACGAGTGTTTCCGGATCAGCAGGCACCTTCTGCGTCACTGCTCCTGGCAGCGTCTCGACGGATTTGTCGATCAGCGGTGACGCTTTGGCTGCTCGCTGAGCAGGGTTGCGCAAAGCATCGATTCCCCCGGCGATGAAGATCGTGGAAAGCAGTGGACGAGCAATTCGACGTACCAGCATGTTTCAAGCCTCCCGATGTAGGTTCGTTTTCCACCCTAGCGATCTCACAAGGAATTGGTCCGGTTCGGCGATCCCGGCACGCCTGGCCCGGTCGCCGGATTCCTGGTCGCCGAAGCGCGCTGTACTGCGACGATGACTTCTCCACTGATCCGGACACACCGTTCTGAAGTATCCGTTACCGCGTATCCGCATACGGCGTGTTCGAAGGTGTCACACAATGCACACCGATCAACCACCATGGAGTGGTTGCCACGAAGATATCGCTGAGCCGACGCCGTCCGCGGACTTCGATTCGGGTGCGGCGCCAGCTGCGACTCCAGGGGCGTGGGCCGCTCGCGTGGATGCGATCAACGCCGAAGCGCTGCGCTGTTTTGTCACCGATTGGAACGACGATCCCAACTTCGTCGTTCTGGATTGGCAGCATCCGGGCTACACCTTCGACGCGGAGGCACACGCTGCTGCGAAGGAGCTTGCGGAGTGGCGTGTCCCGGTCTATCCGAACGGTGACTACTACATATTCAGTCGTGACGACTTCACGGAAGGGACTCTGTCGACCTGGCTTCCACGACTTCGAGTCAACGGTGAACAGGTCGACAGCCAAGTCGGTTAGCTGGGTCCAGTACGGAACAGGTGAAACGTCACCAACCGCGTTCGCGCCACTCCGCCAGGTGCGGGCGCTCGGCGCCGAGCGTCGTGTCCTTGCCATGCCCGGGGTAGACGACGGTCGCGTCGTCGTACCTTCCGAACAGCCTGTTTTCCACGTCGTCGAGCAGAGAAGTGAACTTCTCGGGGTCGGCGGTCTTGCCTACTCCGCCGGGGAAGAGTGAGTCGCCGGTGAAGAGGTGAACCTGTCCGCTCGGTTCGGTGAGAGCCAGCGCGATGGAGCCGGGCGTGTGGCCGGACAGGTGAATGACGTCGAGGCTCAAGTTGCCAACGGTCACCTTGTCGCCGTCTTCGAGGAGTACGTCCGGGGTGACGGGAAGGACCTCTGCGTCGAGGGGGTGCGCGGCGGTCGGCACCTTGGTTGCGGCGTGAACGTCTTCGAGGGCCAACCAGTGATCGCCGTGCTGGTGGGTGGTGACGATGGAATCGAAAACAGGTGCTTCCTGTGCGATGAGCGCGATGATCTTCTCGGCTTCGTTGGCCGCATCGATCAGGAGAGATTTCCTGGTCGTGGAACAGACGACGAGGTAAGTGTTGTTGTCCATGGGGCCGACCGACATCTTCGTGATGACGGCGCCTTCGACCGTGCGCCGCTGAGGGGCAGAATCGGGGGAGAGCTGACCGGTGTAGGAGTCGTCGATCACGATGGGCTGATTCGTCATGAAACGCAGGCTACCTTCGAATAGGGGCAGGTAGAGCGATGGGCTCGCCTGGTGAGAAAAACGTGTCGGTGGCTCGGCCTACGATGACGATCGCTCGAGGACTCGCGTTTGCGAGGCCACTCGAGACTTCTCCGGGGGGACGGCCCCGGACGATTGACAATGAAGGGAATTGGTGTGGCGGATCGCCTGATCGTGCGGGGTGCGCGTGAGCACAATCTGCGAGGAGTCGATCTCGACCTCCCGCGAGACAGCCTGATCGTCTTCACCGGGTTGTCCGGCTCCGGCAAGTCCAGCCTCGCGTTCGACACGATCTTCGCCGAAGGTCAGCGCCGCTACGTCGAGTCGCTCTCGGCATACGCGCGTCAGTTCCTCGGTCAGATGGACAAGCCGGATGTGGACTTCATCGAGGGATTGTCTCCTGCGGTGTCGATCGACCAGAAGTCGACCAACCGCAACCCCCGTTCGACGGTGGGCACCATTACCGAGGTCTACGACTACCTCCGACTTCTCTATGCCCGCGCAGGTTCGGCGCACTGCCCGGTGTGTGGTGAGAAGATCGCACGTCAGACGCCCCAGCAGATCGTCGACCAGGTGCTCGAGATGGAGGAGGGCATCAAGTTCCAGGTCCTCGCACCAGTGGTCCGTACTCGTAAGGGCGAGTTCGTCGATCTCTTCGATCAGCTCAACACCCAGGGCTACTCGCGAGTGCGCGTCGACGGTGTCGTCCATTCGCTGGCGGATCCGCCGAAGCTCAAGAAGCAGGAAAAGCACGACATCGAAGTAGTGGTCGACCGATTGCAGGTCAAGGCGAGTTCGAAGCAGCGCCTGACCGACTCGGTCGAGACCGCACTTCGCTTGGCTGAAGGCATCGTGGTCCTCGACTTCGTCGACCGTGAAGAAAATGCACCTGATCGTGAGCGTCGTTTCTCCGAGAAGCTGGCCTGCCCGAATGGCCACGCACTCGCGATCGACGATCTCGAACCGCGCTCGTTCTCCTTCAACTCGCCCTACGGCGCCTGCCCGGAATGCACCGGCCTCGGTATCCGCAAGGAGGTCGACCCGGATCTGGTGGTTCCCGATCCCGACCTGAGTCTCGAAGACGGAGCAATCGCGCCGTGGTCGATGGGCCAGAGTTCGGAGTACTTCGGACGGTTGCTCTCCGGCCTCGGCGACATCCTCGGTTTCGACATGAAGACGCCGTGGAACAAGTTGCCGGCGAAGGCCCGTAAAGCAATCCTCGAAGGCAGCGAGGAGCAGGTTCACGTCCGGTACAAGAATCGGTACGGCCGTACCCGTTCTTACTACGCGGAGTTCGAAGGTGTGATGCCGTTCCTGCATCGCCGGCTCGAGCAGACCGAATCGGATCAGATGAAGGAACGGTACGACGGGTACATGCGCGACACGCCGTGCCCGGCGTGTGGTGGTGCTCGCCTGCGCCCGGAAATCCTGTCGGTAACTATCGCGGCGGGAGACTTCGGCAGTAAGTCCATCGCCGAGGTCTGTGAACTGTCGATCTCCGATTGCGCGGACTTCTTGAACAGCCTCACTCTCGGTTCGCGCGAAGAGGCGATTGCGGGTCAGGTCCTCAAGGAAGTTCAGGCACGACTCGGGTTCCTGCTCGACGTCGGCTTGGAATACCTTTCCCTCTCGCGTGCCGCTGGCACGTTGTCCGGTGGCGAGGCCCAGCGAATCCGCTTGGCAACGCAGATCGGTTCCGGACTCGTCGGCGTGCTGTATGTACTCGACGAGCCGTCCATCGGCCTGCATCAGCGTGACAATCGACGACTGATCGAAACCCTGACGCGCTTGCGCGACCTCGGCAACACGCTGATCGTCGTCGAGCACGACGAAGACACGATCCGTACATCCGACTGGGTAGTCGACATCGGACCGTACGCCGGCGAGCACGGCGGCAAGGTCGTCCACAGCGGGCCATACGAAGAACTGCTGACGTGTGAAGAATCTCTGACCGGCGCCTACCTGTCAGGTCGTAGCTTCATCGAGGTTCCGGCCATTCGTCGACCGGTGGACCGCAAACGCCAGGTCACGGTCGTCGGAGCTCGCGAGCACAATCTCGACGGCATCGACGTGAGTTTCCCGCTGGGTGTTCTCACTGCTGTCACCGGTGTCTCCGGTTCGGGCAAGTCGACGTTGGTCAACGACATCCTCGCGACCGTCATGGCGAACAAACTCAACGGTGCACGCCAGGTACCTGGGCGTCACACACGAATCAACGGTCTCGATCAGCTGGACAAGCTCGTGCAGGTCGATCAGTCTCCGATCGGCCGGACTCCACGATCGAACGCGGCGACGTACACCGGCGTGTTCGACAAGATCCGAACCCTGTTCGCGGCCACCACGGAAGCGAAAGTCCGCGGTTACCAGCCCGGCCGATTCTCGTTCAACGTCAAGGGCGGACGCTGCGAGGCGTGCTCCGGCGACGGAACGCTGAAGATCGAGATGAATTTCCTGCCGGACGTGTACGTGCCCTGCGAGGTATGCCACGGCGCCCGGTACAACCGCGAAACGCTCGAGGTCCACTACAAGGGCAAGTCGATCGCCGAGGTACTCGACATGCCTATCGAGGAAGCAGCCGAGTTCTTCCAGCCGGTCACCTCAATTCACCGGTACCTCAAGACGCTGGTCGACGTCGGCCTGGGCTATGTCCGACTGGGTCAGCCGGCTCCGACTCTGTCCGGTGGTGAAGCGCAGCGCGTCAAGCTCGCCGCCGAATTGCAGAAGCGGTCCACCGGTCGCACGGTGTACATCCTCGACGAGCCCACCACGGGTCTGCATTTCGAGGACATCCGCAAGCTCCTGATCGTGATCAACGGTCTGGTGGACAAGGGCAACAGCGTGATCGTGATCGAGCACAACCTCGACGTGATCAAGACGTCGGACTGGGTCGTCGACATGGGGCCCGAAGGTGGATCCGGCGGCGGAACCGTTGTGGCGCAAGGTACCCCGGAGGACGTTGCCGCGGTCCCCGAGAGCTACACGGGCAAGTTCCTCAGTGAGGTTCTCACCGCACAGCACGCGCCGGTCAAGGCCAAGCCGATCACCAAGAAGCGTGCAACGAAGGCAGTTGCCGCAAAGAAGGCGGCGCCACGGAAGAAAGCTGCTTCCGTGAGCTAGTAGAAGGTGAGCAAGTAGAAGTCGGTCAGTGATGCCGGGTCGGAATCCGATCCGGCATCACTGCTTTGTCGATCAGGAAGCGGCGGCCTCGAGGATCACCTGGGCGACGTCTTCGGGGCGCGACCACATCGGCCAATGGCCGGTCGGGAGGTCGACGTACGTCACGGGGAGTTTCGCCAGTTCGGCGGCCATCGGATGACCTCCGTCGGCCATCTGGGCAATCACCGCGGACGGGAACGTGCTGCAAACGACGGTTGACGGCACCTGGTAGCGCTTTTCGTTCGTCAGGACAATCGGCTCACGCGCCGGCCCGGCCGGTTCGGGGACGGCGTCGGCGCGAAACGCCTCGAGAGCCTTCTCGTCGAGTCCTTCGAGGCTGCTGCCGTCTGCTTCAAGTTCTGCCCACGTCGGCAGCGGTATCTCGACGACGTCAGCGGCCAGATCCGGTCGCAGCGCCGCGCCGTCGGGCATGGGGCCCGAGTCGACGTAGACGATCCGAGCGACGCGATCCGGGATGCGATCGGTGACGGCGTACCCCACCGGGCCGGCGCCGCTGTGTACGACCAAGACCGTGCGCTCGTCGGAGTCCGATACGGCGTCGACGACTGCACGGACGTGAGCGTCGAAGGTGACCGCTGATCGATCTGTGTCTACTGCGTCGAGCCCGGGCAGCGTCAGGCTGGTCACGCGGGTGTCGGAACGTTCGAGGTGTGGGAGTACTGCATCCCAAGCCCATGAACCGAGCCAGAATCCGGGAACAAGAACGATGTGAGTTTTCATGTACTCACAGTGCACCCGGGTTGGTGACAACAGAGTGTCACCAATTATGTCACCGTTTGGTATCGGAATCTGAGACACTGGTGAACGTGAATCGAGCTGCGAGATTGCATGCTCTCGTCGAGGAACTTCGGCGACAGGGCGATCGAGGGACTACGTGCTCCCGATTGTCCGAGGAATTCGGTGTCACCACCCGGACGATCAAGAGGGATATCGAGACGCTGATGATGTCGGGTGCGGCGATCGAAGCGCGCTCAGGCCCCGGGGGTGGTTACCGACTCGTAGGTCGCGCTACGCTACCGCCGGTGAATTTCACTGTTCCGCAAGCAGTTTCGATCGCGTTGGCCTTGACGGCGATGGGTGATGCTCCGTTTGCGCCGGATGGGCGAGCAGCGCTGGCGAAACTGCTCGATGTGATGGACGAGGAGAGTCGTCGCAAGGTCGCGGAGCTCGGTGGCCGCGTGTGGATTCGCGGTGACGGCGGGGCTCTGACGGATTCGCGCGCGAACCGGCAGGCCGTCGAGCAGGGTCTCGAGCAGAGTCGCGTCGTGTCGTTGCACTACGTGGATGGGGACGGTGCGGAGACGGTGCGGGCAGTTGAGCCGCACATTCTGGCGCAGGACCGTGGGCGGTGGTTTCTTATCGGCTGGTGTCGCCAGCGCGACGCGGTGCGGTGGTTTCGACTCGATCGAATGCGTCGGGCCACGCTGACGAACGATCACTTCACACCACGCGATTCGACCGTCTTCGGGCAACCGCCCGAAGACGCTCGGCCTGTTTCTCCCCGTAGGTGAGTGACTCAGTCGATCATGTTGCGGGCTGCGGCAACGGAATCCGTGATCAGTTCGGTCAGGGTCGTCATATCGACGTCGCTCAGCCGTTTGACGTACAGGCAGCCCTTGCCGATTTTGTGCTTGCCGAGGCGAGCGAGCGTGTCGGTGTAGTCGTCGAAGTTCAGCGACAAGTACAACGTGAGCGCGGTGGCCCTGGGGGAGAACCCGATCAGTGGGGTGTCACCTTCGTGGCCACTCGCATATCGGTAGTGCCGTGCCCCGAATCCGATGATGCTCGAGCCCCACATGACAGCAGGCTCGCCGGTTGCGGCCGACAGCAGGGAGATCAGCTCCACGGCGTCGGCGCGTTTGCGGTCGTCGACGCGTGAAATGAATGCGTCGACGTCCTCGGGCGTCGGTTGAGTCTTGTTGGCGGTTGCCAATTCAGTAGACCGGACCGGTGAACTTCTCGCCCGGTCCCTTTCCTGGCTCGTCCGGGTGCGAGGAGGCCTCACGGAATGCGCGCTGCAGGGCTTGGAGGCCTTCACGGATGGGTCCGGCATGAGGGCCGAGGTATTCGACCGACGCAGTCACGAGTCCGGCAAGTGCCGTGATGACTCGACGCGCTTCGTCGAGGTCCAGGTAGGGGCTGGAAGACGGATCGGCGTCGGAGAGGCCGAGTTTTTCGGCAGCCGAACTCATCAGCATCACTGCAGCGCGGCTGATGACCTCGACCGCGGGAACTTCGGAGAGTTCGCGGACGTCGGGGTTCGCGCCGTCGGTGTTCTGTTCTGCCTCGAAGTTCTCACTCATGGATGTAAGGATTCCATCAGGCCGTGACGGTGTTGAATCGGGCCTCTCCCGGCAGTACTGGGAGCGGCACCGATTTCTTTCATCCGTGGCGACCTGTTACTCTTGTTGCAACGACCGCCTCCGACTTGTTCGGGGGCAGCAAGTGGAGTCCGACTCCCACCTCTGCGCGGCAGGTGAAACTGCAGTTCAGTGGTTCCGGTCACCTGTTATCGGAGATCATTCTTCGTCAGGTTCCTCGCTCAGTCGAGGAGATAGGTTTCGGCGTGAGCTGGATCTTATGTGATCGGTCGACATCGGGCCCCGCGGATGAGCAATCATCACAGCGGGGCTTTTTTGTTGGGGTGCGGGCGGTACGGGCTGCGTGCGGTCATGAAGACCGCACCGTTCAACCTAGGAGGCCCCATCAGCACTGAGACCCGCATCAACGATCGTATCCGCGTTCCCGAGGTTCGTTTGGTCGGACCTGGCGGCGAACAGGTAGGCATCGTGCGTGTTGAAGATGCACTCCGCTTGGCCCTTGAGGCCGACCTCGACCTGGTCGAGGTAGCTCCTGACGCCCGTCCACCGGTCTGCAAGATCATGGACTACGGCAAGTTCAAGTACGAGGCTGCACAGAAGGCACGTGAGTCACGTAAGAACCAGCAGCTGACGGTCATCAAGGAGCAGAAGCTCCGACCCAAGATCGACGACCACGACTACGAGACCAAGAAGCGCAACGTCGTTCGCTTCCTCGAAGCCGGTTCCAAGGTCAAGGTCACGATCATGTTCCGCGGACGTGAGCAGTCACGCCCCGAACTCGGCTACCGCCTTCTGCAGCGTCTGGGAGCAGACGTCGCAGATCTCGGATTCGTCGAAACCTCGGCAAAGCAGGACGGCCGAAACATGACGATGGTCCTGGCACCGCACAAGGGCGCCAAGACTCGTGTCAAGGCGCAGGAGAGCGCTCAGGCGCCAGTGGCTCAGGCTGCTCCGCGTCCGGCTCCGGCCGCACCGGCTTCCAGTGAAGCAGCTCCGGAAGCACCGGCGACCGGCGATGCCGCTCCTGAGGCTCCGGCCAGCTAGTCGATTTCCCAAGATCCACCACGTAACAAGAACTGAGGACTCCATGCCCAAGATGAAGAGCCACAGCGGCGCCTCGAAGCGATTCAAGGTGTCCGGCAGCGGAAAGCTCATGCGCCAGAAGGCCGGCCGTCGCCACCTTCTCGAGCACAAGTCCAGCAGGGTTACCCGTCGTCTCGACGGTGTCGCTGTTGTCAGCCCTGACGACGCTCCGCGCATCAAGCGCATGCTCGGCATCTGAGTCGCCCCCTTACTGACCACCCGGGGCCGTACTTTCAGCCCCTAGATTGACAGGATTTTTCAAGTGGCACGCGTAAAGAGGGCGGTCAACGCCCAGAAGAAGCGTCGTTCAATTCTTGCTGCATCCAGCGGCTACCGTGGACAGCGTTCGCGTCTGTACACCAAGGCCAAGGAGCAGCAGCTCCACTCGCTCACCTACGCGTACCGCGACCGTCGTGCGCGCAAGGGCGAGTTCCGCAAGCTGTGGATCACGCGTATCAACGCTGCAGCTCGTGCAAACGACATCACGTACAACCGCCTCATCCAGGGCCTGCGTCTGGCAGAGGTCGACGTCGACCGCAAGATCCTGGCCGAGCTCGCTGTCTCCGATGCCGAGGCCTTTGCCGGCCTGGTCGCACTCGCGAAGGCCGCTCTGCCGGCTGACGTGAACGCTCCTGCCGGAGAAGCAGCCTGATTCACGCATCACAGCAACGGCCCGTGGACCCGCTCACCGAGCGGACTCCGCGGGTCGTTTCTGCTGTCAAGCTCCTGCGCACAGCAGAACGACGCAAAGCAGGACGTTTCCTCGTCGAGGGCGAGAACTCGGTCACCGAACTGTTGAACGGTGCACTCTCGAATGGCGAGGCCCGCCCGGTGCACGACCTCTTCTACACCGAGGACGCAGCCGAGCGCTATCAGCACGTCATCGATCGGGCGCTGACCGCTGGAGTTCGTGTTGCTCTTGTGACCGATCGAGCCATCAAAGCTCTCAGCGATACCGTCACGCCGCCCGGACTCGTTGCCGTCAGCGATCTACTGGATGTACCGCTGAGCGCAGCCGTCCATCAGGAGACCCGCCTGCTCGCAGTGCCGGTCGAGGTCAACGAACCAGGTAACGCGGGCACCGTCATTCGCATCGCAGACGCAGTGGGTGCCGACGCGGCAATCCTCGCCGGCGACAGCGTCGATCCGCATAACGGCAAGGTCGTTCGTTCGTCGGCGGGCAGCCTGTTTCACCTGCCAGTCGTCCGCGATCGAGACACAGTGTCGGTGATCGATCAGATTCGCGCAGCCGGCATTCAGATTCTCGCGACTGCAGCTGACGGCGAGGTCGATCTCGACGAGGCCGACGAGTTGCTGAGCAAGCCGACGGCCTGGCTGTTCGGTAACGAAGCGCACGGTCTCGATCCGGCGATCGCCGCGCAGGCTGATCATCGGGTCAGGATTCCGATCCATGGCCGCGCCGAAAGCTTGAACCTCGCGACAGCGGCGGCAATTTGCCTGTACGCAAGCGCGCGGGTGCAAAATCGCGCCACCGATCACGGCTGAAAACGCACGCGAAGACCTCACGGAATCCCATTTGCGGAAGCCTGAGACAATACAAGAGCAGAGACAATGCTCGAGCGAGTTCGAATGCTCGCTCGCAGTACAAGAAGTAAGCAGTACAAGAAGCACGCAGTACGAGAAGTAAACCGAGAAGCGACAGGAGCGTCACAGCCGTGGCCAAAAATGAGGGCGCGACACCGCCGGAGGTCGACGCGAGTGTACTCACCGAAGAGGCGTTGACCGCTGCGGCTGAGAACGCCGAGAAGGCGCTGGCGGACGCCGCTGACCTGGATGCGCTGGCGCACGTCAAGGTGGAGCACCTGGGGGACAAGTCCCCGATCGCCCTCGCTCGCCGGGGACTCGGCAGCCTTCCGGGCAAGGAAAAGGCGGACGCCGGTAAGCGCGTCAACATCTTCCGCACTCGGATCAACAACGCGTACGACGCTCGTCGTGAGGTCCTCCTCGCCGAGCGTGACGCCGCGGTGTTGGTTGCCGAGGCAATCGACGTCACTCTGCCCTCCGATCGCCACCCCGTCGGGGCGCGTCACCCGATCAGCCTGATTTCCGAGCAGGTCGCCGACGTATTCGTCGCGATGGGTTGGGAAGTTGCCGAGGGTCCGGAGGTGGAGACCGAGCACTTCAACTTCGACGCGCTCAACTTCTTGCCGGATCACCCTGCCCGCACGATGCAGGACACCTTCCACCTGGCACCCGAGAACTCTCGCCAGGTGCTGCGTACCCACACCTCGCCGGTGCAGGTCCGCACGATGCTCTCGCGTGAGGTACCGATCTACGTGGTGTGCCCGGGCCGCACGTTCCGCACCGACGAACTCGATGCGACGCACACGCCTGTCTTCTCGCAGGTCGAGGGCCTGGCCGTCGACAAGGGCCTGACCATGGCCAACCTGCGCGGGACTCTCGACGCGTTCGCTCGTGCCCTTTTCGGCCCCGAGACGCGTACCCGTATGCGCCCCAATTACTTCCCGTTCACGGAACCGTCGGCCGAGGTCGACGTCTGGTTCGCGAACAAGAAGGGCGGCGCAGGCTGGGTCGAGTGGGGCGGCTGCGGCATGGTCAACCCGAACGTTCTGCGCGCCAGCGGTATCGATCCCGACGAGTACTCGGGTTTCGCATTCGGCATGGGCCTCGAGCGGACCCTGCAGTTCCGCAACGGTATCCCGGACATGCGCGACATCGTCGAAGGTGACGTGCGTTTCACGCTGCCCTTCGGTGTCGCAGGCTGACCGATCCGGTCCGCGGAACCTTCACAAAGACTTATCGACAAACGAGAGAGCTGAGCAGACGTGCGAGTAGCGCAATCCTGGCTGACCGAGATCCTGCAGCGGGCAACTCCCAACTGGGAGGTGACCCCGGAAGAGCTGGACGCCGGGTTCGTCCGGGTGGGACTCGAAGTCGAGGAACTCGACACACTCGAGGCGATCGACGGCCCGTTGGTCGTCGGTAAGGTCGTCTCCATCACCGAACTGACCGAGTTCAAGAAGCCGATCCGCTTCTGCCAGGTCGAGGTCGGCGAACCCGAGCCTCGCGGCATCGTCTGTGGCGCGCGCAATTTCAACGAGGGTGACCTCGTCGTCGTTGCGTTGCCCGGCGCGGTGCTGCCCGGCGGATTCGAAATCGCCACTCGCAAGACGTACGGCCAGGTGTCCGACGGCATGATCTGCTCCGTCTCGGAACTCGGTATCGGCAAAGACCATTCGGGCATCTTGGTGCTCGAGCCTGGTACCGCCGAACCCGGCGCGGACGGCAACGAGTTGCTCGGTCTCGGTGACACGATCATCGAACTGAACATCACCCCGGACCGTGGCTACTGCTTCTCGGTCCGCGGTCTCACGCGAGAGCTCGCGTGCGGCTTCGATCTCGAATACGCCGATCCCGCTTCGGTTCCCGCGCACCCGGCTGAGGGTGAAGCCTGGCCGGTGCGCCTCGAACCGGAGTCCAAGGCTTCGCGTTTCGTGATGCGGAAGATCACGGGTATCGATCCGCAGGCAGTGAGCCCGTGGTGGCTGCAGCGTCGACTTCTGCTCTCGGGTGTTCGCCCGATCTCGCCGGCCGTCGACGTCACCAACTACGTGATGCTCGAACTCGGTCAGCCTCTGCACGCGTTCGATGCGACCTCGGTGCAGGGCGACCTGGTGGTCCGTCGCGCCAAGGCGGGGGAGAAGCTGACGACGCTCGACGACGTCGAACGCACGCTCGATCCCGAAGACGTTGTCATCGCCGACGATTCCGGAGTCATCTCGCTGGCTGCCGTCATGGGCGGCGCAACCACCGAGGTGGGAACGGCAACGACGGACATCCTCCTCGAAGGAGCTACTTGGGATCCGCTCGCAGTCTTCAAGACGGCGCGCCGGCACAAGCTGCCGAGTGAGGCGAGCAAGCGTTTCGAGCGCGTCGTCGATCCGGCAATTCCGCTCGCGGCCGTCGACCGCGCAGCCGCTCTGCTGGTCGAGATTGCCGGCGGACGGATCGAACCGGTCCTGACCGACGTGGGCGATGTTGCCCCTCGCGCTGCCATTCGCATGGATATCGACCTGCCCGACCGTGTCGCCGGAGTCACGTACCCCAACGGCACCGCAGCTCGCCGCCTCACCCAGGTTGGCTGCAACGTCGAGGTCGGCGTCAGCGAAGAAGGACACGGCCAGTTGGTCGCGACGCCGCCGTCGTGGCGTCCGGACCTGGTGCAGCCTGCGGACCTCGTCGAGGAAGTTCTTCGCCTCGAAGGTCTCGAGCAGATCCCGTCTGTGCTTCCCGCCGCTCCGGCCGGACGTGGGTTGACTCCGTCGCAGCGGCGAAAGCGCACGGTCTCGAAGGCCGTGGCTCACGCCGGTTACGTCGAGGTCCTTCCTCCGGTCTTCCTGCCGACGAACGTCTTCGACGTCTGGGGCCTCGACGCGGATGATCCGCGCCGCAACACCAGCAAGGTCCTCAACCCGCTCGAAGCCGATCGTCCGGAGTTGGCGACCACGCTGCTCCCGGGTCTGCTGGAGATCCTGGCTCGCAACGCTTCTCGCGGTCAGCGTGATCTGTCGCTGTACGGCATCGCGCAGGTCGTCCTGCCGGGCCCCGACACCAAGCCGGTGGATGCATTGCCGGTGGATCGTCGTCCGACGGACGAGCAGATCGCGAACCTGATCGCGTCGTTGCCGGCTCAGCCCGTGCACATCGCTGCAGTGTTGAGTGGTTTGCGTGAGCCGAGCGGCCCCTGGGGCCCTGGCCGTCAGGCCGAGGCTTCGGACACTTTTGCAGCAGTGCGGGTCATTGCAGCTGCAGCAGGCGTCGAGGTGGAACTGCGTGCGGCGCAGTACCTGCCGTGGCATCCCGGCCGTTGCGCCGAGGTTGTCGTTGACGGCAACGTAGTCGGTCATGCGGGCGAACTGCATCCGGCTGTTCTCGAGCGCGCGGGACTGCCCGCGCGCACCTGCGCACTGGAAATCGATCTCGACGCTTTGCCATTGGTCGAGAACCTGCCCGCTCCGCGCATTTCGCCCTTCCCCGCAGTGCTCCAGGACGTGGCAGTTGTTGTCGATCGCGATATTCCGGCAGCCAAGGTGCAGGAAGCTCTGCGTTCCGGCGGCGGCGAACTTCTCGAAGACATTCGCCTCTTCGACGTCTTCGAGGGCGAGCAGGTCGGTGAAGGCCGCAAGTCGCTCGCGTTCGCGTTGCGATTCCGTGGTGTCGACCGGACGCTGACCGAGGACGAGGCCAGTGCCGCGCGTGATGCGGCAGTGGAGGCGGCTTCCAAGGCCGTCGGTGCGCAGATGCGCGGCTGATTTCCTCAACTGATCACAGAGCCCACGTCCATCCCAGGTGGTCGTGGGCTCTGTCGTGTTATCGGCTTTTCGACTGAGGTGAATCGGAAAGCCACACATCTGGCGCAACGGTGTCCGACCGTCGCCCTTGCTGGTCGAGCACGTGGCCGAGCAGTTTGCGCAGATACAGCACGATGGATCGTTCCGTGACGCAAAGACCCGGAATCTCCTTGCGCAGACGAGTTTCGAATGCATCGAGTTCTGCAGGAGAATGCAGCCACAACTGAACCACCAGGTTGTCGGGGCCGACTACAGCGAAGCAGTTTCGAACTTCCGACGCCCGACTCAGCACTCGTCCCGCCGTATCGAGAAGCTCGGGTTCGACGCGGCACCACAAAGTGGCGAGCACGGGAAGGCCGGCCAGCGGCCGCGCGAATTCACACCGCAGCGCCACCAACCCCGAAGACGTGAGCCGGTCGATCTGGCGTTTGCACGCAGCGGGACTGACACCGATCGCGTCGGCCAACTCCTTCATGGGAGTGCGCCCGTCGTAAGCGAGCTTCGTCAGAACCTTGCGATCCTGTTCGGATATCCCGGTCGGCCGAGCGCGCACGGCAGGACGGTTTTCGCTGGTGGTCAGCACACCCTTCTCGGACGGTGCCAGCGCATTGAGTCTCCATCGCCCACCTTCGGTGAACCAGCGTGTGATGATCGAGGTTCGTGTCGCCAGTACACCGTCGATCGTTGCGACGTCTTCCGAGATGAAGCGCGACATCGACGCCAGATCCGCGGTACCGGCTGTGACGAGCAGATCTGCTCTGCCCGTTGATGCTTCGATGGTCACGGCGTGGGCCGAGCGAGTCAGCCGTGCCGCGACGGTGTCGAGAAGAGCAGGTGAGCAATCGATTTCGATGATCGCTGTGACGATGCTGCCCAGCACCTGTGGCCCTGGAGTGACCGTGACCCAGGCCAACGACGATTCGGAGAGTCGATTCCAACGACGGGCGAGAGTCGCGGCGTCGAGTTCGAGTGGTCCGGCCAACGAAAGCCACTTCGATCGCGGTGCGAGCTGGAGCGCATTGATTATCCTCAGATCGATTTCATCTATCCCGCGACCGTTGCCGGTATCTGGTGCGCTCATAACGTCATTATCCGGCATATTTCTGCAAGATTCGGACTATCTGCGACGCTCGACGGATGATCACAGAGGAGAAGTACGCGCTGATCGGAGCGGGCCCGTCTGGATTGGCCGGCGCGCGAAACCTCGATCGGGCCGGGATAGCGTTCGACGGCTTCGAGAGCCACGACAACGTCGGTGGGCTCTGGGACATCGACAACCCGCACAGCACCGTCTACGAGTCGGCGCACCTCATCTCTTCGAAGGGCACCACCGCATTCGCCGAGTTCCCGATGGCGGATTCGGTGGCCGACTACCCGAGCCACGTGGAACTTGCCGATTATTTCCGCGACTACGCCGATACTCACGATCTTCGCAGGCACTTTGCCTTCGGCACTACCGTCGTCGACGTCTCGCCGGTCGATTCGCTGTGGCAGGTCACCACGCGCAGTCGCAGCGGTGAGACAACAGTCGCGCGGTATCGAGGCGTGATCATCGCGAACGGAACGCTGTCGAAGCCGAACATGCCGACTTTCCGGGGCGACTTCACCGGCACGTTGATGCACACGAGCCAGTACCGCAGCGCCGAGATCTTCCGCGGGAAGAAGGTACTGGTCATCGGGGCGGGCAACAGTGGATGCGACATCGCCGTCGATGCCGTCCACCAGGCCGAGTGCGTCGACCTGAGCGTTCGGCGAGGCTACTACTTCGTCCCCAAGTATCTGTTCGGCCGACCCTCGGACACCTTGAATCAGGGAAAGCCATTGCCGCCGTGGATCAAACAACGCGTCGACACCTTGGTACTCAAGCAGTTCACGGGTGATCCGGTGCGGTTCGGATTTCCGGCACCGGACTACAAGATCTACGAATCGCATCCGGTCGTGAACTCGTTGATCCTGCACCACATCGGGCACGGTGATGTGCACGTGCGCGCCGACGTCGACCGGTTCGAGGGGAAGACGGTGCGGTTTGTCGACGGATCGTCTGCCGACTACGACCTCGTTCTCTGCGCCACGGGGTATCACCTCGACTATCCCTTCATCGCGCGCGAGGACTTGGACTGGTCGGGCGCTGCCCCGGACCTGTTCCTCAACGTCGCGAGTCGCCGCCACGACAATCTCTTTGTTCTCGGCATGGTCGAAGCATCCGGTCTCGGGTGGCAGGGCCGTTTCGAGCAGGCCGAGTTGGTGGCCAAACTGATCACCGCACGTACCGAAGCCCCCGCCGCGGCGCGGGAATTCTCGGCGGCGGCGGCCGGTCCTCCTCCCGATCTGTCCGGGGGATACAAGTACCTGAAGTTGGGACGAATGGCCTACTACGTGAACAAGGACGCCTACCGATCGGCGATCAAGCGACACATCGGACTGCTTGATGCCGCTCTGACGAAGGGAGGACAGTGATGCCGATCGACGACGTGGTGCTCAACTTCAACCCGGGATCGTTGATGATCCTCAACGTGGTGCTGGCCACGATCATGCTGGGGATCGCCCTCGACACCTCGGTCGACGACTTTCGTCGTGCCCTCACCAAACCCAAGGCGATGGCGGTGGGTATTGCTGCGCAGTTCCTGCTGTTGCCGGCAGTGACTTTTCTCCTGACGCTGATTCTCTCGCCGGCTCCGTCGGTAGCACTCGGCATGATCCTGGTGGCGTGCTGCCCGCCAGGGAACATCTCGAACGTCCTGACTCACCGGGCGGGCGGCGACGTCGCACTCTCGGTGTCCATGACGGCGGTGTCGAACGTCCTCGCGATCTTCCTCATGCCGCTCAATCTTGCGTTCTGGGGGAGCCGACGCCCGGAGACCGACGCTCTGTTGCAGTCCGTGAACCTGAATGCGCTCGAGATGGTCGCGCAAATCGCCCTGATCATCGGTGTGCCGTTCGTTCTCGGCATCTGGGCGGCACGAAGGTTTCCGGAGATCGCCGCGAAAGCGCAGCCTTGGGTGAAAAACGGTTCGTTGGTGGCGTTGTTGATCTTCATCGTCGCGGGGGTGTCGGGGAATGCGTCGTACTTCGTCGACTACATCGGGGTGGTACTGCTCGCGGTCTTCCTGCACGACACGGTTGCCCTCGCACTGGGATACTTCTGCGGCGCCGTCACCGGGTTGAACGAATACAGCCGTCGCGCCGTCTCTTTCGAGGTCGGCATCCGCAATGCGGGGCTGGGGCTTGGCCTGGTGTTCACGTTCTTCGACGGTCTCGGTGGCATGGCCGTCGTGGCCGGCTGGTGGGGGATCTGGGACATCATCGCCGGGTTGGCTCTGGCGACGATCTGGTCCAAGCGACGCGCCCGAAAGGCGGTACCGGCATGACCGTCGCACTCGTCACGGGCGGAAACGGGTTCCTGGGTACCGCTGTCATCGACGCACTGATCGCGCAGGGCATCACCGTCGTCTGTGTCGACCTCACGGTCAAGGACACGCCGGACGATCGCATCCGCCGCGTCAGGGCGGACGTCTGCGACCCCACAGAATTGGGGCGGGTGTTCGGTCAGTACCGACCGAACGTCGTGATCCACCTTGCGTCCATCGTGAATCCCGGCAAGAACACGACAGCAGAGCAGGAGTACCGCGTCGACGTCGACGGGACACGAAACGTGCTCGCGGCCTGCGTCGAACACGGGGTTGGACGGATCGTCGTGTCTTCGTCCGGAGCGGCGTACGGCTACCACTCCGACAGCCCACCGTGGATCACCGAGGACGTACCTGTCCGAGGCAACGACGAATTCACATACAGTCGCCACAAACGCCTGGTCGAAGAGATGCTCGCCGAATATCGCGTCGAACACCCGGAGTTGGAACAGGTTGTCTTCCGGATCGGCACGATCTTGGGTGAGAGCGTCGACAATCAGATCACCGCGTTGTTCGATCGCCGCAAGCTGCTCAAGGTTGCCGGGAGCGACAGCCCCTTCGTCTTCGTCTGGCACACCGATGTCGCGGGCGCTTTTGCGGAGGCCGTGACCGGAAACCAAGTGGGCATCTTCAATGTCGCGGGCGACGGCTCGTTGACCGTCGACGAGTTGGCTTCCCGGATGGGCAAGAGCACGGTGACGCTTCCTGCATGGTTGTTGCGAGGCGTTCTACGCGTCGGACGGCGATTGGGCGTAACGGAACACGGTCCGGAGCGCGTCGGATTTCTCCAGTACCGACCGGTTCTCGACAATCGGCGGCTCAAGGAACAGTTCGGATACGTCCCCGAATATTCGAGCGAGGAAGCATTTGCCGCGTATCTCGCGTCACGCTGACCCCTTCGACGGACGGTCGTGGAAGGATCGGAATTGTCCGTCGGCGTTTTCGAGAAGGGACTGACAGTGTCACGAAATGATGGGCCCGAACATGATGGGTCCGAGCACGATGGGTCCGTGCACCAGGTAGTCGAGGCCGCCAGTGCACTCGACGACAAGGACTTCCTCGCGGTCGTCCGCGCAGTGGTCGAGCGTCGTCCGAGCTTGTCGGTCCTTCTTTCCGTGGTGGACACCGCTGCCGCGAGCCTCGAGCCGCACCGTGTAGAGGACGACAACACGATCACGGACGCCGAAGAAGTCGAACTGCCCGACACCGTTGTGGAGGTCGACGAGATCATCGACGTCCCGGCGGTACTTGCGACCGACCCGAGAATTCCCGAACCCGACTACACCGAAGGGGGAGTCCCCACTTTCGACCGTGTTCGGGAGAAGATAGAGGGGCGCTTCGGTACTTCCATAGGTTCGGCCGAATTGGCACACGAGAGTCCTGCCGGAAAGTCCGTCGACGAGCAGTGGGACGAGCGCCAGAAGGCCGCAAAGGCCAAGCTCGAGGAGATTCGACGATCCATGGGTAAGTAATTATGCATTCCGATGCACAATGATGCATACTGTGTGACATGACTGAAGGTGGTACGACCGAGAACGCACGCAAGCCGATCAGAGTCGCCGTTGCCGGCGCCAGTGGGTACGCCGGTGGTGAGGTTCTGCGTCTGCTCCTCGGGCACCCGTCCTACGCCGACGGCAGTCTGGTGATCGGTTCGCTGACCGCCGGTGGCAACGCCGGTTCGACGCTCGGTGAGCATCATCCGCACTTGCTTCCACTCTCTTCGCGGGTACTCGAAGAGACCACTGTCGAGATCCTCTCGGGTCACGACGTCGTCTTCCTCGGTCTCCCACACGGAAATTCGGCTCAGTACGCTAAGTTGCTGCCCGAGTCGACGGTCATCATCGACTGCGGCGCGGACTTCCGGCTGCAGGATTCCGCAGCCTGGGAGAAGTACTACAAGAGCGCTCATGCCGGCACCTGGCCCTACGGTCTTCCTGAATTGCCCGGTGCCCGTGAGAAATTGGTAGGCGCAACCCGCATCGCCGTTCCGGGCTGCTACCCGACGGCAGCGAGCCTCGCACTGGCCCCCGCCGTTGCCGCGGGGATCGTGGACTCACACGTGAACGTGGTTGCGGTCAGTGGCACTTCGGGCGCCGGCCGGGCACCGAAGGCTGATCTGCTGGGTTCCGAGGTCATGGGCTCCGTCCGTGCGTACGGCGTCGGCGGCGTCCATCGCCACACCCCTGAGATCATTCAGAATCTCTCGGCCGCAGGCGGCAAGGACATCAGTGTCTCCTTCACTCCGGTGCTCGCGCCCATGCCGCGCGGCATCCTCGCGACCTGCACGGCAGCCACCACGGCCACCGAAGAGCAGGCACGCGAAATCTACGAAAAGGCATACAACGACGAGCCGTTCATTCATGTGCTGCCTGCCGGCATCTTCCCGCAGACCGGCGCTGTGATCGGATCCAACGCCGTGCAGATCGGGGTCACCGTCGACGCCGACGCCGGTCAGCTCGTTGTCATCTCGGCAATCGACAATCTCACCAAGGGCACCGCCGGTGGCGCGGTGCAATCGATGAATCTCGCCCTTGGCCTACCCGAGACCGCAGGTCTCTCTACCGTGGGAGTAGCTCCGTGAGCACCGACAATCCGCAGCAGATCGACAACGCAACCGAGCCTGACGCGACCGTTGCAGACGTGGTTCACGTCGCCGAGGGACGTCTGCTCCGCACGCAGGGCGTCACCGCACCTGCCGGATTCCGCGGTGCCGGAATTGCTGCCGGTATCAAGAAGAGTGGCAAGTCGGACCTCGCATTGGTGCTCAACGAGGGACCCGATCTGGCCGCTGCCGGCGTCTTCACCCTGAACAAGGTCAAGGCAGCTCCGGTGCTCTGGTCTCAGCAGGTCCTGACGACGGGCAAGCTGCGCGCGGTGGTGCTCAACTCGGGCGGCGCGAACGCCTGCACGGGCGCGGGTGGATTCCAGGATGCACACAAGACTGCCGAGGAAGTTGCTTCGGCACTGAGTAATTGGGGCACCGAGACGGGCGCGATCGAGGTCGCTGTCTGTTCGACCGGACTTATCGGTGACCGCTTGCCCATGGACAAGCTGATCCCCGGTGTCACCGAGGTAGTGCACGAACTCGCTGGCGGAATCTCCGGCGGCACCGACGCGGCATACGCGATCATGACCACCGATACCGTGCCGAAGCAGGCGTCGCTGCACCACGCGAACAAATGGAACGTCGGCGGAATGGCCAAGGGCGCAGGCATGCTCGCGCCTGCGCTGGCCACGATGCTGTGCGTCGTCACGACCGATGCTGTCGCAACGGCCGAGCAGCTCGATACCGCTCTGCGCGCCGCCACCCACCTGAGCTTCGATCGCCTCGACGTCGACGGCGCCACGTCCACCAACGACACAGTGCTCCTGTTGGCCTCCGGCGCCAGCGGTGTCACGCCGACGCAGGACGAACTGAACGCCGCAGTGCTGGCCGTGTGTGATGATCTCGCGGATCAGTTGATGGCAGACGCCGAGGGCGTCACCAAGCGGGTCAAGGTGACGGTTCGCGGCGCAGCGTCCGAGTCCGATGCGTTGATCGGCGCCCGGACCATCGCCCGCGACAGCCTGGTCAAGACAGCGCTTTTCGGTTCCGATCCCAATTGGGGTCGCGTTCTCGCCGCAGTGGGTATCGCTCCCATCGAGCTCGATCCCGATCGAATCAGTGTGTCCTTCAACGGGAGTCCCGTCTGCATCGACGGCGTCGGCGCTCCGGGAGCGCGTGAGGTGGACCTGAGCGGGATCGACATCGAACTCGACATCGACCTGGGAATCGGCAACGAGTCCGTGAGCATTCGCACCACGGACCTCTCGCACGCGTACGTCGAAGAGAACTCGGCGTACTCGTCATGACCGAGACGTATCCCGTGATCAGCGAGCATCAGAAGGCGCATGTCCTCGCCGACGCGCTGCCGTGGCTGCAGCGATTCCGAGACAAGGTGGTCGTGGTCAAGTACGGCGGAAACGCCATGATCGACGAGACACTCAAGACCGCCTTCGCCGCGGACATGGCGTTCCTGCGGACTGTCGGCATCCACCCCGTCGTCGTGCACGGCGGCGGCCCGCAGATCAACGCGATGCTGGCACGCCTTGGCATGAAGGGTGAGTTCCGCGGTGGTTTCCGGGTCACGACGCCCGAGGTGATGGACGTCGTCCGGATGGTGCTCTTCGGTCAGGTGGGCCGTGAACTCGTCGGGCTGATCAACGCGCACGGTCCCTACGCGGTCGGTATCTCCGGTGAGGATGCGCACTTGTTCACCGCTACTCGACGCACTGTTGCGGTCGAGGGAGAGCAGACCGACATCGGCCTGGTCGGAGACGTCACTACCGTGAACCCGGACGCGGTACTCGATCTCATTGCAGCAGGACGTATTCCGGTGGTCTCGACCATCGCACCCGACGCCGACGGTGTCGTCCACAACATCAACGCCGATACCGCTGCTGCCGCACTGGCCGAGGCGATCGGTGCCGAGAAGCTCGTTGTCCTCACCGACGTCGAGGGCCTGTACACCGATTGGCCGGACCGAGCCTCGCTGGCCACCGAGATCGACACCGACGCCCTTGCTCAGTTGTTGCCGAGTCTCGATGCCGGCATGGTGCCCAAGATGGAGGCCTGCCTTCGCGCGGTGCGCGGAGGTGTGCCGTCGGCGCACGTGATCGACGGTCGGCTCGAACATTCAGTCCTACTCGAACTTTTCACCGGTGAAGGAATCGGCACGATGGTCGTGCCGGGTTCCTCGGTCGCCGGTCCCCAGCAGGGAGCTATCTCATGAGCACGATCGATCTGCAGCAGCGGTGGTCCGCTTCGCTGATGAACAATTACGGCGTACCCCGGGTTGCTCTCGTCCGCGGTGACGGCGCCGTACTCACCGACGCCGACGGCAAGCAGTACGTCGACTTCCTGGCCGGAATCGCCGTCAACATTCTCGGACACGGACATCCGGCCGTCGTCGAAGCCGTGACTACTCAGCTGTCGACACTCGGCCACGTGTCCAACCTGTACGCCAGCGAGCCGGTCGTCGAGTTGGCGGAGCAGCTGCTCGCTCATCTCGGCAACGTCACCGGGCGCGCGTTCTTCTGCAACTCCGGTACCGAGGCGAACGAGGCTGCCTTCAAGCTCGCTCGCGCCACCGGCCGGAAGAAGATCATCGCAGCCGAAGGCTCCTTCCACGGTCGCACGATGGGGGCACTCGCTCTGACGGGTCAGCCGGCCAAGCGGGCGCCGTTCGAACCGATGCCCGCCGGTGTCGAGTTCGTGCCGTACGGCGACGTCGAGGCACTCGAGCAGGCCGTCGATTCCGACACCGCCGCTGTGTTCCTCGAACCGATCATGGGTGAGGGCGGCGTCGTGGTGCCACCCGAGGGATACCTCGTCGAGGCTCGGCGGATCACCGCCGAACGTGGTGCGCTGCTCGTACTCGACGAAGTGCAGACCGGCATCGGCCGGACCGGCTGGTTCTACGCACATCAGGCAGTCGGCATCGTGCCGGACGTCATCACTCTTGCGAAGGGACTCGGCGGCGGAATGCCGATCGGCGCCTGCATCGCGACCGGGGCAACGGCAGAGTTGTTCGGACCGGGCAAGCACGGTACGACGTTCGGTGGCAATCCGGTGTGCGCTGCGGCGGCGCTTGCCGTGCTGAAAACCATTGCAGCGGAAGACCTGATCTCACGCGCCGACAGCTTGGGCAAATCGATCTCGGCGGGCATCGAAGATCTGGGCCATCCGTTGGTCGACTACGTACGGGGATCAGGACTGTTGCTGGGTGTCGTGCTGACCGAGGACGTCGCGCCGGCAGTGGAAAACGCAGCGCGCGAAGCCGGGTACCTTGTGAATGCAGCGCAACCCGGAGTGATCCGGTTGGCGCCGCCGCTCATCCTCACGGACGAGCAGGCCGAAACCTTCGTGGCAGCACTACCTGCCATCTTCGACAGTGCACTATCGGCTGACCAGCCGGGGGAGAAGTGACTACCGTGGTGAAACACTTTCTCAGGGACGACGATCTGACTCCTGCGCAGCAGGCCGAAGTTCTCGAACTCGCAGCGATTCTCAAGAAGGACCCGTTCGCTCGGCGTCCGCTCGAGGGTCCCCGCGGAGTCGGTGTCATCTTCGAGAAGAACTCGACGCGTACACGTTTCTCGTTCGAGATGGGCATCGCACAGATGGGCGGTCACGCTGTCGTCGTCGACGGGCGCAGCACTCAACTCGGTCGTGAAGAGACCTTGGCGGACACCGGACGCGTTCTCTCCCGCTACGTCGACGCCGTCGTGTGGCGCACGTTCGGCCAGAAGCGCCTGGAGCAAATGGCTACGGGCGCAACGATTCCCATCGTCAATGCATTGTCCGACGAATTTCATCCCTGTCAGGTTCTGGCCGATCTGCAAACGCTGATCGAACAGAAGGGTGAGCTCAAGGGGCTGAAGCTGACCTACCTGGGCGACGGCGCCAACAACATGGCTCACTCGCTGATGCTCGGCGGAGTGACCGCAGGCATAGACGTCACCATCGCAAGCCCCGCCGGCTTCGAACCGGCGGACTGGGTCGTGGCAGCAGCACGCAAACGCGCCGAGGAAACCGGCGCGACCATCACCCTGACGCAGGACCCACAGGCCGGCGTCGTCGGCGCCGACGCGTTGGTCACCGACACCTGGACCTCGATGGGTCAGGAGAACGACGGACTCGATCGGGTCGGACCTTTCCGTCCGTTCCAGATCAACAAGGAGCTGCTCGCAAAGGCAGATCCGAAGGCCGTCGTCCTGCACTGCCTGCCCGCGCATCGCGGCGAAGAAGTCACCGACGAGGTTCTCGACGGGCCGCAGAGTGTTGTCTGGGACGAGGCGGAGAACCGTCTGCACGCCCAGAAGGCATTGCTCGTGTGGCTGCTGGAACAGCGAACCCAACTGGACCCGGCGTGAGCGTCGCTCCCACTCGGGCCGGTCGCCAGTCGCGCATCATCGCGCTGCTGGCGGCTCACCCTGTCCGAAGTCAGACGGAGCTGGCGGCCTTGCTCGGTGCCGAGGGCATCGAAGCAACGCAGGCGACGCTCTCGCGTGACCTCGAAGAGCTGGGAGCGGTGAAACTGCGTGCCGCCGACGGCGGCGCCGGTGTTTACGTGGTGCCGGAGGACGGGAACCCGGTACGCGGTGTGGCCGGCGGTACCGACCGCCTCTCACGGCTGTTGGGTGAGTTGTTGGTCTCCACCGATTTCAGCGGCAACATGGCGATCCTCCGGACACCGCCGGGAGCCGCGCACTACCTCGCGAGCGCACTGGATCGGTCCTCGATGCCGGACATCGTGGGCACGATCGCCGGAGATGACACCATCTTCGTGGTGGCCCGGGAACCGCTTTCCGGAGCGGAACTCGCGGCCATGATCGAATCGCTCGCCTGACCCCTTATTCTTTGATAGAGATTTTCAACCGAAGGAGCACAAAAACCATGGCCGATCGCGTCGTACTCGCCTACTCGGGCGGGCTGGACACTTCTGTTGCCATCAGTTGGATCGGTAAGGAGACGGGCGCTGAAGTTGTCGCCGTCGCCATCGATCTGGGGCAGGGTGGCGAGGACATGGAGGTCGTGCGTCAGCGCGCGATCGACTGCGGCGCAGTCGAATCCGTTGTCGTCGACGCCCGCGACGAGTTCGCGGACGAATACTGCCTGCCGACCATCGCGGCCAACGCCCTGTACATGGACCGCTACCCGCTCGTCTCGGCCATCAGCCGTCCGCTGATCGTCAAGCACATCGTCGAAGCTGCACGCTCGCACGGCGGCACCATCGTCTCGCACGGTTGCACCGGTAAGGGCAACGACCAGGTTCGCTTCGAGGTCGGATTCGGCGCCCTCGCACCCGACCTGCAGGTCATCGCACCGGTCCGCGACTACGCCTGGACCCGCGAGAAGGCCATCGCCTTCGCCGAAGAGAACAACATCCCGATCAACGTCTCCAAGAAGTCGCCGTTCTCGATCGACCAGAACGTCTGGGGCCGCGCCGTCGAGACCGGATTCCTCGAGGATCTGTGGAACGCGCCGACGAAGGACGTCTACGACTACACCCAGGACCCGACGGTCAACTGGAACGCACCAGACGAGCTCATCATCAGCTTCGACAAGGGCCGCCCGGTCGCCATCGACGGCCGCCCGGTGTCGGTTCTCGAAGCCATTCAGGAACTGAACAAGCGCGCAGGCGCTCAGGGCGTCGGCCGTCTCGACGTCGTCGAGGACCGTCTCGTGGGCATCAAGAGCCGTGAGATCTACGAAGCTCCCGGCGCGATGGTTCTCATCACCGCACACCAGGAACTCGAGCACGTCACCCTCGAACGCGAACTCGGTCGCTACAAGCGTCAGATGGAGCAGCGTTGGTCCGAGCTGGTCTACGACGGCCTCTGGTTCTCGCCCCTCAAGGACGCACTGGACACGTTCGTCAACAAGACGCAGGAACGCGTTACCGGCGACATCCGTCTCTTCCTGCACGGTGGAGCCATCACCGTCAACGGTCGTCGCAGCCCGGAGTCGCTCTACGACTTCAACCTCGCGACGTACGACGAGGGCGACAGCTTCGACCAGTCCGCATCGAAGGGCTTCGTCGAGATCCACGGTCTGTCGTCGAAGGTCGCCGCGAAGCGCGATCTGGGACTCTGAGCCATGACGGCTCGCGGTGACGGAGACGCTCAAAAACACGGCACCAACGAAGGTGCGCTGTGGGGCGGGCGGTTCGAGTCCGGACCGGCCGCTGCCATGGCGGCGCTGAGCAAGTCGACTCACTTCGACTGGGTCCTCGCTCCGTACGACGTGCGGGCGTCGCAGGCGCATGCGCGTGTGCTGAACAAGGCCGGTCTGCTCAGCGAAGCCGATCTCGTGACAATGCTCGACGGTCTCGACCGTCTGGCGGCAGATGTCGCCAGTGGCGCCTTCGGGCCCAGTGATTCGGACGAGGACGTACACGGCGCACTCGAGCGTGGTCTGATCGAGCGTGTCGGGCCTGAGGTCGGTGGACGCCTGCGTGCTGGACGTTCACGAAACGACCAGGTGGCCACGCTGTTCCGCATGTGGCTTCGGGATGCGGTCCGCCGCATCTCCACCGGAGTTCTCGACGTGGTCGATGCTTTGGCGACTCAGGCCGGGGCGCATCCGGATGCCGTGATGCCGGGCAAGACGCACCTGCAGGCGGCTCAGCCGGTCCTGTTGGCGCATCACCTGCTCGCTCACGCACATCCACTGTTGCGGGACGTGCAGCGCCTTCGCGACTTCGACGTGCGAGCTGCGGTGTCCCCGTACGGTTCCGGTGCACTGGCCGGTTCCTCGCTCGGTCTCGACCCCGAAGCCATTGCAGCGGAATTGAAGTTCGACAGCTCGGCCGAGAACTCGATCGACGCAACCGCTTCGCGTGATTTTGCGGCCGAGGCAGCGTTCGTGCTTGCGATGATCGGTGTCGATCTCTCACGCATGGCGGAAGAGATCATCATCTGGAGCACACCGGAATTCGGCTACATCACGCTTGCCGACGCGTGGTCGACGGGATCGTCGATCATGCCGCAGAAGAAGAATCCGGATGTCTCGGAACTGACGCGCGGTAAGTCGGGTCGTTTGATCGGCAACCTGACCGGATTGTTGGCGACGCTCAAGGCTCAGCCGCTGGCGTACAACCGCGATCTGCAAGAGGACAAGGAACCGGTTTTCGACTCGGTTGCGCAGCTCGAGATGCTGCTCCCGGCCATCACCGGTCTGGTGCAGACGCTCGAGTTCCACACCGAACGCATGGCGGAACTTGCTCCGGCAGGGTTCACGTTGGCCACCGACATCGCGGAGTGGATGGTGCGTCAGGGCGTGCCGTTCCGGGTTGCACACGAGGCTGCTGGAGCGTGTGTGCGTGTCGCCGAAGCGCGAGGCGTCGGACTCGAAGATCTCACGGACGAGGAACTGGCCGGCGTCGACAGCGCGCTGACACCCGCTGTTCGTGAGGTGCTGACAGTCGAGGGTTCCATCGCTTCGCGCAACGCGCGAGGCGGCACCGCGGGGGTGCGGGTTGCCGAGCAGCTGGACGGAGTCAAAGCAGTGGCGCAGTCACTGCGGGAATGGACCCTGTGACCTCGCGGTCACGAGTGTTGTCGCTCTCTTTTCGGCAGTAGTCCTTCGGTCGTACGCGGTCAGGTAGCAGAATTTGCTCCCTGACCGCGTACGCGTATTCGTCGTCAGTAGGCTTGTCGCGCGCGGGAAAAATGAGACTGACGTCACATGGTGAGTAACTTGGGAGTGAAATGGTGGGATTGAATTCCAAGTCTGTGCTGGGCCCGATTCGTCGGGTGGTTGCGACAGCACAAAACGGCCTCGAGGTCGTCCGGTTGGGTGGGCTGGAAACGGATGCGACCACTTCGCCGTTCGAGATCGTCGAACGCGCAGCGATGTATCGGCTACGGCGCTACTTCCCGGACAGTGACCCGGAAACCGTCGGCGCACCGATCTTGCTGATCCCGCCGATGATGATGTCGGCGAACGTGTACGACGTGACCCGTGACCAGGGCGCTGTGGGAATTCTGCACGAGATGGGCCTTGATCCCTGGGTCGTCGATTTCGGTTCGCCCGACTCGGAAGAGGGCGGTTGGGATCGTAATCTCGCCGATCACATCATCGCTCTCAGCGACATCGTCGATCACATCCACCGTCACACCGGAAAAGATGTTCACATCTCCGGTTATTCGCAGGGTGGCATGTTCGCCTATCAGGCTGCCGCGTATCGGCGTAGTCGAAACATCGCCAGCGTCATCACCTTCGGCAGTCCGGTCGACACACTCGCCGCGCTACCCTTCGGCATCCCGGCGGGATTGGCAACCAAGGGTGCAGATTTCCTCGCCGATCACGTCTTCAATCGCCTGGCGGTCACCGGGTGGATGGCCCGTACCGGGTTCCAGTTGCTCGATCCCGTGAAGACGCTGAAGATGCGCGTCGACTTTCTGCTTCAACTGCACGACCGTGAGGCGTTGCTTCCGCGGGAGCAGCAACGACGCTTCCTCGCGACCGAGGGTTGGGTCGCGTGGTCGGGGCCCGCGGTAGCCGAACTGCTCAAGCAGTTCATCGTGCACAACCGAATGATGACCGGTGGGTTCGTCATCAAGGATCAATTGGTCTCGCTCGCCGAGATCACCTGCCCCATCCTGGCATTCGTCGGCGAGGTCGACGACATCGGCCAGCCGCAAGCGGTTCGAGGCATCAGTCAAGCCGCTCCGCGGGCGAAGGTCTACGAATCTACCTTGCGTGCAGGTCATTTCGGTTTGGTTGTCGGTTCCACCGCGGCCAATCACACCTGGCCGACCACCGGTGAATTCGTGCAGTGGACCGAGACGGGTGGACCCCTCCCGGACCGTATCGCGAACATGGTCTACGGCGCCGACCTCGAAGACCAGACCGGTGTGTCGATCAGCAATCGGATCATCCACACCGTCGCCTCGGTCGCTGAAGTAGGTGCAGGAGTCACCAAGGGAATCAGTGACCTTGCCGCCGGTGCGTTGCGCGGCACTTTCGAATTGTCGGGAGAAGCGGCACGAGCGTTGCCACGTCTGGCTCGACTCAACCAGATTCAGCCGCACACCAAGATCTCGCTGAGCCAGTTGCTGGCGGAGCAGCGTCGAAAGGCGCCGAACGGCGAGTGCTTCCTCTTCGACAATCGCGTGCACACCTATGAAGCGGTCAACGCGCGTATCGACAATGTCGTGCGTGGATTGATCTCCGTGGGAGTGCGTCCGGCAGCGCATGTCGGTGTCCTGATGGAGACCCGCCCCAGCGCACTCGCGGCCATCGCGGCCCTGTCGCGACTTGGTGCCGTCGCGGTCATGCTTCCGCCAGGCTCCGACATCACGGCGGCGGTCAAGCTGGGGTCGGTCGATCGGATCATCACCGATCCGGAAAACGTCGATGCTGCAGTGGTTACCGGTCGGCCGGTACTGGTGCTCGGCGGCGGCGATGCCCGTGGCCTCGAGGTGGATCCGTCACACGACGTGATCGATCTCGAACAAATCGATCCGACGAAGGTCAATCTGCCCGGGTGGTACCGACCGGATCCCGGTGTCGCCCGCGAACTCGCCTTCATCATCTTTGCGGAATCCGGCGGTGTGCTCGAGGCCAAGCAGATCACCAACTACCGGTGGGCACTGTCGGCCTTCGGCACGGCCACGGCGGCAGATCTCGATCGCGGTGACACCGTGTACTGCCTTGCACCACTCCATCATTCGTCGAGTCTGCTCGCGACCATCGGTGGTGCCATGGCCGGTGGCTCACGCATTGCGCTCTCACGTGGACTGAACCCCGCGAGGTTCGTCGAGGAAATCCACCGCTACGGCGTGACGGTCGTGAGTTACACGTGGTCGATGATGCGCGAGATACTCGACGAGGATCTTCTTCTCATCGACGGTAGTCATCCGGTCCGCCTGTTCATCGGTTCGGGCATGCCCCATGGTCTGTGGAAGCGGACAACGGAGGCGTTCGACCCCGCGCAGGTACTCGAGTTCTATGCGTCGACCGAAGGCGACGTGATTCTTGCCAATGTTGCAGGCTCCAAAGTTGGTTCCAAGGGGCGCCCGCTGCCGGGTAGCGCGCAGGTGCGGTTGGCGGCATACGACCCGCTGAGTGGTCGGCTCCTCGAGAACGGAAACGGATTTGTCCGTGAGTGCGCCGAAGACGAGGTCGGATTGCTGCTCGGGCGCGCGGGATTCACCGCCGATCTCTCGGGCGGAGCCATGCGAGGTCTCTTCCAAGCCGGCGATTCGTGGATTCCCACCGAAAATCTCTTCCGCCGGGACGCCGACGGCGACTACTGGCTGATCGACCACAAGAACACGGTCATTTCCACGCTCCGCGGTCCCGTGTTCACCCAGCCGATCGTCGACGCGTTGTCGAGTGTGGCGCGGGTGGATCTTGCCGTCGCATACGGAGTCGGTGACGCGCCGCATCAGCTGGCGGTCGCTGCCGTGACTTGGCGTCCGGGGCGGCAGTTCCGTTCTGCCGAGCTTGCAGAGGCCCTCTCGCGCATCGCTTTCGACGCTCGTCCGGATATCGTGCAGGTGGTTGACGAGATCCCGGTGGGTTCGTCGTACCGTCCGAGCTCCACTGCGTTGGCTGCGGCCGGATTGCCGGCGCCGGGGCCACGGACCTGGTTCCTCGATTCCGAGTCGCAGTCGTACAAGCGGCTGACCAAGGCAATTGCCGCGCAGTTGATGCCGACGAGGGTGAGCACCGGAGCACGGTAGCCTGAGGACATTCTGTTTGATCGGTTCGAGAGGACTCACGTGGCTATTGATTCGACGTTGCTCAGCATTTTGGCCTGCCCCCAGGACAAAGGCCCGCTGTTGCTGGTCGGGGACGAGTTGCTCTACAACCCGCGCCTGCGTCGTGCCTACCCGATCGAGAACGGCATTCCCGTTCTGTTGATCGACGAGGCACGCGATGTAGCGGACGACGAGCACGAGAAGTTGCTCGCGCGGGCTGAAGGCTAGATCGGTAATTCACCGGTCAGGTACCGCTGGAGGTTCGGAGCCACCAGCGGTACCAAAGCGTCAACGCTCAATGATGCGAGCGGTTCGAGTCCGAGCACATATCGCGTGACAAGCAGTCCGGCCATCTGAGAGGCCACCAATTCCGCTCTGATCAAGCCGGTACCAGGTGGTGTGTCCACCCGCGGAATGATGTCGCGCAATACGACATCGAGCAGAAAGCTCTGGATCAACTGCGATCCGTCGCCGGAAATGGCTGATCGAAAAGCCGCCAGAATCGCCGGCTGGTGTTCTGATTCCCACAGCCCGATTACTGCTCTGAGTAGATTTTCGCCGAGATTTTCGGTCGGAGAGGAGTGAACAGGTCCCAATACCTGGACTGGATCGATCGGTAGCGCGATCGCAGCGGTGAACAACTGCTCCTTGCTTCCGAAATGATGATGAATCATAGCCGGATCGACGTCAGCGGCCGCAGCTATCGACCGAACGGTTGTTCGTCGAAAACCGTTCTGGGAGAACGCCCGTCGCGCCGAATCGAGGATCTGCGCGCGAGTCTCCGACTTGCCCGGTCGTCGCCCCGAACGAATCGGTACCGGACTCGTGTCCTTGTCGGTCATGGAGTGCGGCGATCGAGTGTGGCCGCGGCCAGCGATAGCGCGGCGGCGGCGAAGCCCGCCATGACGGCGAGATCACGCCACATCTGACCCGTCGCGTCGGCACGCATTGACACTTGCTGAAGTGCGTCGACGGCGTAGCTCAAGGGGAGGACGTTGCTGATCCATTCGAGCCAGGTCGGCAATTGGTCGCGCGGTACCAGGAGTCCGCAGAGGAAGAGCTGTGGAACCACAACTACCGGCATGAACTGCACCGCTTGGAACTCGGTCTTCGCGAATGCGCTGGCCAACAGGCCTAGCGCAACGCCCAGTATTGCGCCGAGAACTGCAATGACGATGACCCAGGCAAGACTGCCGGCGATGGTGAGTCCGAGGAATCCGAAAGCAACCGCGCACGCGAGGGCTGCCTGAGCGGCGGCGGAGAGCGAAAATGCCGCCCCGTATCCGGCGAGAAGGTCGAGTTTGCCCATCGGTGTGGTGAGCAGGCGTTCGAGGGTTCCTGAACTGCGTTCGCGCTGCATGGCGATGGATGTGACCAGGAACATGACGACAAACGGCAAGATTCCCAACATCGTGATCGCCACTCGTTGGAAGAGCGAAACCTGGCCGGGTGGCGTCGGGACGTCTTGGTAGAGGAAATACAGCAAAATCATCAACAACGACGGGACCAACAAGATCATGGCCACCGTGCGATGGTCCTGGCGGAGCTGAAGCAGAATGCGTACGGTCGTAGCGCCGAAGATCCTGATGCTCATGATATTTCACCTCCGACGGGTGAAGTCCGAATCAGCTCGAGAAAGGCGTCCTCGAGCCGTTCACATCTGGTTTTGGCGCGCAATTCATCGGGTGTGAGTTGAGCGAGGAGGTGCCCGTCTCGCATCAGGATCAGCTCAGCGCAGTGGTCGGCCTCATCCATGACGTGGCTCGAGACCAACAGGGTGGTTCCGCTGCGAGCAAGGTCAGCGAATCGTTCCCACAATTCGACGCGAAGCACCGGATCGAGGCCGACGGTCGGTTCGTCGAGGATCAACACATCAGGTGACGCCACCAACGCGCAAGCCAGCGAGACTCGCCCGCGTTGACCACCAGACAGATCGGCGGCGGTCTGGTCGGCGTATCGGCTCAATCCGACGGCGTCGACCGCCGCTGCGACGTCGGCGCCGGACTTGCCGTACAGAGCGCCGAAGTATTGGACGTTTCGAGTGACCGTCAGGTCGCCGTACACGCTGGGGGATTGGGTGACATATCCGACCCGGCGGCGAAGAGCAACGGAACCGGCGAGGTCGCCCAGCACTCTGACCTCACCACTTTCGACGATCTGTGTTCCGACAATCGCGCGCATCAGGGTTGTCTTGCCGCAGCCGGACGGGCCGAGCAGTCCGGTGATCGATCCTGCTGATACCTGCAGGTCAAGCGAGTGAAGAACTTCGTGCTTGCCGCGAATGACTCGTAGTCCGCGGATATCTATTGCCGGCGTTGTGGTCACGGTTCGCCTCGTTTCAATAATTCATCACTTGTTGAATTATGCGACTCGGCCGACCGATGAGTCAACGGCGTGGGCACAATCGAAGGGTGAGCATCGAGACCTTGGAAAATGTGGAGAACCCGTTGGAAGCGGGCCTGACAATTCTCGGCTCGACCCTGACCGTCGACGACATCTCGCTGAGGATCGTCGAGGTCGAGGCGTACGGAGGGGAGAAGGACGGGCCCTGGCCGGATCCGGCAGCACATTCGTATCGGGGGAGAACGCCGCGGAACAGCGTGATGTTCGGGCGGGCGGGGCGTCTCTACGTCTACCGCAGCTATGGAATGCACTTTTGTATGAACATCTCGTACGGCCCGGATGGTGTCGCGGGTGGTGTTCTGCTCCGAGCGGCCGAAATCGAGGCCGGTCACGATGTGGTGTCTGCTCGGAGATCGCCGGATCGACCATCTCACCAATGGGCCAGAGGGCCGGGTAATCTCGGTGCTTCTGTCGCAATCACGTTGGCGGACAACGGAACAGACGTGTTCAACCCTGCCTCTCGGATTCGGCTCGAATTGGGGGAGTCGAAGGAATGGGTCAGTGGACCGCGGGTGGGGGTCAGTACCGCGGCGGAGGTTCCGTGGCGCCTGTGGATTCCGGACTCGCGAGCGGTGTCCGCGTATCGCCGAAGCCCGCGAGCGCCGGTCATTTCGTGAAGATGGGATGATCGAGTCCGTGACTGAGAATATTCTCGACGAACTGACCTGGCGCGGGCTGATCGCCCAATCAACCGATCTCGACGCTTTGCGTAAAGATCTCGAGGCCGGACCGGTCACGTTGTATGCGGGCTTCGACCCGACCGGACCGAGCCTGCACGCAGGTCACCTGGTTCCGCTCCTCGCGCTCAAGCGGTTTCAGCGCGCCGGCAACCGCCCGATCGTTCTTGCCGGCGGTGCAACGGGCCTGATCGGAGACCCCCGTGACGTCGGGGAACGGACGATGAATTCCGCCGATACCGTCGCGGACTGGGCAGGTCGCATCCGTGGTCAGCTCGAACGATTCGTGGATTTCGACGATTCGCCGACGAGCGCGGTCATCGAGAACAACATGAACTGGACCGGCAAGATGTCGACCATCGACTTCCTGCGTGATGTCGGCAAACACTTCTCCGTGAACGTCATGCTTGCGCGTGACACCGTGAAGCGTCGTCTCGAGTCGGACGGGATGTCGTACACCGAGTTCAGCTACATGCTGCTCCAGGCCAACGACTACCTGCACCTGCGACGCGACCTCGGCTGCACTCTGCAGGTCGGCGGGTCCGATCAGTGGGGCAACATCATTGCCGGCGTCGAACTCAACCGTCGTGTCGACGGTGAGAGCGTTCATGCAATGACGGTTCCGCTGGTGACCTCGGCCGATGGCAAAAAGTTCGGAAAGTCGACCGGTGGCGGAAGTTTGTGGCTCGACCCCGAGATGACCAGCCCGTACGCCTGGTACCAGTACTTCGTGAACACTGGCGACGCCGACGTGATCAAGTACCTGCGCTGGTTCACCTTCCTGACTGCGGACGAACTCGCGGAGCTGGAGACTGCAACAGCGGAGCGGCCGCATGCGCGAGAAGCGCAGAAGCGACTTGCCGCGGAGATGACGACCTTGGTTCACGGGGAACACAACACCCGTGCTGTCGAGCTCGCCAGTCAGGCGTTGTTCGGCAAGGCGGAGCTGGCGGAACTCGACGAGTCGACGCTAGCCGCGGCGCTGAAAGAAGCATCGGTCAGCGAATTGGCGCCGGGGGAGCCGCGCACGATCATCGATCTGCTCGTGACGAGCGGTTTGTGTGAGAGCAAGGGAGCTGCTCGACGCGCCGTGAAAGAGGGCGGTGCTTCGGTGAACAACCAGAAGGTGTCGGCCGACGACTGGGAGCCCACCGCATCCGATCTGCTTCACGGCAGCTGGTTGGTCGTCCGGCGCGGAAAGCGCAACTTCGCCGGCGTGAGAATCCTTCCAAACTGACGTGTGTGGGGTCACAGTTGTCTAGCGGGGCTCCTGTGGCCGCTGGTGGCCCGCCTCCGGGCGGGCTACCAGCGGATTTAACCTGTCGAACATCTGCGACCTGCACGTTTGACGCTCAGTTTTCATTCGCGTAACTTTGTCCAAGTCAGAGCGACACGGACACCAACCCCGACCGACAGGCCGGGGAAACGCGGTTGGACGAAGTCGGAGACAATGACGCTCAGCGGGAACTTGCTTCCCTGGAGCGAACAAGCTAAGATTGTAACCCTTGCCCCGGAGCTTTCAACCTGGTTGAAGTGATGGTGTGTGCGTGTTCTTTGAGAACTCAACAGTGTGTCGATGAATGTCAGTGCCAAAATTTTTTTGGTACTTCACATCCGCGAATGATCAA
>NZ_JBIYCY010000003.1:0-519204 GCF_044908235.1 Rhodococcus sp. 27YEA6 | reverse complement strand
TCGGGCGAATTCCAGGCGATGTCTTTGAACGCCTCGAAGTGGAGCCCTGTCGAGGATGCCTCGGACAGTGTGCGCAGAGTGTCGTGGTAATCGCGATGTTCGTTGACGGTATTGCGCCCCGGAGCTAACCGGACAGATGGCGCGTTACGCCGCGTGCGACGAAGTGTTAGGAACTGCATTTCGGGCTCCTTTGTGGCATCTACCTCAGATGTGCCCACAGTAAACTAAGTGTGACTACGCGTCCACAGTAACTGTATGAGTCTGCACGTCCACGGGTAAGTCCGGAAGGGCGAAAGGGACGCTCAATATCGCACCATGCACGCAGCTCTCGGCATTTGATGGTGGTGTGGGTCCTGCTGTCGAGACGACGGCGCTGGACGTGGTCGACGTTAGGCCGTTGTGTGCATCTGCCGACCTATACGGTGGGATAGATGCAGGACGAGGTTCTCGCGATCTCGTCACGGTCGGTGTCCCGCTTGATCGGGTCGGAACTCACCCCGCCGAACTCGCGTCCCTGCACCGCGACGACATCCGAGGCGGCGCAGACAGTTGATCATGTGGATCGGCCCGCACGTCTTTCGTCATGCGACTGGGATCCGATGGCCCGTGGTTTGTTGCTCGGATGGCGATCGGTAACAGTGGAAATATCTCACCGGTAACTTTCAAGTTGTGTCAGTTCTCTTTCTTAAGTGACTGTGTAACAACCAGTTTCGATGGAAGTCGCTATCTGAATTGAAATTCTGGGCGGAAATGCACGACGACCAATGGCTCTGGCAGGGGTAACTGTGCGCGTCACCGATGGCGACGGAACCAACAGCGTCGAGATCGACATGCTCGTGACCGCCGACGCCATCACCGAAGTGCCGTCGGTTGGCTGAGACTTGTTCAGTGCCGAGCCCTGCAAGAGCGGAGTTTGCGTCGGGCGCTCCCGGTAGATCGGCGGTGGCCTTCATGGTGTGATCGCGCTCTATACGGCACTGGCTTTAGTGGTGGGTGTTGCTGTCGCGGCGCGCCGTCCTGTGGGCGGCAGGAAGAATCTGGCCGACGTGTTCGGCGGGACCGAGCATGAAGCGGTCCAAGCCGGAACGCGTTGGGCTGTAGACGAGGTGGGCGCCCCAAGTGTGCATCGCCACCGCTGTCACCGACGAGCCGGCCGAACTGATCACCGCGGCTGTGAGGGAGCGGCGAAACGGTGAACGATTGACTGTCGGAGAAACCTCGCCCATTGCTTCTGCTCACGATGCCGCCACATATCCGACTCCACAGGAGTGCTGAGCCGTGCCTCGGGTGGTGAGGCGCTATCGCCTTTACACGATTGGAGCTGCGGAACAGGACATTTTCACGGAGAAACTTTCGCGGGGATAAACGAATCGATTCTGGTCGAACCCATGAGGGGAAACATGACTATCTTCTTCGACATCATGCTCGTACTCTGCGTCGTCTCCATAATAGTGTTTTCTGGATACGTTCTTTATCGCTTGGTGACAGACGAATCGAACCTGCGATAGCCAGTCGCTTCGACGTGTGGGTGCAGCGGGGGCCGATCGTCCTATAGATCCGCACCATCGCAATGGATTTCAGGGCGAGCCTCGCACGCAAGATGTGATATTCGCGAGTTTCGCCTGAATATAGGCACGCAGCACTTCTTTCTGTGCGATCTTCCCTGGTGCAAGGCCTGGACCAACCCTCTGCTCATCGTTTGCCGCGTCAACCGACGTGGACGTGTGGCCGGCGGGACTGGTCGGGTTCGGCGCGGCGGAGGACCTCACGGGTCACGGGAGCGGTTTCGCCCTCACCGATGAACAGGAAGCGGAGCAGGTACATGATCGGGTTTCCCTCGGTCCACTCGAAGTGGACGTCGGGAATCACGCCGGTGATGTCCCTCGTCCGCAGGAGAACCGCCGCAATGGTGTTGGGGACGGCCGGGCTGTCGACCCACAGAATCCGGTGCTCACCGCGCTGTCGGCCGTGGACGAGGAGGTCGGTGCTGAATTCGGAGGAGTCCGTGACGTTTACCTCGATGAAGATGATCGACTCCGCCTCCGGGATGTTGCTTTCGGCGCGCTGCTGCGATTCCTTCTGCCGATACTCGTCCTCGTCGAGACGGTCGACGTCGTGCGCCACCATCGCGAGGTAACCCTTCTCGGCTGCCTCGGCGATGAATTGCAGCGCGGTCTCGTCGAATTCGACGGAGGTTGCCCGTAGTTCGAAGGCTCGCGAGATCCGGGAAAGGAAGGACACCACCATGATCGCGGCGATGAAGAACGACGCCACTTTCACACCGTCTGGACGTTCGAAGATGTTCGCGATCGTCGTGTAGACGAACAAAACTGCGACAAAACTGAACCCCACGAACAGTTTTCGCTGACCGTGCTTACGAGCGGACAGTGCAACGGCGACGGTCGCCGACGAGATGAGCACGAGGACACCGGTTGCGTACGCGGAACTCTGAGCGTCGACACCGGCGTCGAAGTAGATCGTGACAGTGATGGCGATGACGCTGAACACGAGGACCAGCGGACGCACGGCGCGGGCCCACGACGGCGCCATGCCGTAGCGGGGGAGATACCTCGGAACAAGATTGAGCAACCCTGCCATTGCCGACGCACCGGCAAACCAAAGGATCAGGATCGTGCTGAGATCGTAGACGGTTCCGAAGATCTCACCCAGATAGTCGTGGGCGAGAAAGGCAAGCGCGCGACCGTTGGCAGCGCCTCCGGGTTGGAACTCGTTTTCTGGGATCAGGATGGTGGTGACCAGGCTCGACGTCAGCAGGAATCCGCTCATGATCAGCGCCGCCGTGGTGAGCAGGCGCCGCGCACCTTTGATGCGGCCACGTGGATTCTGTTCGGTGTCGTGCGGATCGCCCTTGATCTGCGGCATGACCGCGACGCCGGTTTCGAAGCCGGACAGACCGAGAGCCAACTTCGGGAAGACGATCAGCGCGATCAGGATCATCATCGCCGGGTTTCCGTGCTCGGTGGTCATGGCGCGCGTCCAGTCGGTGACCAACGACGGCGCGGTCGCGATGTGCCACAGACCTACGGAGATGACCACCACGTTCAAGGCGAGGTAGACGGCGACCAATCCGACAGCGATACCGATCGCTTCGGTGAATCCGCGGAGGAAGACCGCAGCGAGGAGCGCGAGCAGAACCAGGGTGACGGCGACGGTGTGTCCGGAGAGAAAGGTTGGAGCAAAAGGGTTCTCGACGAGGTGCGCCGTGGCATCGGCAGCCGAGAGCGTCATGGTGATGAGGAAATCGGTGGCTGCGAAGCCGAGAAGCACGAGAACGAAGATCTTGCCGCGCCACTTGGGCAGCAACTTCTCGAGCATGGCGATCGAACCCTCGCCATGCGGACTCTCGCGAGCCACTCGCCGGTAGACCGGTAGAGCGCCGAAGAGTGTCAGCAGGATCAATACGACTGTCGCGATGGGAGCCAACGTGCCGGCCGCCAGTGCCGCGATACCGGGTTGGTAACCGAGAGTGGAGAAGTAATCGACACCCGTCAGACACATCACCTTCCACCACGGGTGGCGCTTCTCCTTCTTCGGCGCCATCCGGTGTGGCCCCAGATGTCCGGCTGGTTCCTCGGTGATGTCCGCGAGCAGCCAGGACTCGGTGCGTTGTTTCACAGACGGAGCCGTGTTGTCGGCCGGAACCTCGTTGTCGGCTGCGGTCACCACGGCGTCACGGCTTCAGATAGACGTCGTTGAGCGTGACGGTCCGCAGGTTCCGGCTCCGGATTAGGTCCACCAGTTGCGGATACACGTGGGTCACGGGCAGATAGTTGAGGTGCCCGATCACGATGGCCCCCGGATTGAAGTACTGGTTCGCCATTTGGAGGATGTACTCCTCGGTGATCAACGAAGAATCCGACAGCGACCCGTACCAGAGGGTGGGCACGGTGTAGCCGACGCTCGCGGCCACGGAATCGACTGTCGCGTTGTGCCTTCCGTACGGCGGCCGAAAGTACGGCGCCGCGTCCACGCCGTAGGTGTTGCGAAGGAACGTGCCGTTCTTCGTCAGCTCGTCGGCGATCTGCTGCTTCGACACGGACGTCAGATCCGGGTGCGAGTAGGTGTGATTGCCGAGCTGAATTTGTCCGCTCTCGACCAGCGGTCTGAGAAGTCCGGCGTTTTCGGTCCACGAGTTGTATTGCCCGTTGACGAAGTACGTCAAACGGATGCCGGTGTCTTTTGCGAACTGTGTGTAGAGGCGCACGACTTCGGAGCTGGCTCCGTCGTCAACCGTCAGGGCAAACAGATCCCCACCGCCGGGTAACGCGGTCAACGATCCGCCGGCGGGCAGCGGCACCCGGGCAGACGGCGGTGGAGGCGGCAACAAGGCAGGCGGGAGATCCGGGACAGGGACGGGGTCGGTTGGTTCGTCGGCTGCAGCGATTGCCGTCCCGACCGAACGTGACGAACACGCGGTTCCCATGGTCACCGCGGCGGTTCCGGTCAGAGTTGCTGCTGCGAGGGTACTGAGGAAGCGTCGGCGGTCCACAGGGCGGAGCCTAGAGCAGATTTGCCTAATTCGGACTTCATTCTCAGCGTTCTTTCAGCCAATGACCAGCCGTGTCCGGTATCGACAGGTTCTACTCAGGAACGGTGGATAGCGTGTCGGCCGTGGAACCGCGACCTCGACACTCGGCAACCAGGCACAGGCGTAGGCGTCAACCGCAGCGGTCGACGCTCTCGGTGGGGCGCAAGCTGGCGGCGGCGTCCCTGTCGACGACGATTCTGGTGGGCGTCGGAATCGGCTGGTACGTGCAGTCGGATCTCACGTCGGGGCTGTATCGATCGGACGCGCTCTCCGCCCTCGGTGACGACGCCGGCAGTTCGCTCGACGGGGATACCAACATCTTGTTGATCGGGCTCGACAGTCGTAAAGCGATGGACGGCAGCGACCTGCCGGCCGAGTTCGTCACCGACAAGCTGCATGCGGGGGACAGTGATGTGGGTGGATACAACACGAACACGCTTATCCTGCTCCATGTTCCGGGCGATGGCGGCAAGGCCAGTGCAGTGGCGATCCCACGCGACGACTACGTCGCGGTACCCGGCTACGGAATGGCCAAGATCAAGGAAGCGTACGGAATGGCGAAGGCTGATGCGGACGCCAAACTCATAGCGGACGGTGTGACGGATCCTGCTGCACGAGAACAACAAGCGCGTGAAGTCGGAAGACGGTCGACACTGACCACCGTGCAGAATCTGCTCAAGGTTCCGATCGATCACTTTGCCGAAGTGAACCTGATGGGCTTCTACGACGTCGTCTCGGCTATCGGCCCCGTTCAGGTGTGCCTCAACAATCCGGTGCAGGATGACTTCTCGGGCGCCAACTTCCCGGCCGGAGTTCAGACTCTCGATGCGTCACAGGCACTTTCGTTTGTCCGTCAACGCCACGGCCTGGACAACGGGGACTTGGATCGCACCCACCGGCAGCAGGCTTTCATCAGCGCGGTGATCGCCAACTTGAAGGGCTCCGGCGTCATCGGAAACATTCCGAAGATGACGGCACTGACCGACGTGGTGAAGAAGGACGTGGTGATCGATTCTGCCATGGATCCCGTCCGATTCGCTTCTCAGGCAAGCGCTCTCGCAGGTGGGAACATCGACTTCTACACCCTGCCCATCGAGGGATACGAGACCGTCGACGGCCAGGACGTCAACATGGTCGATCCGGCGCGTCTGCGTAGTGAAGTGTCGCGGATCTTCGCGGGAGGTGACTCGGCATCTGCACCTGCGATGGACACTGCTGTCTCGACCGGGAACGAAGTTGTGGACATCCGCAACGGAACCGCGACGGACGGGTTGGGCGCCGCGTTGGCAGCGGCGACGAAAGCGTCGGGAGTCGAAGTCGGAGAGGTGAGCACCGCAGTTGCGACGGCAAAGTCGGTGGTCAGCTATGGAGTCGGCGCCAAAGCCGTCGCAGAGGCGCTGGCCGAGCAGTTGGGCGTGGCCGCAGTGCCTAACGAGCAGGCAGCGGCCGAATCAGTGTCTGTACTGATCGGTGAGGACAATGCGCAGACCGTGTTCTCGGCCGCTCCGGCGCAGTCGGACTCGTCGGTATCCGCCGGCACCGTTCCCGATACGGGAGCGCAGGGATCACCCATCCGGGCCGACGCGAATGGCGGCATTCCCTGTGTGGACTGACTCTCAGGTAATTCGCACCAAACTCACGCTGACTTCTTCGATCTGCGGGTCTACATTGGAGAAGTCGAACTCAGTCGGGTACTTCACCTTTGGGGTACCTGACTGAGATTGCGTAGTTGAAAGGATCACCGACATGGCTACAACAGCAGCGGTACAGAATCCGACACGCTCACGTGCCAGGACCATGTCCTTGTCCGAGTACGTGGCCGAGCATCCGGCGCAGCGCGTTTTCCCACCGACCAGTGAGCGGGCGGCCAGGATGGCGATGCTCATCATGTTCGCCCTGATGGCCGTCACCCTCGTCGTACTGGTACTTGACGAGGCAGGAATTTTCGGATGAAGGCAGCGGTCTTCGGCTGAGCCGGACCTTTAGTTACTCTTGAGTAATGACTGAACAGAAGAGCTGGAATGCGTTCACCGTCGAGCGCGAAGACAACATCGCCCAGGTGACGCTGATCGGGCCGAGCAAGGGCAACGCGATGGGGCCGGATTTCTGGAGTGAACTCCCCGAAATCTTCGCCGACCTCGACGCCGACCCCGAGGTGCGTGCAATCGTCATCGCCGGTTCCGGCAAGCACTTCTCGTTCGGACTGGACCTGCCGGCGATGAGCGGTGAATTCGGTGCCGTCCTCGCGGACAAGGCTCAGGCAGGCCCGCGCACCAAGTTCCACGACATGATCAAGCGCATGCAGTCGGGCATCAATGCCGTCGCAGATTGCCGCAAGCCCGTCGTCGCAGCTGTGCAGGGCTGGTGCATCGGCGGCGGCGTCGACCTGATCACGGCGGCGGACATCCGCTACGCAAGTGCCGATGCCAAGTTCAGCATCCGCGAGGTCAAGGTCGCGATCGTCGCAGACATGGGCAGCCTCGCGCGTCTGCCCGCGATCATCGGCGACGGACACCTGCGTGAGTTGGCTCTGACCGGCAAGGACATCGACGCAGCGCGCGCCGAGAAGATCGGCCTCGTCAACGACGTTTTCGAAGATGCCGACGCGGTACTGGCAGCGGCGCGCGCGACCGCCAAGGAGATTGCGCTCAACCCGCCGCTCGTCGTCCACGGGATCAAGGACGTGCTCGATCACACCCGCAGCGCGAGCGTGAACGACAGCCTTCGCTACGTCGCAGCCTGGAACGCGGCGTTCCTGCCTTCGCAGGATCTGACCGAGGCCATCACCGCCGTCTTCCAGAAGCGCCCGCCAGTCTTCCAGGGTGAGTAGGAACTGCAAGGGTGAGTAGGAACTGCAAGGGCGAGTAAAAACAGCACAAAAATCCCCGCACATCTTCCGATGTGCGGGGATTTTCGTTAGGCCTGAGAACTCGAGCTCAGTGACCGCCGTTGGCAGCGAGACGCTTGATCGAAGCCTCGATCTCGGCCTCTGCCTCGGCGCGGCCGACCCAGTTGGCTGCCTCGACGTGCTTGTTCGGCTCGAGGTCCTTGTAGTGGACGAAAAAGTGCTTGATCGCATCGAGCTCGAACTGTGAGATGTCACCCAGATCCTGGATGTGATCCCAGCGGGGGTCGCCGGCCGGAACGCAGAGGACCTTGTCGTCTCCGCCGGCCTCGTCGACCATCTTGAACATCGCGACTGCGCGAGCCTCGACGATGACGCCGGGGAAGACCGACTCGGGGAGCAGGACCATGGCGTCGAGCGGATCGCCGTCCTCACCCAGGGTGTTTTCGATGAAGCCGTAGTCGGCCGGGTAGCCGAAAGCTGTGTAGAGGTAGCGATCGAGTTTGACGCGACCGGTTACGTGGTCGACCTCGTACTTGTTGCGCTGACCCTTGGGGATCTCGATGGTGACGTCGAACTCCACGCCGATTCCTCGCTGTCGTGTCGGTAATGATTCGTCGGAAGGATATCGGGTCAAGGATAAGGTTGCCTGACCACCCAGTAGGCAGAGCACAGACGGAGGGGCGTTGGCGGGCCAAGGAAAGAAGAAGATCGGCTCGTTGGAAGAGAGTCGACGGCGTAACTTCCGCATCCTTCTGGCGGTCGGTGCAGTGGTTGTACTGGCCGTCGCCGGAGTTGTCGTCGTGAAACTCGGTACGTCGGACGACACCGCGGGCAGCGCGACCGTGACTACGTCGCCGCAGCCTGCGCTCGTGACGCCGTCACCTCAGGTGGTGCCCGTCCCGACGGACGCACCGATCCCGAGCGCGGCGGGAATCGCCGCGGCGATCGGCCCGGCTGTGGCCAACCCGGATCTGGGGAAGTTCACCGGAGTTGTCGCTGATGCACTCACCGGAAACATTCTGTGGAGCGCAGACCCGTCGACGCCGATGACGCCTGCGTCCACGACGAAGGTGCTGACCGCATCGGCGGCACTGCTGAAGTTGCCGCTCGACCACCGGCTGTCCACGACGGTGGTGCCCGGAACGAGCCCCGGGCAGGTCGTTCTGGTCGGCGGCGGTGACCCGACGCTGACGGCGACGCCGAAGGGGCAGAGCGGGTACTACGCCAACGCAGCGCACATCGCGGATCTCGTCGACCAGATCAAGGCTGCCGGTACGCCGGTGAACAGCGTCGTGGTGGATTCGAGCTTGTTCAAGGGCGACAACATGGCCACCGGCTGGTTTACCGCGGACATCGCGGCGGGCTACATCACCCCGATCGAATCGGTGATGATCGAAGGTGGTCGGTACGACGGCACTCAAGACGAGTCGCCGCGTTCGGAAACTCCCGCGTTGGACGCGGGCAAGGTGCTCGCTCAGGCGCTCGGTGTCGATCCCGCCAACGTGAGTCTCGGCGCGGCGCCTGCCGGTGCCAAGCCGATCGCCACCGTGCAGTCGGCGCCGCTGAGCGACCGGCTGCTGCAGATGATGGAACATTCCGACAACGTGCTCGCCGAGACCATCGGGCGTGAGGTCGCGATTGCCTCCGGAATCGAAGCCTCGTTCACCGGAGCAGTCGACGCGACCGGCAAGACCCTGCAGGCGGCCGGGTTCGACTACACCGGTGTATCGCTGCACGATTCCAGCGGACTGTCCGTCGACGATCTCATTCCCGCTCAGGTACTCGATCGCGTCATGACGGCTGCGGCCGGTGACGGTGATCCGAAACTGCGCCCCCTGCTGGACTACCTTCCGGTGGCCGGCGGAACAGGAAGTTTGTCCGACCGCTACGCGTCCGGAAACCGAACCGGTGCGGGTTGGGTGCGGGCCAAGACGGGAACTCTGTCGACGGCCAGCGCGTTGTCAGGGTTCGTGGTCGATCAGAACGGGCGAGTGCTCACCTTCGCACTGATGTCCAATGACCGGCCGCCAGAAGTGAGCCGTCCTGCCCTGGACGCGATTGCCGGAGCATTGAGGAATTGCGGGTGCCAATAGTGGCCGAAAAGACTCCACAAGATGATGAAGCCTCGGCTCCGCTCGGTGGTGCCGTCGACTGGAGTCTTGCCGCCAAAGCCGGGATAAAACTGGCGCGCGGCGGCCCCGCGATGTCTCGCTACACGGCCGAGACGGCAACCGCAGAACTCGCCGAAGCGTCCAAGCGCGCAGAACTGCCGGTTCGTGAAGTGACCGGGCTGGCCGACGGTCTACCGGTCCCGGCCGCTGACGTGCTTGACCGGGCCGGGTGGATCACGGCGGCCTCGCGGTCGATGGCGCATCTCACCGGCGCCGACCCTGACGGCAGTGGCAATCTCATCGTCGGAAAGCCGGCGGGCTTGCAGGCCGGCGCCATGCTGGCGTACCTGTCTTCTGCGATCCTCGGGCAGTACGACCCGTTCACCGGCGAGCACGGCACCCTGCTTCTGGTCACACCGAACATCGTCTCCGTCGAACGGTCCCTTCGGCTGAACCCGAGTGACTTCCGGTTGTGGGTCTGCCTGCACGAGGTCACTCACCGGGTTCAGTTCTCGTCCTCGCCGTGGCTAGCGGAGTACATGAAGGAATCCGTCGAAACGCTTGGTGCGACGGTGGACGAGTCGATGACCGACGTTGTCGGGCGCCTTGCTGCAGAGCTGCGCTCGCGGAAGGAACCCGACTCCAGTGACGGTGCGACGGCGGGCGGCATCATCGGACTGCTGCGCGCCTCGCAGGCGGAACCTCAGCGTGACGCGCTGGATCGGATGCTTGTACTCGGCACTCTCCTGGAAGGGCATGCAGACCATGTGATGGACGCCGTCGGTCCCGCCGTGGTGCCGTCGGTGGCAACTATCCGCGCGGCCTTCGACAAGCGTCGGCAGCGCAAGTCCAACCCCGTGCAGCGGATCATCAAGATGCTTCTCGGCATGGACGCCAAGATGGCGCAGTACGTGCGCGGCAAGGCCTTCGTCGACGCGGTGGTTCTCAAGGTCGGCATGGAGCAGTTCAACACCATCTGGACCGGGCCCGAGACCTTGCCGTTGCTCGACGAGATCGACAATCCCGACGCGTGGGTAAAGCGCGTTCTCGGCTAGATGCTGCTGCCTGAGACGCCTGCCCTACTGGCGCTGCGACAGGCCGTGCGGGCGTGGACGCTCGCATTCGAGCCACGACGCCGTGTGGTCGTCGCCCTGTCCGGGGGAGCCGATTCGTTGGCCCTGACAGCAGCAGCGGTGGCGGAAACCGATTCGGTCGACGCGTTGATCGTGGACCATCGCCTACAAGATGGTTCGGATGCCGTCGCGCGCTCGGCCGCAGACCAGGCGCTGGCGCTGGGTTGCCGGACCGCGACGGTGCTGACAGTCGACGTAGCCGATGGTGGGAGTCTCGAAGCCGCTGCGCGTGAGGCTCGGTATAACGCCCTACGCGACGCGAGGGCTGACCTCCCGGTTCTGCTCGGACACACGCTCGACGATCAGGCCGAGACCGTGCTTCTCGGACTCTCGCGCGGGTCCGGTGGGCGATCGATTCAAGGTATGGCTGCATTCGACGCTCCCTGGGGACGGCCGCTCCTCGGCCTCCGGCGATCGGTGACCAGGGCGGCCTGCGTCGACCTGGGAATCACGCCGTGGGAGGACCCGCACAACAACAATCCCGAGTTCACTCGCGTACGTCTGCGGCACGAGGCGTTGCCGCTGCTCGAAGAAATTCTCGGCGGGGGAGTTCCCGAAGCATTGGCCCGAACCGCGACGCAGTTGCGTGAGGACGGTGAGGCGCTCGACGAGTACGCCGAGGCCCTACTCCTACGGGTTGTCGTCGACGGGGAAGTGGAAGTGGACACACTTGCCGAAGCGCCCACCGCAATCCGTCGACGCGCTCTGCGCGCCTGGCTGCTGCAGGGCGGCGCAAAAGCATTGACGGACAAACAGTTACGCGCAGTCGACGCCCTGGTGACCGACTGGCGGGGGCAAGGCGGCGTCGCGATCGGCGGCGGAACACCGGAGGCGAGGTTGGTGGCGGCCCGGCGACGTGGCAGGCTGATCCTCGGATTCGAAGACCGACGAAGGGTTTGACGCGTGTACGAGGGCGACATCGCATCGGTACTGATCTCCGAAGAACAGATCCGTGCACGAACGGCGGAACTGGCTGAGGACATCGCCAAGCGTTACCCGGCAGGCGCCCCCGAAGGGGATCTCCTGCTGATCGGCGTCCTCAAGGGAGCGGTCTTCTTCATGACCGACTTCGCCCGCGCCCTGCCGATCCCGTCGCAGATGGAATTCATGGCCGTGAGCTCCTACGGATCCTCGACCTCGTCTTCGGGTGTCGTCCGCATCCTCAAGGACCTCGACAAGGACATTGCCGGTCGCCACGTGCTGATCGTCGAAGACATCATCGACTCCGGTCTCACGCTGTCGTGGCTGATGCGCAACCTCAAGACACGTAATCCCGCTTCGCTCGAGGTCGTCACCCTGCTCCGCAAGCCGGATGCGGTCAAGATCGACGTCGACGTCCGCGACGTGGGCTTCGACATCCCCAACGAGTTCGTCGTAGGTTACGGCCTCGACTACGCCGAGCGGTACCGCGATCTGCCGTACATCGGCACCCTGGACCCCGAGGTCTACGGCGGCTGAGCCTGCTCGCCGGTTAGAACTCTTCACATTTCGGCACCTCTGCATCAATCCGCCAAACGGACTACAGACAGGTCTCCGAGGCGTCGCTAGATTCACGGAATGCGCTACCGACGGCTTATTCGGTGACCCTTCCGCCGCCACCGCCACCGCCACCACCGCCCCCGCCTGATGGGGAGCAGCAGTACTGGAGTGCCCAACCGCAGGGCGTTCTGTACCAACCTCCGACCACGAACGGCCTCGCAATTGCCGCCCTGGTCGGGGCGCTCGTGCTGGCGCCGGTCGGCATTGTGCTCGGCCACATTTCGCTGGCGCAGATCAAACGAACCGGTGAGCAGGGGCGAGGACTTGCAATCGCCGGTCTGGTCATCGGCTACATCTTCACCGCGCTTCTGGTGCTGTCGATCGTGTGGATGTTTCTCATTGCCAATCCAGTCACCCGCGCGTTCGACGACTACGACAGCGCGTCTTCTCTCTACTACACATCTGAATCGTCGAGTACGACTTATCCGACGTATGCGACCACCACATCCCGGACGGTGGCGCCGATGTACAGCGGAAGCGACACGGCGTCGGTCATCGCCAATGCCTCGGTAGGTGACTGCGTCGTACGAAGGCTCGGGGCAGACAAGGGCGACGGGACCAGCGAGACATACGTCAGTCCGGTCTCATGCAGCTCGAGCAGCGCCACTCACCGGGTAGTCAGCCGCGGCACGTCCACATCTTCGTGCACCGCCGATTGGGTTCGCAAAGAGAGTCCTGTCGTAGTGCTTTGCCTAGCGGACGAATGATCGACAGAGGGAGACACAACCGATGACGTTGCCGCCCCCGCCCCCACCTCCCCCACCTTCACCACCGCAGGCTCTGGTTGCCGGACATCCTCCGCCCTCTCGATCTCGTGGCCGAGGATGGATTGTTGCCGTTGCAGCCCTTACCGCCGTCGCGGCCCTCGCCGCAGGCGCCGTCACCGTTGTCACGATTCTCCGGTCGGGAGACACCGATGGACCGGTGGCAGGCCAGCTGGTCAACACTTACCCGACGCAGCCGACGCCAGGGTGGTCGTTGGACGTTGACGAGGTTCTGCCGGGCGGAAGATTTCTGTGGCCGGATTCGCTCGGTGCGAGCTATGGAACGGCGAGATTCATCGACGTGGGACAGACTCTGATCACTACGGTCGGTCCACAGCAGGGCCAGCAGTCCCAACTTGTTGCAGTCGACGCCGAGAGCGGATCCATTCGATGGCAAACGCCGGTCGCCGGCACGGTGTCGTGTGCGACCACCGCGATCGATGCAGCCCTACCTTGTGTCGTCAGGAACCCTGGTGGAACAGCTCGAGTCGTTTCCTTCTCGCTCGACTCGGGGGCGATTCGTTCGAGTGTCGACACCGATACGGCCACCTTGGTCGAGGTCTCCGACGGAGCGGTCTTCACTGTCGGCGGTAGCCAGTCCGGGCTGGTGATTTCGCGCGGAACCCCCACCGACCTCGATGCGGCGTGGACAACGACAACTCCACCGGAAACCGACTGCGTCGGATCCGGCGATTCGCATTCGTTCGAGATCGTCGACGGCATCGTCTATTACTCGAGCATCGGATCTACGGCGCTCAACGCGGTCGATGGCGCACTGCTTTCGAATCCGAATCTGGGTGGCTACGAGGCACTTCCAGGACAAGGTTTTGCCGGCGTCCTCTGTGCGATGCCATTTGCGTCGGACGGATACTCCAGCATCGTGTCCGACCGTGACGGTGCCGAGAGATTTAGAGTTGACGAAGACGCACCGGCATCACCGTGGCTTGTCTCGGCATCGAAATCTCGTCCGTACATCGGCTCGCACGGTGCCTACGACATGAACGACGGCACCGAGCTGTGGTCGGTCATCGGCGGAGACCACTTCTCGCTACGCCGGATCGTCGGCGACATCGTGTTGGGCAACGACTCGGACACGCTCTCGGCCTACCGAATCGACACCGGGGAACAGTTGTGGTCGACCAAGATCGGCGACTACTTCTCTTACTCGGTCTCGGACGGTGAGCGAATTCTCGTCCATCCTAACGACGGCAGGGTACTCGCCGTCGAACTCGACGACGGCTCTGTCAGTTGGTCCCTCGATTCCCACACCAACCACTGGTCTTGGTCGAAGGCCCACGACGGACTCGCCTCGATCTCCAATGACAGATTCCTCTACTACCCACCGACCGGCGGACCGTCAGGAGCACCGGGCAGGCTGCCCGCTGTCCCTGAATTCGACGGAGGCAACGAGTACGTCACGAAATGCGGCCGGACACCGACCCTGACGCCGGTTGAATACCGCACGCAGGCAGAGGGTCTCGTCGTTCTAATGGAAATGAAAGCATCATGTCCCGGCGGAGACATCGTCTCCACCGACGCGCTTCGTGTATCGATCACCGACACCGGCCAGAGCGTTGCATCGGCGGTGTTCGACTTCTCCGATGCGCCGATCTATCTTCCCCGAACCGATGGGACGAACACGACGAACTCGATCCAGCGCGAGTTCCTGTACGACCTCGGTAGCTTCTGGAGGCTGCCGAACACTCTCGGTGAGTCTTCGAGTCTGACCAATTCGAGAGCGTCAGGTGCTCAACTCGTCGAATGCGAGGACGACGGGACGAGTAATACCAGCCTGACATCCGGGCCGGCATCGCGAAGTGACACCAATACGCCGATCCGACCCACACGTAGCGCGCAGCCGACAACGGGCGACGTCGAATCTGCGAGTCTCGACGCCCTCCGGGCTCAGGCCGACGCCGATCGCCCCTTTGTGATCGGTGACCTCGCGAACAGGTGGGTGGCTCAGATCTCCTCCAAGCGGGTCGGACTCGATGCGGCGGATATCAATGGCGCTCAGGTGCATTGGACTGCTGCCCAGATCCTGCGACAGCATCTCGAACTTCGTCTCATGTATCCGGAGGTGCGTCTGCTCTGGAGTGACGAATGGCGGACCTTCGATCTCCGGGGTTGGTGGATAACCGTCGCAGGCTTGACGTTTGCGGATGCGGATGCGGCCAACGGGTGGTGCGATTCGAAGCGGATTGCCAACGATCAATGCTTCGCCAAGATCGTCAGCAACGATCGCGATTCGTCGGGGACCACCAAATATCGGCGATAGTACCTGACCCGTTCGGCGCACTTCCCACATCTGAGGAGCTTGGCGAATGACCGAAGACAACTCGCGTCAACCCGGTGAACCATCAATAAGCAGTTCGCCCCAGTCGCACGGCATGTATCCACCGCCACAGAGCTATTCACCGACGCGATCTGCGTTCGTGGATATTCGGATCGGTGACTACACCCGCGACGGGACAGCCGCGGCACTGCTGTTCGTGTCGCTCTTCTTACCGTGGAGTGCGACCGTCGGAATAGCCCGCGTCGGTTCGAGTGCTCTTGTGCTGCTTCTGGTTCTGCCGACACTGCTGTCGCTGGCGTCGCTGTTACTGCCGTACGTGGCGCGACTCGGAATGCTCGGGCCGAATTGGAATGTCGGGCAGATACGTGTGCTGCGTCTGGTGGCCAACGGACCCCTCATTGCCACTGTTGTGGGTCTTGTCGTCTACGACGTCATTCGTGGAATGTTCCGATTCAGTGAGAGTTCGAGTATTTTCACCGGCAACGGGGTTGGCGCTGGAGCGTGGTTCGGGCTTGCCGGCGCCCTGCTCGCAGCTCAACCGCGCGCGGCCGAAATTCGCATCGACCCTCGAACCGCGCCGCGATGGTTGGCGTTGGTGAAGCCGCTTGTGTTTGTGGCTTGGGGGTCGTCAGTGGCCTCGGCGCTACTCGCGCTGATCTACATCCTGGTCTCCGTCAGTCGCTACCGATATTACGACGGGCCGCAGACATTCGAGAGCCTGATCGTTCTCTTCGTGTCGTCGGCCGTTCCGATCGTCGTGGTGGGTGTTGCGGCAGTCGGTCTCGCCAGACGGTTTGCGTCCTGGCGCCTCACCATCGCCGCGCTCGGCATCGCTCTCCTCGCAGCCGGATTACTCCACTCGATCAGCGAGGGCACAAGTGTCGAGCTGTTCCACACGGTCACGGCTAGTCCCTACTACGGCATCACGTTCTTGATTGCCGCAGCCGCAATTACATTCATTCCATTCGGTGTTGCGTCCGTCGGCGACGGGACGCACCCCGGATACGTCTGGCTCGCAGCGGCACGAAACGGCATGCTGTTGATCGCGGTGTGGAGCTTCGGTGTTGGATTCTCTCAGATCGCAATGGCAGCAACGCAATTTGGCATCGTGCCGTGGGGAGATGCGTTAGTGCTCGCTGTTCTCGCGATACTCTTCGGGATTCTTGCCGTTGTCGGAGTCAGATCACTGTCGCTTCGGTATTTTTCGCTCGACCCTCGCCCGTCACGCGAGGTCGGTCTCGGAGTCTGTCTCGGCTTGCTCGTCCTGATGATCGCTCGTCTCGTGGTGCAGTCGGCCATGTATGGCGAAATATATTACAGTGCATGGATATTCGATCTCGCCATGGCGATGCTGGTGGTTCTGGTTGCTCTCGCTCTCACAGTCTCACCGGCTGTTCGGAATTTGTATGCGGGGGTGCAACTGTTCGCGTCGGCCACCACGGTTACAGCTGCGATACCGAATCTCGGACAGCCCGTTCGGCCTTCGGGGCGTGCTCTCGAGGCTGCGGATCCGCGGACTCCGGCGGCGGTGCTGTTCGAGATTGCGTCGAGTTCGCCGGAGTTGCGGCCGGCGATTGCTGCGAATCCGTCGACGTACGACGATCTTGTGACGTGGCTCGAAGCGCTGGGTGATCCTGCTGTGGATGCAGCGTTGGACCGAAGGGCTGCTGGGCAATTCGGTCTACCTGAACCTGAACCTGAACCTGGACCTGGACCTGGCCGTGTGCCCGTGCCTGCGCCGGTGCCCGTTCAGTCTTCGAGACGTGCTCTCGAGGCTGCGGATCCGCGGACTCCGGCGGCGGTGCTGTTCGAGATCGCGTCGAGTTCGCCGGAGTTGCGGCCGGCGATTGCTGCGAATCCGTCGACGTACGACGATCTTGTGACGTGGCTCGAAGCGCTGGGTGATCCTGCTGTGGATGCAGCGTTGGACCGAAGGGCTGCCGGGCAATTCGGTCTACTCGGACCCGAACCCGAACCTGCGACCGAGACGTTCATTTCGAGCGGACCGGAGTCCAGCTCCAGCGGCGAAATTGTGCAACCGTTCGCACCGCGATCGGCCGTGCCGCAATTTGCCGTGCCGCCACCGGACCCGGGGTATGGGCCGACCGGCGTTCCACTCCGGCCTGGTGGGTTTCGGCCGGCCGGAGCCGGGATACGAGTTGCCGCGCGGTTCATCGATTTTGCCATTCTCGCAGTTGTGTCGGTCGTCGGCGGAATGATCTCCACCGCGACGCTCGGAAACGGATTCGACTTCGATTCCTACCGGACAAGTTCGGGTCTGATTGGCCTGCTGATCGGGATCGGTTCGATCGTGTACTTCGTATGGGGAGAGTCGGCATTCGGGGTAACCCTGGGCAAACTCGCCCTCGGAATAGGCGTTCGCTCGGTAGGAGGTGCGCGTCCGGCCCTGGCGCAGTCCTTCAAACGGAATGCATTCGTGATCCCCATGTACCTCGGATCGGCTGTTTCGGCGTTGGCCATGCTCGGTAGTGGTGACGAGCTCGTCGGCATGCTGAATTCGATGTCGTTGGGCAGTGTCGCGAGCATTCTCGGTTCTCTGGTAACAGTCGCTATTTCGATCGCGATCATCGTTTCGATCAGTAGCGCACCGGACGTCCGCGGCTTCCATGATCGGATGGCTGATGCCGTCGTCGTGGTCACCAGGCAGTGAGCGAGCACGCTTCGAGTGAAACAAGCACACCTTCAGGGCGTCAGCAGCTTCTTCTGGACCTTGCCCATAGCGTTGCGCGGCAAGCTGTCCACCAGACAAACCTGGCGTGGGCGCTTGTGGATCGACAGTGATTCGGCGACGAAGTCCGAAACCACAGCGCAGTCGGCTACGTCCCCGACGATGAAGGCGACTATGCGCTGGCCGAGATCGTCGTCCGGCATACCGACGACGGCGGCCTCGCGAACGCCGGGGTATGCCAGAAGTGCCTGTTCCACCTCGCCTGCACCGATGCGGTATCCACCGGACTTGATCATGTCGACCGACTCGCGACCTACGATGCGGTGGAATCCGCTGTCGTCGATCACCGCGATGTCGCCGGTGCGGAACCAGCCGTCTTCGGTCATGGATTCCGCTGTCTTCGAGGGGTTCCCGAGGTACTCGTCGAAGAGAACGGCGCCCGCAACTTCCAGTTGCCCAAGCTGCTCTCCGTCGTGCGCCGACAGTTCGCCGTTCTCGCCGCGCAACCTCGTCCTGACTCCCGGAACGGCGTGCCCGACCCAACCCGGGCGACGTTCGCCGTCGTGCGTCGTGCTGACGGTGATGAGGGTTTCACTCATTCCGTAGCGCTCGACGGGAGCCAACCCGGTCAGCGATTTCATCCGCTCGAACAATGGAACCGGAAGTGGTGCACTTCCGGACACGAGCAAGCGCGCGGATCGCAATGCTGCTGCCGCCGAGGGCTCACCGCACACGCGTGACCAGACGGTCGGAACACCGAAGTACAACGAGCCACCCGCTGCGGCATACGAATCCGGAGTTGGTCTGAAGGTATGAATCAGCGGCGAACCCACGCGCAAGGCGCCCAACACGCCGAGAATCAACCCGTGGACGTGGAAGAGGGGCAGTCCGTGGACGAGTGTGTCCTCTGGCGTCCAATTCCACACATGAGCGAGCGCGTCGAGATCCGCAGCGATCGATGCTCGCGAGAGGACAACGCCTTTCGGAGCTCCGGTGGTTCCTGAGGTGTACATGATCAGTGCGGTAGCTGCCGCGCTCGGTTCGGGATAGGACGTCGCAGATCGCGCGTGAATATCGATGGGAATCAACGGGATACTCGAATCCGACGGTCCGTCTCCGAGTATCAGTTCGGCCTGGGAATCGGCGATGATGTGCTGACGTTCGAGCGGGCCGGAGTCCGGCGGGATCGGGACCACGGCAACACCGGCGATCAGTGCGCCGGCGACGGCGACCACTGTCTCGAGGCCGGCGGCGGCTTGTACTGCCACTCGCTGTGCACCGTGGATTCGATCGGCGACCGCGGTGGCGGCGGCAAACAAGTCGGCGCGAGAGAGGGTTGCGCCTTCGCCGAAACTGACCGCCGCTCCGTGATCGTCGAAGATGCGGGGGTCGAGGGAGCGCAGAAGTGTGGATTCGCTGTTCATCGCGAGTTCCCTTTCTTTGAGCGAAGATTCAGACGGACCATGGAACAACGAACAGCAGCCAGGCGAGAATCGGCGTCACCACCATGATGGTCATGCCCCACCGCATCGTCAGCCCGAACACCACGTCGCGTTCTTCCGGAGCGGCGTTCGCGACCACCAGCGCGCCGTTGGTCGAGAACGGACTGCAATCGACCAGAGACGAGGAGATTGCCAGCGCGATGACCAGACCGGTTGCATTGACCTGACCGGTCATGAGGAATGGAATTGCCAAAGGGATGAGTGCGCCGAGGATTCCCGTGGTGGATGCAAACGCCGACACGATCGCGCCGATCAGACAGATCAAGAACGCCGCGAGAAGTGGAATCCCCACGTGTGCAACAGAATCCCCGAGCCACTGGACGGTGTTCTGGTTCTGCAGAAGAGCGACGTACGTGACGATTCCGCCGATGAGGAGCACGGTGCCCCAGCTGATCTTGTCGACGGCGCCGCGGGCGGAGGCCGGGAAGATCAGGGTGAGAAGTACCGCGACGGTCAGTGCGGTGAATCCGACGTCGAGGTCGAACACCAAGGCGCCGAGTGCAAGCGACGCCAGTCCGAGCAGGGTGAGTCGCCGCTCGAGATTGAGCGCTACCTCGTGCGGAGCGGCCCCACCCGAGGACTTGCCGCCACCCTTCGAGCTGTCGCCGGAACCCGAACCGGTGATGGTGTCGCCACCGCCAGACGCATTGCCGGCTGCGTTGACGAGCACGCGTTCGGAGGCGCCGCGCGCAATCAACGCGCGTCCGCCGAACGAGACGTACGCGATGGCAGCAACAACGGCCGCGGCCGCGAAGGTCGAGACGAACAGCAAGGCCGGGCTCGACGGGAGGCCGTTCTGACGCATGACGTCGTTGGTGATCACACCGAAGATTCCGATAGGGGAGAAGCTGCCCGCCGTTGCGCCCTGGACGACCATGAAGCCCATCAGCATGGGGTGGATCCGGTAGCGGGTGGCGAAGCCCATTGCCACGGGCGCGATGATGGCGACGGCAGCGGGACTGACCGCGCCCATGGCGGTCACGGCTGCGCACACCGCGAACATCGCCCACGGCACGAGGGCCACTCGTCCTCTGACCGCGCGGACTGCCGCGTGAATGATCCAGTCGACCGTGCCGTTGTTTCTGGCCAGCGCGAACAGGTAGGTGACGCCGACCAGGATGACGAAGAGGCTGGCCGGGAAGCCGTCGAGGATCTCGCTGGTATCGACGGTGAAGACCAGTGTTCCGACGACGAAGGCAGCCACCAGGGCGAGCGCACCCATGTTCACCGACCTCACGGTGGATATGACGAACACCAGGACAAGTACTGACAGGGCTATGACATTTGCCATCGAACTCTCAATCCGTTCGCGACCAGCTTGTGGTCTGCATCACTTGGAATTGGCCTAGCCTCTCTGCCACTGCTCCATTTGTCAAGTACACTCCGAGGCATGAATTCGACGTCATCGCCCGGCTCGCGCTCGGGCCTGCCCGGACGATTGAAGCGTCCGCGCCTGTACGAGCAGTTGGCCGAGCACATTTCGAATTTCATCGAGGCTCAAGGCCTTTCGCCCGGCGATCGGCTTCCTCCCGAACGCAGCCTGGCTGCCGAACTCGGCGTGAGTCGCGCGTCGCTGGCTCAAGCGCTCGTGGCCCTCGAGATTCGGGGCAGAGTCGAAATTCAGCACGGTAACGGTGCAGTGATTCGTGAAGCTCCGACGCCCGACGCGGGCCGCTCTGCGGACTCGGGAGTGCGGCTACAGGACCGAACCGTCGACGAACTGACTGCCGCCAGGGAGGCGATCATGGCCGGCCTGGCTCGGGCGGCGGCGTCGAATCCCAACGCTGCGCTTCGGGTCGCGATGTTGACCGACGACGGGACCGCGAGAAACTTCGCCGAGACATGGCGCTGCGTCAGGCACCTGGCCGGAGGTGGCTTACTGGCTGACCTCGACGAGACCATCGCCCAGCAGGCGGACGTGCCCGAATCCTCGGCTCGACTGTCTGCGCGACTCGATCATCTCGCTCACCGCATCATCGACGGTGACCAATCGGGCGCCGCTGACGCTGTTGCGGGAATCCTCTCCGACACGGCCTGACGAATAACGACGGACAAGCGTCGGAAAAACGCACGATAACCACTATGAGCATGTTCGCTCACAGGAAACTGTGCTGCGACGTAGCCCGGGAACCTGATCGGCAATGCGCACGTTGAACACAGTGACGACCGTTCCAACCAAGCGGCACGGCCGCTGGCGGGCATCGATGGGGCCGATCGCGGTAACCTGCAGGTGTCCGGTTGGCAGCCGGAAGGCGACCTGGCAGACCCGCACTCTCGAAAGGACCGGCCACATCGGCCGACCTGTATGAACCGTAAGACTGTGTTCCGTAACGTGCTACTCGTAGCCGTCGTGCTGTTGGTGATCTATGCCTTCAGCTACTTCAGCAACGACACCCGCGACTTCAAGACCGTCGACACCTCGGTCGCGATCTCCCAACTCGACGCCAAGAACGTTGAGTCGGCGCAGATCGACGACCGTGAGCAGCAGGTTCGTCTGTGGCTCAAGAACGGCAACGACGCCACCGACGGTAAGACGCAGATCCTGGCGAAGTACCCCGCGAGTGCGTCGGAGCAGATCTTCGACAAGGTCGAAGGCGCCGGTGCGGACAAGTTCAACACGACGGTCACTCAGGAGAGCTGGCTGACGTCGATCCTTCTGTTCGTGCTGCCGATGATCATTCTGTTCGGCATCTTCTTCTTCGTCATGAACCGGATGCAGGGCGGCGGTGGTCGCGGCGGAGTCATGGGATTCGGTAAGTCGAAGGCCAAGCAGCTCACCAAGGACATGCCGAAAACCACGTTCGCCGACGTCGCCGGTGCGGACGAGGCTGTCGAAGAGCTGTACGAGATCAAGGACTTCCTGCAGAACCCGGCTCGCTACCAGGCGCTCGGCGCCAAGATTCCGCGCGGTGTGCTGCTGTACGGCCCTCCCGGAACCGGTAAGACGCTGCTCGCTCGCGCTGTCGCAGGCGAAGCCGGCGTCCCGTTCTTCACCATCTCCGGCTCGGACTTCGTCGAGATGTTCGTCGGTGTCGGTGCTTCGCGTGTTCGCGACATGTTCGAGCAGGCCAAGCAGAACAGCCCCTGCATCATCTTTGTCGACGAGATCGACGCCGTCGGTCGTCAGCGCGGCGCAGGATTGGGCGGCGGACACGACGAGCGCGAGCAGACACTCAACCAGTTGCTCGTCGAGATGGACGGCTTCGGTGATCGCACCGGCATCATCTTGATCGCCGCAACCAACCGCCCCGACATCCTCGACCCCGCACTGCTGCGTCCGGGACGCTTCGATCGCCAGATTCCGGTCGGCGCCCCCGACCTCGCCGGTCGCCGCGCGATCCTGCGCGTGCACTCGCAGGGCAAGCCGATCGATCCCAACGCCGACCTCGAAGGTCTCGCCAAGCGGACCGTCGGAATGTCGGGTGCTGATCTCGCCAACGTCATCAACGAGGCTGCACTGCTCACCGCACGCGAAAACGGGACCGTCATCACCGAAGCCTCGCTCGAGGAATCGGTGGACCGTGTTGTCGGTGGACCGCGGCGTAAGAGTCGCATCATCAGCGAGCACGAGAAGAAGATCACGGCGTACCACGAGGGCGGTCACACGCTGGCTGCTTGGGCAATGCCTGACATCGAGCCGGTCTACAAGGTCACGATCCTCGCTCGCGGACGCACCGGCGGCCACGCGATGACCGTGCCCGAGGACGACAAGGGTTTGATGACGCGTTCGGAGATGATCGCTCGTCTCGTCATGGCAATGGGTGGACGCGCCGCCGAGGAGTTGGTGTTCCACGAGCCCACCACCGGAGCGTCGTCCGATATCGACATGGCGACCAAGATCGCCCGCGCGATGGTCACCGAATACGGCATGAGTGCCAAGCTCGGCGCGGTTCGCTACGGACAGGAGGGCGGGGATCCGTTCCTCGGCCGTTCGATGGGCGTTCAGTCCGACTACTCACACGAGATCGCCCGTGAAATCGACGAAGAGGTGCGCAACCTCATCGAGGCAGCGCACACCGAAGCGTGGGCAATCCTCAACGAGTACCGCGATGCGCTCGACCTCATCGCTACCGAACTGCTCGAGCGTGAGACGTTGACTCGCAAGGACCTCGAGAAGATCCTTGCCGGCGTCGAAAAGCGTCCGCGCATCACGGCTTTCAACGATTTCGGTGGGCGTACGCCTTCGGATCGTCCGCCGGTGAAGACTCCTCGCGAACTCGCGATCGAGCGCGGCGAAACCTGGCCGGAGCCAGCTGCCGCACCTGTTCTCGTCAAGGCAGGTGCACCCAACAGCGGTGCCCCCAACGGTGGTCTCCCCAACAACGGTGGTCTCCCCAACAACGGCAACCAGGGACCCTCGAACGGCTACGCACAGCCTTCGTACCCGCAGCCGAGTGCTCCGCAGCAGACTCCGCAACCGGGAACACCCGACTACGGAGCGCCCGCCGGATGGTCGGCACCGGGTTGGCCTCCGCGTGAGAACCCGTCGCCGACGTACCCCGGACAGCAGTCGGGTGGGTACACCGGTGGACAGAATCCGACCCCGCCGAACCAGTCGCAGGGCCAGTACGGTCAGCCCCAACACGGTCAGCCCCAGCCCGATCAGGGGCAGTACGGCCAGCCGCACCCGGGGCAGCAGGCGTACCCGGAGCAGCCGCATCCCGGCCGCCGTTACCCCGCGCAGCCCGATTACCCGGTGCAGTACCCGGACAGTGGACCCTTCGCCGATCCGAACCGGGGAAACCCGTCGGGTGAAAACCAGTGGCAGAGCCCCGCACCGGAACAGCCGCAAACTCCTCCGCCGCATCATTCGGCTGAGGACGAGGGACCGAGCACCGTTCGCTGGGACGGACCGGACGGATCTCGCTGACCTTGCGCCACTAGGCTCTGCGGCGGGGGACCTGTGAACAATTCTCGAGGAGAGTTCGGTTGTCGGTGAATGATGTGGCCAGTGAACTGGTGTCGCTCGGAACGGGCCGCCCGTTCGATCAGGCGCGGGCAGAGGCTGCCGTACGGGAATTGTTGATCGCGGTCGGTGAAGATCCGGAGCGCCCAGGCCTGCTCGATACGCCGGCCCGGGTGGCGCGCTCGTACAAGGAGATCTTCGCGGGCCTGTACTCCGAGCCCGACGACGCGTTGAACACGACTTTCGACGAGGGTCACCAGGAATTGGTGCTCGTGCGAGACATTCCGATGTTCTCGACGTGCGAGCACCACCTGGTGTCCTTCCACGGTGTTGCTCACGTTGGCTACATCCCGGGAAAGTCGGGCAAGGTCACCGGTTTGTCGAAGCTCGCGCGCGTCGTCGACCTGTACGCCAAGCGTCCGCAGGTGCAAGAACGCCTGACCAGTCAGATCGCGGATGCTTTGATGCGCAAGCTCGACCCGCGTGGAGCCATCGTCGTCATCGAAGCCGAGCATCTGTGCATGGCGATGCGCGGTATCCGCAAGCCCGGAGCCAGCACGACCACGTCTGCGGTTCGTGGGCTCCTGCAATCCAGCGCGGCCTCGCGGTCCGAAGCGCTGGACCTCATCCTGCGTAAGTGAGCAAGATGTCCGCGGCTCCCGTTGCAGGCAGCGATCCGGCCCGGATGGTCGTGATGGGGATTCTGAACGTCACCGCCGATTCGTTTTCCGACGGTGGTCAATTTCTCGATCGTGACGCGGCGATCGCTCGCGGACTCGAACTGCAACGCATCGGCGTCGACATCGTCGACGTCGGCGGCGAGTCGACGCGTCCCGGAGCCACCCGCGTCGATCCGAAACTCGAGGCGGACCGAATTGCCCCGGTGATCGAAGAACTCGTGGCAGCCGGAATTCGCGTCAGCGTCGACACGATGCGTGCTTCCGTCGCCGCCGCCGCGATCGAAGCGGGCGCAGGCATCGTCAACGACGTATCGGGCGGTCGCGCAGACCCCGACATGGCCTCCGTTGTGGCCGACGCCGGAGTGCCCTGGATCCTCATGCATTGGCGCTCGGCCGGTGACTACGTCCATCGTGGCAGCGCCGATCACTACGACGACGTGGTCCGCGACGTCCGTGACGAACTGCTGTCGCAGGTCGATCTGGCGTTGAAAGCAGGGGTCGATTCGTCGTCGATCATCCTCGACCCCGGCCTCGGGTTCGCGAAGAACGCCGACCACAACTGGGCCCTGTTGCGAGCACTACCCGAGTTCAACGCGACCGGATTCCCGGTACTGGTCGGCGCTTCCCGCAAGCGGTTCCTGGGGTCTCTGCTCAGCGATCCCGACGGCAATCCGCGTCCACCTGGTGGCCGCGAGACTGCGACGGCCGTGGTCTCCGCCCTTGCAGCGCGCGAAGGCGCCTGGGGAGTTCGGGTGCACGACGCACAAGCTTCGCTCGACGCCATTGCCGTGGTCGACGCCTGGAACCGTGGACGAGAAAGGGCCTGACATGGGGGACCGAATCGAATTGCGCGGACTGAAGGTTCGCGGCAATCACGGAGTGTTCGACCACGAGAAGCGTGACGGTCAGGACTTCTTCATCGACATCACCGTGTGGATGGACTTGGCTCCCGCCGCGGCGTCGGACGACCTGACGCAGACCCTGCACTACGGCGAGTTGGCGGAAGCCGCCGCAGCGATAGTCGCCGGCCCGTCGCGCGATCTCATCGAGACCGTCGCCGCGGAGATCGCCGACGACGTCATGAAAGATTCGCGAGTCGAGAGCGTCGAGGTTGTTGTCCACAAACCGTCGGCACCGATTCCGCTGGTTTTTGCGGACGTCGCCGTCGTCGCACATCGGACCCGATCGGCATGACGCGCGCTGTTCTGTCGATCGGTTCCAACATCGGCGACAGCGTGGCTCACCTGCAGTCCGTTGTCGACGGGTTGGGCAGCGCCGTCGTTGCTGTCTCACCGGTCTATTCGACCGCGCCGTGGGGTGGCGTCGAGCAGCAGGATTTCTACAACGCGGTGGTGGTGGTCGACGATCCCGAAGCCGATTCCGCTGAATGGCTTCGCCGCTCGCAAGCTCTCGAGGAAGCCGCAGACCGGGTGCGCGAACAGCGGTGGGGGCCACGGAGCCTGGACGTGGACGTAGTCGACTGCGAAGGCGTCGTCAGTTCCGATCCCGTGCTCACACTTCCGCATCCGCGCGCGCATCTTCGGGCATTCGTTCTCGTTCCCTGGCTGGACGTCGAGCCTGACGCGACGCTGATCGTCGACGGCCAGGAGTTGCCGGTGGCACAAATTCTCGACGGCCTCGATCGCACTGAGCGCGAAGGTGTCCGCACTACCGATGTGGTGCTTGCGCGGTGACCGAAAACGACAAGGGTTTGAAGCCGACCCGGATCAGTGAACTCGCGGTACTCGCCGCAGTGGCGGCCGTGGCCACCTGGATTCTGATTCGCGTGTTCTACGGTTCGATGCCGCCCATCCCTGTTTATGCGGGAGCGTCGCTGTACTTCGTGGCCGTTGCCGAGGCCGTCTTCGCTTTTGTCATTCGTTCACGCGTCAAAAACCGGCAGGTCGGCGACGGGCTCAGACAGCTTCATCCGATCACCGCCGCCCGAGCGCTGGCATTGGCCAAAGCATCCGCTTTGGTCGGTTCAGCTACCGTCGGTGTCTGGGTCGGAGTGCTGGTGTATCTCATCCCACAGCGCTCGGTTCTGCAGGCTGCAGCCTCCGACACGCCGGGCGCGTGGGTGGGGTTGGGCGCCGCAATTGCGCTGGTAGCGGCAGCTCTGTGGCTCGAACATTGTTGCAAGACGCCGGAAGATACACCTGACGAGCCTGCGCACTGACAGCCTGGTCGGCAAATCACCCACCGAGGTACGTGGCGACCCCGGTCTCGGCAAGTACCCTGGCAACCATGACAAATTCTGGTCGATCGAAGTCTGCGCGCCGAAGCAAGCGCAGCGCGAGCCAGATGATCATTGCTGCTCTTCTGGCACTTGCTGTCATTGCTTCGCTGTTTCTGATTTTCAGTAACAGCGTTCAGCTTCTTCGGGTGGGTCTGGTCGTCGCTCTGTGGGCAGCCACCCTCGGCGCTATCGCCATGACCAAGTATCGGCGTGAGTCGGCACTGGACAAAGCCAAGGTTGCCGATCTGCAGACCGTGTACGAACTGCAGCTCGAACGTGAAATTTCTGCTCGACGCGAGTACGAACTGAGCGTCGAAGGTCGCGTGCGACGTGAGGTGACCGCGGACGCGGAGGAGCTGGCCGGGTTGCGCGCCGAATTGGTGGCGCTGCGCCGAAACCTCGAAGCACTGTTCGAAGGTGGGCTGCTGCCCGAACAGACCGCGCTCAAGACCGATTCGACGCGAGTACCGGAACTTGGCGGTAGTTCGTACGGCGCGTACCAGCCGGCACCGTCGGGGTTGTACGTCCCCGGCGCCGGCCAGAGCGGACCCAGCCAACCGGCACCGAACGTCGGCGGCTTGGCTTCGCCCAACGACGATCCGGTGACTGCTGAGACAACCGTCGTGTTCGCGGAGACGTCGTGGCGTGACAGCAGCTTCGTGGCGCCGCGCGTCATCCCGACCCAGAAGTCTCGAGAGACGCAGAAGCCACAAGAGACACAGAAGCCCCAGAGCGGGAACCAAGCACCGAGTTCTCCGGTGAGTTCCTCGCCGACACGAACGGTGAAAGACGTTCCGGTGAAGAAGGATTCGGAGCCGGTCGCGCCGGTCGAGCCTGAAGTCAAGGCTCCCGCCCAGGCCCCGAACATCGAAGATGCCGTCATCGAAGACGCTGTCGTCGAAGAGGTGCCCGAGGTTGTTCCCGCGGTTGTTCCCGAAGCTGTCGCGGAAGCTGAACCCGAATCCGCTGCGGAGCCTGACGCGGAGCCGCGACGTCGTCGCCGTGCTGCCCCGGAAGATGCCGCCAGCGGTGCTCATTCCAACGGATTGACCGTCGCCGAAATCATGGCAAACCTGAGTTCGAACAACCCGTCCGAAGGCTCCGGTCGACGCCGTCGCCGAGAGGACTGAGTCGCAGATCACTCGCCCGGCCATGGCATGACGGTTCGGGCGAAGGATATCCTCGGACGCAGAACGTCTGGTACCCGCCGAGCGGGACTGGAACGAACGAGAGGAATCCGGTGACTTCCTTCGGGATCACTAATGGACCTGCACCTGCGCGATTGACGGTAGGAATTGTCTCCGCAGGCCGGGTCGGAACAGCTGTCGGTGCCGCATTGGAGCGAGCCGGTCATGTTGTCAGCGCTTGCTCCGCCGTCTCCAGCGCCTCGGTTGCCCGCGCTGTGAAGCGGCTTCCCGATACCGAAATTCTTCCGGCTGCCGACGTCGCAGCTCGTTCCGAGTTGCTGATTCTCGCCGTTCCTGACGATCAGCTTGCGGATCTTGTTCGAGGTCTGGCGGCCACCCATGCCGTCAAGCCGGGCACGCTCGTCGCCCATACGTCCGGTGCCAACGGGATCGCGATCCTGACTCCACTCACCGAACTGGGCGCACTACCCCTGGCTATCCATCCGGCGATGACGTTCACCGGTCACGACGAGGACACCGCACGGCTGTCGTCGGCATGCTTCGGAATCACCGCTGCCGACGACATCGGTTACGCGATCGCGCAGTCACTGGTCCTCGAGATCGGCGGCGAGCCCGTCCGAGTGCGCGAGGAGAACCGCGCGCTCTACCACGCCGCACTGGCTCACGGCAGTAATCACCTGGTCACGCTCGTGGTCGACGCCGTCGAGGCCCTGCGAGCGTCGTTGCAAGGTGACGAGCTGCTCGGTCAGCAGTTGGTCGACGGCGATCCGGGTGGAGTGGCCGAGCGAGTCCTGCAGCCGCTGCTGTCGGCGGCCTTGGACAACGCGCTACGACGCGGTCCCTCGGCGTTGACCGGCCCGGTGGCACGCGGCGACGCTGCTGCTGTCGACACACATTTGCGCGTACTGACAGACCTGGATCCGGAGCTCGCTGCCGGCTATCGGGCGATGTCCTTGCGATCGGCCCAGCGGGTGGGCGCCCCCACCGAATTGTTCGACATCTTGACTGAAACGGGAGGTGACCGTCGTGAGTGATCTGCAGGGCGGATACAAGCGCGGCGAACTGACGGTGCACCACGATCCGGACAAGCTTCGGCGCGTCTCGCGGGCACTGCGAGGTGTCGGGCGTCAGGTGGCGCTCGTTCCGACGATGGGTGCGCTGCATGCCGGCCACATCGAACTGGTTCGTCAGGCCAAGGTCACCGGCGCCGTCGTGATCGTTTCCATCTTCGTGAACCCGCTCCAGTTCGGTGCCGGTGAAGACCTGGACGCGTACCCGCGCACTCTCGATGCGGATCTCGACCTGTTGCGCGCCGAGGGCGTCGAATTGGTGTTCGCGCCGAGCGCCAAGACGATGTACCCGCGTGGTCAGCGCACCACCATCGTGCCGGGCCCGTTGGGTAGCGAACTCGAAGGCGGAGCGCGCCCCACTCACTTCGCGGGAATGCTGACGGTAGTGGCGAAGCTGCTGCAGATCGCGGCACCCAATCACGCGTACTTCGGTGAGAAGGACTACCAGCAGCTGACGCTCATCCGTCAGATGGTGTGGGATCTCAACTTCGATGTACAGATCATCGGAGTTCCGACGGTTCGCGAGTTCGACGGCCTCGCGTTGTCCTCTCGCAATCGCTACCTCGACGAGAACCAGCGCGCGGCAGCGGTCGCGCTGTCCGCCGCTCTGATCGCCGGTGCACACGCGGCGGCTGGGGGAGCGGAAGCAATCCTGGAAACCGCACGCGCTGTTCTGGCAGCTGTTCCGGAAATCGAGGTCGACTACCTCGAGGTTCGGGGCGTCGATCTGGGCCCCGCGCCCGAGCGAGGTGACGGTCGACTGTTGGTGGCCGCCAAGCTCGGAACCACCCGTTTGATCGACAACGTCGGTGTCGCGGTGGGAACCGGCTTCCTCGAGCGTGACAACGACCCATCCGCCGACGCCATCGACGACCTGCTGTCTCACTGAGCACTTTTCACGAGTAAGGACCTGGATATGTTTCGCACGATGATGAAGTCGAAGATCCACCGCGCCACCGTGACTCACGCCGACCTGCATTACGTCGGCTCCGTCACCGTCGACCAGGATCTGATGGACGCCGCAGACCTCCTCGAAGGCGAACAGGTGTGCATCGTCGACATCGACAACGGTGCGCGTCTCGAGACGTACGTCATTGCCGGCGAGCGTGGAACCGGTGTCATCGGAATCAATGGTGCGGCAGCGCATCTGGTCAAGCCAGGCGACCTGGTCATCCTCATCGCCTACGGCGTGATGAACGAGCAGGAAGTCAAGGAGTACTCCCCGCGCGTAGTCTTCGTCGATGCCGACAACAAGCAGATCGAACTCGGTTCCGACCCGGCTCACGCGCCGGAGGGTTCGGGTCTGATCACCCCACGCATGCTGTCGACGCTCGAGGCCTCGCGCGAATCCAGCCTGGTGTAATCCATGCTGCTCACGGTCGACGTCCGGAACACCAACATCGTTCTCGGTCTGTTCTCCGGGACTGGTGAGTATTCGAAGCTGTTGCAGGACTGGCGAATGCGAACCGATCCTCGGATGACTGCCGACGAGTTGGCGTTGACCTTCCGTGGGCTGTTGGGTTCTCATGTCGATCAGATCACCGGCGTTGCGGCGCTGTCGACAGTGCCGTCCGTCTTGCGTGAAATCCGTGTGATGCTCGAGCGGTACTGGGGTCACGTTCCCCATGTGGTGGTCGAACCGGGTATTCGCACCGGTGTGCCACTGCTGGTGGACAACCCCAAAGAGGTGGGAGCCGACCGGATCGTCAACAGCCTTGCCGCTCACCATCTTTACGAGGGGCCATGCATTGTCGTGGACTTCGGTACGTCGACCTGTGTCGACGTCGTTTCCGCCAAGGGTGAGTTTCTGGGCGGCTGCATCGCGCCCGGACTCGAGATCTCGACCGATGCCTTGGCGTCGCAGTCCGCTGCGCTGCGCAAGGTCGAATTGGTGCGCCCGCGTTCGGTGGTCGGCAAGAATACCGTCGAATGCATGCAGTCCGGTGCGGTATTCGGCTTTGCGGGCCTCGTCGACGGATTGGTCAACCGCGTCCGCGACGAACTACCGGAGTTCGGTGGTGACGACGTCTCCGTGATCGCGACCGGGGACAGCGCACCGCTGATCATTCCCGAGTCCGACACCATCGATCACCTCGAACGGGACCTCACCCTCGAGGGGCTGAGGTTGGTCTTCGAGCGCAATCAGGCGCGTCGTGGATCCGGTCGACGACCCGTCGCCTGATCGATGGTTTCGTTCCAGCGGTTTCGCGATTGCAAAAGTTATGCCACAATGGTGCTCGTGAATCGCTGCATGGGTGCTCAGGAGTGTTGTCGAGGCTGACCGCTGCCTTGACCAATTCACATTCCTTGGAGCTAGCTCGTGCTATCCACATATTCTGCAGATCTCTCTGTTTTGGCCCCGACTCTTACTGCTGACCGTGCTGTTTCCGCAGGTCGTAGCGCTAACCGTGGGGCGTCCGGACGTCGCCCGAGTGGTGCGTCGTTGCCTACCCGCCTTCGCCCGGCCGATCTGCTGCGTCTGACCGACGAGGGAGCAAACGGCGTGCTCGACGGCCGTTTCGATCACCTCATCCCCGACACCTTCCCGACGCTCGACCGTTGGTCCACCCGCTTGCACGCGGACGACGACGTCGATGTGTGGCTCATCAGTTGGGTGCCCGAACGCAACACCGAATTGCACGACCACGCAGGCTCGTTCGGTGCCTTGACCGTCCTCAGTGGTTCGCTCACCGAATTCCGTTGGGCCGGTGACGCCCTGGTGGAACGCCAGCTCGACGCCGGCGATCAGGCTTCGTTCCCGCTCGGATGGGTTCACGACGTCGTGCGATCGACGGATGCTCCCGGTGCTCCGATCGAAATCAGCTCTGATGCACCGACTCTGAGTGTTCACGCCTACTCGCCGCCGCTGACGGCAATGTCCTTCTACGAAGTGACGGATCACCGGACACTTCGCCGCACCCGTACCGAGCTGACCGACCTGCCCGAGGGGGGCACCAAATGACCATCGACCAAATGCTCGACGACGCTCGCGCACAGATCGATCGTATGTACGTCTTCCAGCTCACCGAAGCCTTCCACCGCGGCGCGATCTTCGTCGACATTCGCCCGCAGGCGCAGCGCGCCATCGAGGGAACTCTTCCCGGTGCACTCGCGATCGAGCGGAACGTGCTCGAATGGCGCCTCGACCCCACCAGCAGCGCACACCTCGCGTTGGCCACTGACCACGACGTCGAGTGGGTGATCGTCTGCTCCGAGGGCTACACCTCGAGCCTGGCCGCAGCGTCGTTGCAGCAGTTGGGTCTGCACAAGGCCACCGATCTCGTGGGCGGGTACCAGGCGATCAAGGCCGCCGGCCTGCTCGGTGCGCTGAGCGGAGTTCGTCATTGCTCCCGCGAGCTGGCGGCGGTTTCGGCTCATTGAGGTATTTGCTGTGCGCCTTTATTAACCGCGGGCGGTTAATAAAGGCGCACAGCGGGTCTGGCGGTACATCTTCGGGCTCATTCCGTGATGACGGGTGAACGCGGTTGTGAGGGCAAAGGGGCTCGAGTAGCCCACTTCTCGCGCGATCGACGACACCGTTCGTGCCGGGTCTGCGAGTAGATCCGCCGCCACGGACAGTCGCCAGTCGGTCAGATAGCCGACAGGTCCGAGCCCCATGAGGCTGGTGAACCGGCGCGCGAAGGCCGCTCGCGAGCTGCCGGACTCCTGGGCCAGGCTCGCGACCGTCCAGGGGTGTTCCGGCCGATTGTGTATGAGCCGCAAGGCATGCCCGATGACGGGATCCTCATAGGCCTTGATCCATCGCGGTGATCGATTCTGGTTCTCGGCGAACCACGTACGGACCGCCGAGATCAGGACCAGGTCCAGGAGCCTGTCCAACAACACTTCTTGTCCTGGTCCGTTGGCGGCGATCTGTTGTTCCAGAAGCGTCGTCATCGGCGCGGTTTCGATGCTGCGTCGCACTACCGCGACGGGTGTCAGGCTGTCGAGGATCTGACGGCTGACATAGGAGTCCAAACGGTATGTGCCCGTGAGCATGACGGTCTGGCCACTGGTCGAGTTGCCCCAGGTGCGAACGCCGAGAACCGACATGTCCGCGAGTGGCGATCCGTCGACTGCGGCGCAGTTTTGTGCCTCGTCGATGAGTACGTGGACCGGGGTGTCCGGGTGATCGGCGACCGTATAGGGATCGGGGCCGCGCAGGAGTGCAACGTCGCCGGTCTCGAGATCTTCTGTCTGTCCGGTGTCGGAGACGACGACTGCGCTTCCGCGAACCAGAACCAGCACGGTGATCGGTGCGTGGTCCTCGATACGTAATGACCACGGTGGATCGAGCAGCGAGCGCAGCAGAAAAGCGCCCTCCGCCCGCGATCCGGCCAGCATCATCGACAATGCATCCATGCTTCGACGGTAGACGCTGACGTATGTTTTTGCGACCTTCAGCTATGGATCGTATTGCCGCCGCGCTATCGAATGAGTGCATGACGACAACAAGCGACATTCAATCGGCAGTAGTGATCGGTGGTACCGGCAAGACCGGTGCGCGCGTTGCTCAGAGGCTGACGGCGGTGGGAATCCGTACCCGAATCGCGTCGAGAACATCCGGGACGCGTTTCGACTGGAACGATCAGTCGACGTGGCAGCCCGCGATGTCCGGTGTCGAAGCGGCATACGTGACGTATGCGCCGGACCTCGCAGTGCCGGAATCGAGCACCCACATCGAGGAACTCGCGGAGCTTGCGTACCGCGAAGGGGTTCGTCGCATGGTGCTCCTGTCCGGGCGCGGTGAACCGGCGGCGCAGAAAGCCGAGCAGGTTCTGGCCGACACCGGTCTGGAATGGGCTGTGGTGCGGGCCAGCTGGTTTGCCCAGAACTTCAGTGAGGGGTATCTACTCGATCCGATTCGGGAAGGCCACCTGGAACTTCCGGTCGGTGAGGTGGGGGAGCCGTTCATCGACGTCGACGATCTCGCTGACGTGGCGGTGGCCACATTGACTCGAACCGACCTCCTCGGCCGAGTTCTCGAGGTGACGGGTCCGGAGTTGCTCACCTTCGCGGCGGCGGTGGATGCGATTTCGACGGCGTCGGGTCGTCTCGTGACATTCGAAAGAATTGGACTCAAACAGTTTTCCGACGGCATGGCGGAGGTCGGCGTCCCGAGTGACGTCGTGGAGTTACTCAGGTACCTGTTTGCCGAGGTTCTCGACGGACGAAATCAAAGTGTGACCGGCGTCGTCGAAGAGGTCCTGGAACGACCCGCTCGAGATTTCACCACTTTTGCCGGCGAGGCTGCCCGAACGGGGGTCTGGTCGTGAAGAAATCCGAGATCTTCTTGGAGCTGTTGCTCGGGGTGACTGCGCTCGGCGCGCTCGTTGCCGGTGGTGCGTTGTTTGCCTTCTCTTCCTTCGTGATGCCCGCCCTGCGGTCGGTGGATGCACATACCGCGATCACGTCGATGCAGGCGATCAACGTCGAAGCGCCGCGTAGTGCGTTGATGCTTCCGCTGGTCGGATCGGCGCTCACCGCGATCGCCGCTGGAATCTGGGCATCGATCTCCAGACCGGACGGCTGGGTCCTTGCTGTCGTCGGTTGCGTCGGGGTGCTCGCGTCCTTCGCGGTGACCGCGATCTACCACGTCCCTCGCAACGACGCGTTTGCCTCGGTCAGCACTACCGACGCGGCCGCATGGGCGTCGTACGAGGCGGGTTGGACTATGTGGAATCACGTTCGGGTCGGGCTGTACATGCTGTCGGGAATCGTGCTCGCGGTGGCCGCGGTGCTACCAGCAACAAACGCGGTGGACACGGCCCAGTAGTCTTGTACCCCGTGAGTGATGTAGAAGCCCAGCCAGTCGACGACACCCCCGAGCAGCTCCGTATCCGGCGCGAGAAGCGTGAACGGATCCTCGCGCAGGGGCAGGAGGCGTACCCGGTTTCGGTCGATCGCACCCACACGCTCGCGCAGATCCGCGCGGAGTACCCGGAACTCGAGCCGGACACGGCGACTGGCGTGCTGGTCGGCGTCGTCGGCCGCGTCATCTTCATGCGCAACACCGGCAAGCTGTGCTTCGCGACTCTGCAGGAAGGCGACGGTACCCAGCTGCAGGCCATGATCAGCCTCGCCGGCGTCGGCGAAGAGGCACTGGCTGCCTGGAAGTCCGACGTCGACCTCGGCGACTTCGTCTTCATCCACGGTGAGGTCATCAGCTCCCGTCGCGGCGAGCTCAGCGTGATGGCCGACGCGTGGCAGATCGCGTCCAAGTCGCTGCGCCCCCTGCCGGTTGCTCACAAGGAGATGAGCGAAGAGTCCCGGGTGCGTCAGCGCTACGCGGATCTGATCGTTCGCCCCGAGGCTCGGGACAACGCCCGCAAGCGCGTCGCTGTTGTCCGTGCGCTGCGCAATGCACTCGAGAGCCGCGGCTTCCTCGAGGTCGAGACGCCGATGCTGCAGACGCTGCACGGCGGCGCGGCAGCTCGCCCGTTCGTCACGCATTCGAACGCCCTCGACATCGACCTGTACCTGCGTATCGCGCCGGAACTGTTCCTCAAGCGTTGCGTCGTCGGCGGTATCGAGAAGGTCTTCGAGATCAACCGCAACTTCCGCAACGAGGGCGTCGACTCCACTCACTCGCCCGAGTTCGCGATGCTCGAGACGTACGAGGCCTACGGCACGTACGACGATTCCGCGAAGATGATTCGTGAACTCGTCCAGGAAGTTGCGCAGGAAGCATTCGGCACGCAGGTCCTCACCCTCGCCGACGGTTCCGAGTACGACGTCAGTGGCGAGTGGCAGGTTCTCGAGATGTACCCGTCGCTGTCGGCTGCCATCGGCACCGAGGTCACGCCGAATACGACGGTCGACGAGCTTCTCGCTCTGGCGGAGAAGGTCGGCCTCGAGGTTCCCAAGGACAAGGGTTACGGCCACGGCAAGCTCGTCGAGGAGTTGTGGGAACACCAGTGCGGCGATCAGCTGTACGTGCCGACGTTCGTCCGTGACTTCCCGGTCGAGACGTCGCCACTGACCCGTGATCACCGCAGCAAGAAGGGTGTCACCGAGAAGTGGGACCTCTACATCCGCGGATTCGAATTGGCGACCGGCTACTCCGAACTGGTCGACCCGGTCATCCAGCGTGAGCGCTTTGTCGACCAGGCGCGCCTCGCGTCGGCAGGCGACGACGAAGCGATGGTGCTGGACGAGGAGTTCCTCGCCGCGATGGAACAGGGCATGCCGCCGACCACCGGCACCGGCATGGGAATCGATCGACTGCTGATGGCTTTGACTGGTCTCGGTATTCGCGAGACGATCCTCTTCCCGATCGTTCGTCCGTCCGCTCGCTAGCTTTACTTCGATCAAGGTTCGGCCGCACATGTTGCGGCTGAACCTTTTTCAGTTGGGGCGCTCCCAAGGTATTCGATAGTTCCCAACGACATTCGCCTGCGGCAAAGGATTCATCCATGCGCGGTCGCCCGAGTTTCGGACTTACGAATTGTTGCGATGATTTGGTCGATCGTGCCCTGGTTGAGTGCGTCAGGTAGTCCCTGATCCGACTGGACAAGGAAGACCATGACCTCGGCTGTGGAGTATCCGGGTGTGGTGACGACATCGAATTGTGCTGAGGGCGGATCGCATTCGTTGTCCGCCGGGATATTTGTGACGGTTGCGGTGTACCGGATCGCAGGGCGTCCGGAGATGGTGAAATTCGTGGGTCCGCCGTAAGCGATACTGGCGAGAGTGCTGTTCTTGGAGGCGAAGATTGCGCTCGGTAGAGGTCTTTTCTCGAGCCGTCGTCTGTCATGATTCCCCCGTCTGGATGCATCCCCCGATGCGTCGCGAGGAGTGTATCGGCACTGTCCTTGTCGCAAGACAAGTCGACCGGCATACCCGGCGGCGAGAAGTCCCAATCATCCTGACGAGCCAAGACAGGACGTTTGTCCAGGTGCTATTGTCGCTGCTTATCGAAGGATCTGGGGAGGAATGGTCGTGGTGAAAAAGGTTGTTGTCACGATGGTTGACGATCTGGACAAAAAATCGCCCGCGGACGAAACTGTGGAGTTTTCCGTCGACGGAGTTGCTTACGAAATCGATCTCACCGCCGCCCACGCCGCGGAACTGCGCGATGCACTGAAAAAGTGGATTCCTCATGCGAGAAAGTCGAATTCCGCCAAATCAGTCAACGGAGCGGTGACCAAATCCCGTCCCGTTGCGGACCGCGATCAGAGTGCCGCCATCCGCGAATGGGCCAAGGGTGCCGGCTTCGAGATTTCGGCCCGCGGTCGTATTTCCACCGAGGTGCGCCGAGCCTACGAAAAGGCCGTCTGAAATGGATCGCGAATGGATTCGGGCGCATTTTGCCGAAACGGATTGATAACGCGTTCTAGTTTGTTAGCGTCTGCACGGTTCGCATCTCTCGTAGAGGAGTCGGTCGTGCACAGAAACAGGTTGTTCGGGGGCGTGGTTCTTGCCGCTCTGATGCTCGTCGGGTTCACCTCCGTGGCTTCGGCTCAGGCCCCGTTGCCCGTGCCCAATGCCTTCCTTGCCGGTGTTCCTCAGGAGTTGGGAAATCCTGGCGGTTCAGCTCCTGGATCCAATGACTTTTCGTGTAAACCGACTGCCGAACATCCCAATCCGGTTGTGCTCGTTCACGGAACGGGTGGAAACAGGCAGACCAACTGGGCCACCTATGCGCCGTTGCTCGCCAACGAGGGCTACTGCGTCTTCGCGCTGACATACGGCAACTTCCCCGAGCAGCCGTGGCCGTTGTCGGCCATCGGTGGAATGCAGGAAATTCCTTCCAGCGCAGCGCAATTGTCGAATTTTGTCGATCAAGTACTTGATGCCACGGGTGCTACATCGGTAGATCTGATCGGACATTCCCAGGGCACCATCATCAACGGGTACTACGCGAAGTTCCTCGGTGGTGCCGACAAAGTGGACAACATCGTCTCGGTGGCGTCGCTGTGGAAGGGAACGCTCGGAAACGAGCAGGCAAGTGTCGGCCGCAGCCTTCGCGAACTCGGGGTATCCGAGGCAGCGCAGGCCGGATTCCCGATCTGCAAGGCATGTCTGGACATGGGGGCAGGCTCGGAGTTCATCGAAAATCTCCGTGCGGGAGGCGTTTACGCGCCGGGTGTTCACTATACGAACATCACGACCCGCTACGACGAACTGGTGCTGCCGTATACAAATGGGCTGGAGCCTGGGCCGAACGCCACCAACATCGTCGTCCAGGACGGTTGTGAGCAAGACATCTCCGATCACCTGGCAATCGCGGCATCGCTGCGCGCCGCGACTTTTGCTCTCAATGCACTCGACCCCGCGCATCAGCGGCCGGTACCGTGCAACTCGGTATTGCCCGTCGTGGGTTGATCACTATGCGGAGGCCTTCGGTGGGGATTCGAACATGCGTGGGCGCTCTCGCTGTGGCGGGAGCCGTGGCCGCGTCCGCGCCGTCTCTTGCGTCGGCGAACGAACCTCTTCCCGTTCCGTCCGGTTTCCTCAGTGGAATCGTCCTCGAAGCGACCAACCCGGGCGGATCGGCCCCTGGCACCAACGACTTCTCGTGCGCGCCTTCCGCTGCTCATCCTGATCCGGTCGTCCTGGTGCACGGGACGGCGGCCAACCGTCAGACCAATTGGGGCGTACTCGCACCCGTACTGGCCAACGACGGGTACTGCGTTTTCGCGCTCACGTTCGGGAATCGAACGGACCAGCCGTGGCCGATTTCCGTAGCCGGTGGTCTCGCACCACTCGGAGACAGCGCAGGGCAACTGTCGGACTTCGTCGACGACGTTCTCTCTGCGACGGGTGCCTCGAAGGTCGACCTGATCGGACACTCTCAGGGGACGACGGTCAGTGCGTACTACGTCAAGTTTCTCGGCGGCGACGCGAAGGTTTCCAAGATCGTCTCCATCGCTCCGTTGTGGGACGGCTCCGTTGTGGGACGGCTCGGAGGTCGGGCCGCCGGAAGGCGTCGGGGGACCGGATTTCGACAACGCCACCTTCGTCACCGAACTGCGCGACGCGGGCGTCTACTCCGATGACGTCGAGTACACCAACATCGTGACTCGGTTCGATCAAGTGGTCGTTCCGTACAGCAGTGGAATACTGGCCGCGTCGAACGCGTCGAACATAGTTGTTCAGGACGGTTGCGAGCAGGACCTGTCGGATCACATCGCGCTGGTGGCGTCGCAGCGAACGGCGACTCTGACGCTCAACGCGCTGGATCCGTCGAATCCGCGTGAGGTGCCGTGCGCTCGGGTACTCCCGATATTCGGCTGATCAGGCGTCGAAAATCGCTGTTCGCTTCAGGCGTACAGGAACCGGGAAACGATTCCCTCAGCTGCGACGTTGTGAACGGTAAGCAGTCCGGCTTCCGCCGCCAATCGGGTGGAGGAGCAGCAGGTGGACTTCGCGCCCTCTAGAGTAATAAGTGGGGTCGTGCAACCTTTGTCGATTCGTGGACGTCAGTCCGCTGACCGGCGAGGCGATCAGTCTGTAGTGCCGGAGCGAAACGCGGCGACCAGGGACGAGACATCCGGTCTCGAACCTGCCCGCCGGAGAGTGTGAGGGAGAGCGATGTTCGAGAGGTTCACCGATCGCGCGCGGCGCGTTGTTGTCCTGGCTCAAGAAGAAGCCAGGATGCTCAACCACAACTACATCGGCACGGAGCACATCCTTCTCGGCCTCATTCACGAGGGCGAAGGTGTCGCAGCCAAGTCGTTGGAGTCGTTGGGTATCTCCCTCGAGGGAGTCCGCAGCCAGGTCGAGGAGATCATCGGCCAGGGCCAGCAGGCTCCGTCCGGTCACATCCCCTTCACACCGCGCGCCAAGAAAGTCCTCGAGCTGAGTCTGCGCGAAGCGCTGCAGCTCGGACACAACTACATCGGTACGGAGCACATCCTGCTCGGTCTCATCCGTGAGGGTGAGGGCGTAGCAGCCCAGGTTCTGGTCAAGCTCGGTGCCGATCTCAACCGCGTCCGCCAGCAGGTCATCCAGCTGCTGTCGGGCTACCAGGGCAAAGAGCCCACCGAAACCGGTGGCACCCGCGGAGAGGCCGGCACGCCGTCCACCTCGCTCGTGCTCGACCAGTTCGGTCGCAACCTGACGCAAGCTGCCCTCGAAGGCAAGCTGGACCCGGTCATCGGCCGCTCGAAGGAAATCGAGCGTGTCATGCAGGTTCTCTCGCGTCGTACCAAGAACAACCCGGTTCTCATCGGTGAACCCGGTGTCGGTAAGACCGCTGTGGTCGAGGGCCTGGCTCAGGCAATCGTCAACGGTGAGGTCCCCGAGACCCTCAAGGACAAGCAGCTGTACACGCTCGACCTCGGGTCGCTCGTGGCCGGCAGCCGTTACCGCGGTGACTTCGAAGAGCGCCTGAAGAAGGTTCTCAAGGAGATCAACACCCGCGGCGACATCATCCTGTTCATCGACGAGCTGCACACCCTCGTGGGTGCGGGCGCGGCCGAGGGCGCTATCGACGCGGCCTCCATCCTCAAGCCCAAGCTTGCTCGCGGTGAGCTGCAGACCATCGGTGCCACCACGCTCGACGAGTACCGCAAGTACATCGAGAAGGATGCTGCTCTCGAGCGTCGTTTCCAGCCCGTTCAGGTGGGCGAGCCGACCGTCGAGCACACCATCGAGATCCTCAAGGGTCTTCGTGACCGCTACGAGGCTCACCACCGTGTCTCCATCACGGACGGTGCTCTCGTGGCAGCGGCGACGCTGGCCGACCGCTACATCAACGACCGCTTCTTGCCGGACAAGGCGATCGACCTCATCGACGAGGCGGGCGCGCGAATGCGCATCCGTCGGATGACTGCACCGCCGGACCTGCGCGAATTCGACGATCGCATCGCCGACGCGCGTCGCGAGAAGGAGTCCGCGATCGACGCGCAGGACTTCGAGAAGGCTGCGAACCTGCGTGACAAGGAGAAGACCCTCGTTGCTCAGCGCGCTGAGCGTGAGAAGCAGTGGCGTGCGGGCGACCTGGACGTCATTGCCGAGGTCGACGACGAGCAGATCGCCGAGGTTCTGGGCAACTGGACCGGTATCCCCGTCTTCAAGCTCACCGAGGAGGAGACCACTCGTCTGCTCCGCATGGAAGAGGAACTGCACAAGCGGATCATCGGCCAGGAAGAGGCGGTCAAGTCCGTCTCGAAGGCGATCCGTCGTACGCGTGCAGGTCTGAAGGATCCCAAGCGTCCCTCGGGCTCGTTCATCTTCGCCGGCCCGTCCGGTGTCGGTAAGACGGAGCTCGCGAAGTCGCTCGCCAACTTCCTGTTCGGCGACGACGACGCTCTGATCCAGATCGACATGGGCGAGTTCCACGACCGCTTCACCGCTTCGCGTCTGTTCGGTGCCCCTCCCGGGTACGTCGGGTACGAAGAGGGTGGCCAGCTCACCGAGAAGGTGCGCCGCAAGCCGTTCAGCGTCGTGCTGTTCGACGAGATCGAGAAGGCACACCAGGAGATCTACAACACCCTCCTGCAGGTGCTCGAGGACGGCCGTCTCACCGACGGTCAGGGACGTACCGTCGACTTCAAGAACACGGTGCTGATCTTCACGTCCAACCTCGGTACGTCGGACATCTCCAAGGCAGTCGGCCTGGGCTTCAGCTCGGGAACGGGCACGGAGTCGAACTACGAGCGCATGAAGCTCAAGGTTCACGATGAGCTGAAGAAGCACTTCCGTCCCGAGTTCTTGAACCGTATCGACGACATCGTCGTCTTCCATCAGCTCACGAACGAGCAGATCGTTCAGATGGTCGACCTGATGCTCGCTCGCGTCGAGGCGGCACTCAAGAACAAGGACATGGCCATGGAGGTCACCGACAAGGCCAAGTCGCTTCTGGCCAAGCGCGGATTCGATCCGGTACTGGGTGCACGACCGCTGCGTCGCACCATCCAGCGCGAGATCGAGGACCAGATGTCCGAGAAGATCCTCTTCGGAGAGATCGGACCCGGCCACATCGTGCTCGTCGACGTCGAGAACTGGGACGGCGAAGGCTCGGGTGAGGACGCGAAGTTCACGTTCACGCCCACCAAGAAGCCGATCGACGTGCCGGACGCACCGCCGATCGAGCTGACCAAGGCCGGCGAAAGCGAAAGCGCAGCAGAGTAGTACAGCAGAGTAGGTAACGAACGGGCGGCACCTCACCGGTGCCGCCCGTTTCGTGTATCACGGGAGAGGGCGTACACATGAACGACATCGAACTGGGTCACCTGCGCCGTTGCGTCGAATTGGCAACGGAAGCATTGGATGCCGGCGACGAACCTTTCGGTTCCGTCCTGGCAGCGGCCGACGGAACATTTCTGGCGGAGGACCGAAACCGGATCGCGGGCGGCGACAACACTCGCCACCCCGAGTTCGAGCTGGCTCGGTGGGCGGCTCAGTACCTGACGCCGGAAGAGCGTTCGACGGCAACGGTATTCACCTCGGGAGAGCACTGCGCGATGTGTTCGGCCGCGCACGCGTGGGTGGGCCTCGGACGTATCGTCTACATCTGCTCTTCGGCTCAACTCGGCGACTGGCTCGCGGAGTGGGGTGTGTCCCCGGCGCCGGTGAAGTCTCTGTCCGTCAACGAGGTTGCGCCGAACGTCCCGGTCGAAGGCCCGGTGCCGGAGTTGGTTCCGCTGGTGCGAGAACTGCATCGGAAGTTGCATTCGCCGAGTGCTTGACGGGCACACACAAACGGGCGGCACCTCGCTGGAGGTGCCGCCCGTTTGCGTGTGAAGTCAGGAAACTGCGTCGACCGCTCGAACCTTCTCTCGCAGTTCACCCTTGACGACCTTGCCGCTTGCATTGCGCGGCAGTGCTTCCACGACGACGATGTCCTTCGGGTGCTTGTAGCGCGCGAGACGATCGTTGAGGAAGCTGCTCAGCTCCTCGATGGTCAGGTCCACGGCTGAACCTGGCGCCATCGCGACGATCGCTACCGGCACCTCGCCCCACTTGGTGTCGGGGCGACCGACGACGGCCGCTTCGACGATCAATTCGTGTTCGTAGAGAACGTTTTCCACCTCCGCGCAGTAGATGTTCTCTCCGCCGGAGATGATCATGTCCTTCTTGCGATCCACGACGTAGACGAAGCCTTCGTCGTCGACTCGAACGAGATCGCCGGAGTGGAACCATCCACCGTGGAAGGCGTCAGCGGTGGCGGTGGGGTTGTTCCAGTATTCGCTCATCATCGTGGGCCCGCGGTAGACGATTTCACCGATTTCACCGGGTGCCACGTCGTCCATGTTCTCGTCGACGACCCTGGCCGAGATGGTCGGGATGACCCGACCGACGGATCCGAGCTTACGAATCGCATCCTCGCCGTCGAGAACGCAAGTGATGGGCGACATCTCGGTCTGACCGAAGACCGCGACATTGAATGCGTCCGGGAAGGTTTCGGCCATTGCCCGCAGGATCGTATCGGACGACGGTGCGGCGCCCCACGAGATGTTCTTCAGCGACAGTGCTCGAGGTTGCGCCTTCTGTACTGCGCACACGGCCTGCCATTGCACGGGCACGAGGAACAAGCTGGTGACCTTCTCGGCTTCCAGAATGTCGAGTAGTTGACCCGGGTCGAATGCGCCGACCGGATGGATCACCGTGGTCGTGCCGAGTTGCAGGCTCGGCGCTATGGAACCGAGGGCTGCGATGTGGAACATGGGCGACGCACAGAAGCCGATGGAATCGGCATTGAACAGGTGGAAGGCCCTGATACAGGTCAATGCTTGCGAAGACAGGTTGGAGTGGGAGAGCACCGAGCCCTTGGGGCGACCGGTGGTTCCCGAGGTGTACATGATGAGTGCAGGAGTGTCGTCCGGGATGTCGACGAACGCGTGCGACTCGCCCTCTTCGCTGATCAAGTCCTCGTAATTCAGGCTGTCACCCTCGGCGGGGGCGCCTACGGTGATGGAGATGTCGATACCCTCGGACGCGGCTCGCGCAGCTCCGGCCAACGGAGCCAACGGTCCTTCGGCGACAATGACTTTGGAGCCGGAGTCGTTTACCAGATAAGCGACCTCGGGTGGTGTCAGACGGAAGTTCACCGGAACAGCGATGGCGCCCAGTGCGTTGGTCGCGAGCACGACCTCGAGGTATTCGGGGCGGTTGAGCATCAGGATGAGCACGCGGTCGCCGAAGCTGACGCCGCGTCGGGCAAGAGCGTCCGCCAGCTTCTCGACGCGTGCGTCGAGGGTGCTCCAGGTGATGGAATCGCCCAGGAATCGCAGTGCGGTGCGATCGGGAATCATCTGCGCATGCCTGGCGATCTGATTGTTCCAGTTGGTGCGGCGTGAACGCTGCGCCTCGGAGACTGCATCGGTGGAGGCCATCGATGGGTTCCTCTCATGCGTGGGTGATTGTGTGACTCAGGCTACAGTGAGCCGTCGATTCGTACAGTGGTTTTGTTAACGAAAATTCGCAGTGATTACTTGAAGTGGGGCGCGCGTTTCTGCAGCATCGCCATCGCGCCTTCTTTGAAGTCCTCGCCAGTGAGAAGTTCTGCCTGACCGGTATTTTCGAGCTCCAGCGCAGCATCGAGGCGGTCCAGTGTCGCCGCATTGAGTGCGCGCTTGGTGAGTTCGAGGGCGCGTCGGGGAGCCTTCGACGTGCGATCGACGACGGAGTCGACGAGTGCGTCGAACGCGTCGTCGGCGACGGTGCGGGACACGAGCCCGAACCGCTCTGCGTCCTCGGCGGAAACTCGCTCGCCCAGCAATGCCATCTCGGCCGCTCGGGCGCGTCCGATCGCTGCCGGTACCAACGCACTGGCGCCGCCGTCGGGCATCAAGCCGATGTTGACGAAGGAGAGGAGGAAATAGGCGCTCGATGCGGCGTACGTCAGGTCCGCGGCTAGAGCGATGGACACGCCGACGCCGGCGGCCGGGCCGTTGACCGCGGCGATCACCGGGACCGGGGCGCTGGTGATGGCGCGAATCAGTGAAGTCGCCGCATCCATGACGACTTTCGGGTCTGCGGGGTTGACGGCCGCTGCGGCGAGGTCGGCTCCGGTGCAGAACGCTCGACCGGATCCGGTGATGACGATGGTGCGAACGGCCGGGTCTGCGCCGCCGTCGTGGACGGCAGCTGCGAAAGCAGTCATCGTGGGCAGATCGATCGCGTTCATCCGCTTCGGGCGGTCGAAGGTCAATCGCAGTACACCGTCGGTGATTTCGGAGCGAAAGCCCGTCTCGGCGGTGGCGGTCATGCCGCGCTCACAGCGGTGACGAATCCGGAAAGCCGTGAGGTGATGAGGTGTTCGGCCTCCGAGACCATGCGGTCGATCATGTCGGCGACGGTCGGGATGTCGTTGATCAATCCTTGGCTCTGTCCGGCGGACCAGATGCCTGCATCGAGGTCGCCGTCCTCGAAGACCTTGCGTCCGCGGGCTCCGGCTACCAGATGCTGAATGTCGCTGAACTGCGCGTCGCCACGTGCTTCGATGTCGACGACCTCGGCACTGATCGCATTCGCGGCTACGCGCGCGGTGTTGTGAAGGGTCCGGAAGATGAGCTTGGTGTCGCGTTCGGTGTTTGCGACAATCTGCTCTTTAACCGATTGTGCGACAGGGGATTCCACGGTACACATGAAGCGAGTTCCCATGTTGACGCCGTCTGCTCCGAGCGCAAGCGCCGCGACGAGTCCACGTGAATCTGCGATTCCGCCTGAAGCGATCACCGGAATCGTGAGTTGCTGCGTGGCCGCCGGAATCAGAATGAGCCCTGGTATGTCGTCCTCGCCTGGGTGCCCGGCGCATTCGAAGCCGTCGATGCTGACGGCGTCGACGCCCAGTCTCTCGGCTTTGACCGCATGTCGAACTGCAGTGCACTTGTGGATAACCTTCACGCCCGCGTCCTTGAAATGCGGAAGATGATCGATCGGATTGGAACCGGCGGTTTCGACGATCTTGATCCCGGATTCGATGATCGCCTGGCGGTATTCGGCGTACGGCGGCGGCGTGATCGACGGCAGAATAGTGAGATTGACGCCGAAAGGCTTGTCGGTGAGATCGCGGGTTCGAGCAATTTCCTTGACGAGGTCTTCCGGTGTGGGTTGAGTGAGGCCCGTCAAGAACCCGAGGGCGCCGGAATTTGCCGTGGCCGCAACAAGTTCTGCCCGTCCCACCCACATCATGCCCCCTTGCACGATGGGATGGTCAACGCCGAACATTTCGGTGAAGCGAGTGCGAATCATTTGCTCACAACTACTTTCTTACGGTCGGTCATTCGGCATCGAACCCTCTTGCAGGCGAAGAAGACCTCACGCCGCAGGGAACGAGCCCGCCAGCGGACTACGTGCGAGGTTATGCGAATCGTCACTAACATAACACCGCTGAGAGAGCGGGTGTCAAGACTCTTTTTCCGGAATCCGTCCGCCGCTACAACTGCGTTGTAGGGTTTCGGGTGAAGCAGTACCGGGCGCGAATTGCGACCTTCGCGACGGTTAACATGATCCGTTCGGACTCGCGCCCGTGGAAGTGCGGTGCAGCGGACGAAGGCAGTGCAAGAGAAAGCAACGGAAGTGGAGGGGCAGGTGCCCGGACAGACACGCGTCTCCGTGCGTGGCGGCGACCCTGCACCACGGACGCGTCCGAAGAATCGGAAGGCACAAATCGCGGCCGCTGCTGCGGAAGCATTCAGCGAACGTGGCTACCATGCGGTGGGTATCGACGAGATCGCAGCGAAGGTCGGAATTTCCGGTCCGGCCCTCTATCGTCATTTCCCCACGAAATACGCGCTGTTCGTCTACACCGTGAACAACCTGACGCAGGCGTTGTTGGATGCCAGCGATCCAGCTGTGCACGGAAACGAAAATCCACGCGAGCAGTTGAACTCCACGATGGTGGGTGTCATCCGCGCGACGATCGAGAATCGGCGTCGGGGAGGGCTCTACCGATGGGAGGGCAGGTACCTGGTCGACGAGGATCGTGAGCAATTGCGGGTGGGAATGCGCACGCTCAATCTTCGGATCGCCGAGCCGCTGGCAGCGGTTCGTCCGGAACTCGACCCGGCGGATGTAGAACTCATCGCGCCCGCCGTGCTCAGTGTGATCGCCAGTATCACCGGTCATCGATCTGCGTTGTCCGCCAAGCAGATCGAAGCGCTGATTCTTGCGGCATGCTGGTCCGTCATCGGCGTCGAATTGCCCGCTGCCGAGGAGGACGGCGCGAGGGCAGGGGCGTCCGAACGCAAAACAGGCCTCGTACGGACGTCGAAACGTGAAGTGCTGCTTCAGGAAGCAGTGTTGCTGTTCTATCAGCGCGGCTACCACGACGTGAGCATCGAGGAGATCGGTGCCGCGGCGGGTATCAACGCGTCGAGTGTGTATCGGCACTTCGCGAGCAAGGCCGACCTTCTTGCTGCGGCCTTCCACCGGGCGTCCGATCGTCTGACTATGACGTTGGGCTCGGCGTTGGCTGAGTCGGAGACTCCTCTCGCGGCCGTCGAGACGTTGGCGAAGATGTACGTCGAGGTTTCGTTCGGAACCAGCGAACTGTTGGCCGTGTACTTTGCCGAGATCGGCAGCTTGCCGGATCGATCACGGACCGAGTTGCGCAACATTCAGCGTTTGAACGTCGAGGAGTGGGCGCACTTGTGTGTCGAGGCGCGTCCGGAGTTGTCGATCGTCCAAGCGCGGTTTCTCGTCCACGCGGCGCTCGGACTGGTCTTCGACATCGGCCGAATCGTGCACTTTTCCTCGGAGAACTCCGCGCAGGCCCGCGTCGAGAAACTGCTGTCCGCGACGCTCCTCGGGTAGTCCCGTCCGAAACAGTAGGTGTGACTTCACGTATCGCGGGTAGGTTCGTGATCGCAAGGCGTTCACCGAATCATGTGAAGACGGAAGTAGGGACAGCAATGCCAACTCGTACCGCACGCACCGCCTGGAACGGCACCCTCGAGGCCGGATCGGGACAGGTGGAACTCACCAGCTCGGGCGTCGCCACCTTCGACGTGTCGTTCCCCAAGCGCGCAGCTGAGGAGGCCGGCGGAACCACCAGCCCCGAGGAACTCATCGCCGCGGCGCATTCGTCCTGCTATGCGATGCAATTGTCGGCCCTGATCGCCGAGGCCGGCGGGACCCCGCAGAGCCTCGACATCACCGCGGACGTGTCACTCGGCCCCGACACGGTCGGATTCAAGCTCACCGGAATCAAGCTCACCGTTCGCGCCGAGGTCGACGGCCTCGACGCCGACGGTTTTGCCAAGGTTGCCCAGGCGGCCAAGGAAACATGCCCGGTCAGCAAGGCACTGACCGGCGTCGACATCACGTTGGATGCGGCCCTGGACTGATCATCTCGCGCTCGGGCGCCCCCTCCGGCGCCCGAGTGCGGTTGTGTGTGACGACCAGGTAGCTCGCGAACAGGATCGGGAGCACCCACAGGTCCGAGGGATCGCGATAGACCAGGATCGGCAAGAGATCTCCGCGGAATCCTCCTGCGGTCAGGCGGAGAAACCCGATCACCCACTCGTATGCGTCGCCGATCGGCGGTATCACCTTCACGGCGGCGAAGCCGATCCCCGTGACCGCGATGGACCAGGCGATCGCTGCTCGCCCCACCAGACTTCGCCTGAGCACCTCGAGAACCGAGAGCAGAAGCAGGGGAAGCAGGAACACACCGGCGACGTCGGACAGCTTGCCCGTCATCGTGTCCCCGAATGCCCCTTTGAGTACGTGGTCGTTGATCAAGATGACGGCCACCGAGACCAGTGCCCACGGATTCAGCAGCAGATCGCCCGGACGATTCACGACAGGTTGATGGTTGCCGAGCCGGACGAGAACAGATCGCACTTGAACTGAAGGCGCAGACCGGTGGCGGCTTCGGGGACCTCGTACGCCAATTCGCCTCGCTTGGCAGCGCCCGGCGCAAGCTCTCCGTCGACACTCGACGTGCTGCTGTCGGTGAACGTGATGTTGTACGACTTGTTTGCCGAGTCCTGCAGTTCGAAGCACATCATCGACGAGACCGTCGACGGCTTGTCACTGTTGTTGGTGACCTCGGTGTCGACCACGACGTAGCGGTTTCCGGGATCAGCGGTGATGAACTGATTGGTCGAGACGTAGGGATCGACGACGCCGTGTACCTGGACGCGCCAGTCGCCCAGTTCGACGACGTCACCGATTCCGAAGGCGGCCGCAGGTGCGGCGGAAGAACCGTTGTCGTCGACCTTCTTCGCTTCGTCGGTCTCGCCCGAGGCGATGGTTGCGAACAGGGCTGCGCCGACGGCGAGGAGGGCGAGGGGAGTGCGGAGTGATCGCATGATGTGCGCCTTTCGAGAGTTGGTATGGCACAAGTCAACGATGTGAGGACTGCTCACCGCTTCGGTCGAAAGATCGGTCCGCCTCATCCTTTCGGTCGGAGCCTGGCGGTTCGTCCACCCGTTCGGCTGATTCGAGGCGTCGGTGGCGGTGGATACGCTTGCTCGGTGATCACCACCAAAGGAACCGTTGTGCGACGACGCGTATGGACTACCGCCGCTGTCGCGTTCAGCCTTTTCTGTTCCTTCATGACGGTGGGCATCGCAGGCGCGTCGGGAAATATGCCACCGGTATTGGTCGGTATCGGGTTCGTCCTGGGCGTGGCCGGTGGGATATCGCTTGTGTGGCGCCATCAGTATCCCTGGGTGGTTCTGGCGATCACGCTGGTCGGCCCGTTGTTCTTCCCCACCGATGCGACGGCGGCGCTCATCGCATTGTTCGCCGTTGCTCGGATCGCGCGTGGGCCTCGGCTTGCTGCCGCTGCGGCAGCTGTCTTCGTCGCGTGCGGAATTTCGTTGACCTACGACGCTTTTCGCAATCGTGAGTACTCCGTTCTCACGATGGGAACGATGAAACCCAAGGATGGTTCGGCGGTTGTTCAATACGACGTCGCCATCTGGATCCCGTGGCTCGTCGCAGCCGTCATGGTCGGCATCGTCGTGGCGCTCTCGCTCCTGATTCGGACCAGAACCGAACTCGTCGAGGCAGAGCACGTACGGGATCTTGCCACCGAGAAAACAGACGTGATGCGCGACGAGATGATTCGCACCGAGGAACGAACGCGGATCGCGCGCGACATGCACGACACGATCGCGGCCAGTCTGAGCCGGATTTCGTTGTTCGCCGGTGGGTTACAGGTCAGCGCGGCAGACAATCCCGAGAAGGTGGTCAACACCGCTGCGATGATCAGAACCACCGCGCACGAGGCTTTGGACGAATTGAAGGGAATCGTCGGAGTGCTCAGGGGAAGCGGTGATCGCCGCGAACACGGCGGGCACCAGGGGATCGACGCGATCGGCGATCTGGTCAACGGTGCACGCGCCGCGGGCATTCACTGCCGTCTCGAATCGGAGTTGCTCCCGGGTGATGTCGGAATGTTGGCGGGGCACGTCTGTTATCGCGTCGTTCAGGAATCGTTGACCAACGTCCAGAAGTACGCGAGCGACCAGATGCTCGTCATTTCGGTGACCGGGTCGCCGCACGACGGAATTCGTATCCTCGCACGCAACAAGCTGAGCGAGCTTGCACCCATGACGTCGATCGGTTCGCGGTCCGGCTTACGCGGGTTGGCCGAACAGGCAAGAGAAATCGGCGGCAAGGTGGAGGCAGGCGCGCTGGGGGACGATTTCCTCGTCAGTTGCTGGGTGCCCTGGTCGTCGTAACCCTCCCACCCTCCGACTGTCGGGGGCTCTGGGTAATCTGAGCGCACTATGGACGCTGACTCGCGCATCACAGTTTTGATCGTCGACAACGACGCCTGGGTTCGGCGCGGAATGAAGGACATCCTGGAAGCAGCGCCGGACATCGTGGTGGTTGCCGAGGCCGAGGACGGCGATCAGGTCGCAGCCAAAGTCACTCGGTTTCGTCCGCACGTGGTGCTGATGGATCTGAAGATGGCACGGGTCGGTGGCTTGGAGGCCACCCGAGAGTTGATGACCATGAGCAATCCGCCGAAGGTCATTGCGATGACCGCCTTCGACGTCGACGACATGGTCGTGCAGGCGGTCGAGGCGGGCGCGCACAGCTTTCTGAGCAAGGACGCGGCCCCACAGGCGTTCCAGCAGGCAGTACGGGTGGTGGCGTCGGACCACTCGTTGTTCAGCTCCGATTCTCTACGTGCCATCGTGGCCTCGGCGCCGCGTCGGCAAGCACCCGACCTGACTCCCCTCGCTTCGCTCACCGAGCGTGAGCGCGAAGTGCTGACAATCCTGGCGACAGGCGCGGCCAACAGCGTCATCGCGGAGCGACTGTACCTCGGTGAGACCACCGTCAAGACGCATATCTCCTCGTTGTTCGCCAAGCTCGGTGTGCCCAACCGGGTGAGTGCGTCGTTGATCGCGTTCCGGTGTGGTCTGGTCACGTGATTCTGTGACCTCGTGACGCGAGCCGGGACTAATCCCGGCCCTGTTCGTTGTTGCACCGTCGGTGACTGATCAAATCGTGATTGACCAAGACGTGACCATCGAAGTGTGGTCTGACGTCGCTTGTCCGTGGTGCTACATCGGAAAGACCAGGTTCCTTTCGGCTCTGGATCGTTTCGAGAACAAGGACCGCGTCAACGTCATCTGGCGCTCGTACCAGCTCGCTCCGGAGACCCCGGTGGGAGAGGGACGAACCGAACTCGACGCCTTGGTCGAGATGAAGGGGATGGCGCCTGAACAGGTACGTCAGATGTTCGCCCACGTCAGCGCGACGGCAGCCGAGGTCGGCTTGACCTTGGACTTCGACACCGTGATCGCCGCCAACACCTTTGATGCGCACAGGTTGCTGCATCTCGCGGGTGAGCGGCAGAACGAACTCCTCGAAGCGCTGTTCAAAGCGCACTTCAGCGACGGCAAGGTGATCGACGACCGTGAGGTGCTGGTCGAGCTGGCCGTGAGCGTCGGCCTCGACGCCGACGTCGTGCGCGAGCAACTGGGCTCCGATGCCGCAGCCGAGGCTGTTCGCGAAGATCTGTCCATGGCCCGCCAACTGCAGGTCAGCGGCGTTCCGTTCTTCGTCGCCAACCGTGCGGTCGCAGTATCCGGCGCTCAACCCGAAGAGGTGTTTCTGCAGTTGCTTACTCAGGCCTCCGAACCGGCCTGAGTAAGGCGAGCGGCACGAACTGCCGGGGCGTTCGAGAACGGCAACAGATGTGCACCGTCGTCGGGGCAGGAAAGCGTGACGTGCGCTGCATCGACGAACCGGTACGGCTGCGCTGCAACAACTCCGGCAAGGTTCTTGCGCAGACGCGACATCTCGGCCCGCGCGGTCACCGTGCGGGCCGGGTCACCGAAAAGATCCTGCGCCAACCGCGATGCGGTCAGTCCACGCCTCTCGGATCCGAGGAGAAACAGAATCTCCGCATGCCGCTGGGTCGGGGAGTAGGCCCATTCGCCCAACCCCGACGTGACGGTCACCGACATGTTCTCGGAATCGCGCAGATCGATATGCACCGTGGGCGCACTGATTTTCTCGCCGGTGGCGATCGGCCGGACCACCCACCCGCCGGGAAGTGGATCCAGTTCGCACAGACCCAAAGCGGGGAACCACGTCCTGCCGGGAGCCAAAGCCGCGGGGAGCAGCACGCGCGAGCGATGAGGTAGCGCATCGACCGCCGCTACCCAGCCATGAGTATCGATCACCAATGCCGGTGATCCGCTACGTGCAAGCATCGGCCCTGCAACAGAACGCAATTGATCGAGATTGTCCCGATGCTTGTCGCGTAGGTGTGATTGCGCGAGGCGTGCGACGGCGTCGACCAGAGCGAGTGTGGTGGGGTGGACGGTCTTGGCGGGACCACTGATGTCGACGACGCCGATGACACGGTCGTCCCGCGGATCGCGGATGGGTGCCCCCGCGCAGGTCCACGGATGATGGCTGCGCGCATAGTGTTCCGCCGAGAAGATCTGAACCGCCTGTCGTGACACCAATGCCGTTCCGATGGCGTTGGTGCCGACGCTGTCCTCGGCCCAGTTCGCACCCTCGACAAATCCCAGACGCGCAGCTTGGTCCAGTACACGATGGGACCCGCTGCGCCACAGAACAGTTCCGCGAAGATCTGCGACGACCATGATGTTCTCACCGCTCGCGGTAACCGATTCGAGTCCACGCGTCACGTCGTCGAGCACGTCGTACAGTCCGGACTCACGACGACGGAGATCGAGTTCGGCGACGTCCATGGACGGTTCGACCCGGTTGTGTTCGGGGTCGATACCTAACTCGCGCAGGCGTTGCCACGATTGGCGGACCACGTCCCTGGGGCGGGCCGGTGCGCGGTCTCCGGCCATCGTCGCGTCGTACACCGCGGCGAGGGTCCTCGCGTAGTCGCGAGGATCCTCGCCGGGCGGCATCGCAGGCTCGGGCAACCGCTTTTTCAGCGAAGATACCGTTTTCAGCGAAGACACCGCTTTCAGTGAAGACACCGCGGTCAGCGGTAGACGAGGCCGCCGTCGATGAGACCGGCCTGACCGGTCATGTAGTCGGAATCGGGCCCGGCAAGGTACGAGACGAAACCGGCGACATCGTCGGGGGTTTCAGCTCGACCCAGCGCAATTCCGCCGACGAACTTCTCGTACGTGGCGCCCTCTGGTGCACCGGTCAATTCGGCGAACCTCTTGTCGATCGTCACCCACATGTCGGTGCCCACGACGCCGGGGCAGTACGCGTTGACGGTGATTCCGTCGGACGCGTATTCCTTGGCTGCAGCCTGAGTGAGGGCCCTGACCGCGAATTTTGTTGCGCTGTAAACACCTAACATGGCGAACCCGTCGTGGCCGGCGATGGATGACGCGTTGATGATCTTTCCGCGCTGACCCAGAGCTTGGAACTTTGCTGCTGCAGCTTGAATTCCCCACAGGACGCCGTCGACGTTGACGCTCCAGATCTTGGAGATCTCTTCCGGCGTCGCGTCGGAGATCGGGCCGACGAGAGCGATTCCCGCGTTGTTGACGATGACGTCGAATCCGCTCAACTCACTGTGCGCGTGTTCGACTGCGGCGTGAACCTGCGCGCGATCGCTGACATCGGCGACAAACGTCGTTGCACGACGGCCGATCCGTCTGATCTCGTCGGCAACCGCATCCAGCTTGGTCTGGTCGAGGTCGACCAACGCGATGTCGGCGCCGTCGTGGGCGAGGCGGAGAGCGATTCCGCGTCCGATGCCTTGGCCGGCGCCGGTGACCAGTACTACCTTGCCCGTGATGCTCATGCAGTTTCTCCTCGTAAGCAGTGAACCGGTTGCCTGGGAACCGGTGAGTGATTTGTATGTGACGGCGACCACAATGCGGAAGGGTTGCACCGTGTTGCAATTCCGCAGAATGGGGCAGCGGTTGCAACCCTCGGCAACCCTCCCGGTATCCCGTGCGACGGCTCCATAGTTGCGCCACCACTTCGCGAATCATCTTGCGAGACAATCTGGGAGAGGGCACATGACCGCTACAGTCGACACACCCACGGAGCCGGCCACGCCGAGCCGACAACCGTCACGCCGCTGGATCGGGTTCGGGATTGCGAACCTCGTGATCGTTCTCGTGCTGGCCGTGGCGAGTTGGTACCTTCTGGCCGATCCGACGACCAGTCCCTGGAGTTTCTATCCTCTGCCGTTCAACGCGGCGCTTTTCTGGGCAATCCTTTTTGTTGTGTTCATCGGCTTCAATTGCGAGTTCGCCGGCTTCGACCGACTCCCGCAGCCGGCGAAAGGCCTGGCGATCATGGTCGCGACCGCGGTCTTCGCCGTCGTGGTGACGTGGCTCCTGGCAAACGGCTTGGGGAGTTTGTACCCGGATTTCGCGGCCGATCGTGAGGGCGGCCTCGGATATTTCGCGGGTGCGCTGTTCGTACTCTTCGGCTTCGGGACCTGGGTGATGGTGGTCCTGAACTGGCAGCATTGGCCGTGGACTTCCCTGGGGATGAAGCAGCCGTTGGTGGGTTTGTGTGAGATCGCGTTTGTCGCCGTCCCGACGCTGGCGCTGTACTTCGTGTTCGGTCTGCCGTCCGTGTCACTGTCCGCCACGGATCCGTTGATGACCGTCGACACCGTGCTCGGGTGGTTCTACTGCGTCGTGGTGGTCGTGATCCTGACTGGCCAGACGCTCGACAACTGGCCGTGGCGACTGTTCGGCGGTGGGGGAAAGACGGCGCTCGCAGCCACGATCGGTAACTTCGCCGTGGGAACCGGCTTGTACTTCGTGGCGCTTCCAGTGGTGAAGGCACTTTTGGGAAGCGATGCCGTTGCCGAGTTGGGCGGTGTGATCCATCAGTTCCCGGCGCAGCTCGGTGTGTGCTGGGCATTCTGGATGATCTTCTGGGCCAACGCCTTCGGTAACAAACCCACGGGCTTTGCGGACGGGGTCAACCTGGCGATCCGCGCGCTGCTCACGTTTGCGCTCGCGGTGGTCACATTCTTGTTCTATTACCGCTTTGCGGCAGAGTACATTCTTCACGAGCCGGCAGTTGTCGACGGATTGCACGGCAATGCACTGGGTTTCGTGGATTGGGCCGTGTTGTGGACGCTGTTCTACGTCGTGGGATTTCAGTCGCTGGGACTCGGCAGATTCAAGCCTGCTGAGGGGTGAGTCGGTTGCCCGCACCTCGGTGCGGGTAACCGGTATCGGACGCCGGCACCGCGTCCACTGATTGCAACAGACTGCAACGCTTGTGACCGGGGCCACTTATGGGATGTGCTGTGTGTCACATTCACAAACAAGGAGAAGTGATGACGCAAACCATCGATTCCGCAGTCACCCCCGAGGTGAAGTTGACGGCGGTGACACCTCAGGAGCGCGTCGACGCCTGGCTGGCGGATTTCGAGTCGGCCCTCGCGGCTCGTGACATCGAGCGTGTGGCGGGCAAATTTGCACTCGACAGCTTCTGGCGAGACCTGGTGTCGTTCACCTGGAACATCAAGACCGTCGAGGGTCGCGAGCAGATCGCCGACATGCTCTCCGCGCGACTCGACGACACCGATCCTTCGGGATTCCGGACCACCGAGACACCCGACGAAGCCGACGGCGTCACGTCAGCCTGGATCGAGTTCGAGACTGCAACCGGTCGCGCGCACGGACACCTTCGTTTGAAGGGAGATGAAGGTTGGACCCTGCTGACGTCGCTGCAGGAGTTGAAGGGACACGAAGAAGGCAAGGGCACTCGTCGTCCGCGCGGCGCCAAGCATGGGGCAGACCCGAACCGCATCACGTGGGCCGAGCAGAAGGAGATCGAAGACCGCGAACTCGGTTACACCACACAGCCTTACGTCGTGATCGTCGGCGGCGGCCAGGGCGGCATCGCGCTCGGCGCCCGGATGCGTCAGCTCGGAGTACCGGCCATCGTGATCGACAGCCACGAGCGACCCGGCGATCAGTGGCGCGGACGCTACAAGTCCCTGTGCCTGCACGATCCGGTTTGGTACGACCACCTGCCCTACATGCCGTTCCCCGACAACTGGCCGGTGTTCGCGCCCAAGGACAAGATCGGCGACTGGCTCGAGATGTACACCAAGGTCATGGAGGTTCCGTACTGGAGTTCCACGACCTGCACCTCGGCGTCGTTCGACGAGAAGACCCAGGAATGGACCGTCGAGGTCAACCGCAACGGCGAGAAGTTGACGTTGCGTCCCAAGCAGTTGGTGATGGCGACGGGTATGTCCGGCAAGGCCAACGTTCCGACGTTCCCCGGGCAGGACAAGTTCCTCGGCGATCAGCACCACTCGAGCAAGCACCCCGGCCCGGATCAGTACGTGGGCAAGAAGGTCGTCGTGATCGGGGCCAACAACTCCTCGCACGACATCTGCGGCGCACTGTGGGAGAACGGTATCGACGTCACGATGGTGCAGCGCAGCTCGACGCACATCGTGAAGTCGGATTCGCTGATGGATTTGGGCTTGGGCGATCTGTACTCGGAGCGAGCACTGGCCGCCGGCATGACGACACACAAGGCGGACCTCACGTTCGGTTCGCTGCCGTACCGGATCATGCACGAGTTCCAGATCCCGGTGTACGACGCAATCCGTGAGCGCGACAAGGATTTCTACGATCGCCTCGAGAAGGCGGGCTTCGAGCACGACTGGGGCGACGACGGTTCGGGCCTGTTCATGAAGTACCTACGCCGTGGCTCGGGCTACTACATCGATGTCGGCGCTGCCGAACTGGTTGCCAATGGAGACATCAAGCTCGCGCACGGCAATGTTCGTGAGCTGACCGAGAACAGCGTGATTCTCGAAGACGGTACGGAATTGCCTGCCGACGTGGTGGTCTACGCGACCGGTTACGGCTCGATGAACGGCTGGGTGGCGGATCTGATCGGTCAGGACACCGCCGACAAGGTCGGCAAGGTGTGGGGCCTGGGGTCGAACACCACCAAGGATCCGGGACCGTGGGAAGGCGAGCAGCGCAACATGTGGAAGCCGACGCAGCAGGAAGCGCTGTGGTTCCACGGAGGCAATCTGCATCAGTCGCGCCACTACTCGCTGTACTTGGCGTTGCAGTTGAAGGCGCGCTACGAGGGCATCCCGACGCCGGTGTACGGACTGCAGGAAGTGCATCATCTGAGCTGAAAAAGAACTGCTGTGCGCCTTTATTAACCGCGGGAGGTTAATAAAGGCGCACAGCAGGTTCAGCGAAGGGCGTACTTCTTTGCTACTTCGGTGTTCTTGGTCGCGCGCTCGGTAAGGAAGGCGAATGCCAACCCGAGTACGAGCCAGAGCGTCGCCTGCGTAGCGAGCGAGGAAAGTCGGAACTCCCACAGCAGAGTTGCCGGGAAGTCCTCGCCCACCTCGTTGATGCCGGGAAGCGAGACGTAACCGATCGCGACGATCACCAGGAACGCAGCCACCGGAGCAGCGATGCGCACGCTGAGGAACTCGTGCCCGGAAACTGCCTTTGCCGCCGCTGCTGCCGCGGTGACGGACAGCAGCCCGAGAATCACGGCGGCCAGCCACAGCAGTGTGCGCTGGTTGATGGTGTCGGGATCTCCGACGGCCGGCGGATTGGCCGGGTACTTGAAAAAGGGCACGGCCTCGATAGCCAGCCAACCACCGACGGCGATGGTGATCGCCAACAACGGCCCGGACATTCCGGTGAGTCGTCGAGCGTAATTGGCGACGACCGAGAAGATCGCCCCGAGTGCCAGTCCGGCAAGCGCTGTGGCCAGGAACAGCCCGGCGCGCTGCCCGTCGCGGCTCACCAGTGGTTCTTCTTCGTCACCGTGCGAATGCCCAGCGGCTTCGCCGGAAACCTCACCGGTGGCGCTGTTGGCTTCTTCGATCGCAATGGCAGCGTTGACGTGCGGTTCACCCAGCACGAATGCAACTCCGCCGGCAAGGATGCCTGCGATCAGACCAGCCAACAAACCACGAATGAGAAGCTTCGTGAAATTGTCGACTAGTGGCACGGCAGGCCCATCAAGTGTCGACCGTCGTGCATCAATTCATGCATGTACATGCCGGTGCGAGAGATAGCGCCCTGGTCGAATCCGACCAGGTAGAGAGCCAGCATCGCGAACAGAACTACTGCAGCGGCGAGGAAAGCAAGACGAGTCGAATCGATCGACGTATCGGGAGAATAGGCGAGAGCCATCGAAGCCTCCTGGGATTTTCGCGTCCCCTAGGTCCATGCGATGGCCGAAGTGTCTGGCTGTCGAAATAGTCGTGCCGAAAAAGGCACTTCACCTCGAATTACAGTGGCGCGACCGCTCCGGGCTTTCACCGGATTCCTGTCGGACCATCGCGTTTACATGCGAACTTTTGCACTACAGCCCGCACCGTGTCAACGCGTGAAGCCGAGATGACCGTCGATTGTGCCCGCCAAGGCAGGCACAATCGCTCGAGATCAGCTCTTTGCGGCGACGTCCAGGACAACTTCGAATTCGAGCAACGACGCACCCGAAGCGACGGGCTTCGCGCGCTCGCCGGAATGGGCTTCACGGGCGGGGCCGTCACGCCAATCGGCGAACGCCTGCTCGGACTCCCACTGAGTCACCACGAAGTAGCGGCTCTCACCGGCGGTGGGGCGGAGGAGTTGGAATCCGAGAAAGCCCGGGGAGTTCTCGACTGCGTGAGCGCGTGCTGCGAAGCGCTTCTCCAGTTCGGGGCCGGCGCCCTCGGGGACCTCGATTGCATTGATCTTCACGACTGCCATGCAAGCGACATTACCCGCGCACCTTCACCGCGTACCGTGACACTCGTGTTGCATGACGAAGGTGGAACGGGACAACCGATTCTGTTGTTGCACGGCCTCATGGGCAGCTCCCGAACGTGGCGACGCCAGGTGCCGTGGATCCGCGAGTTCGGCCACGTCTACACCTTTGACGCTGCCGGTCACGGCAGGCCGGCGCCAGCGGCACTGACTACCGAGGCATTCGTCGAGGACCTGACATCGGCCGTTGCGTCCATCGAGGAGCCGATGATCGTGATCGGTCATTCGATGGGGGCTCTGCATGCGTGGTGCTTCGCCGCCGCGCATCCCGAAAAGGTTTGTGCGCTGGTCCTCGAAGACATGGCCCCGGACTTTCGTGGACGCACCGCTGCGGACTGGGCGCAGATGATCTCGGCGTGGCCGCAGCCGTTTGCTTCCGAGGAGGCGATGAAGGAATTCTTCGGCCCCGTCGCCGGCCAGTACTTTCTCGACTCTTTCGACCGCCGCGACGACGGGTGGTACCTGCACGGCGACGTGTCGACCTTCCGCGACATCTCGGAGGAGTGGGGCACGAGGCATTTCTGGGATCAGTGGAAGGCGATCGAGGTGCCGACCTTGCTGATCGAGGGAGAGTTCACCATCACCCCTGAGGGACAGATGCGCGAGATGGCCGAGAGGCCGGGAACTCGGTACGTATGTATTGCCGATGCAGGCCACCTGGTCCACGACGATCAACCGCAGCGCTATCGCGAAGTGGTGACGGAATTCCTTCAGACCGTGAGCTGACTTCGGATCGACGCGCCCACCTGCTCCAGCTCGACGGCTCGCCTGGCGAGGAGTCCAGCAGCGAACTTCGCCTTGTCGCCGCGATGGCGGGGGACGACGTGCAGGTGCGAGTGGAACACGGTTTGGCCCGCGGCACGCCCGTCGTTGACGAGAAAGTTGACTCCGTCAGCGGCGATGTCGCAGCGGCGTAGAGCTCCGGCGATGAGCGTGCCGACGCGGAACATCTCTGCGCCTTCGTGACTTTCGAGAGCATCGAGGTTCTCTGCATGACGCTTGGGGACCACCAGGGTGTGTCCGCGACTCACCGGCCGTGCATCGAGGAATGCGAGAGTTGTCTCGCTCTCGTGAACGAGAATCGCCGGCTCGGTCAGCGCGACGATCTTGCAGAAGACGCAGGAATCGGTGCTCATGCCTACAGAATGTAGTCCGAAATCAGATCCGACCCCGGACTACAGCAAGCGCAGTTGGCGTGCCCTCGTGATCGCTTCGTTTCGATTGTGTACGTCGAGCTTCTTGTAGAGAGTGCGCAGTTGAGTCTTGACGGTGTTGACGGACACGTACAGTTTGTCGGCCATCGCAGCCGACCCCATGCCGAGCGCCAGGAGTGAGAGGACTTTCTGCTCGCGTTCGGTCAACTCCACGATATGTACGAATTCCGGAAATGATTCCGCAGGCGACCTTTTCGAGAATTCGGCGAGTGCACGCGATTTCGTTTCGGCCATCGATTCGAGTTTCTCGACGTCCGCCGATGCGATGGTCGCGAACGAACGTAGAAGTCCGGTCTGATCCGCGATGCTGCACGCTCTGGACCACTCCTGAGAGGCGAGGCGTGGCTCACCCAGCTCGGAGTGTGCAACCGCTTGCACCAGAAGCGATTCCATCTGTGCCCGCGGATAGGATACGCCAGACCAGTCGAACTGGTGACACAGCGCCACCGCGGCCTCGTTCTGGCCGATCCGCTGACGCAAACGTGCCACCGACGTGAGCGTCCACGGATTGGCGGCAGGATCGATGATCTCCTTGGCCAGTGCTACGGCATTGTTCCCCTGTCCGAGAGCGAGCAAGAGATCGATCTCTGCGGATTGCAACAGAGGAAGCGCGAAGGATGTAGCCGTGTACTGCTTGGAATGTGCTTCGATCGCATTGTGGAGCAACAGTAGTGCCGCAGTGTGGCCGCCGGAGGTCAAGGCGAATTGGCAATGCGCATAGACGACGAATGCCCACAGTTCCTCGGTGTCGGACGGAAGACCGAGTTCGGTCAATGCGAGACGTGCGTCGTCGAAGTCGAGTGTGTCGAGAGCAGTGAGCGCCCGTGCTGTCAGGCCGGCGATCTTGACCACAGGTTCGAGCCAACCGCCGGGGTCCGGATGCTTCTGTTCGAGTTCGGACCAGTGTGTGGCCTGCCGCGGCTCACCAGCCAGCGCCCAATTCAGGGCGGCACTTCCCGCAGAGTTACGAGCGATGAAGTCGACTCCATGAGACAGGGCGCCGTGGTACGCCATTCGAGCCTTGATCGTGGATTCTGTGAACCTGCCGCTCAATTGAAAATTGATCGCCCATTGAAGTCGCATGAGAGGGAGCTGTGCGCTGACCGCTTCCGGGTTGTTCTCCAGCGCACTGCGACTGAGATGAGACAGGCGCCTGGTGGTTTCTGCTGCGAGCCCGTACTCGCCTGCCATCCTGAGCATGATCGATTGAACGCAGGCAATGCTCAAGGCGTCCTTCGCGCCGGCTTCAGCGCCGAGAGCCCACAGTTCTGCCGGCGATTCGGGTAGCAAGTCGACTACCGTCGAGCGCTCGCTCGGATGCATCGTGAACAGTGCGCGCCCCGCCTCCACGGCAGAGTGTTTGTCCGCAGCTTCCGCCGGAATCCGTTGGAGAGCAGAGCGAACCGAGTCCAGATTGTGGACGATCATCGTCACCCAGTGTTGCTCGACGATGTCTACTGCCAGGGTCCAGTTCTGTGCCTCGACCGCGTAGTCCAGCGCCGACGCGTGATGACCGTGGTCGAGTCGGTTGTGTGCGAGGAACGAAAGACGTTGCGCCGGATCGACTCCAGCGCGCTTTTGGTGCGCGAGTATCGATCGACGAATGGCGGGAGGCAGCTCCCAGGTTTCTTCGGCTTCGGTCTCGACCCGTGACAACAACCCGGCTGTCTCCAGTATCGCCAGGCGCACGCGAATCTGATGAACGGTCTCGCCATCCTCAGGGTGTTGGGACTCGAACAGCATGGCGGCGATGTCGACGGTGATCGATCGCGCAAAGGCCGTCGCGAGCAGGAACTCGAGTTGTTTCACATGATCAGCGGTCATGAGAACGGATTTGTTCACGTAGTCGTCGATCGCCTGCGCGATGTTCTTCCTGATCATCTGCTCGCGGTTGCGGCTACCCGATGTCTGGACGGCGGGAACGGCGACACGAACCAGCGCTGGCAGCCCACCTGTCAGGGATGTGATTTGTTCTGCATCACCGTCAGTCGTGTGTACGTCAGCTTGTGCGAGCAAATGGGCGGTATCGGCTCTCGTGAACAACAGCTCACTCGCGCTTATCACCTCGTGGTCGGTGTCGAGCAGGTACGGCTCGGAGAACATGCCGAAGCCCGAGAGCGTGACCACGAGGTCCAGGTTGTGGCAGAGGGCGAGGAGTTCGATCAACTGATCGTCCAACTCTGGTTCCGATATCAGATCCGGCCTGATCAGCACGAGCAGCACGGGGCGGCTGAGGGCGTTCAGGGATTTGGCGACAGCGGTGAAAGGATCGGCGAGATCGTCGACGTCGGGCAGTGCGATTCCGGCAGCGTGGATTCGATCGAGGACAACGGCCCAGAAATCTTCGAGTGTCGACGAGGGCCGTGGGGCCGAGACCCAGACGAGTATGCGTTCGGATGCCAAATGGGCGCGCAGCCACGATGCGATCAACGACGATTTCCCGTGGCCGTTCGGTGCACGGACGATGGTCAGCGCGGCACGTCGGTCAAGTTTGTCGAAGAGCGCTTGCCGGGGAATCGACGTCGCGAGGGTGCGCCTTTCGGGAATAGCTGCCCAGTCGTGGCCGTCCATCCCGAACATCAACGCGGACCCTTTCTGCTTTCGCGCCCCGCAATGATTGAAGAGTTTGGGCGGATTGTCTCGATCCATCTATCTACAGGGAGGAGCGTAGCTGGTGCGAATCCAGAGCGTGCCATCCCGGGCAATTCACCCGGGAATTCACCCCGGCTGAGAGAAGTTCACCCACACAATCACGCCGTCACCATTGGCTTTCGAGTCCCTCGAGCGACTTCTATTGAACGTAGCTCGGGATTCGCCAAATGTGGCCGCGAGCGCCTGTCGGAGGCCCGAGAGTCAGACATCGAAGGAGCGTCGTGAGAACTCGTCTGTCAGAGGTGCGGTCGAAGGCCGTTGTCGTCGGACTCCGGCCGAGAGCGTGGCGCCGAGGAGTGCGAGGTATCGGCATAGTTGTCGTGACCGGAGCTCTGGTGGTCGGCGCTGCTGCGCTCGGCTTGCTGCCGATGCAGTCGGATGTTCGATTGGCGGCCGAGGGAGAGTTCGTGCCTCCCTTCACCGTCGAGCTGACGGCGATTGACGGTGCACCGCCCTTCGATCCCGCTGACGGTCCAGGGCTCGATTCGGGACCGTCCAACGGCATTGTCCGAGAGGGTGATCTGGTGACGTATGTCATCGACATCGGTGTCCGGGGCAACCCGCTCTCCGACGTGGTCGTGCAACTTCCGGTGCCTCGAGGTTTCGTTCTGCCGTCCGTGCCTGATTTCTGCGGAGACGGCTCGGGTGTCGACGAGGTCGGATTACATTGCCTGATAGGCAATCTGGAAGCGGACCGGTACTTCACCCGAACGGCGACGATGACTGCGGGAAAGCGGGAAGACGCCGACGGTCTACCGATCGCTGCACTGGTCACCGCAGATCGGGGGGCGGTTCGCGTGCGGTCGGGCGATGTCACGGTGCGGGTGGCGACCACCCCGGGAGTGTGTGATCCGTACGGGATTTCTGTTGGTGGTCAGAGAAGCCAGTGGGCTGCTGTCTCGGCAGATGGACGAATCTCAGGTCTGGTGACATCGGGCATCTCGGAGGCGGTGGTGATCGACGGCGTCGATCAATGCGGGCACGCGACAGCGCGGACGGTGAAACCGTTCGAGGGTCACTTCTCGTTTGTCGGACTGTTACCGGGGACGTATCGCGTCACGGTCGACGGCCGAGCGCCGGTGGATGTGGTGCTGGAACCAGGTGCGATGGCGGTCGGTGGCCTGACGTTCTGATACAGCTTCGCAGGAATGGCAACACTCGTAACAGTCAGTAGCAGTCAATGGAGGATCCAGTGCGTGAAAGCCTGGGCGTTGTATTCGAAAATCAGTCAATTTCAACAGCTCTCGTAGATGCGGACACACCCCTTCTTGGCTCGATCGACGAGTTCCGTCACCCCTGGGGTGCAGACGGGACTGTTCCCTCTCCGCAAGCGTCGGCGCGCGCACTCGCCTCCGCGGCCGAAGTCGCCACCGGTCGAGCCCTGCGCTCGAATCTGTGCCCCACCGTCGTCGGAGTGATGTGCGAGCGTGCGGACGTGCGCGAACTTGTCTCGGATTCGTTGTCCTCCAGTCCTTTCGAGAACATCGAGTTGGTCAACGGTCTCGACGCACGGCTTGCCTACCTGCGGACGGTCGACGCTCTCATTGGTGTTTCGCCGATTCTCGCGTTCTGGCCGGACGGCAGTGAGACCGTGATCGCGGCCGTCGACCCGAGAGCAGGCGTCGTGGACTCGGCGCATCGTTACGACACGGCCGAGTTGCTTGCGGACAGCTCGACATTTGCTGCGACATTGGACCTCCTCGTCGCCGAACGAGACCCTGTGCCCAAGATGCTCGTCGCGATGCTCGTGAAGGAAGACTCTCGGCAGCCGTCCGCGGAAGCCGCTGAACTGGCAGGTCTCGGCTTCCTGTTTCTCGGCGAGCGGACCCAACTGGCGATAGGGGCTGCGCTGGTAGCGGCCGATCGCGGAAGCGAAGTTCGGTCCGGTGACGGCATGGCTGTCCGGCCCGTCAACAGGGTCCGGTGGGCGGCGGCAATAGTACTGCCGCTTCTACTCATGTTGACGGGGTTGCTGATCGCGCTGTCCCCAGACGGGTCGCGCGCGGTGTCCACGGATAGCCCGAACATCGGCGCCGAGTCGGCGACCTCCACCAGCGGGCCCCCGCCCGGCGCTGCCCTACAGATTCCGACACTTGCGCCTTGCGATCCAGTGGTGCCTGCCGTTCCTGCTGTACTTCGGCATTCTGATCCGGAAGTCGCACCGCTCCAGACCGACGAACCCACAGCCGAAGAATGCACCCCGCTGCGAGTCGGCTAAGCCGTACCCTCTCCGGCCAGCGCAAACAGGCCGTCGTCGGTCTGCTCGACCAGTCCGTCGACCAGCAGTGAATGCAACGCACGGTCACGCTGACCCGGATCGGCCGGCCAGACGATGTCGAGTTGCGCGCGCTCGACCGGACGGTGACTCTCGCGAAGAACGGCCATCAATTTTCCACGAACCTGGCGATCTGTGCCCGCGAACTTCTGCACCTTCTTGGGTGGTCCGGTGTGTGCCGGTTTGCCCGAAGCGACCCACGCGCAGTTCGGCAAAGGGCAGTTCTCGCAGTTCGGGTTCCGCGCCGTGCAGATCAGTGCACCGAGTTCCATGAGAGCTGCGCTGTAGGTGGCGGCGCGCGCACGCGTCCTCGGCAGCAGCGCCGCGACGTCGGCGAGGTCTCGCGTGTTGGACGGGTTCCCGGGTTCCGCATTGCCGTGGACGGCTCGCGCAACCACGCGTCGTACGTTGGTGTCCACCACAGGCACTCGCTGTCCGTAGGCGAAACACGCGACGGCGCGGGCGGTGTACGAACCGATTCCCGGTAGCGAGAGCAAAGTATCGACGTCTTCCGGGACCACGTCACCGTGCTCGGCAGCCAGGACGCCCGCGCATTCGTGTAAGCGCAGCGCGCGTCGTGGATAACCGAGTTTGCCCCACGCGCGAAGCACCTCTGCCTGGCTCGACGCTGCCATCGCCGACGGTACCGGCCAGCGCTCGACCCACTCTTCCCAGATTGGCACAACGCGCACCACCGGCGTCTGCTGGAGCATGATCTCGCTCATCAGGATCTGCCAGGCACTGACGCCCTCGCGTCGCCACGGCAGGTCGCGAGCCGTCTCGGAGTACCACTTCAGCAGCACCGAAGATTCCACTGCCACTGCTACCGACACACTCCTCGAACCTGCGCTCCCGGTCGACGAAGGAGACGTCGACTTGTGGGGGCCACTTTATCGGCAGTCGCCGACACGGCTGTCTTTGACGCCCGACCGCCGGGTCACAACAACTGCACGTTGCTCAGTTTCCACTCGCCGTCCTCGCGGACCAGCGAAAGTTGCATCCGGTTGCGGTCGATTCTCGGATCGGGGGAGTTGGTGTTCGTGATCGTCTGATCGAGGAACACGAGCACCTCGGCGTTGTCGCGATCACTGCTCGCCAGCCCGGCTGAAATGATCTGAGCGGACGAGGTCGCCTGATACTGCACGATCATGTTCTGCAGGTTGGCTGCCACCTGGGCGTACTGACCGGCGAATTCGCCGACAGAATTGTCACGGACCACGGAAAGATTCTGATCGAGGTTCTGGAAGTTGTACGTCGCAAGATCAGTGGCGAATTGCCGTCCGCTGTCCAGGGCGCTGGTACGCGCGTTTTCGTCGACCGATTTCTGCCAGGTCGCGAATGCGCCCCATCCGAGCGCCGCGACCACGACCAGGGCGCCGGCAACGATCGCTACGGTCTGCTTGCGAAGCCGCTTGGGCTTGTCGACGATTGTGGGCGTCTGGGGTTCGGTTGTCTCGGTCATTGCGTTCCTTGTACTAGTAGTGCGGCAAACGAGTTGTCACCGAGAACGGTGTTCTGACCACCGTTGAGGCCCAGACGAATCGGCGTTCCGTCACCGGCTGCGACCGTTCCGAGGGCAGGATCGTATTCAGCAACCCCGTCGATCGTTCCAGCTCCGGTGGGGACGTTCTGCGAACCGCGATTCTGGATCCGGCCCGACTGGTCCGCGCAGTGTTGGTTCTTGTCGAGCGTGGTCGGTGAGGTGTCCTGTACCGATCGCCGGGGCGTGTCGTAGATACAGACCGGTCCGAGTGCTGTGATCAGATCAAGCTGTGCCCGTCCGTCTTTGACGATACTTCCGAACTTCTCGAATCCTTTGGGCACTACCACCAACAAGGCATCGACGGCGGGCATCCGTGCAGTGACGATCTGAGTGGAGACGAGAGAATTGGCCAACAGCAGACTGAACGGCTCACGACTCTGTTCGATGAGAGGCAGTATCTGATTGTCGAGAACACTCGGGCTTCGATCGAGGAGTGTGCGCAGTTGCGGATCGGAGTTTCGTACCTGATCTGTCAATTGGCGAAGTGTGAGTGCAACTTCGGGAAGAGCGTCAACATTTTCCTCGTTCGCAGTGAACAGTGAGCGCGAGTTCTCGACGAGTGTGTTGACACGCGGTTGATCGGATTGGACAGTGCGCGCGAGCACGTCGAAGTTGTCGACGAGCGCCTGCAGATCCGGACCCAATCCGTTCAATCCCTCGCCGAGTTCGTGCGAGAGGGTTCGCAGGTCTGCCGGATCGACGGTGTCGGCAGCAGCGTTGAAATTCGCAATCACGGTTCCCAACGCGACCGGGATCGAAGTGCGCTCAGTCGGAACAACGGAACCTTCAACCAGATACGGGCCGCCGTCGGTCTGCGAGGACAACTGAACTTTCAATACCGGAACGGCGGTGTCCTGGCTGATGGCCACATGCGAATCGTTGGGGATCTGTTCGTCGGCGGCGATGCTCAACGTCATCACGACGAGGTCCTGGGCAGAGTCCACCTCCACCGACTCGACGTCGCCGACGGTGACTCCGCGATAGGCCACTTCCGAACCGGGAGCGATTCCGGCCGCGTTCTCCAATTCGACGATGACCGAGAAGGTTCCGGTGAACGGATCTCCGGCACCGACTTGCCGGAGTACGTACGTCGTGCTGACCACCGCGATGAGGAGAAAGGCGGCGATCTCGAAATAGACGGTTCGGTTCTTCATCGCGTTCCTCCTTGCAGGGGTGTCGTGATCGGCAGTTCCCGATCGGAGGCGGGCAGAGGTGGCAGTGGCGGTGCGGCGCCCGGGATTATCTCGTTGAGCACTCCGGTCACGGTGCCCTCGACATCGACGTCGAGGTCGATGTTCACGTAATCGCCTGGGCTGGCACGCTCGAGGAGCACTCTTGCGTTGTCCAGGTTGGCCATCGTCTCACCCAGTGTCGGCCCCATTGCCGAGAACTGGTCGAGGATGGGTGACAGTCGTCCGGTGATCTCGGAAATCTGGTCGGCCGACTGGTCGAGTACGGAATTGGTTGCGGTACTGAGCCGATCGGTTTCGTCGAGTAGATCGAGGAGCGGTTGTCGTTGGTCGGCGATCACGCCCAATGCGGGTGTGAGTGTGCGCAAGCCTTCGTCGATGGTGGCGCTCTCGTCTCCGATCAGAGCGCTGAGCCGGTTCAGTGAATCCAGTGCCGAATTGATCGATTCCTTTCGGTCGTCAAGTGTTCCGAGAAAAGTGTCAAGGCGTGCAAGCAGATCGCGGATCGTCTCCTCCCTGCCGTCGAGAATCTGATCAGCCTCACTGACGATGTTCTTGACCTGCGCCAACCCACTGCCGTTCAACAGAGTTCCGACGGCGCCGAGCAGTTGTGCGACATCGGGTCCGCGCACGGTCTCCGATCGCTCGATGGTGGAACCTGGTTCGAGAATGGGGCCCGCTGGATCGACCGGAACTTCGAGGTTGACGAACGCATCGCCGATCGGGGTCGACAGTTCGATCCGAGCGCGGGTGCCGACAGGTAGTTCGATGTCCGACGCGATTTCGGTATGTACCACGGCTGCAAAGGTTTGCGCGCTCATCGACGTGACTCTGCCGACGACAGCCTGCCCGATCCGCACCTCGCCGCCGACGGGAAGTAACGACGCGTCGACGAATTCCATGTTCAGCGGGTACGACTCTCCTGGCAGACCGCGTCCGAGGGGGAGGTGCTGGAAGTTGAGACTGCAGCCGGTCAATGGCGCCGCGATGACAAGTGCCACGACAACGCTCACCACGGACTTGTTCGACGCCATCAGTTACCCCCACCGAGGATGCGTGCCAGGTCGGAGCTGCCTGCCGAAGGAAATTCGATGGGATTGACGATTCCCGGCCCTGTGCACAGCGGTATCGGCATCTTCTCGCACAGTTCTCTCGTCGTGTCGAACTGTGAGAGATCGGTGGCGACGTTCAATCGTGCTCTGGCTCGGCCTTCTTCGGTGACGAGGTTGGCGACGTTCTCGAATCCCGTTGGTGCCGTTTCGATGATCTCGCGCAGTTGATCCTGTTTGGTCGCGACTGCACCGGCCAACTGTGCGAGCGTACCCAGATCGGCGGTGACCGCCTCGCCGTGTTCGGCGAGTAGCGCTGAGACCTGTCCGAGCAACGTGGTCAGGGAATCGAGCGCCCCGCTGATGTCTTCTCGCTGGGCGCTGAACGTGCGGGCGGTGACTGTCACCGAGTTCGACAGGGAGTCGACCTTGGTCTGGTTGTCCGCGATCAACTGCACGAGGGTGTTCAGGTTCTTCACCAGTTCGGAGATGTCGGGACTTGCACCCGCCAGTACCGAACTGGCCTGTGAGATGGACCGAACGGCATCGTTGAATGCTTGCCCGTTGCCGTCCAACGCGTGGGCGCCTTCTCCGATGAGGTCACCGATCCCGCCGCCGTCGGCGCCAGGGCCGAGCGCCACCGTCAATTCGTTCACCGATGCGGTGAGTTGGTCCCACGTCAGCGGGGAGTGAGTGCGTTCGAGAGGGATCACCGCGCCGTCGGTGAGGAACTCACCGTCCTCGTAGCCGGGGCCGAGTTCGATCGTGCGGTCACTGATGACCGAGGGAGACAGGACCCAGGCCTGCGCATCGGCAGGTATACGTGTTCCGGATGGCAGGCTCAGCGCCACTCGTACCCGGGCCCCTTCCGGCGTGACGCTCTCGACCCTCCCGCTGGGAACTCCCAGAATCGTCACCGTGTTCCCGGTGAAAATAGCGTCGGTCGAGGTGAATTCGGCGGTGAGAGTGAGTCTGTGTTCGTCACGCGTGACGAACAGGACGGCACCGATCGCGCAGATCACAATCGCTGCCAGCACGGCGAGTTTCTTGACGGTCGTGGTCATCGACACCCCTGAACGAGCCCGACGACGCACAACCAATTGTCCGGGATGAGGGTGGAGGGCGAGTTGAGGTCGAGCCAGTTGCCGTTACCGGTCGCGTTGGTGACGTAGCGGACGCTGGGGGCGAAGTTGTCGAGCAGTGTGGTCAGTGATTGTTCGTTCTCGGACAGAACTCCCGTCACCACGTGGATGTCTCCCATGACCGAGTCGACCAAAGCCTGGTTGTCGCCCAGGAACTGGGCAAGTGTGGTGCTCAACTGATTCAGGTCTTGTACAAGCGCATTCAGCACATCTCGCCGGTCGGCGATCGTGGACATCACCAGATCCGCATTCCCCAGAAGGGTTTCCAGAGTGTCCTTCTGCTCGATCAGTGTTGCGGTCGTCTGCTGCGCTCCGGTGAGAAGGGAACGGAGCGCAACGTCGTTGTCGTTGACTACTCCGGAGAGTGCGTCGATTCCCTCGAGTGAGCGGCGAATGAGTTCGGGATCGTCCGGTGAGTTGTCGGACACCACGGTCAGCATATTTCGCAGTTGTTGCAGATCAAGGTTTTCCGACGTGGATTGTGCTCCTCGACCGAGATCGTCGAGAGTGAACGGAACGCTCGTGTTCTCGATGGGGATGGTCGAACCTGTGGGTAACGAGCGCGATCCGTTCGGAGTGACGTCGAGCGAGCGTCGGCCGAGCAGAGTCGAGATCTTGATGTCCGCACGGGAGTCTTCGCCGAGAGTGACGCCGTCGTCGAGTCGGAAGGTGACTTCAACCGAGTTGCCGCTGACCGCCAACGAGGTGACCACCCCGCTCGGGACTCCCGCGACGTTGACCGGATCGTCCTGCGTCAACCCGGTGGCGTTGGTAAAGACGGCGTGGTACTCGTTGGTCTTGACCTTCAAGATCAGTTGAGGGACAACGAGTGCGGCCAGAACCACACCGACTCCGACGAGGATGCAGATGATTCCGTTGCGGACCGGGTTCTTGACGGTGAGCCAGTTCATCGGCACACCGCCGAACGCTCGGGGCCGCCGAGGGTCACCGATTGGTCCAGCGCGCTGAGCCGGAAGTTGCAGATGTAGATGTTCGCCCAGCTTCCGTAGCTCATCGCGATCCCCAACTGGGTGAACAGTTGATCGAAAGCGGTGATACCGGTCGCCAGCGACTCACGATTGTCGACGACGACGCGAGCCGACTGATCGATCGAAGTCAGCGCGCCAGCCAAGTCCGGTTCCACGCCCGTCACCAAGTCCTGAAGTGAAGAAGTCAGGGCGCCTGCGGAATCCACTGCGGCCGAGATCTGTTGGCGGTCCTGTGCCAAACCGCCGACCAGTGCGTCGAGCGTGTTGATCATCTCGACGAAGTTGGGTCGATTCGTCGTGGTCACGGTAAGGACCCGGTCGAGGTTGTTCAGTAGTTGGTCCAAGATCGCGTCCCGGGACGTCAAGTTCTCGGTGACGGCAACAGTGCGCTCCAGCAGGCTTTCGATGGTGGAACCTTGTCCTTGGAATACCTGGACGACCTGTGCGGCAAGCTCGTTGACTTCTGCGGGGTCAAGTGCGTCGAACAGGGGACGGAATCCGCCGAGGATGTCGGTGAGGTCGATCGCCGGCTGAGTCTGTTCCACGGGAATTGTGGCCCCGGGGGAGAGGTAGTTGCCTGTTGCGCGTTCGGCCTGTCCGGGTTCGATCGAAATTGTTCGCGCTCCCAACAGGTCTGCGTACCTCACCACAGCGCGACCGTCGGACGGAATACGTTGTGCAGATTCGAGTTCGAAGCCGACGACGGCTTGGTTGTTCACCAGCTCGACGGTGTCGACGCGCCCTACTCGCACCCCGGCGATCTGAACATCGCTGCCGGTGACCAGGCCGGAGGCATTGACGAAGACGGCCCGGTACTGCGAACTCGACCCGGAGACTGGGTTGATCAGGGTGCTCACCACAACCACGGTGGCGAGAATCGACAGTGCAGCAAACAGTCCGAACCTGATCAGAGATTTCTTCACGCTCATCCGCCCACCACCGTCGTGCCGCGAAATACCGGCCCCGCCACGAGAGTGTCCAAAGCTGTACCGCCCTGGGTGAGAGCCGAGATCAGGGACTGTTCGGCAGGGCTGCCGACCGGGCCGACGGTTCCGCCGAACGCGGTCGCGGCGGCAGGACAGTTGGGTCCGCGGGTTCCGTTGTACTGTGGGCAGTCGGTCTTTCCGTACGGATACAGATCTGTGACGGACAGCCGTAGATCGGTGCTGAGCCACGGACCATGCGCCAACGCGGGCGGGAGCTTGATCGTGAGATTGCGCAGGCCGTTGTAGAAGGTGGTGATGTGGTCCGGCCGCGAAGTGATTGCGCCGGTCAGGGAATCGGCGTCGTCGACCAAGGTGATCATGCGGTCGCGATTGTCACCGACCAGACTCGTGGCAGCAGCTCCCGTGCTGGTGCCGGCACGCAGAAGCCCCGCCAACCCGTCGGATTTCTCGACGACGGTCTTGGATGTGGTGATGGAGTTCTCGAATGCGGCGAGCATGTCCGGCGCACTCGTCGAGAGACTGTCGGCGAGGGTGGCTATGTCGTCGAGGTCGTCACCGAGTCCGTCGATGACGGGCTGCGCACCGACCAACGCTTGGTGGACTGAATCGAGCGATTCGCCGATCTGGTTTCCCTTGCCGCTCAACGCGTCCGAGACTGCCGTGAGTGCGACGTTGATGTCGGCGGGGTCGAGGGAAGAAACGAGCGAGTAGATCCGTGAGATCGATTGGTAGAGCTGGACCGCGACTTCGGACTGATCGGATACCAATTCGGTACCCGGCACGAGAGCAGGACCACGCGAGAGTCCGTCAGGTTGAATCAGGTCTACGAAGAAGTCGCCGAAGATGTTGCGGGGCATCAGTCGCACCTGACTTGTCGACGGTATGTCCTCGAACGCTCCCTCGTCGATCGCGAGTGAGACGGTCGAAGCGGTGGTGCCCGGCTCGATCTCGGCCACCGCGCCGACGACGACGCCGCGGTACTGAACCGACGATCCGACTCGCAGCGCACCGGCACTGGCGGGGACGACAGCACTGACCTGCGGTGTGGAACCGGTGGAGTCCGTACCTCTGCTGAACAAGAAGACGTAGGCGAGGATCAGGATGACCACGGCGAGTAAACCCCGCAGTGCCAGGGTGATTCGGCTGGAATTCGTGACGATCATCCGGTCAGCCCGGGTACGTGAGGTTTGAGTCCCCACAGCGCAATGGTCATCGCGACGTCGGTGAACGCAAGGAAGACGATGCTGGTGCGCAACGCTCGTCCGGCGGCTCGTCCGACGCCTTCGGGTCCACCCGTCGCGGTGTAACCGTAGTAGCAGTGCACGAGGGTCACGACGACCGCGAACACCATGACTTTTATCAAGGACAACCAGATGTCGTTGGGAGAGAGGAAAAGACTGAAGTAGTAGCCGTACGTTCCCTCCGACTGGCCTTTGACCCGGATCACCGCAAGCGCCGTTGCCATGTACGAAGCAAACAGGCCGACCAGGTACAGCGGGACCACCGCGATGAGCGCCGCGATCATTCGGGTGGTGACCAGGTACCGCAGCGAGGGAATCGCCATGACTTCGAGCGCGTCGATTTCCTCGGAGATCCGCATCGCTCCGAGCTGCGCGGTGAATCCGGTTCCGACCTTGGCTGCCAGGGTGATTGCGGCAACGAGTGGTGCCACCTCGCGAGTATTCGCGATGGCGGACATCACGCCGGACAGCGGTGCGAGACCGACGAGGTTGAGTCCGCGGTAGCCCTCGAGCCCGATCTGGGAACCGGCGAAGAACGAGATCGCGAAGATCACGACGACGCTGCCGCCTCCGGCGAGCAGGGTGCCCGAACCGAATGCCACCTGGGCGACGAGACGGGCGACTTCACGCCAATAGCGCTTGAGGGTTGCCGGAATCGAGGTGATGACACGCGCGTGGAACGTGAACTGATCGCCGAGCCGACTCAGGCCGTCGACGGTCCGCGAACTGACCCTCTTGGCACGAATTGCGATGGGCAGGTGCATCAATAGGCACCTTTCACCGAGACGAACAGTGGGTAGAACTGAGTAATTGCGAGGTTGGCGACAAACACGAGGACAAACGAGAGCACGACGGTCTCGTTGACTGCGTCGCCGACGCCTTGAGCTCCGCGCTTGACGGTCAGGCCCTTGTAGCAGGCCACGATTCCCGAGATGAGAGCAAAGGCAACGGCTTTGATGCCGGAGACGACGAAGTCGCTGGGTTGACTGAATTGAACGAGATTGCGCAGGAAACTCTGTGCGTTGCCGTCGAGTATCAGGACGTGAACGAAGAGGCTTGCGCCCAAACCGATTACGAGAACTATCGAGTTCAGTAGGAGGCAGACGACGGCAATGGCGATCATCCGGGGTACGACCAGGCGTTCGAGCACGGGTAGACCGAGCACTTCGAGTGCATCGATTTCCTCGCGTATCGTTCGCGCTCCCAAATCTGCGCAGATTGCGGAACCGCCGACACCGGCGATGATCAGGGCGCACACCAGGGGGCCGGCCTGTCCGATGATGAGGAACGCGACGACGGCACCGCTGTACGCACCCGCGCCGATTTGATCTGCGAGCGCACCGATCTGCAGTGCTACCCCGACACCGAGGGGAATCATCACCAGAGCGGACGCGACCGAGGTGACGTGGGCGAGAAACCACATCTGGTCGAGCGCCTCACGCCAGGCGAGGCGCTTGTGTCGAAGAGATGTGAACGCCGCAACGCACACGCGAACGGTGAAGGTGAAGAGCAGTCCGATCTCGGAGAGCAGGTTCGAGAACATGTTCGTCTTGGCGGGGGAGACAGCAGTTGTTTCCCCGGTTGTTCCATTCCCGGTCGTCGTAGCTTCGGTGCTCACGCCATCCCCCTCTCCGGCCGAATCGTTCTGGTCGGGTTTCTTCGATCACACTCGGGAGCTCGAAGTGCTCCAGGTCACGTTCGGAGACGGTATCAGGAAACTGACTCTGAAGTAAGTTCCATTTCGGCCACTTCATCACCGGGCGCGAATGTCGACGCGGAACTTTCGTTTGCGTCCACGCAACCTTCCCGGCGAGAGCCCGAAATGCGGCGGGTGCACAATGAGTGAATGCCACGATCAAGCCCCATTTCCGCTTGGAAGTCCCTTCGCGAAGGCAACGAGCGATTTGTCAACGACGCGTCCATTCACCCCAGCCAGGGAATCGCGGACCGCGCGAAACTCGTCGATGGGCAGCACCCCACAGCGGTGCTGTTCGGTTGCGGTGATTCGCGCGTAGCCGCCGAGATCATCTTCGACCAGGGTCTCGGCGACATGTTCGTCGTGCGCACTGCAGGTCACGTGCTCGACGATTCGGTGCTCGGTTCCATCGAGTACGCGGTTCACGTGCTCAACGTGCCGCTCATCGTCGTCCTCGGGCACGACGGTTGCGGTGCCGTGAAGGCAACGCTCGACGCCCTGGACGAGGGCGCAGTTCCCGACGGATTCATCCGCAGTGTGGTCGAGCGTGTTGCTCCGTCCATCCTGATGGGCCGCAACGAGGGCTTGTCCACCGTGGACGAACTCGAAGGCCGTCACGTCGTGGAGACCGGCTCGCTGATCATGCAGAGGTCGCGGATCATCGCCGACAAGGTGGACAAGGGTGCGTGCGCGATCGTCGGCGTCACGTACACGTTGTCCGACGGTCACATGCGAGTTCAGGGCGCGGTCGGCGACATCGGCGAGAGCGTCGAGACCGTCGAGGGTTAGATCTTCCGGGGCAGTGGTACCTGGCAGCAGACAATGGGTACCGACACGCCGCCTCAGCTGACGGTTAGTGGACCCTGCGCCAACTACCGTTGAGTCCGTGTTGGAACCTAATGGACCACTGCCCCCCGAGATCTACTGGCGTCGCCGGGCGCTGGCCATTGGTGCCGCCGTCATTGCGCTGGCGTTGATCATCTGGGCGGCGTCCGCCCTCTTCGGCGGTGGAAGTGATACCCCGGAGGCCGATTCGGCCGCTGCGAGTTCCTCGCTGACGACGGACGTCTCCTTCACTCCCAACCCTTCCGGTTCCAACGCGCCGGAGGGTGGCGGTGGCTCGGGTGGCGGCGCTGCCGGTGGATCAGGTGGCTCGGGCACGCAGGCTTCGGGATCGTCTTCGTCTTCGTCTTCTTCCTCTTCGTCGACCACCGGGGCTCCGGTCCCGGCCGGTCAGTGCGCCGACTCGTCGCTGGCAGTCAAGGCCACCGCAGACAAGGCGACCTTCGCTCCCGGCGAAGAGCCGTCGTTCACGATCGTCATCACCAACATCGGTTCGGCACCCTGTGATCGAGATCTGGCGGGCGGCCTTCAGCAGGTGCTCGTCTACAGCATCGACGGCAAGACCCGGTTGTGGTCCAACGTCGACTGCTACCCACAGCCCGCAGCCGACGTACGCAATCTCGCGCCCGGCGAGCAAGCTGCGTTCAAGGTCGCCTGGTCGGCCACGACGTCGACCCCCGAGTGCGCGACCGCGCAGAACCCCGAGCGCAATCCGGTGGGCGCAGGCGCTTACACGGTTGTCGGGCAGCTCGGTGCACTGCGAAGCTCCCCGGAGCCGTTCAACATCGCATGAGCGCGGGCAAGCCTGAACAGGCCCGCTAGTTGAAGGACCCGGTGATCGACGTTTCCGCGAGCCGGGAAAGTCCCTCACGGATGTGACGGGCCCACAGCCCGCCGATGCCCTCGACCGACTGCAGATCGGCAGCCGTAGCGGCCAGCAGCGACTGGAGAGTGCCGAAGGATCCGACCAACCGGTGGATCTGATGGAACTGCAATCGAGGTACACGCATCAGCACGCGATATCCGCGAGGAGTCATCGGAGTGTCGAGGGCTTCGATCGTGCCCGGATAACCGAGAACACGCGCAAGAGTCGTGAGATCGAGTAGATCGGCGTCGGTGACGCGATCGAGTGCGACGAGGACGTTGTCCATCGCCGCGGTGCCGATGGGTTCGGGACCGGCAAGATAGTCCCGAACGATGAGTTGACGTGCAATGTCGTTGTCGCCGACCAGTTCTTCGAGCTGCAGTGCCAACTGGCGACCGTCGGTGCCGAGCTCGAGGACATCCTGTTCGATTTCGATCGACACGCGGCGAACCATTTCGAGTCGCTGCACGACGGTCAACGCGTCGCGCAGAGTCACGAAATCCTCGATCTCGACGACCGACAGTTGCCGTGTCACTTCGTCGAGTCGCGCTTTGTATCGTTCGAGCGTCGCGACGGCCTGGTTGGCGCGCGAAAGTATGGTGGCCGAGCCGTCGATGACGTGCCGGATGCCGCCGACGTACACACTGACGATCGACATCGACTGACTGACCGAGACCACGGGATAGCCGGTCTGAATTGCCGTGCGCTCGGCGGCACGGTGCCTCGTGCCGGATTCGACGGTGGGAATCTTGTGATCGGGAACCAGCTGGACGTTGGCACGCACGATGCGTGTGCCGTCCGTCGAGAGGACAACTGCGCCGTCCATCTTCGACAGCTCGCGCAATCGGGTCGGTGCGAACTCCACGTCGAGGTTGAATCCGCCGTCACACAGCGCTTCCATTTCCTCGTCGTATCCGAGGACGATCAGCGCGCCGGTACGGCCGCGCAGAATTCGTTCGAGCCCGTCTCGCAAAGCGGTACCCGGCGCCAACCTGGCGATGGTCTCTCGCAATGCCGACGACGACTGTGTGTCCGCCATCGCACTGATCATTGAGAAACTCCCTGCTGAGGTCGATGTCACTTCGGTCGGGTCCGATGCCTGCGCCGGACGGATCCCCGTTTAGATTACCTATCCATGAGTAGTACCTGGACCCTGCCTGATGACCTGACTGTCCCGGAGCCGGTCGAATTCTTTCCGGCCGCCGGCGAGAAGCTGCCTCAGCACTGGTCGAAATGCTTCGGCTGCGGCGACGACCAGCCTGCGGGAATGGCGATGAGTTTCAGGGCTGGTAACGGACTGGAAGTGACCGGTCGTCTGGAGGTCGCCAAGAAGTATCAGGGCGGTCCAGGTGTCATTCACGGCGGCATTCTGTCGACGGCATTCGACGAGGCTCAAGGTATGGCATGTATGGCTCTCGGCTCGCCGGTGGTGACGGGGCACCTCGAGATCGACTTCGCCCGGCCGATCCCGTTGGGATCGGTGCTCGAATTCCGGGCTCGCATCGACGGCGTTGTACGCCGCAAGGTCTACACCAGTGCAGAAGCGGTGATCGTCGAAGGTCCGACAGCGGATCCGGACACGGTGGTGGGAACCTCCCGCGGACTGTTCCTGACCATCACCTCGGAACACTTCGCCAAGACCAAGGAGTTCGTGGACGGCGAACCGACGTCCCCGTTCGGCACCTCGTCGGTCTGACGAGGTAGTCGGCCGAGGGACGATCACTTCACCGGCGTGAGCTTGGGGCGAGACGGGGCTTGTTTGCCGCCCATCAATCCGGCGTAGGCCAGTGCCTCGGCCAGATTCGCTACTTCGTTGACGCGCATGCCGGGAATGTTCGGGCCGGAATCGACCGGCACGATGGCGCTGGTGAATCCCAGTCGGGCAGCTTCGATCAGCCGTCGGTTCACCCCGGCAACCCGTCGAACCTCCCCGGCGAGTCCGACCTCGCCGAGGATGACGAGCCCCTTGGGGACGGGTTTGGCTTTCACGGCGGAAGCGACCGCAATGGCGAGAGCCAGATCGGCACCCGGCTCGGTCATCCGCATACCGCCGACGGTCGCGGCGTAGACGTCGGCCTTCGAGATCGACACTCCGACGCGGCGTTCCAACACGGCCAGAACCATGGCCACACGGGCGGTGTCGAGCCCGCTGACGGCTCGGCGAGGTGTCGGTAGCGGCGTGGCGGCGACGAGCGCCTGAACTTCACCGAGTAGAGGTCGCTTACCGTCCATCATCACGGTGACGGCAGTGCCTTCCACAGCTTCTTCACGGTGATGCAGGAACAGGCCGGACGGATCGCTGATCTCGTTGATGCCCTGCTCGCTCAGCTCGAAGCATCCGACCTCGTCGGCCGCACCGAATCTGTTCTTCACGCCGCGGACCATGCGCAGGGTGGAGTGCTTGTCACCTTCGAAGTGCAGAACCACGTCCACGAGATGCTCGAGCGAGCGCGGACCGGCGACGGCGCCGTCCTTGGTGACGTGGCCGATCAGAAGCACCGGGATTCCACTGGCCTTGGCCAGGGAGGTCAGGGCGCTGGTGACGGCCTTGACCTGAGTCACGCCGCCGACGACCCCGTCGACGTCGGCAGCAAGCATGGTCTGCACCGAGTCGACGATGACCAGTGTCGGTTTGACCTGCTCGATGTGGCCGAGGATGGTCGCGAGATCGGATTCGGCCGCCAGATACATCCGTTCGTGGACAGAGTTGGTGCGATCTGCCCGAAGCCGAACCTGACCGGCAGACTCCTCGCCCGTGACGTACAACGCTCGATCATCCGCGCTGCGCATCGCCCAGCGGTAGACGACCTCGAGAAGTAGCGTCGATTTTCCGACGCCGGGCTCGCCCGCGAGCAGCACCACCGAACCCGGTACGACGCCACCGCCGAGGACGCGGTCCAACTCACCGATCCCCGTGGGTTTGGCCTGCGTCGAGGTGCTGTCGATCTGTGTCAGCGGCGTGGCCGGCGTCGTAGGCAGCACGGCGCTTGATCCTGCTTTGGCGAGTGAGGCGCCGGCGCGACTGGCGACGGGTGCCACTACGGCGACCTCGGTCATCGAGCCCCACGAATCGCAGTCCGGACATCTACCGACCCACTTGGGCACTACCGACTGGCATTCGGAGCAGCGGTAGTTCGATTTCACTTTGGCCACCGGGACAGACTAGAGGCGGGGTCCGACATGGACCCCGCCTCTAGTGTGATTCTGAAGTTGTTCTGCGAGGCGCATTGTGCGCCTTGATGATTCGAGGCTCAGTGCCCAGCTTCTGCAACGTCGGGCGACTTGTCCGACTCGTTGCGCTCGAGCTGCGGGCCTGCGTCGACAGGTACGTCGACGGTGACCGATCCGGCCTTCTCGAACTTGAAGGTGATCGGGACGGTCAAGCCGGGGCGAACCCCTGCCTTGATGTCCTGCAGAACGACGAGAGAGAGCGCAGCGGGTGCGTCGTCGTTCTCTTCGTTGTTCTTGATCTGGGTCTCGGCCTCGGTCGCGGCGCCTTCGCCTGCGGGCAACTGACCGGCCTGCAGCGACGTCTGCGGCTTGATCGTCAAGCCACCTACCTCTTCACCTGCGATGACGCGTGCTGCGTAATCGGTGGTGATGCTGACGAGCTTGTCCGTGGTCTCGGCGCTGTCGTTCACGACGGTGAACGCGAGCACGGCGTTGCCGCCCGGCTCGATGCTGTACTCCTCGGACGAGGGGTAAGCGATGTGCACGTTGCGCAGTGCGATCTCGCCGAGGTCGGCGCTGTTGCCGTTCACGGCGGCCTGCTGGACGGCGGTCTGGCTCACCTGTCCGGAACCGCAAGCGGACAGCGCGATGGCTGCGCCTGCAGCCAGTGCAATGGCGGTAGCGACTCGACGAGTCGGCTTACGGATAGCAGTCACGATTTGTCCTCCACGGCGTCAGGTTCGCACTCCACTAGGCAGAGTAGTAGATAAGGTCCCGCGGGCTGGCCGTCGGGTCGCCACAACGGTTGTCTGCGTGGGCTTTCAGTCCGTTACGCAGGGGTGCTCCAGACCAGTTGAATGCACGTACAACAAGCCCTGTCAACCCCTACGCTCGAGCAAGGATGCCCCTGACCTGCACAGTTGATGAGTGGTCGGTTCTTTCACGTGTTAAACTAGTGGAATCGAAAGGGGCACGGGACACATGATTTTCAAGGTCGGAGACACCGTCGTATACCCCCATCACGGTGCGGCGCTGATCGAAGCTATCGAAACCCGCACCATCAAGGGTGAGCAGAAGGAGTACCTGGTTCTGAAGGTCGCTCAAGGCGATCTCACAGTACGGGTTCCTGCAGACAACGCAGAGTACGTCGGAGTTCGTGACGTGGTCGGCCAAGAAGGCCTCGACAAGGTTTTCCAGGTTCTGCGAGCACCGCACACCGAAGAGCCCACCAACTGGTCTCGTCGATACAAGGCAAATCTCGAGAAGCTTGCCTCAGGTGACGTGAACAAGGTTGCAGAAGTTGTTCGTGACCTGTGGCGTCGTGAGCAGGACCGCGGACTTTCCGCTGGTGAGAAGCGCATGCTCGCCAAGGCTCGTCAGATTCTCGTCGGAGAGCTCGCGCTCGCCGAGGGCACTGACACCGAGAAGGCAGAGACCATTCTCGACGAGGTCCTCGCGGCCGCGTCCTGACTGCAACACAACAAAGCTGACAGTGGCAGTAGTAGCCCTGGTACCTGCCGCAGGTCGGGGAGTGCGATTGGGCGAGAAATTGCCCAAGGCATTTGTCGAACTCGGTGGGTGCACCATGCTTGCACGCGCGGTCGATGGACTCCGGAAATCCGGAGCGATCGACCGCGTTGTTGTCATTGTGCCGCCTGAACTGGTCGAATCCGTCGTAGCCGACCTCGGTCGTGCAGCGGACGTCGACGTCGTCGGCGGTGGTGCCGAAAGAACCGATTCGGTTCGAGCCGGCCTCAGCGCTGCCGGCGACGCAGATTTTGTACTCGTGCACGATGCCGCACGGGCATTGACACCGCCGGCGTTGATCGCGCGCGTCGTCGGTACTCTCCGAGCCGGCAGCTCCGCTGTCATCCCGGTACTTCCGGTTACCGACACGATCAAGTCGGTCGACGTACTCGGCGCAGTCACCGGTACGCCTCTGCGTTCGGAGTTGCGTGCGGTTCAAACTCCCCAAGGATTCTCCACCGACGTCCTGCGCAGTGCGTACGACGCCGGTGACGTCGCCGCGACCGACGACGCCGCTCTGGTCGAGCGTCTCGGTGTTTCGGTGCAGACGATTCCCGGCGACGCCCTCGCCTTCAAGATCACCACTCCGCTCGACCTGGTCCTTGCACGGGCGCTCCTGAGCTCGGAGACAGCGTTGAGTGCGGATTCACAGGACGGAAATTAGATGCGCGTCGGTCTCGGCACGGATGTTCATCCCATCGAGGTCGGTCGTCCTTGCTGGATGGCCGGGTTGCTGTTCGAGGAAGCAGACGGGTGCTCGGGCCATTCGGACGGCGACGTCGCCGTCCACGCGCTGTGTGACGCGTTGCTCTCTGCGGCGGGCCTCGGTGACCTCGGTTCGGTTTTCGGCACCGGCAGGCCCGAATGGGACGGCGTGAGCGGCGCTCGAATGCTTGCCGAGGTTCGCCGACTGCTCGAAGAGAACCAGTTCGCCGTCGGCAACGCCGCGGTGCAGGTCATCGGCAACCGTCCGAAGATCGGGCCGCGTCGCGACGAGGCGCAGAAGGTGCTTTCCGAGATACTGGGCGCGCCTGTTTCTGTGTCCGCGACCACCACGGACGGCCTCGGCTTGACCGGTCGAGGCGAGGGGATCGCCGCCATGGCCACCGCGTTGGTCATGACAACCGAACACGACAGGTAAGATCGCTGGTCGTGACCCTGCGCCTATACGACACCGGTACGCGGGCCCTTCGGGATTTTGTTCCGTTGGCCCCCGGACATGCATCGGTGTACCTGTGTGGGGCGACAGTTCAGGGTGATCCTCACATCGGACACGTTCGCAGCGGCGTCGCTTTCGACGTGCTGCGTCGCTGGCTGTTGGCGCACGGCAACGACGTTGCCTTCGTGCGCAACGTGACGGACATCGACGACAAGATTCTCAACAAGGCCGCCGGCGCCGGTCGACCTTGGTGGGAGTGGGCGGCGACGTTCGAGCGGTCGTTCACGTGGGCCTACGACCAACTGGGTGTGCTGCCACCGTCCATCGAGCCACGGGCCACCGGCCACGTGACGCAGATGGTCGAGATGATGGAACGTCTGATCGAGAACGGCCACGCGTACGCGGCGGGCGGTGACGTCTACTTCGACGTGCAGAGCTACCCCGAGTACGGCGCACTGTCCGGCCACAAACTCGACGACGTTCATCAGGGCGAGAGCGCTGCCGAGGGAAAGCGTGATCCTCGCGACTTCACCCTCTGGAAGGCCGTCAAGCCCGGTGAGCCCTCGTGGCCGACACCGTGGGGACCCGGCCGTCCGGGCTGGCACCTCGAGTGCTCGGCCATGGCGGAGTTCTATCTCGGAGCGGCATTCGACATCCATTGTGGTGGACGCGATCTCGTCTTTCCGCACCACGAGAACGAAATTGCGCAGGCCAAGTGCGCCGGTGACGATTTCGCTCAGTACTGGTTGCACAACGGCTGGGTCACGATGAGTGGCGAGAAGATGTCCAAGTCGTTGGGCAACGTTCTCTCGGTGCCGAACGTGCTCAAGAAGGTTCGTCCGCAAGAACTTCGGTACTACCTCGGTAGTGCGCACTACCGTTCCAATCTCGAGTACTCGGACGAGGCGTTGGACGAAAGTGCGAAGTCCTACCAGGGGCTCGAGTCGTTCGTCCTGCGCACACACAAGCGTGCGGGCGGCGTCGAACTCGGTACGTGGACCGAAGGTTTCGCGGCGGCTCTCGACAACGACTTGTCGGTGCCGATCGCGTTGGCCGAGATTCACGGCAAGGCGAGCGAGGGTAATTCCGCGCTCGCTGCCGGTGATCTCGACGCGGCTCGGGTGGCTGCCGGCCAGGTGCGGGCCATGCTCGCGATCCTGGGCGTCGACCCACTCGACGAGCATTGGACGCAGTCCGGTGGCGACACCGAGACGGCAATGGAAGCTTTGGACGTGTTGGTGCGGGCCGATCTCGATCGTCGGCAGCAGGCACGTACGGAAAAGAACTGGGCGGTGGCGGACGAGGTCCGCGATCGCCTCATCAAGGCGGGTATCGAAGTAACCGATACTCCCGACGGACCCGAATGGTCCCTTAAGGCAGGGCAGTAACAATGGCTGGAAACTCGAGCAGGCGCGGCGCAGTCCGTAAGGGCGGCACCAAGAAGGGCCAGGTTGCCGGTTCCGGCGGTAAGCACCGTCGCGGTCTCGAAGGGCGTGGCGCTACGCCGCCCGCCGAGGCACGCACCAAGCATCCCGCGGCAAAGCGTGCAGCGCGCGCCGCACGTGCCGACGAGAAGCAGGGCCGCGGTGGCCGTCCGGGTCCGGGCCGCAAAGTTCTCGACGGTCCCGAGACAGTGCTCGGACGCAACCCGGTGGTCGAGTGCCTACGCGCCGGCGTTCCGGCGACTGCACTGTGGGTCGCCGTCGGCACCGAGAGCGACGATCGACTGAAGGAATCCGTTCAGCTCGCTGCGGATGCCGGCATCTCGATCCTCGAGGTCCCCCGCACCGATCTGGATCGCCTCAGCGCCAACGGTCTTCACCAGGGCATCGCCCTGCAGGTTCCGCCGTACCGCTACGCGCACCCGGACGATCTTCTCTCGGAGGCACGCAAGCATGCCGAGCCGCCGCTGCTCGTCGCGCTGGACAACATCACCGATCCCCGCAACCTGGGTGCCGTCGTGCGCTCGGTCGCAGCTTTCGGTGGACACGGCGTCGTGATTCCGGAGCGTCGTAGCGCGAGCGTGAGTGCTGTCGCTTGGCGCACCAGCGCCGGCGCTGCCGCTCGTTTGCCGATTGCTCGGGCAACCAACCTCACCCGCACGCTCAAGGACTGGGCATCGAAGGGTGTTCAGGTCGTCGGTCTCGACGCCGAGGGCGACACCACTCTCGACGATTTCGACGGCAGCGGTCCCGTTGTGATCGTGGTCGGTTCCGAGGGCAAGGGCCTTTCGCGCCTCGTCCGCGAGAACTGCGACGCGATCCTGTCGATTCCGATGGCCGGTCCGGTCGAGTCGCTCAACGCCTCGGTTGCCGCCGGAGTCGTCCTGGCGGACATCGCCCGCAGGCGTCGTAGCAGCTGAGTTGTAACGGCTTTCGGGTGAGTCTGGCGGGGTTCTAGCTCCGTACCGACCAGGCTTCCCACAGTGCAGCGTAGGAACCGTCCGCGCCGATCAGTTCGTCATGTGTCCCGCTCTCGACTACGCGGCCACCGCTCATGACGAGTATGCGATCGGCGCGGACTGCTTGGCTCAGCCGGTGTGCGATCACCACGGCGGTCCGGCCGGTGACTGCGAGCTCGGCTGCCTGATCGAGTAGACCGGCTGCGGTGGTTCCGGCTTCGGCAGTCGCCTCGTCGAGGATGACGACGGGAGGATCGAGCAGAGCCAGTCGGACGAGGGCTATGTGCTGTGCCTGCGCCGCCGTCAACTGGTACCCACCGGCCCCGACCCTGGTCTCGAGTCCGTCCGGAAGTTCATGAATCCATTGAGCTTTCATCGTGTCGACGGCTTCGGCGATCTTCGCATCGTCCGAATCTGGTGCACACAACCGGAGATCGTCGGCGATCGTCCCGACGAACACGTGAACTTCCTGGCTGACGAGGACGACTTCGTGCCGAAGTTCGGCATCACTCAGGTCGTCAATCAGTGTGCCGTCGACGGTGATTCGCCCGTCCCCGACGGGAATAATGCCGGCAATCAGTTTGGCGAGCGTGGTCTTTCCGGCGCCGCTGCTTCCGACGACGGCGATTCGTTCCCCCGGTGCGATCGAGATCGAGATCGAATCGATCACCGGGGTGGAGTTGTCGTACGAGTAGGAAACCCGGTCCACCTCGACGCCGATGGGTTCGGACCGAGCCGAGGCAGGAATGCTCGTGGGCCGCCCGGGCATCGCGGTGACTCCGATCAGGCGAGCCAGGCTGGCACCCGCATCCTGCAATTCGTCGATGTTCGAGAGAAATACCGCGATGGGGCTGAACAGACTGTGGAAGTAGAGGGCGGCGGCGGTAGCGGCCCCGATGGACACCGAGCCTGTGGTCACGAGCCAGTAGCCGACGCTCAGGACGGCGGCCAGTCCGAGCAGTTCGGCGCCGTTGAGTTGGGCGAAGAAGTTGGTGCGCAGGCGAACTGCCTGCATGTCGAAGCTGATGGCATGCTCGGAGGTCTCGGCGATTCGGCCGATGTGCTCGTCTGTTCGCCGCAGGGCAGTGACAGTGCCTGCGCCTCCGAGAGTTTCGATGAGCTGTTGTCCCCGCCTGGCCTGCGCAGCGCGAGAGCGTCGGTAGACGGGTCCGGAGCGTCGGAGGAAATGACGAAGAGCGAAATAGTGAATCGGCGCAACGGCAACGATTGCCACGGTGAAGCGCCAATCGATCACTCCCACACCGACAAGCGTCAGTGAAATCATGAACAGGGCAGACACGGTGGCGGGTAGTACTCGCGCGATGACGGTGTTTACCGCTTCGACGTCGCCCGAGACCCGGGAAATCAGATCACCGGTTCCGGCATCCTCGACCAGTGACGACGGCTGCGCGAGGGTGGCGGCGAACACGTCCTCACGAAGATCGGCCAGCACGTTCTGCGCGACGTTCGCCAGAAGCTGTGTGCTCCACCAGGTCAGCGCAACCCCTGCTGCCGCTGCGCCGAGCATGAACGCGGTGATACGCAGGAGTGAGGCAAACGGTTTGCCCTCCGTGACCGCATCGACCATGAGTCCGAGCAGTGCCGGGGTGGACAGGCCGCAGGTCGTAGCAGAGAGAAGTACGACGGTCGTGAGTGCGAGCGCTCGCTTGCGTGGCCGAAGCAGTGCGATCAATGCGCGGACGGTCTGCTTGGTCGACGCGATCGGCAGGGCAGATACAACCGGAACAGCAGATGCATCCGGAAGGGTATCGGTCACAGCGACTCTCCCTCCCGAACGCCGTGGTCGATCGTGACGACACGGTCACACGAATGGAGCAGGGTCGGGCTCGAGGTGATCACCAGAATGGCCTTGTCGGGGAAGTTTCTCAGCGAGTGTGCAATTCGATGCTCGGTGACAGAGTCCACGGAAGTGGTGGGTTCGTGGAGGACCAGGATCGGCTGGGGTTGATGGAGAGCGCGGGCGAGGAGAAGGCGTTGGCGTTGACCTCCGGAGAGTTTCTTTCCTTGCTCGCCTACCTCGGAGAGGTGGCCGTCGGGCAGATGCGTCAACACGTCGTCGAGCGCAGATGACGTCATTGCCGACGAGTCGACGTTCGGTGCAGCCAGATTGTCGAAGACGGTGCCGGTGAACACGGTTCCTTCATGGGCGGAGACGAACACCTGATCACGAACTCCGTCCGGGCCGAGGTCGGTTGCATCGGTGCCGAATACGAAGTAAGAGTCGGGGGCGAGCGGGGTCTGATAGGCGAGTTGTCGTGCCAGTCGGTCGGCGGAATCGTCAGCGCGCACACCCACCACTTCTCCGCGGCGAGCTGAGACGACGGTTCCGTTGTCCGCCGAAATCAATAGGGCGTCTTCAGTTCTGGCAGGTTCGGTCGCGGCCGTGGGGGCCAGCGATTCGATCAGGTGTGGCTCGGCCAACAGTTCGGACAGTCTGCGCGCGGAACCTCGCTTGGCAGCGAGTTCGGCACCGAAGAACCCCAGCGTTTCCATCGGACCGGCAATCACTCTGCTCAAGCCGACAACGGTGACGAAGTTGCCCACGGTGATCGTGCCTTGATGCGCCATCCACGCGGCTCCAAGCGCAACCGAAGCCAGCACCAACGCGGAGACCCCGGAATTGAGCGCGGTCAGGCTGGACATTGCTCTGACCGTCCGGATCGCTGCCTTCATCGACTCCCGGCTCGCGTTGACGTATCGCGACAGGGCGGTGGGTTCAGCCCCGAAACCCTTCAGTACCCGCAGTCCCAGCGTGAAATCCGTTGCAAGCATGCCTGCCTCGGCTGCCTTCTTCTGCTCTGCATACACGCGCTCGTCCAACGGACCGCTGATCTTGTGGATGAATATGAGCTGCGCAGCGGTGATGAGTACGACGATCAGTGCGAGCGGCCACGAGACGAAGGCAAGCGAAATCACTGCCGCGGCGAGCCCCGCAAATGCCGAGCCCTGTTCGGCGACAACCCAGGAGAAGCCTGAGACGTGTGAGGCATCCGAGGTAGAGATGGTGAGAACTTCACCGGTCGAACGCTGAGCTTTCATCCCCCTGGCATCGAGTACTCGTCTGGCAGCATTCAGTCGTAGGTCGTGTTCGCCGTAGACGAAGACCTGCGTGTTCAGGCGAACTGCGATGCGCCACGACAGAGCGAGTCCCACGAACAGAGCACACAGCACCGCAAGCCACACGAGAAGTGCTGTGCTGTCGGACTTTCCGATTGCCCGGTCGACGACGGTGCCGATCAGCACCGGGATGAGGGCTTGAGCTACCTGATACGACGCCTGCCCGGTGACGGCTGCAACCAGTCGCGGGCCGCGTCCGGAGGAGAATGATCCGACTCGGATCATCTCCATCGGACCGGAACGAGTTTCGGGCAGCGCTGACACTCGTGAAACTCCTCGCCCAGATCTGAACACTCGTTGTGCAGTTCTACGGTAGAGCCGGTGCGAGTGCGGAAAGTGCTCGCAGATGCCAAGGGCTACGCGGCAGCGGACAGATGGAGTATCGACACCCCATTACCGGGATCGGGTCTCGATATACCTGGCTGGTCGAAACAAAGTACGTTTGCGAAGAGAGCTGACAGAAGATGAAGAGCACTACCCGAATAGTGGCTGCGTTGGCCGCGATTGCCCTGCTCGCAGGCTGCCAGAGCAGCACCGAGTCAACAGCGGCGGAGGGCACGACGCAGTTGGCCGAGGCCGGCGCGCTGCCGGTCACCGTTGATCACGCGTACGGGTCGACCACCATCGAGACCGAACCTCAGCGGATCGTGACGATCGGCTGGAACAGCCAGGATTCGGTCCTCGCACTGGGCAAGACACCCGTCGCCATGGAGTCGTTCAGTGGGGCAGGCTTGGAGAACGGCATCCTGCCGTGGGACGAAGAATTGTTGGGCGATGTCGAACCCACGTTGCTCGACAGCACGTCCGGTGTGCCGTTCGAGCAGATCCTGGCGTTGGAGCCGGACGTGATCATCGCAGTGGTCTCGGGAATCACCGAAGACGACTATGCACGTCTTTCCCAGATCGCACCCACCATTCCGTTCAAGGAGACCGCATGGGCGACCACGTGGCAGGAACAGTTGTCGACCATCGGATCAGTACTCGGCCAACCGAAGCGGGCTGCCGAGCTGATCGAGGAAACTGACGATTCCATAGCCGACCTGGCTGCCGGATCCCCCAATCTGAACGGGAAAACCTTGACCTTCCTCTCGGGAAACATCGACGGCCTCACCAATTACTGCGCTGACGACGGCCGAGTCATCCTGATGTCCCAGCTCGGACTTAAGCAGTCGGCCGGAAGCGCAGAGCTGTGCGGCGACACCCAGGGGTCGGTGACTGCATCGCGCGAACAGTACAACGAACTGGACGCGGACGTGATCGTGCTCAACGACGCGAGTGGTCAGGGGCTACCCGGATTGATGGGGGACAAGTTGTTTGCCGACCTGCCGGCAGTCAAGGACGGCAGGCTGATTCAGCAGCTCGGTCTGGCGCGAGTCATGGCCTTGGCGTCACCCACGTCGCTGAGCGTCAAATATGCTTTCGCGGAACTGGTCTCGAAGATGAACGGGTTCTGACCAGTTAGGCTGACAACTCGCACGCGTCCGAGTAGTAGTTCTTCGGTGTGCGTCCGGTGACCTTGCGGAACACGCTGGTGAAGGCGCTGGGGGTTTCGTATCCGACGCGACGGCTTACCGTCGAAACAGGAACGCCCGCAGCGAGATAGGACATCGCAGCGCGGACGCGAACTTGAATTCGCCACTCGGTGAAGGACATCCCCGTGCCTTGAGAGAACACGCGGCTCAGGGTGCGGGGGCTTCCGCCTACCACGTAGGCCCAATCGGCAAGCCCGCGTTGATCGGCGGGGTCGGCGATCAGGCGGCGTGCGACGGCGAGGGCCCGGGGATCGGCGGGCATCGGTACTGCGACATCAGCCGCCTCGATGGGCGCGAGCGTGTCGAAGACTACGGATTCGGCGCGCAAGCGAGCCTCGGTAGGCATATTTCGCTGGTGCAGATGGATGAGCATCGTCTTGACGACGTCGTCGATGCCGATGATCGCGGGTTTTGTCCACGGGTGGGGGAACGACTCGGGCCGGAAATAGGTGAAACGAGCCTCGGTGGATGCGCCGAGCGTGATGCGCCGTGGAGTTCCAGCTGGAATCCACATGCCGACCGTCGGTGGTATCTGCCAACGAACGTCGTCGATGTACGCGCTCATCTCGCCGGAAGCGCCCCAGAGGAGTTCGTGTTCGGGATGGCGGATCTCACGCCACGCGCGCTTCTGATCACGCCCGATGGTGGACGTCGTCATCGAGAAGGGGAGCGGAACGTACCGGCCTGCCGGCACAGCCCAGTACGGAAATCCTGTGGAACTCATCGGTGGATCATACCGCGAATGACTTAGGTAATGCTTTCCTATTTGGTTCTTTGATGCAGGCGCGACGGAGTGTGATCGCCACAAAAGATCGAGGGTGGCACCGAGTCCGAAGACTCGATGCCACCCTCGAACACATTCCCCGACGGAGTGTTTACAGGTGGAGCAGGCGGAGCGAGTGAATCAGCTGCCGTTGGCCAGGACACCGCTGATGATGTCGGAGATGAAGCCGGCCGGGTTGTCGAGGATGGAGGATCCGGCCGAACCGGTTCCGCCCTCGCCGTCAGAAGAGCCGAAGCCCAGATCTGCCGAGCCCGATGCGGCCGCCTCGCCGGGGTTCTTGGCGCGGATCTTGGCGTAGACGCCGCTGATGTTCTGCTCGGTATTGAACGTCGAGATACCGATCGAGCTCGACATTTCCTGGTACGAACCGATCGGTGCATCGTCGGCGACGAGGTACTGCGCCTCGATCGTCACGGTCTTGCTTCCGGTGGGTGAGATCAGCCAGCCGGTGCTGGGTACATTCACGGTTCGGGCGGCGGTGTCAACCGAAGGCGTGACGGATTCGGTCTTCTGACCGCCGATCAAGTGCCACGCGTTGACCGTCACCGTGCCCTGGATGTACTTGAACGTGGCGGGGTAGCGGTCGACGAACTGGTCGACGTAACGCTCGGGGTGGCCTGTTGTGGAAATGACCGTGCGCACGGTGACTTTGCCGCCGGGTGCAACTTCGCCGTCGCCCACGATGCTCTTGGTGATCCGGACGTTGGAGGAGTTGACCGTTGCCGCGGACGGGTGGGTGGCATCGGCGCTCGCGGTGCCTGCGGTCATCACGAGTCCGCTGGTTGCAAGTGCCGCGATTGCGATTCCGGTAAGTGTTTTGCGCATTGAAAAACGTGACATGAAATTCTCCGTTCGAGGGGTTCACGCTGACGGCGATGGGATGACTCTTCAAAGGTTGCGCCGCGGTAACCATTGAAACCTATCGGACGCTTGCCTATGTGTCAGTTCGGCAGAATTTACGGAAAAGTCCGAATTGAGAGGACTTTTTCGGTGTCGATTGCCTGCCGTTAACTGATTGTCGACTATTTCGACGAAAAGCTGGGCGAATGTCCAGGTCGACTGTATCGTACTTCGAGAGTCGGGTTGCAACAAGTTCCAGTAATCAATGAATTCGGTTGTCCTGGAACCACACAGAGTGGAGATTGTTCGTGGCAAAGTTTGGATCCAGGAATCGTAGTCTGTCCACCGTTGGAGCTGGTTTGGGGGTGATTGCTCTTGCTGTGGGCGCAAGCGCGCTGGGTGCGGGAGTCGCGACTGCCGAGACAGCAACTTCCGGTGCCTACACATTTACTCGCACCGTGGACAATGCGTCGCCGAAGATCGGTGACACGATCACCTACACGACAGTGTCGAAGAAGAGCGGAATCGACGGGTATATCAGCAGGTTCACCGAGACGCATGCCGCATGCTTGACCTTTGTCCCGGGCTCGGCGAAGGTCACGAAGTTTCACGTTGGCGGGACGATGACCGAAACCACTGAAACGCCGGAACTGACAGCCACGACGCTCGAGGTGACCAGTGCCGGCTGGATCAACAACGGCAGCAAACCGGTGACCATGAAGACCAGCTACACGGTTACTGCTTCGTGTGCGCCGGGAACCGTGTACGGAAGTGGATTGGCGGTAGGTGCCACGGTGATGGGCAACGGATTCCAGTCGAGTGCGAATTTCGCCAACTTGGGCCCGTCCATCACTGTCCGCGCCGCGGATGTGGTCGATCCGGTTGACCCGGTCGATCCCGTTGATCCGGTTGATCCCACTGGCCCCGGAACCGGTGGCGGAATCGGATCGCTCGGCTCGTTGAGTGGTGGCCTCGGTTCCCTCAGCGGCCTGTTCGGTTCGAGCTAGGCGAGAGTTGTGAAACGGCGGGCCGAGACTGTCGTAGTCTCGGCCCGCCGCGGTTGTTCGGAGATCGGGTATTCAAACCATCAGGTGCTCAGCCGAATTCGATCGAGGTGTTGATTTCTTCCACCTGGTTGGAGGTCTGCATGTTCGTCGTGTCGGTGAACTGGTTTGCAAAGCTGACCAGGTAGACCGGCGAGTTGTCGTCGGCTTGGTAAGCGACGACCGTCATGACGGCGTAGAGCGGAACGTCCAGGTTTGGGGCGGTCCAGGTTCCGGAGAGGCGGAAACCCTGCTGTCCGTCGACGTCGATCTCGGTGTACTTCACCTCGGTCCACCCGTCGAGAGTGGCGATCGTTTCACGCGCAGCGGCAAGAACCTCGTCTTTTGTTGCGGTGCCCTGGTTTTCGACCGTCACCGTGGTGTTCGGCATGAAACCGCTGGGTTCCTGGCTGTTGCTGGACAACGCGTCCGTAACGCCGGCAGGGATGTTCTCGCCGTGAGTCCAGCTCGGCGGGAGGCTGACGCTGATGCTCGGCGCTTCGGGGTCGTCGCCGGTTTCGATCGTCGTCCGCTCACCGATGAACGGTGTTCCGTCCCGCAAAGTCGGCGTCGCGGCAGCGGCAGACGGCGAGGATGCAGAACTTTCGGAAGCAGTGGTCTCACTGGTGTTGGTATCACTGGAGACGGCGTCGCCGCTTTCCGAACTGCTGCATCCGGACAAGACGAGTGCAGCAGTGATCAGTGACGCTATTCCGAGAGCAAGTGTGCTGCTCTTAGGGCTCATAGTGTGACAGTCCTTCAGGTTTTGGCGACGGCCGAGCGCCGCCGGCAGCATTGCTGGCGCGGCTGAGACTATCAGCGCTACGACGGCCGAGTAGTGGCCTTGAAGGTAATGGTGCTGCCGGGCCGCAGCTGTGCCAGCGACGCAATCCCGGCGTCGGAAACGACGGCGATGACCGGGTATCCGCCGGTCACGGGATGGTCGGCGAGGAACACGACGGGCTGGCCGCCTGGCGGCACCTGGATGGATCCCGTCACGACGCCTTCGCTCGGCAATTCCCCGGTGCGTGAGCGATGCAAAGGCCCTTGGCCCTGTAGCCGGACCCCGACTCGGTTGGTGTGTTCGGTGACTTTCCACGTGGTGCGAAGGAGCGCGTGAACGGATGCGGCGGTGAACCAGGAATTTCGGGGGCCGAGCGTGATCTCGATCGGAACCGCGCCGAGTGCAGGTGCCGGCGGTGGAATCAACTCTTCGGTGGGCCACGTCCCTTCCTCGGCCCCGAGGAGGACTAGATCGCCGGCGGCGAGCGGCGGCGGCCCGAGTCCGGAGAGCGTGTCGGTGGATCTGCTTCCGAGTACCTGCGGGACGTCGACGCCACCGCGTGCAGAGATATACGTTCTCAACCCGGTTGTGCTGTAACCCAATTCGAGAATGCTGCCACTACCCAGATGGATGCTCGCGTAGTCAGGTGCCGGCCGTCCGTCGACGGCCAGCGGCACCCGCGCGCCTGTCGCTGCCACCGTCATCGAACCGACGGCCCGCATAGCGAAACCCCCAGCGGTGACTTCGATGGTTGCTGCTCGAAAAGTGTTGCCTACGAGTCTGTTGGCGCTGTCATGCGAGATCATGTCGACGGCGCCGGATCTTCCGACCCCGAGGGCGCCGTAGCCTCTCCGCCCGCGGTCCTGAACTGTGGCGAGCGGGCCGGTACGCACAACCTCGAGCCAGGCCATGAATCCATTGTCCCGCAACAGCGCGGTGAAGACACCAAAATCATGCTTGCACCAAAATCATGCACGGACAAAGGTGACTGTGGTGCCGGGTAGAAGCAGCGCCGGCGGGCGGCGCTCGGCATCCCACACCGACAGTTCCGTCGTTCCGATCAACTGCCAGCCGCCCGGGGAGCTACGCGGGTAGACGCCCGAGAACGGTCCGGCCAACCCGACTGCACCGGCCGGGACCTGCCTGCGCGGGTCCGATCGACGTGGAACTTCGAGCTTTCTCTCGTTGCTGGTCAGATACGCGAAGCCGGGGGCGAAACCGATGAACGCGACGGTCCACGACGCAGACGTGTGAGCGTCGATCACACCGTCGACCCCGAGGCCGGTCAGCTTGCCCACCTCTACGAGATCGGTGCCGTCGTAGCGGACCGGAATCTCGACGGCAGGCCGCCCACTCTCGTCAGCTGTGAGTTCGATCGGTACGGCCCCACGTACCCATTTCTCCACCAGTTGGTGCGCGGTGATCGTGTTGTCGTACTCGATCAAGATGGTTCGCGCCGCGGGAATCAGGTCGATCACGCCGGGGATCCGACTGGCGTCGAGAGCCCTGAAGTTGCCCAGCACACTCGGCAGTTCGTCGTACTCGACGAGGACTGCGGATTCACCGGCGGGCAGGATCGTGATCATGTGAACGGCGTGATCTCGACGTCGGAAGATTCGAGGAGAGTGCGGATTGCCACGGCCATGTCGACGGCTGCCGGACTGTCACCGTGCACGCACACCGATGCGGCAGCGACTTTCAACGTGCTCCCGTCGACTGCGTCCAACTCGCCGTCGACGACCATTCGCCGAACCCGCTCTGCAACAAGTGTCGGGTCCTGCAGAACGGCGCCCGACTCGGTGCGGGGGACCAGGGTGCCTTCCGCCGTGTACGCACGATCGGCAAAAGCCTCGGCGACCACGTCGAGACCGGCCTCGCGCGCCTCTTCCAGAAACACCGAACCCGGTAGTCCGAGAACAGGTAGCGAACTGTCATAGGCAACGACGGCGGCGACCACGGCCCGCGCCTGCCGTCGGTGATGGACTATTGCGTTGTAGAGCGCGCCGTGGGGTTTGACGTACGTGACCCGCGATCCGGCGACACGAGCCAAACCGTCGAGTGCCCCTATTTGATAAATGACGTCGGCGGTGAGGTCCTTCGGGGAGACGTCGATGAAGCGTCTGCCGAAACCGGCGAGGTCTCGGTACCCCACCTGCGCGCCGATCCGGACGCCGCGGGCGGCGGCGGATTCGCAAGTCGCCAACAGCGTTGTCGGGTCGCCGGCATGGAATCCGCAGGCGATGTTCGCGCTGGTGACAAGTTCGAGCATGGCGTCGTCGTCGCCCAGGGTCCAGGCTCCGAAGCCCTCGCCGAGGTCGCTGTTCAGATCAACGCTGTAGCCCATACCTCGATTCTAGGTAGGTATGGGCTCTCGGTGTTCAGGCGTGCGCCGGAATCCGTCCGGCATTCTTGCGACGTGCGGATCCGAAGAGTCGGCATATCAGGTAGATCACGAACGAGACCGAGGTGACGAAACTCGAGACGGGAACGCCGGGGGCCAGCGAGAGAAGGATGCCGCCGACGGCTGCCAGTTCGGCGAACACGACGGAGAGGATCGTGGCCTTGAGTGGGCTTGCCGTGACGTACGCGGCGGCCGCTGCGGGGGTGATCAGCAGCGACATCACCAGCAGAGCACCGACGATCTGTACGCCGAGTGCTGCGGTGATGCCGACCAACACTGCGAACACGATCGACAGTGCCCGAACCGGAACACCGCGAGCTGCAGCAACTTCGGGGTCGGTGCTTGCGAACAGCAAAGGGCGGTAGATGAATCCGAGTGTGCCGATCACGATGACCGCGCACAGCAGCAGAAGTTCGAGACCACTGTTTCCCGGCGCCACGATCTGTCCGACCAACAACGAGAAGCTGGTTCCCGTGCGACCGTCGTACGCCCAGAGGAACAACACCGACAGGCCGAGACCGAAAGCCATGATCACGCCGATCACCGAATCTCGGTCGCGCGCTTTGGCTCCGAGCAGTCCGAACAGCACTGCCGCGACCACGGATCCGACGATGGCACCGAAGCCGACGCCCACACCGACGAGAAGTGCGGCGGATGCGCCCGTCAGTGACAGCTCACTCGTTCCGTGCACCGAGAACGACATCTGACGGCTCACGATCAGCGGCCCGATGATGCCGGCCAACAATCCGAGGATGGCACCGGCAATCAACGCCTGTTGGACGAAGTCGTACTGCAGTAGGTCGACGGTGGCGGACACGTCGAACATCCGCGACATCGCGTCGGTGAACTTGTTACTCACTGGTGGTGATCCTCATCAGAATGGTGAACGCCTTCTCCCGGGCGTAGTCCGCCGGCGCTGCCGAGCGCGTCGATGGCGTCGCCGGTGCCGATCACGACGAGGCGGCCACGAACCTGCAACACTTCGACGTCGGTGTTGTACAGATCCGAGAGAACCTCGGACGTCATCACTTCGGCCGGCGTACCGATCCGGAATTTGCCGTCCACCAGATAGAGCACTCGATCGACCAACGGCAGGATCGGATTGATCTCGTGCGTCACGAACAGCACCGCGGTGTCATGGCTGCGCCGACGCTTGTCGATCAGCGTCGAGACCAGGTGCTGGTTGGCGAGGTCGAGGCTGAGCAGCGGCTCATCGCACAGCAGGATCCGCGGGTCGCCGACCAAAGCCTGTGCGATCCGCAGTCGCTGCTGCTCACCGCCGGACATGGAACCGATGGGAGCGTCGGCGAACGACTGGGCGCTGACCTGTGCGATGGCGTCGTCGACGATCTTGCGGCGACGACCCCGACGCAGTAACCCCGTACCCCACTGGTGACCGTCGACGCCGAGGCCGACCAGGTCGCGGCCGCGGAGCGGGAGGCCGTCGTCGATGGATTTCTGCTGCGGGATGTACCCGACGTGTGAGTTCCCGGCCCGTGCCGGCGTGCCGACGATCTGTGCACTGCCGCCGCTGAGTTGTAGTTGGCCCAGCAGAATCTTCAGGAGCGAGGTCTTGCCCGACCCGTTCGGCCCGAGTACGGCGATGAACTCACCTGGCTGTACCTCGAGATCGAGCCCGTCCCACAATGTGCGGGCGCCGAAGGACAATCGAGCGTCCTTCAGCGTCACAGCGGGCACGGAGGCCGCTGAAGGCGCGGTGTTACCAGAAGGCACGGTGTTACCAGGGGGCACAGGAGTATTCGCGGAAGTTTCTGTCACAAGCCGATCGGTTCTTCTCGGAAATGGTGGGGCAAATAATTACTGGGCAGAGAGGGCGTTTGCGAGCGACTCCGCGGTCTGCGTCTGCCACTGAATGTAGTCCAGGCCCTCGGGGAGAGTCTCCGTAACCTCGACGACGGGCACTCCGGCGGTTTCGGCGGTGGTGCGCATATCCTGGGTCACTTTGTCCTGTGTCTGGATGTTGTAGACCAATGCGCGGGCCTGCTTCTCCGAGAGGAGTTGGCGCGTTGCGGCGATTGCGGCCGGTGAAGGATCGTTGCCGTCTTCGATGGCACTGGTGAACTCTTCGGGAGTTGCGTCCTTCAGTTCAGCTGCGACCAGGAGGTAGTGCGCGATCGGCTCGGTCTGCGCCACCGGTGCGCCTGCGTGGGCAGCGGCGATGGAATCGGTGATCGCTGTGACGCCGGCGAGCTTCTGGCTGTATGCCTTCGCGTTGTCCTCGTAGGTCGCCCCGTTGTCCGGATCGAGAGCGCTCAGCTGATCGGCCACCGAATGTGCGACGGCGTCGACGGTCGGGATGTCGAACCAGACGTGTTCGTTGACTGCGCCGTGGGTGTGACCGTCATGCGATTCGCCCGCGGTTTCGCCGGCGTGGATGCCGCCGTCGAGCAGGTTGTAGGCGTTGACCGTCTTCTGCTCGCCCTTGCCTGCGTCGAGGACGTCGGTGATGAACTGGTCGTAGCCGCCACCGTTGTAGACGACGAGCGATGCGTCGGTGATCTTGGCGGCATCGGCGGGAGTCGCCTCGAACGAGTGCGGGTCCGCGGACGGCTCGTTGATGATCGACGTCACGGTCAGCTTGTCGCCGGCGACGGCCTGCGCGACGTCGCCCCACACGTTCGTCGATGCGACGACGGTGATGCCGTCGTCCTTCGAGGAGGTTGAGCTGCACGCGGTGAGCGCGAATGCTGCGGCGACCGAGACGGCCGCGAGGGCGGTGGCGGTGCGGAATTTCGACGACGAACGCACGTGCTTTTCTCCTGAACAAAGGCTGGGCTAAATGCTATTGGAAACCGTTACCGTTACACATTAGCGCATAGTCGCTGGTAGTTCACCTTCGGTTCAGCCCCAACGCGCCGTCTGCGGGCACTACGGCTAACGTCCGTTTATGCCCCGGTCCCGTCAGCCACGCCGTCAAGCCACTTTGGCGTCGCTTGCCGCCGAGCTCAATGTGTCGAGAACTACAGTCTCGAACGCGTACAACCGACCCGATCAGCTCTCCGTCGAGCTGCGGGATCGAGTGCTCCAAGCGGCCAAGCGACGCGGATACCCCGGACCTGATCCGGTCGCCCGCTCTTTGCGAACTCGCAAAGCCGGCGCCGTCGGTCTCCTGCTCACCGAAGCACTCAGTTATTCGTTCCGTGACCCGGCCGCCATGAGCTTCCTGGCCGGTCTCTCGGAATCGTGTGAGGACGCGGGCCAGGGCTTGCTGCTCATCCCGGCCGGGCCCGGGCGCGACGAGGTGGATGCTGCGGCCGTGGTCCAGCAGGCGGGCGTCGACGGCTTTGTCGTCTACTCCGTGGCCGACGACGACCCGTATCTTGCCGCCGTGCTCGAGCGTCACATTCCGATCGTCGTCTGCGACCAGCCCCGCGAGATTCCCGGTGCATCCCTCGTGGGCATCGACGACCGCGCTGCCATGCGCAAGGTCGCCGATTACCTCATCGGGCTCGGCCACCGCGACATCGGCGTGCTCTGCATGAGGCTGGGGCGCGACCGGATGGACGGCGTGGTCAGCCAGGAACGACTCAAGTCCCCGCACTTCCACGTCCAGCGTGAGCGGATCGAAGGAGTGCGCGACGCGATGGTGGCGTCCGACATGGACCCACTCTCACTCACCGTGATCGAGCGGTACGTCCACACATCGCAGTCCGGGCACTCGGCGGCGGCGGAAGCTCTCGCGACCAACCCCGAGATCACCGCACTGGTCTGCACCACCGACGTGCTGGCTCTCGGCGCCTTGGACTGGGCGCGCTGGCAGGGCATAGATGTACCTGGCCAACTGTCGATCACCGGATTCGACGGCGTCGACGAGGCGCTGCGCGAATCACTGACAACGGTGCGCCAGCCCCAGGAAGAGAAGGGCCGGCGCGCCGGTGCGCTCCTGATGTCGCCGTCCGGATCCGGCGTTCCGATAGTCGAGATGCTCGACACCGAACTACTGGCCGGGCGAACATCAGGTCGGATCAAGGGGTAGCGCTCACGCCAGGAGTTGGGCGCAGCGCAACAATCCCAGATGGCTGTACGCCTGGGGGTGGTTGCCCAGTGAGCGTTCCGCGATGGGGTCGTACTCCTCCGCGAGCAGTCCGGTGGGACCCGCTGCCGCGACCAACTGGTCGAACAGCGCCTCTGCTTGCAGGCGTTGCCCGATCAGTAGGTATGCCTCGACGAGCCAGGCGGCACAGAGATGGAATCCACCTTCTATGCCGGGCAGGCCGTCGTCGTGATGGTAGCGGTATACCGTTGAGCCGCTGCGTAGTTCGGCCTCGGTGGCTACGACGGTTGCAGCAAAGCGCGGATCCGTCGGATCGATCAGCCCCGACAGTCCGATGTGCAGAGTCGCCGCGTCGAGATCGGTACCGTCGTAGGCCGCGGTGTACGACTGGACGTCGTCCTTCCAGCCTTTGTGTCGTACTTCGTCGGCGATCTGGTCACGCAGTTCCGCCCACTCGGGCAGGGCCTCGCGAGAAAAGCGGGTCGCAAGATCGACGGCGCGGTCGACGGTGACCCAGCCCATAACCTTGGAATAGACGTGGTGGCGCGGGTTGTCGCGAATTTCCCAGATGCCGTGATCGGGTTCGAACCAGCGCCGCTGTACTGCTTCGACCATGGCGCACACCAGTTCCCAGTCGCGGTCGCTCAAAGGATCGGGATCACCGGCCTTTTCGCGTGCATTCGCCAGTTCGACGATGAGCTCGACGATCGGGCCGAACACGTCCAGTTGAACCTGCTGATTCGCGGCGTTTCCGACGCGGACCGGCCGGGAGCCGGCGTATCCGGGGAGTGAATCGATGACGGCCTCTGGCGGTAGCGAAGTCCCGTAGAGCGTGTAGAGGGGGTGCAGGCGCTCGGGTCCCGGCAGTGTTTCGAGCACGCGGTGGACCCAGTCCAGGTAGTTCTCGGCCTCGTCGGTGGATCCGACGCTCACGAGAGCTGTTGCGGTGAGGGCGGCGTCGCGCAACCAGCAATAGCGGTAGTCCCAGTTGCGGACTCCGCCGATCTCTTCCGGCAGGGACGTCGTCGCGGCAGCCATGATGGAACCGGAATCGGCGTGGACCAGCCCGCGCAAGGTCAGTGCAGAGCGTTTCATCAAGTCCGGCTTCAGCTTCGGGAGTTCGAGCGTCTTGGCCCAATCGGACCAGTAGGCCTCCGAGGTCGCTCGACGCTCGAGCTCCGGAACGTCGGAAGGGCCGATTTCTTCTGTTCCGCAGCGCAATTCGAGGACGACGTCACCCTTGGACGGCTCGACGATGGCGTGGGCGGTCTGCTGGTTTCCGTCGGTGGCGATGTTCCACAGCACACCGGGGGAGCGGAGTACGTACGGCTCGTTGGTGCCGAGGACCCGAATGCCCTCGTCGACGACCTCGAGCGTGACCTGACCCTGGCCGAACTCGGGACGGGGTGCAAACGAGACGATCGCGTCGGCCTGACCGGAAATGATGCGGGTCAGGTCGGTTCGTCCCTGTGGGACGTCGTGGGGGAGGTAGTCGGTGACGGACAGGCTCGCCCAGCGGGTCTGAACTGTCATCGTACTGTCGATGTACTTCTGGCTCAGCGGTAAGGCTGTGCGTCGAGGCCCGACCGAGAAGTGGCCGGCCCCGGTTCCGCCGAGAAGGTGTGCGAAGACGGCCGCTGAATCCGGTTCCGGGTGACACAACCAGGTCAGCGTCGCATCCGGGGTCACCAAAGCGACGGTGCGCGGACTGGCGAGCATCGAGAGCCGCTCGATGGGCGGAGCGTCGGCGCCGGAAAGCCACGTACGACGCTCGTCGAGCAGGAACGCCAGAGCAGCAGCGACGTCCTCGGTGCTGTCGACGCGATAGTCGGCGACGGTGTCCCCGCTGCCGACCTTGATTCCGATGTCCGGCCCCTGAAGCCTGCTGAACGCCTTTTCGTCGGTCACGTCGTCGCCGATGAAGACGGCAGCGGTTGCGCCGTCCTGATGGCGAATCAAGTCGAGTGCGTGCCCCTTGTCGGTGGCGATGACAGCCAACTCGACCACCGATTTGCCCTCGGTGACCTGAACGCCTGGCCAGAGTGCCGATTCGGTGCGGACGGCGATGAGCGCCTTCTCGGCGTCGTCGGCACTGGTGTTGCGTACGTGCAGTGCAACGCTGGCGGGCTTCTTCTCCACCGTTGCCCCAGGGGTGTCGGCGGCGATTCGGCCCAACTCGGTGACGATCTCGTCGAGCAGTTTCCTGGCGTCGGCGTCGATCGCGTGAACGAATCCGATGTCGAACTCGGAGCCGTGGCTGCCGACCAATTGCACTTCGGCGGGAAGTCGGGACAGCGCAGCCAGATCCTTGAGGGCGCGGCCCGAGATCACGGCAGCCGTCGTCGACGCGAGGCTGGCGAGAGAGCGAAGCGCACGCACCGTTTCCGCCCGGGGATACGCCTTGTCCGGGTTGGCGACGATGGGTGCCATCGTCCCGTCGTAGTCGGAGGCTACGAGCAGACGCGGCGTGCGTGCCACGCCTGACAGCGCTCGGCGGAGTTCAATGGACAGATCTTGTGCGCTCACCTCTTCAAATCTAGGTGATGCAGCGACTCCTGGCTCGATACGTTTCCGGCCGATCAGTGCAAAAATGACAGATGCGACAAAGGATGTCTATTCGGGTTTCCGAGTTCCGTCACCGAGCAGCAGTTCAACCGTCAATTCCAGTCGATTGGCGACATCGGTAGCCGAAGAGCGTCGCGTGAGCCATGCCACCAAATTGGACAGCCACACATCGGAGATCACGCGCGCGATCGCCAACTGCTCTTCGGTTGGCTCCTCTTCGGTCATCGCTCGTGCGAAGAGGCGGTCCATCAACTGGCCCACCTGATCGACCTCGGCCGCTGCGGAGGCGTCGGCGAACATGAACGCGCGAGTCATCGCTTCGGTGAGGAGCGGATCGCGCTGCATCGCGCGGGTGATGAGGCTGAGGATCAGCTGCATCCGCTCGAGCGGACTGGTTCCAGGCGGGATCTTGCCCTTGGAATCGATCTTCTCGAATTCGCGTGCCAGGGCGGACACCAGTAGGTGAACCTTGGACGGGAAGTAGCGATAGAGCGTTCCGACTGCGACGTCGGCACGCTCGGCCACGGCGCGCATCTGAACAGCCTCGTAGCCCCCCTTGGACGCCAAGGCGAGTGTTGCGTCGAGAATCCGCTTGCGGCGTTCACGTTGCGCGTTGGAGCTGAGATCGTCGTCCCCGAGCGTTGCAGAAGCAACCGCGTTGGAGCGGGATCGGGATGTTGTGGTCATCGACAAATTCCTTCGCGCCTTGACTCTTGGCCAGGTGTCATATTAGAACACGTTCTAAACAATTGTGTCACTTATCGAGAGGCGGGAACCAGTTGTGACAATCGCCACGACCGATGAACAGCGGGCGGTCCAGGAATCGATAGAGGCCTGGGCTCGCTCGGCCACGCCGATGGACATGGTACGCCGTGGACCAGCAGTTTCGTGGCGGGAGAAATGGTCCGAGTTCGCGTCTCTCGGGATATTTTCGGTCGCCGTTCCCGAAGCGGTAGGCGGAGCCGGGGCCGAAATCGTCGATCTCGCAGCAATGCTCGAGCAGGCGGCAATCGAACTCGTGCCGGGTCCTGTTCTCACGACTGCACTCGCAGCTCTGGTGGTGGGGCGTAGTTCGTCGCCCGCTGCCAAGCGATGGTCCGAAACGCTCGCCGACGGTGCGCTGCCGTGTGCCGTCGTATTGGACGAAAGTCCAGTTGCGGCAACGGCGAATGCGTCCGGCGGCATCGAGCTTCATGGCGAAGGAGGTTACGCCTGGGGCGGCGATTCAGGCGTATCGGTACTCGTGTCGGCGGGCGTCGTGTCCGAAGACGAAGGCTCGCGTGTCGTCTGGGCCCTCGTCGACGGAGACAGCGAAGGCGTGACCTACGAAGCGGTCGACACGATCGACAAGTCGCGACCACTGGCGCGAGTCTCCTTCGATCGAGTGACGGTCGACGCCGACCGAATCCTCGATGACATTGCGCCAGGATCGGTTTCCGACCTAGCGGCGGTACTGGGGGCAGCCGAAGCTGCCGGAATCGCGGCGTGGAGCCTGCGTACTGCGGTGGAGTACGCGAAGATTCGCGAACAATTCGGAAAGCCCATCGGCTCGTTCCAGGCGATCAAACATATCTGCGCCGAAATGCTGTGTCGCGTAGAGAATGCCGGAGCCGTCGCCTGGGATGGTGCGGTCGCTGCCGAGTCGGGAGACGAACTTCCGATCGCCGCAGCAGTGGCCGCCGCGGTGTCGCTGGATGCCGCTGTCGACACGGCAAAGGACTGCATTCAAGTGCTCGGCGGCATCGGATTCACCTGGGAGCACGAGGCGCACTTCTACCTTCGTCGAGCACTGTCGCTCCGGCAGATTCTGGGCGGATCGTCTCATTGGCGCGCACGCGTCGCGGAATTGACGATCGGCGGCGCACGGCGTCACCTTCAGATCGACTTGAGTGAGCTCGAATCCGACCGGTCCGAAATTCGCGAAGAGGTAGCGCAATTGGTGGCGCTGCCCGAATCCGAGCAGCGCAACGCATTGGCCGAATCGGGCTACCTTGCGCCGCACTGGCCCAAGCCGTACGGCCGGGGCGCCAAGGCCGCGCAACAGATTCTGATCGAAGAGGAATTGGCGGCCGTCGGTATCGGCCGACCCGATCTGGTGATCGGCTGGTGGGCAGTGCCGACCATCCTCGAGCACGGCAGTGCGGAGCAGATCGAAAGATTTGCGACTCCGACGCTCAAGGGCGAGATCACCTGGTGCCAGCTCTTCAGCGAACCCGGCGCAGGTTCGGATCTTGCGGCACTGCGCACGACCGCGGAAAAGGTCGACGGCGGTTGGAAGCTGAACGGCCAGAAAGTCTGGACTTCGCTTGCGCGTGAAGCTGACTGGGCCATCTGCCTCGCCAGGACCGATCGCGAGGTTCCCAAACACAAGGGCATCACGTACTTCCTTCTCGACATGAAGACGGCTGGGATTCGGATCTCGCCGCTGCGCGAGATCACCGGAGATGCCCTGTTCAACGAAGTCTTCCTCGACGACGTCTTCGTCCCGGACGAGTGCGTCGTCGGCCAGCTCGGTGGAGGCTGGAAACTGGCCCGAACGACCCTCGCCAACGAGCGGGTCGCAATGAGCGGTGGCTCTTCGCTCGGCGGTGCGATGGAGGAATTGCTCGAGCTGGCCGGCGACCCCGATCCTGTGGTGGCAGACAAGCTCGGTGGGCTGATCGGAACCGCCATGGTGGGCTCACTGCTGGAATTGCGCACGACACTGCGGCAATTGGACGGTCAGGATCCGGGTCCGGCGTCGAGCGTCCGCAAGCTGGTGGGCGTGCGCCAGCGTCAGAATGTCGCGGAGTTCGCCATGGAATTGGGTGGTACGGCCGGATGGGTGGAGGGTCTGCTCTCGCGTGAGTTCCTCAACACGCGATGCCTGTCGATTGCCGGCGGAACAACGCAGATTCTGTTGACCGTCGCCGCGGAGAGAATTCTGGGCCTGCCCCGTGATTAGACGGCGTGAGTAGAGGCCTTTAGAAATGTCCACGTTGGTGATACAACTAGAACACGTTCTACATCAGAGACAGGATTGCCAGCGTGGACTTCACTCCCGATGAAACCCAGGAAGCGGTAGCCGAGGTGGCTACCGCGCTCCTTGCCCGCGAACTGGAGCCGGACGCGCTCTGGGCGGCATTCGCCGATGCCGACCTGCTCACGTTGGCCCTGCCCGAGCGTCTGGGCGGCGAGGGACTCTCCGTCGCCGACGTCGGTTCCCTCCTCGTCGAGGTCGGCCGGGCCGCCGCTCCAATTCCGGCTCTCGCAACCCTCGGCTTCGGTGTACTCCCCATAGTCGCTCTGGGGACCGACGCTCAACAGGACGAATTGCTCACCGGAGTCGGCGCCGGACGGGTGTTCACCGCGGCGCTCGGTGAGCCGGGTCAGCAGTTCCCGGCACAGCCGTCGACCACCGCGCATCAGTCGGGCGACTGGTATCGCGTCAGCGGGGCGGTGCTTGCCGTTCCCTTCGCGGCGAGCGCACACAGAATTCTTGTGCCCACCGACGCCGGAGTCGTTCTCGTCGATCCGACCGCCGCCGGCGTCGCATTGACGCCGACTCCCAGTGCGTCCGGCAGTCCGGAGTTCGCAGTCACCATGGACGAGGCAGTCGGTGAACTTCTCGGTGCCGGCGAGGAAGCCGTCCAGACGCTGTACCGGATCGCCACGGCAAGCATCGGAGCCGTTGCAGACGGTTTGGTGTCCGGCGCCGTCGATCTCACTGCGGCACATGTCGGCTCGCGTGAGCAATTCGGTAAGCCGCTCGCCACGTTCCAGGCAGTCTCACAACAGATAGCCGACGCGTACGTCACCTCCCGGACCCTTCATGTCGCGGCGTTGTCGGCGTCCTGGCGCGTGTCGGAGGGCCTGGACGCCCAGTCTGACCTCGACGTCATGGCGTACTGGATCGCCCAAGAAGTGCCTGCCACGATGCAGGTGCTTCACCACCTGCACGGCGGTCTGGGCGTCGACGTCACGTATCCACTTCATCGCTACTACTCGACTGCAAAAGACCTGGCACGCCTGCTCGGCGGTGCTTCGCAGCGACTCGACCTCGTGGGGGCCCGGTGTTCATCGATCTGACCGACAGTCAGCGCGCATTGCAAGCTGAACTTCGACGCTACTTCTCGACGCTGATCTCGCCCGAAGAGGCCAAGATCATGCGCGTGGAGCGGCATGGTCCTACCTATCGCGAGGTCATCCGTCGTATGGGCAAGGACGGCTGGCTCGGCGTCGGCTGGCCGGTGGAGTTCGGCGGACGTGGGTTCGGTGAAGTCGAGCAGCAGATTTTTGTCAACGAGGCTGTGCGGGCGGATGTCCCACTGCCTTCGGTGACGTTGCAGACCGTCGGCCCGACTCTGCAGAAGTACGGCAGCGAGGAGCAGAAGCAGAAATTCCTGCCCGCGATCCTCGCCGGTGAAGTGCACTTCGCGATCGGCTACACCGAACCGGAAGCCGGCACCGACCTTGCAGCACTGCGCACTTCGGCGGCACGAAATGGTGACGAGTACGTCGTCAACGGCCAGAAGATTTTCACCACCGGCGGGCATGACGCCGATTACGTGTGGCTCGCCGTGCGGACAGGGTCTGCCGATTCAAGGCACCGCGGCATCTCCATCCTGATCATGGACACCAAAGATCCCGGCTACACCTGGACCCCGATCATCACCTGCGACGGTGCGCATCATGTCAACGCCACCTACTACGAGGACGTTCGCGTTCCGGCGAACATGCTTGTGGGTGAGGAGAATCAGGGCTGGCGCTTGATCACGACGCAGCTCAACCACGAACGCGTCATGCTCGGTCCGGCAGGTCGTGTCGCAGGGATTTACGACCACGTCTTCGATTGGGCCAAGCGTGAAAACCTGCTTGATCACGTTGACGTACGGCGCGCGCTCGGCGAAATTCATGCGACGTACCGCCTCAATGAGCTGCTCAACTGGCAAGTGGCGTCGAGTGATTCGGATTCGGTGGATATCGCCGACGCTTCGGCAACCAAAGTGTTTGCGACCGAGCGTATCCAGCGGGTCGGTCGACTGGCGGAAGAGATCGTCGGGCGGTACGGAAATCCGATCGATCCCGAAACTGCTGATCTCATGGAGTGGTTGGACATGCAGATCAAGCGCAACCTGGTGATCACCTTCGGCGGTGGAGTCAACGAGGTGATGCGCGAACTGATTGCGACCGCCGGCCTGAAGCTTCCTCGCGTTCCGAGATAGGAAACAAATCGTGTCAGATCCCATTCTCACTGCTGCCGAGCGGGTTCGAGAGGACGGGCCAAGCGCTCCTCGCGCCGGCCGGGACCCCGTGAACCTGCCGATGATCCGCAACTGGGTCGAGGCGATCGGTGACGAGAACCCGATCTATGTCGACGAATCGGCCGCCCGCGCCGCCGGACACGACGGAATAGTCGCACCGCCGGCGATGGCGCAGGTATGGACGATGCGCGGTCTGGGGGCAATTCGAGAAGCCGACGATCCGTTGGGCCGGATGACGGACATCCTCGACGAGGCCGGATTCACCTCCGTCGTCGCGACCAACTGCGATCAGATCTACCACCGCTACTTGAAGCCGGGTGAAGAAGTCACCATCTCCTCGGTGTTGGAAGACGTTGTGGGACCCAAGAAGACAGGTCTTGGTGAAGGATGGTTCTTCACTACTCGCAGCTTCTGGCGGGTCGGCGAAGAACTGGTCTCGGAGATGATGTTCCGGATCTTGAAGTTCGCGCCGCCAGTCAGCGAGAGTTCCTCCACTGACTTGCCTGCGGACCTGGACGCATCTCGAATGCTGCGTCCGACAGCATCCCTCGACACGCAGTTCTTCTGGGACGGTGTCGCCGCACACGAGTTGCGTATTCAACTGCGTGCGGACGGTTCGGTACAGCACCCGCCGGTGCCCGCGATCTGGAAAGACAAGTCGGAGCAGACCGACTACGTGGTCGCGTCAGGTCGGGGAACGGTCTTCAGCTTTGTCGTTCACCACGCCCCCAAGGTTCCTGGTCGGTCGTTGCCGTTCGTCGTGGCCCTGGTCGAACTGCCCGAGGGTGTGCGGATGCTCGGCGAATTGCGCGGTATCGATCCGTCGAGTGTGTCGATCGGAATGGAGGTGGAGGCGATCTACCTCGACTTCCCCGGAGACGACGAGACCGGGGGAACTCCCTGGACCCTGTACGCCTGGCAGCCGGTTTCTGTGTCTGCGGTGTCTGCGGTTTCTGCGGTGAAGGAGTGACGATGACTTCGACGACGGATATCACTGTGGGAGAGGTTCTTCCGCAGCTTTCGATTTACGGCGACCCGACGTTTGTGGTCTCGGCGGCGCTCGCTACCCGCGATTTTCAAGATGTTCACCACGACCGCGATCTCGCACAGAAACGCGGCTCGAAAGACATTTTCGTCAACATCCTCACCGACACCGGCTTGGTGCAGCGATTCGTGACCGATTGGGCCGGACCGCGGGCTGTACTCACGTCGATCAAACTCCGCCTCGGAGTCCCCTGGTACGCCTACGACACCTTGACGCTCTCCGGAACGGTGACCTCCTACGACGAGGATCTCGTGTCGCTCGCGGTGGTCGGCAAGAACAGCCTGGGAGATCACATCACCGCACAGGTCACACTGGCATTTCCGGCGTCGGGCTCGAATGGAGACATTGAAAACGGAGACATTGAATGAGCGCATTGTCCGGCAAGGCAACGATCGTCGGAATCGGAGCCACGGATTTCTCGAAGGACTCCGGTCGCAGTGAACTGCGACTGGCCGCCGAGGCTGTTCAAGCCGCGTTGGACGACGCCGGTCTGACACCCGCCGACGTCGACGGTCTTACCTCGTTCACCATGGACACCAACACCGAGGTGGCAGTGGCTCGTTCGGTGGGTATCCCGAACCTCAAGTTCTTCAGCCGCATTCACTACGGTGGTGGTGCCGCTGCGGCGACGATTCAGCAGGCCGCCATGGCTGTTGCCACCGGCGTCGCAGACGTCGTCGTCGCTTACCGCGCGTTCAACGAGCGATCGGGTGCCCGTTTCGGGCAGGTGAACTCCGGCCTTGTGGCGCAGGTCAATTCGTCGGGCACGGATAACGCTTTTTCCTATCCTCACGGATTGGGTACTCCCGCATCCTTTGTCGCGATGGTCGCGCAGCGATACATGCACGTATACGGAGCGTCCAGCGAGGACTTCGGTCGAATCGCCGTCGCGGACCGTAAGCATGCAGCCACCAATCCGAAGGCGTTCTTCTACGGAAAACCGATTACCCTCGAGGACCATCAGAATTCGCGATTCATCGCCGAACCTTTGCATCTTCTCGATTGCTGCCAGGAGTCCGACGGCGGCATCGCGATCGTCGTCACCTCGGCAGAACGAGCCAAAGATCTGAAGAACACCCCAGCCGTTATCGCAGCGGCCGCACAGGGCAGCGGGGCAGATCAATACATCATGACCAGCTATTACCGCGACGGTTTGACCGGCTTACCGGAGATGGGCCTTGTCGGCGATCAGCTCTGGTCACAAAGTGGGCTGCGCCCGTCGGACATGCAGACGGCGATCTTCTACGACCACTTCACGCCCTATGTTCTGATGCAGCTCGAGGAACTCGGTTTCTGTGGCAGGGGAGAGGCAAAGGACTTCATCGCCGGTGGCGCAATCGAACTCGGCGGCAAGCTTCCGATCAACACCCATGGTGGACAGCTCGGCGAGGCATACATTCACGGGATGAACGGTATCGCCGAGGGTGTTCGGCAGATCCGCGGTACTTCGGTCAACCAGGTCGACTCCGTCGAGAATGTACTGGTGACTGCGGGAACGGGCGTTCCGACATCGGGGCTTGTGCTGACTCGCTGATTATCGTGGGCACAGCTTCATCAAGCGTCACGGCCGGTTGGCACCGCATCGAGGTCTCCTTCGATGCGGTGCTCGGTCCGTGTTCTGTTGTCGCCAAAGAGGTTTGACCTCTCAGGTTTTGAAGGTGGTGTTCGCCGGTCGCGGGTGCTGCTGCGGGTCGATCGAGGGCGGCGGAATGAACCACGGTTTGTTGTCGACACCGATCCGAATCGCCCATTTCCCGACGAACGCGGCTTTGCGGTGCATCAGCCGATGATGTGAACGGCACAGCAGGACCAGGTTGTTCATCACCGTCGGGCCACCGTTGGCCCAGTGCTTAATGTGGTGCGCATCGGTCCACGGCGGTACACACGTGCAGCCGGGGAAGGCGCAGCCTTTGTCCCGGGCGATCAACGCCACTCGCTGTTCGGCGGTGACCAATCGTTTACCTGGTTGCGCATCCAAGGGCGCGCCGTGATCATCGAGCAGCACCGTGGACAGGAAACAATCGCACCCAAGGAGTCTGGTCTGCGACACCGAGAGCGGCCCCAGCCACGGCATGTGCCCGACATCAAGATCCGACACAGCCACTCCACCACCATCGGGCGAGGGTGTGGCGGCGCAGTCTCGATACTCCGCCAAATCACGGGCGTTGATGTGCACGTTCACATGCGGACGCTGACCACCATCGGTACCAGTCTTGGCGCAATCGAGATAACGCCGGATCAGTTCGGTGAACCCGTCCGCCGTGCGTTTCGCCGCCGACCGGGCATCGGGAGTCCCGTCCGGTGCCGGGGTCGGCATCGTCAGATTCGACAACGCCGACAACAGCATTTCACCGGTCAGGGCATCGAAATCCCCACGCACCACCACCCGACCGTTGAGCGTCGAAGCAATCCGCAACTCATTGAGATCGACATCCTCGGCGGGCGGGATCTCATCCGATTCGAACAACCGCTCCAAGGTCGCGATCACGTTCCGCACCTTCGTCGTCGTCGCCTCCACACCCGACGCAGCAGCGAGCAACAAATCGATACAACGAGGGAGCGCCTCCTCCGGCATGCCCTTCGGCGGTGACTCACAGAACGCCACGATCAACACAGCATGATCGAACGAACAATCCCCGCCATCGAACCGAGCCGCCACCGCCGGAAACGGCCGCAACGCTGCACCCAACGCGGCGATCTTCTTCCCGTCCCGAACCTGCAGCATGGTGTTCGCCGCCAACCACGAACCGACACCGCGGCTGGCGATCACCTGATCATCGGAACGCAACGAGAGTTCGTCGACCACGGCCACTCGAACGGCTTCCAGGCGCAGAATCTCCGCGCTCGCCGACACCGCAGCCGCACGTAACTCAGCAGCCGACAACTGCCACAGACGTCCACGTAACCCCACCGCAGAACCCGACACCACGTCCGACAACAAGACACTCATTGAATCCCCCGATCCCCTCCCCAAATCATACTCGAACAGGTGTTCGAGTCAAGAGGTGCTTTTGGGCTCGCTCTAGGATCGCTGGATGTTCACGTTGACTACGGAACGCCTTGTTCTTCGAGATTTCACTGCCGCGGATGAAGGTGCCGTCCATCAGTACGCGTCCGACCCTGCCGTCTGTAGATATGTTGATTGGGGGCCGAACACCCCTGCGGTTACCAGGGCATTCCTGGCTGACGCGGCACTCGAAGCTGCGCTCGTCGAACGTCGCACGTTCACCCTGGCCATCACGTCGAAGGCCGATGGAACGGTCATCGGTTCGGTAGCTGTGTGGGAAGTATCCGCCGCGCACCGGCGGGCGGAACTCGGTTTTGTCGTGAACCCGAAGTTCCAAGGGCGAGGCTATGCGTCGGAGGCGGGGCGCGCGGTTCTGGAATTCGCCTTTGCTCGCTTCGGAGCGCAGCGAGTGCAGGCAACGTGTCGTCCGGAGAATTCGGCGTCGGCGTCGGTGCTCACCAAAATCGGAATGGAGGAGGAGGGGCGAATGAGGGCACACATGGTGATCCGGGGGACCGCGGTGGATTCGCTGCTTTTTGCTGCAACACGACCCGCCGCCGTACAGCCAGAGATCACGTCAGCTCACTTCGCGTGACCTTCCCGGGCCCTGGTGCGATACTCGAACCATGTTCGAGGATGCCTTGCTCATCGACGCGGCCGGCCGGCCCACTATGCAGCATCACCAGGCCTTTTCTCGGGACTGGGACCGCATCAAGGAGTGGTCCGACAACATCTACATGCCGTATACGGTCACGCCGATCGGAAGTCGGTTGAAGCCGGCTTCGGACATGTACTCCGCGGCAGTCGGCAAGATCGACGTCACCAGATTCTGTTACGGGATTCCGGTCTCCGTCGGTGAATGTTCGCCTGAGGCCGGAAACATTCTGGTTCTGACGACTATCAGAGGCAACGGTCGACATGCCCTCGGCGGAGGAACTGCGGTGAATACTGCCGTGGGGGAGACCTTTGTCGCCGACTGTAGCCGGACCGACTACTTCGTCGAATTCGACGAAGATCATCTGCAGCTGAATCTCACTGTGCCGCATCAGCTTGTCGCCGATCACGCCATGCAATGGTTCGGGTCGGTTCCCGACGACCGTCTGTGGCGGCACAAGTGCACCATTGGCGGGCGGGGCTCGAGTTGGCTGGCATTGATGGACTACGTCGTTCGTGCAATTGCAGAGTCGCCTGAGGCGATGTCGAGCGAAAGGCTGGGTGCCAGGGTTCAAGAACTCATCGCGGCTCAGCTTCTCGACGAGTGGGCGACGCAGGCCGGGCTGCAACTCGGCGTCGACGTCGCCTCCGCCGAACCGGCCTACGTGCGATCGGCAGAGGAGTACATCGATACGTTTGCTCGCTCGGTGCCGACGGCATCGGAGATCGCGGCTGCGGTGGGTGTCAGTGTCCGGGCGCTCACTGCGGGATTTCGACGGTACCGAGACACCACGCCGGGGCAACGATTGCGCGCGCGTCGGTTGGAGGGTGTACGCGGCGAACTGTTGCGTTCCGACGGGAGAACCGTCTCCGAAATCGCCAACGCCTGGGGCTACGTCAATCTGGGCATGTTTGCGGCCACATACCGGAAACGGTTCGGAGAGTTGCCTTCCGAGACCCGGAATCGACTCTGAGGACAGTTGTTTGAACGGTCATGACGATCGTTTTACGCACTCGATGAACTGCCGTGATCCGTTGTTTCGTGTCGGAGCGTTCTGCAAGGATTGAAATCGAACGTGACAGCAATCCCACGAGCTAGGAGTACGTCATGGCAACTCGACTCAATCCGTACATCAGCTTCAACGGCAATGCCCGTGAGGCGTTGGAGTTCTACAAAGAAATCTTTGGTGGCACGCTGGCGCTGAGCACGTTCGGTGAGTTCGGCAATCCCGGTGAAGGCGGCGACAAGATCATGCACGGAATGCTCGAAACCGATCGGGGATACACCCTGATGGGTGCCGACACTCCGCCCGGCATGCCGTACAACCCCGGCGACAACATCACGGTCAGCCTCAGCGGCGACGACGGCGATGTGCTGCGCGGGTACTGGGAGCAGTTGTCGGGAACGGGAACGGTGAGCGTTCCACTCGAGAAGCAGATGTGGGGCGACGAATTCGGCGCCTGTACAGACAAATTCGGCATTTCCTGGCTGGTGAATATCGGAGCGCCCCAGAGCTGACTCCAGACTCTGCCCGGTTCTGCCGAAACGAGACAGTTTTCCTGCCGTTTCGAGGCAGAACCGGGTATGTGATCGCCGTTACATTCTGTTCGACAAGACAAGTTGCAAGTCGGATGGAGAAATGCAGTGACGATCGAAGATATTGCGCGGAAGCCCCTTTCGAAGCAGCGCCTCGACGACGTGCTGGCGCGAGCAACTCAGGGGGCTGATCGCGTCCCGGGTGTGGTCGCGATGATTACGGATCGAGAAGGCAACATCTACGAGGGTGCTGCGGGCGAGCGGACTCTCGGTTCCGGCGTTCCGATGACCCTCGATACAACCTTTGCGCTCTTCTCCACCACCAAGGCGATCACCGGTACCGCTGTCCTGCAATGTGTGGAGGAGGGATTGCTCGATCTCGATGCACCTGCAGCGACCTATGTTCCCGACATCGGTGAGCTGAAGGTCCTGGACGGTTTCGACGCCGGCGGAAACCCCGTTCTTCGGGAACCCAAGCGTGACATCACCACTCGCATGCTGCTCCTTCACACTGCAGGGTTCGGCTACGACTTCTTCAACGAGTCGTACAACCGGCTCTCACAGGAACATGGGCAGCCCAGCGTGATCACGTGTAGCAAAGCGGCGCTCACGACACCGCTGCTCTTCGACCCGGGTGAGAAGTGGGAGTACGGCACCAACATCGACTGGGCCGGACAGGTCGTCGAGTCGATTCGAGGTCAGCGACTCGGCGATGTCATGCGCGAGCGCATCTTCGAACCTCTCGAGATGACGGATACGGCATTCACGATGAGCCCGTCGATGAAGGATCGACTTGCACCGATCCATCAGCGCGAGAGCGACGGAAGCCTCACTCCGCTCATCGGATTCGAGCTTCCGGCCGAACCCGAGGTGCACATGGGTGGTCACGGTTTGCACGGCACTGTCGGCGACTACATGAAGTTCATTCGTATGTGGCTCAACGACGGCGCGGGCACTTCGGGTCGCGTGTTGTCGTCGGAGACGGTAGCTGCAGCCGTTCAGAACGGGCTCGAAGGCCAGCACGTGGGGTTGTTGCCCGGAGTTCTCCCGACGCTGTCCAACGATGCGGAATTCTTCCCCGGCGTCCCCAAAGGATGGGCGTACTCCTTCATGACGAATGAAGAGGTGGCGCCCACTGGTAGGCCGGCCGGATCGCTGGCTTGGGCGGGTCTGGCCAACCTCTATTACTGGATCGACCGGCAGACCGGCGTCGGCGGGTTCTGGGCAACGCAGATTCTGCCGTTCGCGGACGCTGGATCCATCAACGGATACCTGGAATTCGAGACCGCCGTTTACCAGTAACCGGCTGGATTCCCGCTGTCCGGGATCGACTGTTTCTTTCGGGCGGGTTCGGAGTACGCATGCAGTACAGCGCATGCTGGCATACGACGAACTAGGAGACGGCATGAACAGCCTCGAAGGCAGCTTCGAAGGAAAAGTTGCACTGATCACCGGCGCCGCACGCGGTCAGGGGCGCGCCCACGCTGTCGCATTCGCGGAGCGTGGCGCGGACATCGTGATCTGCGACCGGTGCGAGAACAGTGATGTCGTCGCCTACCCCCTCGCAAACGAGGAGGATCTGAAGGAAACCGTTCGTTTGGTGGAAGCCACCGGTCGTCGGTGCATTGCCGTCAAGGCAGACACTGCTGATCGCGACGCAATGGACGCGCTCGTTGCCCGCGCTGAAGCCGAGTTCGGCCGTGTCGATATCGCCGTCGCGAATGCCGGTGTGTCCGTGCCCGCTCCGATCACGTCGATGACGTCGGCGCAGTGGAACGAAGTCATCTCGTCGAACCTGACCGGTGTGTTCAACACCGTTGCGGCCGTGTCAGGTGGAATGGCGGAACGTGGTTACGGTCGCATCATCACGATTTCCTCGATGATGGGTCGCTCCGGTGGCACCCAGATGGCTGCGTACGGCGCCTCCAAGTGGGGCGTCATCGGTTTGACGAAGAGTGTGTCGCTCGAACTGGCAAACTCGGGTGTGACCGTGAATGCTATTGCACCGGGGAATATCTCGACGCCGATGATTCACAACGACATGATGTACGCGATGATGCGGCCTGACCTCGAATCGCCGACGGCAGACGACGTCGAACCCGTGTACGCGACTCTGCATGCGCAGCCGGTCGGTTGGCTGGATCCCTTCGAGATCACGCGAGTAGTCCTGTTCCTCGCCGCCGACGCGAGTGCCCACATGAGTGGCATCGTGGTTCCTGTCGACGCCGGAGTAGCCGCTCGCTCGAACGCTTGACGGACAAGACTGTTCGCGCGAAAGCGCGGACCGGGTGGGTCGTCGGCGTCCTGAGTCTGAGCGGTGTGGTGGTCGCGCTGCAACAGACCTTGGTGGTGCCGGTCCTGCCTGCGTTCGCGACGGCATCGGGAGTATCGTCCTCCACCGCTTCCTGGCTGGTGACCTCGACGTTGCTGACCGGTGCCGTCGCAACCCCTCTCATCGGCAGACTCGCCGACATGTTCGGTAAGCGCGCGATGATGCTCGTCTGTCTTGCCGTGATGATCGTCGGCTGCATGGTTGCGGCGCTCAGCCAGAGTTTCTGGTTACTGATCCTCGGGCGCTCGTTGCAGGGGTTCGCGACGGCACTTCTGCCCGTCGGAATCAGCATCATGCGCGATGTCCTTCCTCCGGAAAAGCTCAGTGGTGCAGTAGCTCTCATGAGTGCGACGTTGGGGATCGGTGGCATGTTCGGTATGCCGATGGCTGGGGTGATCTCGGCGCACTGGGGACTACCCGCGCTTTTCTGGGTCACCGGTGGATTCGGGGTAGTACTGATAGTCGTCTTGCCGCTGGTGGTGCCGGAATCGGCTGTGAAGAGTCGCGGACGCTTCGACTTTCTGGGGGCCACGGTCCTCACACTCGCTATGACTGCACTGCTGCTGGCCGTTTCGAAAGGAACCGAATGGGGCTGGGCAAGCCCCGAGGTTCTGGTTCTGATCGCGTCCGGCGTGGTCTTGCTCTGTGGATGGATTCCGTGGGAACTGCACACGCCGGCACCGCTGGTCGATCTGCGGACTTCACTTCGCGCTCCGATTCTGGTTTCGAACGTCTGCGCAGTATTACTCGGTTTTGCCATGTTCATCAGCGCGTTGGCGGCAACGCAGGAACTTCAGTTGCCCCTGGCGTCGGCGGACGGTCTCGGACTCTCGGCTGCCGAAGCCGGACTGGCGATGATGCCGGGCGGAGTCCTGATGATCGGATTGGCGCCGGTGTCGTCGAAGGTGACGAGGCGATGGGGAGCGAAGGCCACGTTGGCCTCAGGAGCGATCGTCATCGCAATCGGATACGTCTTGCGTGTGCTGTTGACGCCGACGCTGGTCAATATCGTGATCGGCGCTGCCGTGGTATCGGCCGGTGTGGCATTTTCCCTGGCAGCCATGCCGACTCTGATCACCGAATCTGCGCCGATCCATCAGACTGCCTCGGCCAACGGATTCAACAGCCTGCTCCGTTCGGTCGGTACCTCCACCGGAAGCGCCGTTGCGGCAGCGGTATTGGCCGGTTCGACGGTGGTGATCGGTGCGAGCACTGTGCCGACCCTGCATTCGTTCGCGGTTTTGTACTGGATCGGAGCGGGCGTATCGGCACTGGCGGCCGCGGTGACCTTGGCAGTGAGGGTGGAGCGGACGGGGGCGGTATCGCGGCCCGAGTTACCAATTGCAGCCGAAACCGATGGCGCAACGAAGATCGGGTGAGTCGACGGACTCACCCGATCTTCGTCACCGTTATCTCCGACTGGAATCGACCAGGTACTCGAGATTCTGGTTGTACGGTGTGGCCGTCACCGCCGCGTGTGAACTCACCCGAGATACCTCGGTAGTGCCGCGAACGACAGAGGCCTTGATGGAACCTACTTTCAACGGGGCGATGCAGCTGCTCATCCCGGCCGGGGCATTGCAGGTGGTAATCGTGGTTCCCACCGTCACTTTGACGACTGCGGGAGCGGTCAAGAAGGTGAGAACCTCGACGGTATCGCGAGCGGGGGATGACCATTGGCGCAGTGTCATAGGGGCAGCAGAGCGATTGACGGGGACCGCGGAGACCGACTGATTGCGATAGACGAGATACGCGGTGTCGCGAACAATCGCGGGTGAGGCGCCGGAGCGGAAGCTGTACAGCCCGTAGGAACTCATGTCGAGTAACGCGCGCCCATGACCGGCGCTGGGTGCGAACGACGTTCCCTCGCTGTAGTCGTTCCAGGTGACGAGCTGTACCCATTCACTGTTGGACGCAATCGCAATCTGCCACATGTTCTGCAGATTCTGTGAATTCTGTGCCTCGTCGTAGATCGACTGACTTGGACGAACATCTTGGAAGGCGACTGGTTGCATCCATATCTTTCCCAAGGAGTGAGCGGCAGCGGCAAGTCCCATCGGAGAGTTCGGGTTCGATCCCGAGAGCGGATTTCCTGCCGGATTTCGATTACCCCAATTCGACATCCCGTAGCTGATCGATGCAAAAGAATTCCGGTTGGCTGCAGCGTCGAGGAAAACCGGAACAAATGCCACATTTATGCCGTAAGAATTCTTCATCAGAGTGATGAACTCCGACCACCAGCCCGCAGTCTTGTTTTCGGCAAGGAATGGAGATATCACGAGCCGTCCGTCGTTCAATTTGAACGATGATGCCATGGTCGAATACGGTTTCATCTCTGCTGCCATTTGAGCTGCGGTCATGTTTTTGAACGCGCCGTTCATATCAGGCATGAGCATGATCTTGAAATTCGGATCGACTGCTGCGGCCGCTTTGATCAGGGCGGTGGGCACGGTGGAACCCACCAACTGGTGTCGGTTGCCTTGGCGATGATGTCGACGGAGAATCCGTCGATGCCCGCGGCGATTGCCGAACGAACTTCGTTTTCGAGGTCGCGTTGGCGCCACTGCGTATCGGCGATGGGTTGCCGCGGTGTCGGCCGATCGCGGAGGAATCCTCCGTAGCGAACGTGTTTGTTGTTCTCGCCGTTGAACGTAAGATATTGTGTCGCATAGTAATCGCCAGACGGATTCGCATTGTCGATCGAAACCGGATAGGGCGGGAAGTAGTGAGCGAAAACCAACTTTCCGTTCAGTGCTGACTTGGGTGGAATGTCGAAGGGCAGCGCTGCAGATTCAGGATTCGCCGAGAACGAGGCCGGCGTGTACGTCGACGCGGAGCGTGGTTGTGTGTTGTACGCGGCGATCAGTGCGGCCGCGACAATCACGGCCAGGGTGAAGCAGATGGTCTCGAAGGAATATTTCGCCGTTTTTCGGATCCACGGAGTTCGGATGTATCGAGTTCTGATACCCATGGCACAGTCAGCCTTTCTCGATCCCCCGAAGTGTGAGTCTTCCCCGCGTGCACTGAATCGGTGATTCAATTCTTTTCGGCCTCTGTCTGATTTGTAATTCGAGATTCGACACCATAAGTCAACCGTCACCGGCCCGAGTGTCACTTGCTGAACGAGTGTAACGCTGCCGCGTTCATCATGAATACCTGAAAGCGGTCTTTGTTCAAGAATTTCGGGTTTTTCTTTCCGATATATATCCGTCGAAAGGTCGGTGAAATTTATCGGCTGTATTGGACAGGACTGGGACGTGTGGTCTGTTCCGTACCTCGTGGCCGAAAGGCACCGGCGAAACCAGGGAGGTGATTGCAGCCGGGCAACTGACGAAATTTCCTGGAATGTGTCGGCCTCCTGGGTCACACTGGGGAACGGACTACCGACGGATTACCGATGCGGGAGGGCTCATGACCGAAGCGATTGTGGCCGAGGGGCTGGTCAAGAAGTACGGCGACGTCACGGCATTGGACGGCATCGACCTGGAAGTGCGCGAGGGTTCGGTGATGGCTCTGTTGGGCCCCAACGGCGCCGGAAAAACCACTGCGGTAAGGATATTCACGACGCTGCTCATTCCCGACGGTGGACGCGCCAAGGTTGCCGGGCTGGACGTGGTCGAGGATGCGCGGGCGTTGCGATCCAAGATCGGTGCTTCGGGTCAGTACGCCGCGGTCGACGAGTACCTGACGGGCTACGAGAATCTGGACATGGTCGGGCGGCTGTATCATCTCGGCGCCCGAAGCAGTAAGGCCCGAGCGCGTGAATTGCTCGAGCAGTTCGATCTCGTCGAGGCTGGAGATCGGCCGGTCAAGGGCTATTCCGGCGGAATGCGGCGACGTCTCGATCTCGCCGGCGCATTGGTTGCTCGGCCACAGGTGTTGTTTCTCGACGAGCCGACCACGGGCCTCGATCCTCGGGCGCGACTCGGTCTCTGGGACGTCATCGAAGGGTTGGTGGCTCAGGGGACCACGCTGTTGCTCACGACGCAATACATGGAGGAAGCCGAGAGGTTGGCCGACCAGATCGCCGTCATCGACCGCGGCTCGGTCATCGCGCGCGGTACTGCAGACCAGTTGAAGGCGCGGGTCGGGGGTGAGCGCATCGAATTGAGCGTGCACGAGGTCGAACATCTCGACATCGTCCGCGAGGAATTGCGCTCGCTTGCCGTGGGGGACATTCAGGTTCAAGAGAATGTCCGTCGCGTCACTGTTCCTGTCGACGACGGCACCGACGCGTTGGTCGCGGCGCTGAATCTTCTGTCGGCACGAGGTATCCGCGTATTCGACGTCGGCCTGCGCAGACCCACTCTCGACGATGTCTTCCTCACACTGACCGGGCACCAGGCTGAACTGGAGGATCAGAAATGACCGTGCAGATGGCGCTCGAAGACGGTTTGACCATCGCCAGGCGAAACTTGATCAAGATCAAGCGCGTTCCGGATCTGCTGGTGTTCACCACTTTGTCGCCGATCATGTTCGTGCTCTTGTTCGCGTATGTGTTCGGCAGTGCGATCTCCGTCCCGGGCACGTCGTATCGAGAATTCCTGATCGCCGGAATCTTCACGCAGACGGTCATATTCGGTGCTACCTGGACTGGTTTGGGGATGGTCGAAGACATTCAGAAAGGAATCATCGACAGATTTCGATCGCTGCCCATGGCTCCGTCTGCCGTGCTGACCGGCAGAACGTCGAGTGACGTGTTGATCAACGTCATCAGTTTGGTGGTCATGTCGTTGACCGGTCTTCTGGTCGGGTGGCGGATTCACTCCAGTTTCCTCGAAGCGGTGGCGGGTTATGCGCTGCTTCTGTTCTTCGCGTACGCGTTGTCGTGGGTCATGGCTGTTGTCGGGCTTTGGATCCGGACACCGGAGGTATTCAACAACGCGAGCTTCATCGTCATCTTTCCGCTGTCGTTCATCGCGAACACTTTTGTCGAGACCACCAATCTTCCCGGCCCGCTCAAAGTGATCGCCGAATGGAATCCGGTGTCGGCGGTTACTCAGGCGGTGCGTGAATTGTTCGGCAATACCAATCCTGCGATGACGGTTCCGGATGCGTGGCCGCTGCAGAATCCGGTCATCGCGTCGTTGTTGTGGACTTTCGGTTTGCTGATCGTCTTCGTGCCGTTCGCTATTCGTCGGTATCAGAAGGCAGTCAGCCGCTGACCTGGTGATTCCGGCCGGTAGGGTGGATGTGTGCCGGAGCCCGAACGCATCGACAAACGCAGCCTGAGATACGCCGGGCGACGTGAGGAGTTGCTCGACGCGCTGACCCGCTACGTCATCGACAACGGTGTCGGGGAGTTGACGGTGAGGCAGCTCGCCAAGGCCGTGGGTGTGTCGCATGCGTCGTTGCTCAACCATTTCGAGAGCAAGGAGAATCTGCTCTCCGAGGTCATCGAGAATATGCGTGGTGAGTCCATTCCGATTGCGGTGCCGATGAAACCGGGGGTCGATCCGGCGACAGTGCTGACTGCGTGGTGGACCGAACGTACGACGCCGGAGGTCCTGCCGCGGTTCCGGGTGATGGTCGAGATCTACGCCCTCGCGCTCGGCGACCGCGACCGCTACGGACGGTTCCTGGACCGTTTTGTGGGCGATTGGATCGAGGCACTGGAAGCCGGTCTACGACAAGCGGGTTGCCCCGAGGACGATGTTGCCTCTGTCGCTACTCTGTTGCTCTCGCAAATGCGGGGTCTGTCGATGGATCTTCTGGCCACCGGGGACCGGGCCCGCGTCGATCGCGCGTTCGGGCTTTTTGTCGACGGCTTTGCCGCCCGCGCTCGGGAGTGGTCCACGCCAGGATCCGATCGCCTTCAACGCTGACCGATTACCACGGTCGACGCGGTCTCGCTGTAGGTTGCCACCCGAGTGAGAAACCCTCCCCGAGTGAATGTTTCAACAGTCATTTCGACCTGCTCCGTACTCGTCTCGACGAGAAGACAGCCACCCGGTCGTAGCCACGGCGCGGCGTCCGCGATGATGCGACGCTGCAGGTCCAGTCCGTCGGTACCGCCGTCCAACGAGACCAGCGGTTCGTGAAGACGGGCTTCGGGCGGCATCAGCCTGATCGATTCGGTGGGGACGTAAGGTGCATTGGCGACGACGACATCCACGCGACCGAGTAATTTCGTCGGCAGTGGTTCGAATAAATCGCCTTCGAGTACGCGCTCGGGCGGTGTGATGTTTCGGCGAGCGCACCGCACTGCGGCCGGTTCCACGTCTACCGCGTACAAATCGACGGGGTCGAGCGTCGACTGCAGGACAACACCGACAGCTCCTGAGCCGCAACACATGTCGACGACGACGCTTCCTGGGGTGACAAGTGAGCAGGCCTGCCGGGCGAGGAACTCGGTGCGCCGGCGTGGGACGAAGACTCCGGAGTCGATGTGAATGCGCAAGCCGCAGAACTCGGCCCATCCGAGGACGGGCTCGAGTGGTTCGCCGGCAACTCGTCGGTCGATCATCGCGTCGAGTTCATCGCGAGAGCGTGCGGTGTCAAGAAGTAGGCGAGCCTCGTCTTCGGCGAAGACGCAACCTGCTGCTCGGAGGATCGCGGCCACCGACTTCTGCTGCGAAGCAGGGAAGGTCGGGAGATCAGGTGCTGACATGAGAGCCTTTCGGCCTCCTGATCTCGCGGGGGACCTGCACGTATCGAACACCGCCACCCTACCCGAGCAGGCGTGTCACGACGGTCGATGCGGAGCGGAAATTTAGGTTGACCAAATGGTAAGGCTGTTCTATGGTCTGAACTCGATCAGCTGATGTGGGGCCGATCACCACATATGCACCGTCACCGCAATCGGTAGGAGAAGTACGTGAGTAAGCGACTGTGTAGGACGCTCGTCGGACTGAGTGCGAGTGCGTTGGTGGCGTTGACAGTTGCGGCGCCGGCCGGAGCGGAACCGAACGATGCTCCGGGTGCTGTCGTGAGTCAGGAGTTGCTCGGTCCCGACCGGGTGATCCCGGGTGCCGTGAGCGCAACGAAGGTGACGTACTGGTCGACGGGCCCGAAGGATGCGCCCATGACGAGTACCGGTGTGGTGTATCGCCCAGAGGGAGCTCCGCCCGAGGGTGGTTGGCCGGTCATCTCCTACGCGCACGGGACGGTGGGTGTCGCGGATCAGTGTGCGCCGAGCAGCAGTGTTCCACTCGAACGGACCGCGACGCATCTGGGTCACTGGCTGGAGCAGGGATACGCGGTCGTGACCACCGACTACGTGGGGCTCGGAACACCCGGTGTTCACCCGTATCTCGACGGTCGTTCCGCTGCACACAGCGTTGTGGACATGGTGCGTGCCGCTCGTGCGGTCGACGACGACCTGTCGAGCGCATGGGTTGCGATGGGGCAGTCGCAGGGCGGGCAGGCGACTATGTTCACCGCTTCGCTTGCCACTGCTTACGCGCCGGAGTTGGACTACCGCGGCGCTGTCGCCACTGGTGTCCCCTCGAACATCGAGAATCTTCTACCGCTCGGTGGTCCGGCTTTCCCGGCGCTTCCGCTCAAGGGTACGACGGTCTACATCGCGAACGTTCTTGACGGACTGCGTGCTTCGCGGCCGGATATCGACATCGACTCGTATCTGACCCCGCTCGGCAAGACCATCCTCGACGACGTCGAGAACAACATGTGCTACACCGAGGCGCGCACGAAGTACGGAACCGTCACACTCGGGCAGGTGCTGACGAAGTCGCTGGACAATCCAGTATTCATGGAGGCTGCGCGTGACCTGCTCACTGTGCCGACCGCAGGATACGACCGCCCGTTCTTCATCGGTCAGGGGTTGTCGGACATCGATGTTCCGGCACCGCTGACACTGAAGTTCGCGGCCGACCTTACTGCCAACGGTGTCGACTTTGCATTCCATACCTATCCCACTGATCATCTGGGAACCGTTCCGGCTTCGGTTCCAGACAGCACCCCGTTTGTCGCGGCACTGTTCTCTGGTCAACGGCCATGCACCGGAAGCCTCTGCTGACCAACATCTTTCAGGCGGCACCAACTCCGCGCAGATAGATGTCGATCGGGATCCGAAGTTGCCGAACGGTTTCGGAGGAGCGGGGATCTCGGCTACGCGCTCCGAGGCAGTAGTCGAAGATCAAGCCCTCCAGAAGGCTCAGAAAATTTTCGGCGGCGACGTCAGGATCGTCAACGCCAATGATGTCGAAGACAGGCCTTGCCTTCTCCCGTGAAAACAGGCTGTCTTCGAGGAGTTGGTGCAATGCCGAATCTCGGGGAGTTTCCAAGAGCAGTGCATATCTCGCGATCAATTCGTGTCTGCGGTGCGAGAGAAGATCATCGAGATACTCGGCCGTCAGGGCAGCAGGATCGCTGGGCCTCTCGCGGAGTTCGTCGAATATCGAACGTGACCGGTGCACGATGTGCAATGCGGTTGCTTCGAGTAGTGCCTCGCGAGTGCGGAAATAGTACGACGTCGAACCGGCAGGAAGTTCCAGGGACTGATCAACCGCCCGATGGGTGAGTGCACGCGGGCTCTGCTCGGCGATGATCGTGACGGCGGATGCCGCGATGAGGGCTCTGCGATCAGGCTTCATGCCGTTCCTTGCTGTCGATGTTGCATGCTGCCGGAGTTGAATGTTGCCGGAGTTGAATGTTGCAGATGGTGCGTCGTGAGGGTCACATTGACTCGATTTGCCTTCGATCACTAGCCTCGACTCTACAGACGTAGAGGAGTCTTATGCTACTGGACGAAGAGCAGTTGGCGGCACGCGAAGCCCTCGACGCACTGCAGGCCCGGATCTCGGGCGGTGAGGTCGGGGGTGGGATCTATCTCTGGGGTAGCGTCGGCCGCGGGAAGACGATGCTCATGGACGAGTTCTACGACGGGCTCCCGGTCGGCAAGCGGCGCATTCACTTTCATCGGTTCTTTGCAGATCTGCACTCTCGGGCGCATGAACTCGGCTCGATGGGCGTGGCACTGGATCACGTCGTCGATGGAATCCGTGTGCTCTGTTTCGACGAGTTCCACCTCGACGACGTCGCCGACGCCATGTTCATGGCAAGGGTTCTCGACACAATCGTCGCGAAAGGCGTGACTGTTGTCGTCACGTCCAATGTTCCGCCGACCGATCTTCTTCCCAATCCGCTTTTTCACGAGCAGTTCGTTCCGTCGATCGAGTTGATGGAGCGGACTCTCGAGGTGATCGAGTTGGGTGGCTCCGTCGACTATCGGACGGCAGGACAGCCAGGTGCCGGGGACTACCGATTTGCGACAGGGGAATTCCTCGTCGGCTCGGGAATTACGCGGCCTTCGGGCGAAAGTGTCGAATTGACGATAGGCACACGCACATTGGAGTGCTCGGCGATTCGAGACGGTGTCGTCTGGTTCGATTTCGAGGTGCTGTGTGCTGGTTCGACCGCGGCTGCCGATTATCTCGCGCTCGCCGCACGCTTCGACGACTGGGTGATCTTCGGAGTGCCGGTGCTCGCCCAGGCGTCGGAATTTGCCCTTCGCCGTTTCGCGAATGTCGTCGATGTTCTCTATGACGTCGATGCGCGGCTGACGATCTACGCCGACGCTTACGTCGAAGAAGTGGCAGGCAGCCTCCGGGACGTGCCGGGGTTGGCGCGCCTCTACAGTCGTCTGTCGCTACTGGCGAGGTCGGCGGCGGGCAGCATCAGTTGAGGAGTAGCGTCAATTCCAGGTGAGGCCGCCGGTCGCGGCGCTGGGCGTGAGCCCGAACATACTGTGGCAGATACGGTTGAGATGGGCGCTGTCGGTGAAACCGGCCTCGTGTGCACTGGTTGTCAGGGTTGCGCCACCGCTCATCACTTCCATGGCGCGTCGTAGCCGCAACCAACGAATGTAGGTCGAAAAACTCATCTGCAGTTGATCGTTGAAGATTCTTCCCAATCGGCCGGGCGAGATGGAGACCAGCGCGGCGGTGTCCGTCACCGTTATCGGCCCCGAAAGTCGCTCGGGCAGTATCGTCAGAGCATGCTCGAGTGCAGGGTGAAGAGCGCGTACGCTCGACGGCTGCTTGCTTTCGGACAGTGAATCGATCAGCCTCGCTGCGTATTCCAGATCCGAATCAGCGCCACGGTCCGTCATCGCTACTGCGGTCCGACCACGGTCCGACCAGTCGGCCACACCACCGTGCTCGGATACAGGCGGCCTGATGCGCCGGCCCATTCCCGTGGTGGAGTCCACGTAAATCGCTCGTCCCCGCGCGCCCTCGGAGGCGGACAACGCGTGGACCGCCCCGGACGGGATGACCACGGCAGCTACGACTTCACTGTTGCCGTTTCCGTCGGTGACCGCGACGTCCCCGTCGTCGACGATCATGATCTGAACAGCGGCATGCGAATGCATGTGCGCGGATCCCACTGCGCCGGTGAACATGAGAATTCCGGGCTCCATGTGGACGGCGCCGGACCAGGTCATGTCGGAAATCATAGTGACGACCCTGACAGAGCTCGGGGTCCGGTCATCCTCCGGTAGGACCGCACTCGGTTCGAAGATCGTGCGCTGGGCCGATGTGCTGGCGAGGGGTTCACGAGAAGGTGGAATCATGAACAACGCACAAGCACCCGCAGTCCTGTCGGTCCACGCGCTGGGTAAGTCGTACGGCGACGTTCCAGTGCTCCGAGGTGTATCGCTGGAAGTGCGCGCCGGTACTGCTACGGCCATCATGGGTCCTTCAGGGTCGGGCAAGTCGACTCTGCTGCATTGCATGTCAGGAATCGTCAAGCCCGACTCGGGAGCAATCCTCCTGAGCGGCAGGCATATCGAGAACCTCGGTGAGAACGACCGCAGCCGCCTCCGACGCGAGTCGTACGGATTCGTTTTTCAATCGGGCCAACTGTTGCCGGAGCTTCCGGCGATCGAGAACGTCGCTTTGCCCTTGGTGCTCAACGGGTTGTCCATCGCCGAAGCCAAGCGGACGGCGCACGGCTTCTTCGCGCCATTGGGACTGGACGGGCTGCAGGACCGTCGCCCGGGTCAGATGTCGGGTGGGCAGTCGCAACGTGTGGCGATTGCGCGAGCGTTGGTGACCAAACCCGCCGTTCTCTTCGCGGACGAGCCGACCGGTGCCCTCGACGCGCAGACGAGTTGGGAAGTGATGAGGGTGTTGCGTGATTCGGCTCAACAGATCGGTTCTGCGTTGGTCGTCGTCACTCACGATGTCGAAGTCGCTCGGTGGTGTGATCGCACGATGATGATGCAGGCCGGTTCGCTCGTCGGGACACAGGTGGCGGCATGAAGGCCACAGCGCGCGTTGCATTGATGACGGTGCGAGGTGAAGGCCGAAAGGCCTTGAGTACCTTCGCGCTCCCAGTGTCCGCATTTGCCGCCTCGACGACGTTGTTGCTGACGGTGCTCGGCGGCTACGGTGCATTTGCGGGCAGATCGAGCGAACCCGAAGCCGAGGCGTACCTAGCGCTCGCAGGGGTTGCTTCGGTGTTGATGATCGTTCCAGCCGTCACTCTCGGTCTGGCGGCGGCCCGCTTGGGCGCGCGCCGTCGCGACGAACGACTTGCCTCGCTGCGACTCATCGGATCCACCCCTCGCCAGATCGTTGCGCTGTGCGCTGCGGAATCGGGTATCCAGGGCTTGGCCGGTGCGTTGATCGGTGTGGTGGGATACCTCCTCGCGTTGCCGCTCGTAGCTCTCTTGAGATTTCAAGGTCGGACATTCGAGTGGAGTGAGCTTTGGGTAGGCGCACTTCCGCTGGTGGGCATCGTATTCGGAATGACCATCCTGGCTGCTTTGACGTCGATGCTCGGGATGCGCCAGGTGTTCGTGAGCCCGTTGGGCGTCACGGCGGGCAATCCCAGCGCCGCACCGAAGATGATCTTCGCGGTGGCTGGGGTGGGGGTTCTTGTGGGATGGAGTGCATTCGGGGGCTCCGCGGCAAGCATCGCGGCAATCCTGGTGGGCCTTGGTCTCTGCTTCGGCGTTGTTGCGTTGGTCGGTCCGTTCGTCATTTCGCTGCTTGGACGGATCATGCTCAAATGCGCCAAAGACGGTGCTTCGCTGATTGCGGCGCGTCGGGTCTTGGATAATCCGAAGGCTGTGTGGCGCACGGTCAGCGGTGTGACGATGGCCAGCTTTGTTGCCGCAGGCACATCTCTCCTCGCCGCGATCGGCAACGGGGAAGGGCAGGATTTGCAGCCAGGGCAGGAGTTCCTGTTCGCGGACATGAGAACCGGGGTGTTGTTCACTCTCGGAGCAACATTCACTTTGGCGGCAATCTCGTCTGCGCTCACCCAGGTATCCGGGATCCTCGACAACCGTGAGCTGTATCGGAGTCTGACTCTGGCCGGTACACCTGTCGAGGTGATGGACAGCGCCCGCATGCGGCACGTTCGCACTCCCGTGGTGGTGATGGCACTGGCCGGCGCCGGCGCTGCACTGCTGTTCCTCTTCCCGCTGGCAGGGGCAGCCGTATTGACCACTCCGATGGCGCTGGTTCAGTTGGGCGTCACCCTGGCTGTGGGGATCGCGTTGGTGTTGGCCAGTGCGTTTGCAGCCAAGCCCGTCATGCGACGGGTACTCGCGGGCTGAATCTCCACCGATCGTCCGTCAGTTCTGTCTCCGGAACGGTTCGGCCAACTGGCCGAGGTAGTCGTCCGGGTAGTCGGGCTTGGCCGCCATTCCGAGATCGTCACTGCTGAATCGCTTTTCCGGATCGAAAGAATAAGTGCGGAACAGGTGATCCCAGATCAGAGTGAACAAACCGAAATTGACGTCACCGATTCCCGCCCACTTCAGGTGATGGAATCGGTGGCCGGCGTTGAGGGCGAGTATCGGGCGCAGGGGGCCGATGCGGTAGTCGGAATTCGAATGCTGAAGCAGGAGTTGGACAGCGACACAAACCGCGAGCGCCGAGGCAACTGGAACGGGCATCCCGAGGAGGATCAGTGGCAGGACGCCACCGGCGGTTTCGAAAGTCTGATGCACGGGGTGCTTCATCAGTCCGTTCATACCGTAGAACCGTTCGAGGCTGTGATGAACCGCGTGGAAACGCCACAACCATCCAACCTTGTGGCTGATCAAATGCACGACGGTGATGCCGAAATCGGCAACCAACACTGCGAAGACGACCTGAACGACAAACGGAAGACCGATCGGCCACAGCCCGTCGAACGGAATCACCGCTGCCATCAACGGGATGACCGCGACGCTGACCAAGATGAGGGATTCGTTGACAAACGCATGGACAGCGTCGCGAAACCTGTCCGGTCCCGGGGCATTCCACGAAGATTCGTAGGGAAGCGTCCGTTCGGCCGCGAAAGAGCAGACCACTGCGAAGAGAATCAATGCCACCAGTGACCATTTCGGCGCGCCGGATGCCGCCAGCGCGATTGCGGCTCCGTTGATTCCCAAGAGCATGAACGGGACGTACCCGTATCTGACGATGAGGGTGAGCATGTATTCGATGGTGCACGGCGCGGGTGGTCCTCGACTTGTACGAATCGGTCGACTTTCAGTCAGCCGAACAAGCGGTGTCGCGTTACTTCGTCAGCACGGTGGCGAGTGCAGCGCTCAGATACGGAGTGATGTTCTCGACGACCCGTGTCACGATCGCAGTGGCGACGTCAGCCGGTTGCAGTGGCACCGACGGTGTCTGCGGCAGCGCCGGGGGAGCAGGCGGAGCGGGCTCGGACATCATCGGCGTGTAGGTGTTGTGCTTCGTGAAGTAGCCGAAGACCGAATCCACGAACACCTCGGGCGCATCACGCGGCTTGGGCATGTTGCAGATGCCGTCACCCTCGATGCAGACTTCCTGCACTGCGATGTCTCCGAATCCGCCGCGTGCTCCGGACATCGTCGCTCCCGGAACGACATTGGGCACTACGGTTTCGATGCCCCCGGCCGAGTTGCGAGGGTCGGCGTAGAGGACGCCTTCGACTTGCGATTGGGGAATGGATCCGTCACGTGCGATGTCACCGAGAACGTCGCCGGCAATCCGTGCTCCCTGTGAGTATCCGGTGACGACGATCTCGCTGCCCGGGCACTGAGCGTGGAAAGCGTTGACTTCAGTGCGAAGCGTCTGGGCGCCGGCGGCAACGCTCTGGTCGTACGTCTGTTCGCCGAGCGGCCAGAAGCTGGCGGGGTAGGTCACCGGCTTGGAGGCGTAACCCTGGGCGACGTAGCGGTCGGTGACGGGTTGCGTCGTTTGTCCCGTCGGATCCCACGTTCCGCCGACCGCGAATACCGCACCGGCCGGGCACGACCCACCGTCATTCGGGTCCGCTCCGGCAGGTACCGACATCACAAGAGTCACCCCCGCTGTGACTGCAACCGTGCATGCCACTGACATCGCGTATTTCCTCATCGGGCCTGTCCCCATCTATCTACGTTCTCGTTCACTGGCGAGACAACCCGCGGTCCGACGCGTTTCGTTCGGTACTGAAGAGAATGGTGATGGGGCGATAAGTCCTGGAGGTAATCCGTGCGTAAACAGGAAGTTGCCGACCGGCGCTGTTTACTACCAGCGTGTGTGGGGCGTCACGGCGTCGGTACCTGCGGCGGGTGATCCGGCTCGAGGAGGGTTCCGATCTCCTTCCCCATCGACACGGCGTTGTTGAGGTCCGCGTTGGTTGTCGGCCCGAGTGTGGCGTAGACGACGATCGTCGTCTTCGAGTCGGGATAGTAGAGCGCGAGACCGTTGTAACCGCCGTACGACGGGTTCATCACCAGCCAGCCGTCGAGGTGCCCGGTCCCGAAGGAAAAGAACTTGTCCGCCGTCATACTTCCCAAGCCCGCAGTCGTCGGCGCCATCTGCTGCTCGAAAGCCTTGTCGGAGAGTAACTCTCCCGTTCCCAGCGCGCGCACCCACTTTCCGACGTCGGCGACAGGCGCGTTCATGTTTCCGCTGTGCAGGAACGCCGTCGGATTCCAGAAAGTGGAGTCTTCGAATACTCCACGTTCATTGGTGTAACCGTGCAGGATCGGTTCGTCCATCTGCGACGTGAGTACAACGCTGCTGTGATCCATCCCGAGTGGATCGAAGACGCGCTGCTGAAGTAGTTCGCCCAGCGGTTTTCCAGTCGCTTTCTCCATGACGTCGCCGAGCAGCGTCAGGTCGCTGTGCGCGTACGCCCAACCGGTGCCGGGTTCGAACAACGGCGGGCGGGAGTTGGCAAGATCCAGGATCTCTCGAGAAGTCCAGCCCTTCATCGGGTTGTCCGTGAAGAGTTTGAGGAACTGTGGATCGGTCACGTAGTCGGAGATGCCCGACGTGCTGTTGGCCAGCATTCGCGGAGTGATGGTGTCTGCGCGTGGAAAGTTCGGTTCCCACTTCGCGATCGGTTGATCGAGGGGAAGCGTTCCCTCTTCGTCGAGTTGCAGCAGGACTGTCGAGAGCATCGGTTCCATCGGTTGGCCGACGCGCAACTGCATGTCGGTTGTCGCCGGAACTCCGACAGGGGACTCTCCGACGGCGCCGAGAGCAACTTCGTCGTCGCCTCGCCACACCCCGAACACAGCGGCACTGAGGCCCAAGTCGGCCACTTGGCGGCGGACGATGTCCGTGATCTCGGTGGATTCCCGACTGCTCGAGGTGCTGGGAGAGGCGCTGCCCGTGTTTGTTGCGGAGTCATCGTCGGAACTGCACGCAGCGGTTGCAATGGCAACGGTCAAGGCGATCGACAGAGCAGACAGCCGCACCCGAGCGCGGTGGTGGGAGGAAGTCATGCCTGCGATCCCTTCGATGTGGAAATCGAGCAACCGACGCCGAGCAATGTCCCAATTGGCCGAATTTACCGCAGTTGGAAGGAGGAGGGGTCAGATCGACCGTATAGGCGCAACTGCTGTTCCAGTGCAGTCCTCATTCGGGTGCCGCGTCCGGTTCCTCTCGCAGGTCCTGCGCTTGCTGAAGCTCGGCGTTGATGCGACGGGCTTCGGTGAGTTGGTCTTCGAGGATGATGATGCGGCAAGCCGCGTCGAGCGCCGTGCCGTTGGCTACGAGTTCGTGCGCGCGGGCTGCGATGCGCAGCTGGTAGCGGGAGTAGCGGCGATGTCCGCCCTCAGAGCGTTGTGGGGTAAGCAGTTTCGCGGCATCGAGGCTACGAAGGAAAGCTTGCCTGACACCGAGGATCTCGGCCGCATGTCCCATGCTGTACGCAGGATAGTTCTCGTCGTCGAATCTGCCGGAGGGGTCCCCCGGTGGTGTATCTGCCGGAATGGCTCGCTTCTTTCGCTGAACGGACGGGGCCCCCGGCGCGAGGAGCGCCGGGGGCCGGATGGGGTTGAACTTACTTACATAACTGCATTCTTTCGAACTTCCGGACTCGCACAAGACATCCGGTAGCCGCTTTGAAGGGGGGTGCCGGGTCCGACTACACACTCACACACGAATTCGGCCCCGGCACGTCCCTGCCCTGCGGTACTGCTTGCGGGTAGTTCATCTCTCCCGCATCTCTTGACTCGTTCCTTGCTACGAGAAAAAAGATACAACAGCCTCGCGAGAATGTCTACCCTGACCGCTGTAGATATTTTGTTGCGAACATTCTAGGTGTTGATATTCAGGAACAGCCTGGTCGCCGGGGGTGAGAGCGCTCAATGTGAGTCATAGGAGATGGATCTGGGACAATGCTCCGATGCGAAATACCCCGAAGTCCGAGTCGTTGTTGCGCGCCCGCGCGGAGAGGGAAGAGCGCACCGGCTCCTCCGAGCATCCAGCTGGTGGCGCGCCGAACCCCGGAGAGGACTCGTCGTCGTCCGAGCCGGGGGCACGCAGCGACAGCGCCACGATTCGGTCGGCTCGGTCCGAGCTCTCAACTCACGCCAGGGCAGTGGAAAGTATGCACGAGGCGATCCATCCTGATCGCGATTGAGGCAGCTGCCTCGTCGGGATGCGGGGGGACTCCTTCATCCCGCTCACTGCAACGCGCGACGGCCGCCGCACTCCCGAAAGTAAGGGGAGTGGCGACGACCGTCGAGTTGTCAGAGTGTGCGCTCAGTACTTGAACCTCAAGGCAGCAACTGGTCCAGGAAGGTGTTGCTGAAGACCTTGTGCGGATCCAACGCGTTGAATGCGGCGTTGGCGGTGTCCCAGTTGTCGCTCGATGGGACGCCGTCGCGGTAGGTCTGGGGGAGGCCCTGGGTGATGATCGGGGTGTCGGTGTACGGCTTGTCGGGGCCGAACGCCCAGCCCTTGGACCACTCGGGGCGGAAGGTGGCGTCGTTGTTGTTGTAGTGATTACGCATCCACTGTTCCATTTCGCGGTAGAACGCGAACATGCCGGGGGTTCCGGGGACGCCGAGGACGTTGAGCCAGATGGCGGTGTCCCATTCCGGATGGTCGGGGCGCGGGCGCATGGCCGAGATGGTGGGGGCGCCTGCCGAGTCGACCTCGACATCCGACGGTTGATCGAGGCCGCAGCAACGGATTTCGACGGGGCCGTTGAGGGGGAACTGTCCGATAGAGCGGTAGTACTCCATGCGACCGTTGAACCACTGGGTGAAGTCGTGGATGACCTGGCCGATGTTGGCGCGCGAGGTGATGACGGCTCCGCCGCCCTCGGTCAGACGAAGGGTGGTGGCCCGGATGTAGAACTGGACGTCCTTGGACCATCCCCACAGGTCGTTGGAGAACGTCGCGGCGAGTCCGGCAACGGTGGTGGCGTACATGATCTGCCCGAATGCCGGTGCGATGCCCGGGTTTCCGGAGTTGATCTGGCCGATCATGTCGGTGACCGGCTCCGGGAGGTTGTCGGAGAAGATGTAGTTGTACGGTCCGGTCACCTCACGCGAGAACGGCGGCTTGGTGGGGGCAAGTGACCACACCTTCATCCACGGGCGTTCGGTGAAGGGGTACCAGATTGCTTCTGCGCGACCGTTTTCGCGGACGAACTTCTCGAAGGTGCGTCCGGACGCTCCGCGGGCGCCGAAGAGTTCCTGCCAACCGATGTCGGTGTGGCTGACGCAGCGCATGCGGTAATTGGGGGCGGCCTGCAAGGTGACGGAGGTGAGGAAGGTGCGTCCGAGGTGAGTCAGCAGCGGCTTGATCGCCGCGTCGCTACGTGCATACGTCTTCAGCGCGTACTCGCTGCCGTTCCAGACCACTGCGGTCAGGGACGTGACGAGGTTGGAGAGTGAGCCGAAAGTCTGTCCGGGAACGTGTGCTTCGCCTTCGGCGGGAAGAGCTGCGCCGTGAGCGTCGACGGCGAGGCAGCCGGCAATGGTCAACACACCCGGCGCCGGCAGGTTCGCGAACCCGAGGCCCTGTGCCTGCAGTGCGGTCGTGATGGCGTCGAGGGTCGCGCCGGGTCCTGCGGTGACGGTGGCTGGGCTGCCACCGGCGTTGACGGAGACTCCGGTGAGGTGGACCGTGGTGTCGGCGAGGATGACCTTGTCGACCGGCGCACCGTTGACGATGGTCAGCGGCGTCCAGCCGTGCATGGCGCCGCGGGGACGAATGGTGTAGCCGTTGGCATGACCCCAGTTAGCGAGGCGGACTACGTCTTCGGGCGTCTTGGGCGAACAGGTCCAGATCGCGTCGAGCATGATCTCCTTGGACCAGTTCTGATATGCCTGCTGGTACAGCGCGATGCCTTCGGGGAAGGCAGGCGGCGGCGTGAGGGTGGACACGGGACCACCCGCGGAGCCGGAAGAGCCGGCGGGGACGGCGTAGGCCGGCGTCCAGCCGGCGAATGCGGTCGCTGCCACGGCGCCGGCTCCAGCGGCCATGAAACCTCGTCGGGACAGTCGGAACTTTTCGTCTTGTGCCGTCATCTTCGGGCTACTCCATCGGGTTCGAGAACTACGGTGAGTTCTAACAGGTGGGTATCAGACAGGTTGGTATCAGACAAGAGTGAGAACTACGTCAGCCAGGGCAGGAGCTTCGCGCTCCAGTACAGAAGCTGAGATCAGGAGTCGCCCATTGTCTTTCCAGATCTGGATACTCAAGTTCTCGCCGGGAAATACGACCCCGGCAAAGCGGGCCCGAAATCCGGCTACCCGACTGCTGTCGCCGTCGAGCATGGTATCCACTGCGGTCTTGCAGACCATTCCGTAAGTACACAGTCCATGCAGGATAGGCGCTGGAAAGCCTGCCGCGGAGGCGAATTGCGGATCCGAGTGCAACGGATTCCGATCACCACACATCCGGTACAGCAAAGCCTGCTGTGGAAGCACAGGCGTCACCACTGTCTCATCTGCTTCGCGATCCGGAAGCGTAATCGACTCCGACGGACCACGTTCACCCCCGAAACCACCCTCGCCGCGGGCGAAAATGGACGAGCGAGCTGTCCACAGCGGGTTGCCCTCGGCGTCGACCGTGACGGATTCCTGCACGATCACCGCGGCCTTGCCCTTGTCCCAGACCTCGGCGATTCGAGTTGTGGTGCGGCCACTTCCACTTGCCGGGATCGGCTGATGGACAGTGACTTCCTGGCTCCCGTGGACTACCTTCGCCAGATCGATTTCGACGCCGGGGAACGACACCTTCGGTGCTTCGGTGGCGTGGAAGTTGGCGGCGACGGTGGCAAAGGTGGGTAGTACCTGAGGCTTTTCGTCGTCGAGGTATCGAAGCTCGTTCGGATCAAGCGGACGAGCACCTGCCCCCAGGGCCAAGTGGTAGTGCTGCACGTCCGACGGGGTCCACGAGAACTCTTGTGGCGCAAGCTCGGCGCCGAGTGCGATCTTCGGATCAATTGGCATGGTCGACCGCCGTCTTTTCAGCTGCAGGTGCTTCGGTTGTCTCGGCCTTCTTCGCACGCTCGACGATGTCGAGTACGGCCAAGTAACCGAAAGTCATTGCGGGACCGATGGTCGCGCCTGGTCCGGCGTAGGTGTGGCCCATGACCGGAGCGCTCGCGTTGCCAGCCGCGTAGAGGCCGTCGATGACGCTTCCGTCTTCGCGTAGTGCTCGGCCGTTGACGTCGGTGCAGATACCACCCTTGGTGCCGAGGTCACCCGGAACCATCTTGATGGCGTAGAACGGAGCCTTGCTGATTTCGGCGAGGCTGGGGTTCTTCAGTCGGGGATCGCCGTAGTACGCGTCGTAACCACTGTCACCGCGTCCGAAGTCCTCGTCCTTGCCGTTGCGCGCGAAGCCGTTGAACCGATCGACGGTTTCGGTCAGCGATGCGACGGGAAGCCCTGTCTTCTCTGCCAATTCGGCGATGGTTCCCGCCTTGACCACGATGCCGGCCTTGAGCCAGCGGCCGGGAAAGGGGGAGCGGGGAGTGATACCGGCAAACGTGTAGCGGTTGCGGTAGCGCTGATCGAGAATCATCCACGTCGGGATGTTCTCGCCGGGGCCCTCGCCCTGACCGTACTCACCGCCGTACATCGCATGGGTCGCCTCGACGTACGGAGCAGCCTCGTTGCCGAAGCGCTTGCCCGACATGTTGACCATCATGCAGCCCGGGAGGGTGCGCTCGGAGAGAGCGAACCACGGTCCGCCGGTCAGCGGAATGGACGGGCCCCACCAGGCGTCGTCCATGAAATCGACTGCAGCGCCCACTTCTTGGCCTGCGCGGATACCGTCGCCGGTGTTTGCCTTCGCGCCGACGGTCCATTCGGTGCCGATAGGTGCGCGCTGGTACTTCTCACGCATTTCCTTGTTGTGCTCGAATCCGCCGGATCCCAACACGACTCCGTGGCGAGCGCGGATGACCTGCTCCTCGCCGTCGACGATGACGTTGACGCCGCGAACAGCGCCGTCTTCGGTGTACAGGGAGGTCAGCGGGGTGTTCAGCAGGATGGGTACTCCGGCGGACTGAAGTCCGAGTCGAATACCGGCGACCAGTGCCTGGCCGCGAACCAGTAGATCCTTCTTGGTGGCCTTCGCTGCGAGGAATCGCATGCCGACCTTCATGGCGCGCAGGGGTCCGCGAGGATTGCGCATCAGCAGGTTGAGCCACTTGTAGTCGGCCTGGGTGATGACGAAGTTCTTGGGGGCCTTGACGTAGTCGGGCTCGAGGTTCTTGCGGTCGGCGCCCAACTTGTTGCCGTCGAACGGGGTGGGCTCGACACTGCGGCCACCGAGGCGTCCGCCGGGTGCTTCCGGGTAGTAGTCGGAGTAGCCGGGAACCCACTGCAGCTCGAGCGGGCTGTTCTTCAACACGAACGAGAGCATCTCGGGACCGCGCTCGAGATAGGTGTCGATGCGTTCGGGAGCGACAACGTCGCCGATGATGCTGTGCAGGTAGGAACGTGCGGCCTCCGGTGTATCGGTGACACCGTCCGCTTGAAGTGCCTCGTTGTTGGGGATCCAGACCCCACCACCGGAACGGGCGGTCGATCCGCCGTAGTGGGCGGCTTTCTCCACGATGACCACACTCAAGCCCTGGTGGGCTGCGGTCAAGGCCGCTGTCATACCTGCGGCACCACTGCCGACGACGACGATGTCGTATTCCTGCTTGCTCATGTAGAACACGTTATAGAATGATGGGGGTGTCAGTCCATGCTTTCTGCCAGGAAGTATTTCCGGACGTTGTCATTGATAACGAAACACGTTGCAGTGAGATTGAGGATGGTGCGGTGTGACCTGGGATACTTCGGTTGACGTCCTTGTGGTCGGGTTCGGTGTGGCGGGCGCCAGTGCGGCGCTCGAAGCTGTAGCGGCCGGTTCGTCGGTTTTGGCGATCGACCGAGCGCTCGGCGGTGGGGCCAGCACGATTTCCGGAGGAATCTACTACGCCGGCGGCGGCACCGTGATTCAAAAGGAAGCCGGTGTCGAGGACAGTCCCGAAGCCATGCTCGCCTACCTGAACCGCGAGGTCGGTGACGCTGTGACGCCGCAGACTCTGCGCCGGTTCGTCGACGAGAGCCCGGCGTCGATCGACTGGCTGCGCAGTCACGGCGTGCCGTTCGAGGCCTCACTCTGTCCGTACAAGACGTCGTACCCGAGCAACAAGCACTACCTCTACTTCTCGGGTAGCGAATCGGCCGGCGGGTTCCGTGACATCGCAAAACCTGCTCCGCGTGGTCATCGCGCCAAGGGGCGTGGCACGTCGGGAAAGATGCTGTACGGCCCGCTCGCGAAGTCCGCGGAGGCGAAGGGCGTCCAGTTGCTCGGCCAGACGCGAGCGGACCGGCTGATCATCGAGGACGGCCGGGTGATCGGCGTCGAAGCACTGACGCTGCGTGACGCACCGGCCGGAGTTCGTCGCCGTCACGCGACGCTCGGGTCCTTGTCCTCCAAGCCCGGCGTCTACGCACCGCAGTTGCGCACGATTCTCGACGCACTGATCGCGAAGATCGAGAAGAAGCACGCCAAGCGGATTCGTATCCAGGCACGCGGCGGCGTGATCCTCAGCGCCGGCGGCTTCGTGTCCAATCGCGAGATGATGCGTACCCATGCTCCCGCCTACAAGGGCGGTATCCCGCTCGGCACCTCCGGGGACGATGGCAAAGGCATCAACCTCGGTGTCGAAGCCGGGGGAGCCACCGACAAGCTCGGCAATGTGTCCGCCTGGCGATTCATCGTCCCGCCGAGTGCTTTTCTCGGTTCCATTTTGGTGGGTGAATCCGGTGCGCGAATCGTCGACGAGTCCCGTTACGGTGCCGCTCTCGGTCAGGCGATGGCGGAGAAGAGCAGCGGAATCGGTTGGCTGCTGGCAGATTCCGAACTCGTTCGCGAAGCGAAATCGCAGATAAGTGACCAGTCGATGTGGTTCCAGCGGGTACAGACCACCGGAATGATGCGTACTGCATTGCGTGGCAACACCATTGCCGAGGTCGCCCGCAAAGCGGGGATAGACGTCGCCGGCCTTCAAGCCACCGTCGACGCGCACAACTCCGCTGCCGCTGCCGGACAACCTGATCCGATGGGTAAACCGTCGGACTTCGTCAGGCCGATACTGTCTGCGCCGTTCACGATGTACGACGTCTCGATCAAGCCCAACATGATGAATCCGTGCCCGATGCTCACGCTCGGTGGATTGGTGGTCGACGAATCGTCCGGCATGGTGAAAAACGAGGCCGGGGAGGGTATCCCTGGTCTGTACGCCGCCGGCCGTACCGCGGTCGGTATCTGTTCCAACTCGTATGTGAGCGGCTTGTCGCTCGCCGACTGCGTATTCTCCGGACGACGAGCCGGTCAGCACGCAGCCGCATTCTCCACAGTCGGAAAGGCCTGAACGATGCTCTCGACGCAGATCCGCGGCGAACTTGCCGACCATCTTGATTCGGCGGAACGGGATCGCGCTCCGATCAGCCCGCTGATCGCCACGTATCCGGACATCGACGTCGTCGACGCCTACGAGATCCAGCTCATCAACATCCGGCGTCGTGTTGCCGGTGGCGCAAAGGTGGTCGGGCACAAGGTCGGGCTCTCGTCACTGGCGATGCAGCAGATGATGGGCGTCGACGAGCCAGATTACGGTCACCTGCTCGCCGAGATGGAAGAGTTCGAGGACCGTCCGGTCGACACGTCGCGCTTCTGCTTCCCACGCGTCGAGGTGGAGGTCGCCTTCATTCTGGGAGCAGATCTGCCGGGCGCCGGGTGCACCGAACAAGACGTCATCGACGCCACTGTCGCCTATGCGCCGTCCATCGAGTTGATCGACAGCCGGATCAAGGACTGGAAGATCGGCCTCTCGGACACCATCGCGGACAACGCGTCCTCCGCCGGGTTCATTCTCGGCAAGGAACGAGTTCGCCCGTCGGACATCGACATCAAGGCGATCGACGCGGTGCTGACCTGCAACGGCGAGCGCATTGCGGAGGGGCGCAGCGATGCGGTTCTCGGTAACCCGGTCACCGCCGTCGCGTGGTTGGCGCAGAAGGTCGACACGTTCGGAGTTCGGCTCAAGGCCGGCGACATCGTTCTGCCGGGTTCGTGCACGCGAGCGATCGACGCTCATCCAGGCGACAACTTCCGAGCCGAGTTCAGCGGCCTCGGTTCCGTCTCTCTTCAGTTCACGTAGGAGTAGTCATGACCAAGGCAAGTGTGGCGATCGTCGGATCGGGAAACATCAGTACCGATCTGTTGTACAAACTGCAGCGTTCCGAGTGGCTCGAACCGCGATGGATGATCGGAATCGATCCCGAGAGTGAAGGATTGGCGCGCGCCCGCAAGATGGGACTCGAGACCTCCGCCGAGGGCGTCGACTGGTTGCTGAACCAGGCGGAGAAACCGGACCTGGTCTTCGAGGCGACGTCGGCATACGTGCACCGCGAGGCAGCACCACGCTACGAGGCCGCCGGTATCCGTGCCGTCGACCTGACTCCGGCCGCGGTCGGCCCGGCTGTGGTTCCGCCCGCGAACCTGCGTGAGCACCTGGACGCACCCAACGTCAACATGATCACTTGCGGTGGGCAGGCAACCATTCCGATCGTCTACGCGGTGTCGCGTGTCGTCGACGTGGCGTACGCCGAGATCGTCGCCTCCGTTGCATCATTGTCCGCCGGCCCGGGAACTCGCGCGAACATCGATGAGTTCACCAAGACCACCAGCCGCGGTATCGAGACCATCGGCGGCGCACAGCGCGGCAAGGCGATCATCATCCTCAACCCCGCGGACCCGCCGATGATCATGCGCGACACAATCTTCTGCGCTATCCCCGAAGACGCCGACCAGGCCGCGATCACCGACTCCATTCACCGCGTCGTCAAGGACATCCAGCAGTACGTGCCCGGCTACCGGTTGCTCAACGAACCGCAGTTCGACAAACCGAGCGTCGTTTCCGGTGGCTATGCAACGGTCACCACGTTCGTCGAGGTCGAAGGCGCAGGCGATTTCCTACCGCCGTACGCGGGCAACCTCGACATCATGACGGCAGCAGCCACCAAGGTGGGCGAGGAAATCGCCCAGAAGCTTCTGAGTGTGAAGGCATGAGCGACATGATTCATTTCGATTCGAGCTGGGACATCCGCGTCACCGACACGTCGCTGCGCGACGGCTCCCACCACAAGCGTCATCAGTTCACCGTCGACGAAGTACGAGCCATCGTCGGTGCCCTCGACGGAGCCGGAGTGCCGGTCATCGAGGTCACTCACGGCGACGGCCTCGGCGGGTCCTCCTTCAATTACGGCTTCTCGAAGACTCCCGAGCAGGAACTGATCAAAGCTGCAGTCGAGACGGCGACCAACGCGAAGATCGCCTTCCTGATGCTGCCCGGATTGGGCATCAAGGACGACATCGTCATCGCACAGGACAACGGTGCGTCCATCTGCCGCATCGCAACTCACTGCACCGAGGCCGACGTATCCATCCAGCACTTCGGCCTCGCGCGTGAGCGTGGACTCGAAACAGTCGGATTCCTCATGATGGCTCACTCGATTCCGCCGGAGAAGCTGGCCAAGCAGGCTCGCATCATGGCCGACGCGGGTTGCCAGTGTGTGTACGTGGTCGACTCGGCCGGCGCGCTGGTACTCGAGCAGGTATCCGATCGCGTCGAGGCGCTGGTTCAGGAACTCGGCAACGACGCTCAGGTCGGCTTCCACGGCCACGAGAACCTGGGCCTGGGCGTCGCCAATTCCATTGCGGCAGTTCGTGCGGGAGCCAAGCAGATCGACGGTAGTACCCGTCGGTTCGGTGCCGGCGCCGGCAACGCCCCGGTCGAGGCCTTCGTCGGTGTTTGCGACAAGATCGGCGTCAAGACCGGTATCGACTTCTTCGCCATCGCCGATGCAGCCGAAGATGTTGTGCGCCCGGCAATGCCGCAGGAATGCCTGCTCGATCGTCAAGCACTGATGATGGGCTACGCCGGCGTGTACTCGAGCTTCCTCAAGCATGCCGAGCGTCAGGCCGAGCGGTACGGAGTGTCGTCCGCGGAGCTGTTGGTGCGCGCAGGTAAGCGCAAGTTGGTCGGCGGACAGGAAGATCAGTTGATCGACATCGCGCTGGAACTCCAGCGCGAAGCAGCGGCTTCCTAGGTCATGGCAGACGTACTGGCCGGAAAAGTGGCCTTGGTGACCGGCGCGTCCTCAGGGTTGGGGCGCGCCGTCACCGAGATTCTCCACCGCAGGGGCGCACAGGTTTTCGGTATCGCCCGCGACAAGGAAAAGCTGCGACAGTCGATGGTCGAGGTGGTTGGCGCGGATGGAGAGCGTCGTTTCGCGGCGACGGACGTCTCGGATTCCGCTCAGTGTGATGCGGCCGTGCAAGCGTGTGTCGACGAACTCGGTGGTATCGACATCCTCGTCAACGTGGCGGGATCGCACTCGCTTCGTCATACGGCGGATATTGCGGATTCCGAATGGGCACATGACCTTGCGGTCAATCTGAACGGACCGTTCTTCGTTTCCCGAGCAGCACTGCCGCACTTGCTGGAGCGGGGCGGCAACATAGTCAACGTCTCCTCGATCGCGGGGCTGGAAGGGCAGGCGTACTCGGCTGGATACTGCGCTGCCAAGCACGGACTCATCGGACTGACCCGAGCGATGGCGATGGAGTTCACCGGAAAGTCTCTGCGTGTCAACGCAATCTGCCCCGGCGGCATGATGACTCCTCAAGTTACCGGATTCACCTTCCCCGACGGAGTCGACTTCGACCTCGTCATGAAGGTTGCCTCGCCGCGTGGCTTGATGGAAGCCGAGGACGTTGCGAAGATGGTGGCTTTCGTTGCCTCCGACGACGCCTCGGCGATACACGGGGCCGTCTACTCGGTGGACAACGGAAAAATGGCATGACCCCGTTGGTCTCGGGACCGATCTTCCAGATCTGCTGGGTGGTCGAGGAGATCGAGGCCGCCGAACAGGAGTTCACTCGGCAGTGGGGAGTGGAGCGATGGCTACGTATGCCAGACATCGCCTTTGGTCCCGAGACCACAACGTATCGAGGTGAGCCCGCGGACTATGTCGTTCACGTGTCGATCGGATATGCGGGCAGCCAACAGCTCGAGTTGATCCAACCAGTGTCCGGACGCAACCTGTACACGGAGTTCCTGGAGACTCACGGCGTCGGAGTTCATCACATGGCCTGGGTTCCAGGCGATTACGAGGCGACGTTGCTCGAGGCCGAGCGTCGCGGAATGTCGGTGGTGCAACAAGGTCGGGTAGAGGGCGCCGGCATGGAGTTCTCCTACCTCGATGCCGGGCCGTTGGGTGGATACGTCGAGTTGATGAAGCTCTCGCCCGAGATTCGGTTGATGTTCGCTTCGCTCATTCCTGATTGACGGCAAACACTTTCGTGAAGTAATCGGAAACGTTCTCCGGGTGACCACGGAATCCGAGGTAGCCGTCGGGGCGAATGACCAGCGCCGCCGTACCTTCGACCCCATACGCGGCGCACAGTTGCGAGGCGTTGTCCTCGATGATCGGCACCAGCGAGTCGACGGTCACGGTTCCCGGTGGCACTATCGCGTAGACGTCCAGCAAGCCGTGCGCTGATCGAATTGCGGCGTCGGCGACCTTCTCCAAGCTGTTGATGCTCTCCGCGGATCCGTCCGAAGTCAGCAGTAACGTGTGGTCGACTCCTGACAGCAAGTCGAACAACCGAATTGGATACTGCACACCGTCTCGGCGCATTCCGCGTGCATCGGGTGCACGCTCGCCCGGTTGAACGTGTGGACTCGAAGAATTACGCCCGGTGTTCAGCGGACTCTCCGAGTAGTCGATCAACAATTGAGCCTGGCGCCGCATTGCCGTGTCGATGGAAGACTCTCCCGAACCGATTCCTTCTCGAGCATTTCGGACGGTCATCCCGACGACTTCTTCACCGACCGGCCGTCTTTCGGCATCGTAGGTCTCGAGAAGATCTGCTGTTGCAACGCCTTTGACGGCGAGCGCTATCTTCCACGCAAGATTGTGGGCGTCCTGGATCCCGGTGTTCATGCCCTGCGCGCCAGTCGGGGGATGGATGTGCGCGGCGTCGCCGGCGACAAAAACCCGTCCGCGACCGTAAGCGTCGACGATGCGGTGGCTGATGCGGAAGACCGAGGACCATCGCAGCATCGAGGCGGTTGTCGGTTCTGGGGACAGTCTGTCGAGCACGGCCTGGATGTGATGGAGTTCCGGTGTCTTGCCGGTTGAAAAACCGTGTTGTACAGAGGCTTTGTTCGACGATTCGTCCGGCATCAAATCGTCCGGAACGAGCATCGACATGCGGTACCGCTTGTGTCCGGGAAGTGGGATGCAGACGAGTAGGTCGTCGGTGGTTCCGTCGTCGGTGGTGTGGTTGGCGCGGACGGAGTAGCCGCTGGGGATCGACCAGTCGACTTCGACGTCACCGAGCATGTAGCTTTCCGCAAACGCGCCGCCCTCGAAGCTCAGGCCAAGCCCTTTGCGGACCACGCTGTGAGCGCCGTCGGAACCCACCAGATACTGGACGTTCACGGTGCTGCCGTCGCTGAGGGTGCAGGTGACGGCGTCGTCGGATTGTTCGAATGCAGTGAGGCCGACTCCGCGTTCGACGGTTGTTCCCAACTCGGTGAGGCGCTCGGTGAGGATGCGCTCCGTCGAGTACTGAGGCAGGCAGAGAAACCAGTAAGGAACGTCCTCGGGGAGGGTGAGGTCGACGCGGCCGACCTCGACGCCGTTCGTGTACATGATCTGACCGCGCATCAATGTCGAGGCGTCGAGTGCCTGGCGGAGCACCCCCATGTTCTCGAAGAGTTCGAGAGTGCGTGGCTGAATCCCGACGGCTTTCGCGTATTGCCGCGGTTCGTCGAGGGGGTCGACTATTCGACAGGAGATACCGCGTCTGCGCAGCTCGATCGCGGTGGTCAAGCCGATCGGGCCGGCGCCCGCTACCAATACGTCGGTATCCATGAGGACCCACTCACGTCGGGGACAGTCGGTCATTTCAGTATGGGTAAGCGAACTTTCGTTTTGGGGAAATTCGCGCAAATCGGACATCGAGAGGTTGTGTCTCGCGCCGACTGTCCGTCCGCGCACCGACTGTTTTGCGCTATTGCTCGTCTTCGAAGCCGAGCGCGATTCTCCTGCACAGAAGCGTGAGCTCGACCTCGTCGACGCGTGGCGCGTCGTCCCATGAATCGACGTCGTTCCAACTCACTGAACTCGGAGCGCCGAAAGGCCTGACGAAAACGTGCTGATGAAAGTGGGGGACGCTTAGCCCAGCGATCGCGGAGAACACGAATTCCGGAGTCAATTCCGAGTCGAGGGCACGTGAGACGCACCAGACCGCGTGTGCGATGGCGAGTGCTTCAGGTTCGGATAGTGAAGGCAACCCGGACACGTGTCGACGGGTCTCGACGAACACATATCCAGGAACCGAACGTCCGTGTGGTGGAGGGGGCCGATGGGAGACAACGACGAAGTCGTCCTCGAATATTCGAGGGCTGACGAGCGGGCCTGTTCCTCGGTGTTTGGCGCATATTGCGCACGTTGACGTCCCCATTCCACTTTTGTAGCGAGGGTGGCGCGGTGGCGGAAGATTTGCGATCAGCCCGAACGGAGGGTTCATCTAGATGTACAAATTGACATGTTTGTAAAAGTTTTACCTTGAAAATCGTTGACAAAACGCCATCATTTGTCCACTCTCTATACATAGATGTTGTTCGTGTCGCGGATTACCGCGCAGGACGCACTCACTGATCCGAACGAGAACTGGAGAATTCGATGGCGGCGTTGGTGTACACCGAGCCAGATGGTCGGCTCGCAACTTGGAGAGACCGGAAACGCTACTTGTGGCTGTTGGCGCTGATTCCGTCATCGGCAACTTTCATCGCCGTGGGGCTTGTTACCGCCACCGGATGGAATGTCTTCTGGTGGACCGGCCCACTGATCGCGTTTGCTCTCATTCCCGTCATCGACATCCTGGCGGGTGAGGACGGGAAGAATCCGCCCGACGAGGTGATCGACGAACTCGAGAACGACCGCTTCTACCGGTGGTGCACCTACGCCTATCTGCCGCTGCAGTACACGGCCTTCTTCCTGTCCTGCTACATCTGGGCGCGTTGGGATTTGAGCGTTCTCTCCAATATCGGACTCGCAGTGACGATCGGTGTGACGGCCGGAATCGGCATCAACACAGCCCATGAACTCGGGCACAAGAAGGAGAGCGTCGAGCGCTGGTTGTCCAAAATCGTTCTCGCACAGAGTGCTTACGGTCACTTCTACCTCGAGCACAACCGTGGCCACCATGTGCGAGTGTCGACTCCGGAAGATCCGGCGACCTCGCGCTTCGGTGAGACCCTCTACGGTTTCTGGCCGCGCAGCGTCGGCGGGGGATTGAAGTCGGCGTGGCATCTCGAGAAGACCCGCTTCGAGCGTTTGGGCACCACGCACTGGAGCATCAAGAACGACGTGCTCAACGCCTGGCTCATGTCGGTTGTTCTGTTCGGTGTCGCGCTTGCAGTGTTCGGGATCGGCATCGCGCCGTACCTCGTGATCCAGGCGTTCATCGGGTTTTCGCTGCTCGAAGCGATCAACTACCTCGAGCACTACGGACTCCTACGTCAGAAAACCGCAAGCGGACGGTACGAGCGATGCACGCCGGCACACAGCTGGAACAGTGATCGCATCTGCACCAACGTCTTTCTCTATCACCTGCAGCGGCACAGCGATCACCATGCGAATCCGACACGTCGTTACCAGGCGCTTCGCAGTATGGAAGAGGCCCCTCAGCTCCCGAGCGGCTACGCCAGCATGATCATGCTCGCCACCGTTCCACCCCTGTGGCGCAAGGTGATGGACCACCGCGTCCTCGAGCACTACCGAGGTGACATCACCCAGGTCAACATCGCGCCGAAGAAGCGCGCCAAGATCCTCGCGTCCTACGGGGTGAATGCATGAACTCCTACATCTGCCCGATCTGCGACTACACGTACACCGAATCGACAGGCGCTGCGCGAGAGGGCTTTCCGCCAGGTACGCCGTGGTCGAGTATCCCGGACGACTGGTGCTGCCCCGACTGCGGCGTCCGCGAGAAGGTCGACTTCACGCTCGTCGCGCAATCCTGATCGAACTATTCACAGGCGAAAGGAAAACCGATGTCCGAGACTGCCACTGCTTACAAATTGTTCCGCTGCCTCCAGTGCGGGTTCGAGTACGACGAAGCGATCGGCTGGCCCGACGACGGTATCGAGCCGGGTACTCGCTGGGACGAGATTCCCGAAGACTGGTCTTGCCCTGATTGTGGTGCTGCCAAAGTCGATTTCGAAATGGTGGAGGTGGACCGCTGATGACAGCGGTCCGCGAGTCCGACACACGCACCGTGGTGATCGTGGGCACGGGCATCGCCGGTGCCGGTGCGGCGCAGGCCCTGCGCAAGGAAGGGTTCGGCGGCAGCATCATCCTGATCGGCAGCGAACCTGAGGAGCCGTACCGCCGCCCAGCGCTGTCGAAGGAGCTACTGTCCGGGAAAGCGTCGATCGATCGGGCTCGGTTGCGGCCGTCGACTTTCTGGACCGAGCAGAGTATCGATCTTCGGATCGGCGCAACTGTCACGAGTATCGACACAGATTCCCGCACAGTACTTTTAGCCGACGGTGACAGCATCGACTACGACGTTCTGATTCTTGCCACGGGTGGACGGTCCCGACGGTTGGAGAACGAAGATTCCGAGCGCGTTCACTATCTTCGGGATATCGCAGACATGCGACGCTTGCAATCCCAGCTGATCGAAGGATCCTCGCTACTGGTGGTCGGCGGTGGCTTGATCGGATCGGAGGTGGCGTCAACGGCACGCGACTTGGGTTGCAGTGTGCAGGTTCTCGAAGCGCAACCGGTGCCCCTGTCCAGGCTGCTTCCACCGTCGATAGCGGAGAAGATCGCCGCGCTGCACGCCTCGGCGGACGTCGCCTTGCAGACGGGAGTCGACCTCGAGACGCTCACGACGGGTGCCGACGGCGTCACCGCACGTGCGCGTGACGGACGCGAGTGGACAGCGGAGTTGGCCGTCGTCGCAATCGGATCCTTGCCCGATACCGATGTGGCTGCTGCTGCGGGTATTGCGGTGGACAACGGGATTTCGGTAGACGGATACCTCAGGACGTCTGTCGATAATGTGTACGCGATCGGCGATGTGGCCAACGTGCCCAACGGTTTTCTCGGCGGCATGCACCGTGGTGAGCACTGGAACACTGCGCAGGACCACGCAGTTGCAGTTGCCAAGACCATCGTCGGGAAGGAAGAACCCTTCGAATCCGTCCCTTGGAGTTGGTCGAACCAATTCGGCCGCAACATTCAAGTAGCTGGTTGGCCAGGCGCGGACGACACCGTAATAGTTCGAGGAGACTTGGACTCCTATGACTTCACTGCGATCTGCATGCGCGACGGAAATATCGTCGGTGCTGTGAGCGTGGGCCGGCCGAAGGACATTCGTGCCGTGCGAACCCTTATCGAACGCTCCCCGGACATCAGCGCCGACGTACTCGCCGATACAAACAGGGATCTGACCGAACTTGCGGCGGGTCTTGTCGCCTCACCGGTGCTCTGAGTGCACTCGTGACTTCTGTGGCTTGCGTGTCCACCGTTTTGACACCGAGCACGGGCGATGGAAATCTTCCCGATATGTCCACCGCTCGTGCCCGTGTCCCGTACCACGAGGCAGCTCGTCAACTCCTCCGTGCGTCAGCGCTCGACGCCACACGCGAACTCTTGACCGAGAAATCGTGGAACGACATCACGATGGCGCATATCGCGGAAGCTGCGGGCATGAGCCGGCAGACGTTGTACAAGGAGTTCACGTCCCGCCAGGGATTGGCGTCCGGATACCTCATCCGTTTCGTTGACGAGTTCCTCGAAGAGGTGGAACGCGAAGTAACGCTCCATCATTCGGATCCGCGGGGCGCGGTCTCGGCAGCCTTCCGTGCCTTCTTCGACGCCGGTGCCCGGGATCCGATGGTGGTCAGCATTGTCGGTCCCCGGCCGCAGCACGACCTGCTGAGCTTGGTCACCACTGACGGGACTCCGCTGCTCGAACATGCGAGCGCGAGGTTGGCCGAGATCTTCATGACCAGTTGGGCGAACGTCGACCGCATCCATGCCGAGATGTTCGGCAGCACGATAGTGCGTCTGGCGATCAGTCACGTGACGTTGTCTTTCGGTACCCCCGATCAGATCGCCGAGAACCTGGGGGAGATGTTCGGGCCGTTCCTCGATCAGGTCATCGGTTCGGGCACAGTCGAACCGAACTGAGCCGACAGGATCGATACGGTTTCCGGGCTAGGACGGAAGTTCGATCGAGCGTGATCGCCGTAGTTCTTTGGTGGGAAATATCGTCGTTATGTGTGAATCCGCGTCTCACTTCTCGGTAGCGTGCCGGGCGTAGATCGAGGTGCGATCCGCAGGGGGTGGCTCTCGTGAATTTCCGTCAACGGTGGAGGAATTCGAAGATGAAGAGCCGCAACAAATCTCGAGTGATGTCGACAGTCGCGCTAGTTGCAACATTTGTCATGGCCGGTGCAGGTGTGGCAATTGCCGACGAATCATCGTCAGGGTCTTCCGGCAGCGGATCGCTCGGTTCCTCCGGTGCGGCAGCGGTTGATCCGTTGACCTTCGACGGTTGGGGCACGTGCCCGATCGAGGATCTCGAGGTGACGACGTGCGCCAGCGTCGTAGTTCGCGGAGGGACCATGAAATTGGGCGCACTTTCGGTGCCGATCCCGGACGGAAGCCTCAAGGTTGCGGGCGGAGTGAAATACGCGACCCAGCCGGACAACAGTTTCATCGAGACGTTCGTCGCCAAGCAGGACGGGTCCAACGGGGTCTATTCCAATCCGATTTCGGTACCCGGAGGTGCTCTCGGGATCGATACTCCGCTGGGACTGACTCAGATCAGCGCGACGGTGGAATCGGTGGGAGTCCCGGATCTGAAGGTTCTCGAGCAGGAACTCACCATGCCTGTTCGATTGAAGCTGTCTAATCCCTTGCTCGGTGACGATTGCTACATCGGTTCGGTTTCGAATCCGATCAACCTTCACCTGACCACAACCGGAAACCCTCCGTCGGAACCTATCGGTGAGTTCCCCGGTGCAGTGTTCCCGGCAGTCCCACATTCGGATGCGGTGTTTGCGGCGCCGGGAGCCAGCGGGTGTGGACCGCTGGGTGCGCTCAACTGGGCCGTGAATCTACGCGGGGGAGTGCCGGCGGCCAGCGGAAAGAACTCTCTCACCACGTCGAGCGACGTCTACGCGGTGGCTGCACGAAAGGTACGACCGCCTGCCTGACGGACACGCGGGCGCTGGAACGTAAAACGAGGGCCGACCCGTGGGTCGGCCCTCGTTCTACACAATCAGGTCAGCTGACCTCGGGATCACGCACCGTGATGGTGCCGTCCCTAACCGCGTCGGCGATGCTGTCGTGCAGTTTCGGGCATCCGTCTTTCAATGCCGACGACTGCCCGGAAGCAATTGCCTCTTTGAAGGTGTGGCAACGCAGCGCCGGGTCGGAAGTCCACTGAACGCTGGTGTGTTTGTACGTGTTCTTGCGAACCAGTACGCACGCGCCGCATGCCTTGCAGTCGACTTCCTGCAGACCCGAGTCGAGGTATTCGTGCTTGTCCTCGATCGTCTGGGCCGCGATCGCCTCGAGCCGTTCCGTTTGCCCGGCAAAGTCCGGTGCCTTGGCCCAACGAGCCCACCGTGCGTCGGTTCCGATCGAGGCGCTCACGACTAGACCTCTGCTTCCTTCTTTGCCGCTTCTGCTGCAGCTTCCTTCTCGGCCTTCTGGCGTGCGAGGTTTTCCTCGACCTCGGCGTGCCAGGCTTCGTTTGCCTTGGTGGTGTCCACCTCGAACTCGAAGCGCTGCGTCATCTTCTCGGTGACGTCGGCCTTGTCCACGTAGAACTGCTCGTACCAGCGTCGTAGCTGGTAGACGGGGCCGTCTTCTTCGCAGAGAAGGGGATTCTCGATCTTGGTCTTGTTCTTCCAGATCGCGACGTCCTGCAGGAATCCCTCGCTGATGCCCTCGGTGAACTTGCCGGCCAACTTGTCGGCCATCTCGTCGGAGACACCCGTCGGCTTCTTCACCGTCACGCCCCACTGCAGCACGAACGAGTCCGGGCTGATCGGGTAGTGGCAGTTGATCAGAACACTCTCGACCTCGTATCCGCTGTAGCTGTTCCACAGGGGATTGACCATGTACGACGGTCCGTAATACGCAGCTTCGGAGCGAAGCAGCGTGTCGCCGCCGTACTGGGAGGCCATTCCGATGTCGGGACGGCCCGTGGTGTTGAGGTACTGAGTGGCGATCTCACCTTCGAAGACGTTCTTGAAGTACGTCGGGAAGGCGTAGTGGATGTAGTAGAAGTGCGCCATGTCGACCACGTTGTCGATGATCTCGCGGCAGTTGGACCCCTCGATGACCATGGAGTTCCAGGTCCAGTCGGTCCATTCGTCGCTGTACGCGCCCTCGATACGAGGAATCACGATCTCTTCGGGCGGCGGATTGCCCTCGGGGTCGTTCCAGACGAAGAGCTGACCGTTCTGCTCGAGGGTCGTCCACGCGCGGGTGCGTGCGAGCGGAGGCACGCGGTGGGCATAAGGAATGCCGGTGCACTTGCCGTTGCCGCCCCAGCGCCAGTCGTGGAAGGGGCAGGCGATGGAATCGCCCTTGACCTCGCCTTGTGTGAGGTCACCACCCATATGACGGCAGTATCCGTCGAGAACTTTGATGTCGCCCTTGCTGTCGGCGAACACCACGAGCTTCGTACCGAAAGCCTCGATCGCGTGCGGTTTGCCGTCCTTGAAGGTCTTCAGTAGACCCAGGCAGTGCCAACCGCGGGCGAAACGAGTTTGCACCGTTCCGACGTCGATCTCGCGAATCTGCGCCATTGTGACCTCACATCCCTTCTAGCTGTTAGTAGAACACGTTATAGAACTCGATCCGGTTCCGCCAGATTTTGGGGGCACTTGTTACAGCATTGCGGCCACAAACGGGACCTTTGTCAGCGTCTCGACAGAAAAGAGAACGTGTTCTAGTCTCAAGTGTAAGTGAACCAACCGATCGAGGAAGACGGGAGCGTCGAAGTGGGTAACCATGACAGCCACGAGGTGATGCAGAGGCTCGACGCACTACTGCCGGCACTGCGCGAGCGCGCACAGGAGACCGAGGATCTGCGTCGTATCCCCGACGAGTCCATCAAGGCTCTTCAGGAAACAGGCTTCTTCCGCTTGCTGCAGCCAAAGCAGTGGGGCGGATACGAAGCCGATCCGGTGCTGTTCTACTCCGCGGTCAAGAAGATCGCCAGCGCGTGTGGTTCCACAGGGTGGGTCTCCTCGATCATCGGGGTACACAACTGGCACCTCGCCCTCTTCTCTCAGCAGGCGCAGGAAGACGTGTGGGGCAACGACACTGACGTTCGCATCTCGTCCTCTTACGCCCCGATGGGTATGGGTGAAGTAGTCGAGGGCGGATACAAGGTCAACGGTGCGTGGGCGTGGTCTTCGGGTTGTGACCACGCCAGCTGGGCCGTTCTCGGTGGTCCGGTGTTCAAGGACGGCCGCGCAGTCGATTTCGTGAGCTACCTGATTCCTCGCGAGGACTACCAGATCGACGACGTGTGGAATGTGGTCGGTCTGCGTGGAACCGGCTCCAATACCGTTGTGGTCAAGGATGTTTTTGTTCCCAAGCATCGCGTTCTGAGCTTCCGGGCGATGAGCGAACTGACCGCCCCGGGCCTCGAGAACAACACCGCGCCGGTCTACAAGATGCCGTGGGGAACCATTCACCCCACGACGATCTCGGCACCGATCGTCGGAATGGCTTACGGAGCTTACGAAGCGCACGTCGAGCACCAGGGCAAGCGTGTGCGCGCTGCGTTCGCCGGCGAGAAGTCGAAGGACGATCCGTTTGCCAAGGTGCGCATCGCCGAGGCGTCCAGCGACATCGACGCCGCGTGGCGTCAGCTCTCCGGCAACGTCGCCGACGAGTACGCGTTGATCCTTGCGGGCGAAGAGGTTCCGATGGAACTGCGGCTGCGCGCTCGACGTGACCAGGTGCGCGCCACGGGCCGCGCGATCGCCTCGATCGACAAGCTCTTCGAGAACTCCGGCGCCACGGCGCTGCAGAACGGCACTCCTATTCAGCGTTTCTGGCGCGATGCTCACGCTGGTCGCGTCCACGCCGCCAACGATCCCGAACGCGCCTACGTCATGTTCGGAACCGGCGAATTCGGTCTGCCGATCACCGACACGATGGTCTAGAGGAGGCTCAGTGACAACCACCGAAGAAGCCCTCACCTACGAGTCCACTTCACGGTTCGCGCAAGTGCGCCCCGATCTGAAACTGCACTTCCACGAGGCGGGCGTCGGAAACGACAAGACCATCGTGCTGCTGCACGGCGGTGGCCCAGGCGCGTCGTCGTGGTCTAACTTCGCCCGCAACATTCCGGTGTTGGCGAAGAGCTTTCACGTCATCGCGGTCGATCAGCCCGGTTACGGGCAGTCCGACAAGCCGACGGAGCATCCGCAGTACTTCGTGCACAGTGCGTCGGCGCTCAATGATCTCCTGGACACGCTCGAGATCACCGGTCGCGTTGATCTGCTGGGCAATTCGCTCGGTGGTGGCGCTGCTGTTCGCTTTGCGCTCGACTACCCGGACCGTGCGGGTCGCCTCGTTCTGATGGGCCCCGGCGGTCTGAGTGTCAACCTGTTTGCGCCGGACCCCACCGAGGGCGTCAAGAACCTCGGAAAGTTCAGCTACCAGCCCACCCGAGAAAACCTCGAAGCATTCCTGCGGATCATGGTCTTCGATCAGAAGCTGATCACGCCGGAACTCGTCGACGAACGTTTTGCTGCCGCCAGCACTCCCGAGTCGCTGGCTGCGGCCAAGGCGATGGGTAAGTCCTTCTCCAGCGGTGACTTCGAGCTCGGCATGCTCTGGCGCGAGGCGTACAAGCTTCGTCAGCGTGTGTTGCTGATCTGGGGCCGTGAGGATCGGGTCAACCCTCTCGACGGCGCACTGGTCGCGCTCAAGATGATCCCGCGCGCGCAGCTCCACGTCTTCGGCGGTTGCGGTCACTGGGCGCAGCTCGAGAAGTTCGACGAATTCAACCGGCTCGCAACCGACTTCCTGCTCGACGGAGGTAAATGATGGGTATTCGATCTCTGGCGTACATGCGCATCGGGGCCACCGACATGGCTGCGTGGCGCGAATACGGACTCAAGATCCTCGGAATGATCGAGGGCAAGGGCGTCGACGCGGAATCGCTGTATCTGCGTATGGACGACTTCCCGGCGCGTCTTGTCATCGTTCCGAACGACACGGACCGTCTGCTCGTCTCGGGTTGGGAAACCGCGAATGCCGCTGAGCTGCAGGATATCCGTGACAGGTTGTCGGCAGCCGGTGTTCCGTTCAAGGAAGGCACGGCGGAGCAGCTCAAGGACCGTCGCGTCGTCGAGATGATCGCGTTCGAGGACACCTCGGGCAACTCCCTCGAGGTGTTCCACGGAGCTGCTCTCGAACACCGCCGGATCGTGAGCCCGTACGGGCACAGGTTCGTGACGGGTGAGCAGGGCCTCGGCCACGTCGTGCTCACCACCGATGACGACGATGCTTCGCTGCGGTTCTACCGCGACGTACTCGGATTCAAGCTTCGCGACTCGATGCGTCTGCCTCCGCAGATGGTCGGCCGGCCCGCGGACGGCGACCCGGCGTGGCTGAGGTTCCTCGGCTGCAACCCGCGTCACCACAGCTTGGCGTTCCTGCCGTTGCCCAACCCGACGGGCATCGTGCACCTGATGCTCGAAGTGGAGAACTCCGACGACGTCGGACTGTGCCTCGACCGGGCACTGCGCAAGAAGGTCAAGATGTCGGCGACTCTCGGTCGCCACGTCAACGACGAGATGCTCTCGTTCTACATGAAGACTCCAGGCGGGTTCGACATCGAATTCGGTTGTGAGGGGCTAGAGGTCGAGGACGAAAACTGGATCGCGAGGGAAAGCACGGCCGTGAGCCTGTGGGGTCACGACTTCACGGTGGGAATGAAGCCGTGAGTTCGCCCGACGCGTCGGTGAGTGCGGAGCAGGCGATCGATCCACGCCAGTTCCGCACGGTTCTCGGGCAATTCTGCACGGGTATCACCATCATCACGACAGTCGACGACGGTGAGCCTGTCGGGTTCGCATGTCAGTCTTTCGCGGCCCTGTCACTCGACCCGCCTTTGGTGTTGTTCTGCCCCACCAAGGGTTCTCGGTCGTGGGCGGCAATCGAGCGGACCGGTAAGTTCGCCGTCAACGTGTTGGCGGAGGAACAGCAGGCGGTGTGTGCTCGTTTCGGGTCACGTGAGCCGGACAAGTTCGCCGGCATCGATTGGACGCCATCGCCTCTGGGCTCGCCGATCATCGACAAGTCCCTTGCACACATCGACTGCACGGTGGAAACCGTCCACGACGGCGGCGATCACTACGTCGTCTTCGGTCGGGTTTCGTCGATGAGTGAGATCAAGACCGAACGCCCGCTGCTCTTCTATCGCGGGCAGTACACGGGCATCGAGCCGGACAAGACTGTTCCGGCTACCTGGCGTGACGATCTGGAAGCGTTCCTGACGACCACGACAGAAGATACCTGGCTGTAGGGGGCAAGCCCCCTGTGCGCCTTTTTGGTAGTGGTAACTACCAAAAAGGCGCACAGGGCCGGAGGCCCTACAGAGAAAAACAGGTATGACAGAAGTCGTCACCGAACGGCGTCAGCAGGATGCTACGACGCACTATCTTGTTGGATCGTCCGGCTCGCTTGACCGCCTCGATCACCGACGGCTGTACCTCGACCACCTGGTACCGGTCGGCCTCGACGGGCTCGCGTGAGAACGCCACCAAACCGAGCCGATGCAGGTTGTTCAGGTACGCGCTGATGCGGTCCAGATGACGACAGCCTGCCAGTTCTCCGATCATCGACAGACCCTCGTCGATCATCTCCGAGCCGACACCGAACGGCCGCGCCGTGCGTACGTCCACGCTCGGTTGCGCACCGGAGGTGGCCAACAGCCGAAGAATTCGGGCTTCGTCGGGTGCGATCTCGTCGAGGATTCGGTCGTAGGCCGGGTGCAGATCGTCGCGATCGGTCACGTCCGCGGAACGGTCCAGCAACCTGTCGCCGCGTGCCCGCAGCGCCGCGAGAGTAGCCTCGACGCTCTGCTTGCGATTGGTACGAGTAGCCATTGCCGCCCGCAGGTTCTCGGTCCGCGAGCCGTCTCCGTTGGTGTTCTCGGCCCGACGTTCGGATTGAACATTGGCCGATTCAGCGGCCTCTGCCGCGGCTTCGGCGGCAGCCTGAACGATTTGCCGTGTCGCCTCCTTCGCCGTTCCGAAGGCCCAACCCGTCAGCTTGATCGACGTGAGCGTCGTCGTGGCGGTCAGCCCGACAAGGCTACGGATCAGACGCTTTTCGACGGATTCGACCGGCGTGATGTCCGCAGCCCAGTCGTACGATTCCGCTTCGACGATCATGCGATGGTCGTGCTCACTCATGCTCATACTCCGAATATTGCGAGGTGTAGGAAACCGGCAAACGAGCCCAGCACGGCCCCGTGTACGAACAACAGCCACTCGTCCTGCTTGACGGCTGAGCGTAGTAGTTCGCTGAAATCTTCCGGTGAAAGGATGCTCATGCGTTCGGTGACGAAGACACGAATCTTCTCCGACTGGTTCTCGGCGAACTCCGCGTCCTCGAAGACCCTTGGGTACAGGTCGAGCACTTCGGTGGTGGCCAGGCCGGGCAGACGCTTGTAACTCTGCGAACCAACGGTCATCTTGACCACCGACTTTGCCCAGCCGGCTGCGTCGTCGACGGATTCGCGCAGTACCTGATCGAGCATCCGCCGCGTTCGGTCCGAGCGGGGACCTTCGAGGAGTTCGGTGCCGATGTTCTCGAGCGTCACGACGTGATCGGCGAGGGTTTTTGCGTACCCGGCGATGATCTCGGTGCGGCGTTTCAGGAACAGTCCCTGCCGCCACGGCACCCAACGGCTGGGGGTGATCGGTTCGAAGATCATCGTGATTCCGAGGTAGTTCACGATGTACCCGATGATCACGCCACCGATGGGAAGCACCCACCACTGCGGAACCAGATGGAGGATTCCGACGAGCACGAAGCCCATCGGGAACCCGAAGTAGAAGCCGAAGTTCTGCATGAACCTGAGCTCTTTGTTGCCCATCGTGCGGAAGATGTCGTTGAGCAGTTTGGGGTGCGAAGAGAGGTAGCGGATCACCATCAGCTTCGCGTCGATGAACTCGTCGATGTCCTCTTCGATGCGGTCGGTGATCATGCGCACGCTGGCCGGCAGATCGTCCTCCACCTTGCGGAAGACGGCCTCCTTCACCGACGTCGGAAGGTTGTGCCAGAGCTGAGGATTCTCGGCCGTCATGATTCTGGTGACCACGCCGCGCACTTCACTGCGAGAAATGTTCACCAAGTGCTCGGCGATGCTGTCCGGGTCCAGGACGCGATAGAAATCGGCGATGCTGCCGACTTTCGCGAGGGATTTGTCGACGGCGATCGACGCCATCTTCTCCGCCCGCGAGGGGACGATGCCTTGCCAACCGAATCTGCCGTCGCTGGTGATCGCGGGGATCACCTGAACGCGCCGGGGGAGGAACGGGAAGAGCAGTTTGAGTCCGGGCACTTTGATCCCGTGGAAGTTGATCGGCGCAAAAAGCATCAGGACGCCCGACCAATTGGTGATGTACCCGATGATTCCCGTGAACAAAGGAATGGTGATCAACTGTTCGAGCAAGTGGTCCGGCACCGTCGCACATCCTCCTCATATCCGAGAACCTCACGTTCGGACATGATTGCCGAAACTTCGCTCTTCGTGGGTGTTTCGTTGGCTACTGCTGCGCCTTCCCAGTTGCGTCAGCATAGAGGCCCGACAATTCGGGCTGTAGGTGGGTAGGAAGTTGATGTAACCTCACGTACATGGTCAGTATTGCGCACAACACGACGACGCCGGTTCTCTTCCGGCGCATCGTTTAGCAACTGCTGACCGAACCCTTTCAGCCCCGGGAGTTATCGCCCCGGGGCTTTCCTGTTTCGTCGCTCCGTGTGCGTCTCCCCTTGAACGATTTGGAGACCTCTCATGAGCGTTGACCACCGCGAACTCGGGCGCGACCTGGAGTTTTTCGCCACCACCCCCATCGTCGGGGCGGGCCTCCCACTCTGGTTACCGGACGGCGCGATCATCAGGAACGAACTCGAAAAGTTCGCCGCCGAACAAGCAGCGCGATCCGGATGCCGGGGTGTCTATACCCCCGTTATGGCGAAGAAAGAGTTGTACGAGAGATCTGGGCATTGGTCCAAGTTCTCGGACGACATGTTTCCCGAAATGAAGATAGGCGGAGAGTCATTTCTCCTTCGTCCGGCTAACTGTCCCCATCACGCTCAGGTATTCGCCGCTCGCGGTCGTAGTTATCGCGAGCTACCTTTCCGGGTTCGTGAACTCGGCTCGATGTTCCGTAGCGAACTCTCCGGAGTTCTCAGCGGATTGAGTCGAGTCAGACAGATCAATCTCGACGACGCACATGTCTTCTGTAGTCGCGAACAAGTGCAAGCGGAAGTGATCGTCGCGCTCGACGCGATCGAGCGCTGCTACTCGACTCTGGGGATTGCCGAACGGAAGTACCGCCTCTCGATCAGAGGGGGAGAGGGGCAGTACCTCGGCACCGACGAGCAGTGGGCGGACGCCGAGGATCACCTTCGCGGGGCGCTGAATGCACGCTCGATCGAGTACGTGGAAGCGAAGGGGGAGGCAGCGTTCTACGGTCCCAAGATCGACGTCCAGGTGCGAGACGCGCACGGCCGCGAGGAAACACTCTCGACCGTGCAACTCGACTTCAATCAACCGGAGCGGTTCGACCTCGAGTACACCGCTGAGGACGGATCCAAGGCTCGCCCCGTCATGATCCATCGGGGCTTGCTCGGATCGATGGAACGCATGACTGCGCTTTTGATCGAAAGGTTCGAAGGGCGGATGCCGCCGTGGCTGGCACCCAACCAAGTCTCGATTCTGCCCGTCGGCGACCGGCACCAGGTTGAGGCCGAGCGTTTGCGGGCCGATCTCGAGGCTCGCGATGTTCGAGTGGCGATCGCGCCTGACGGATCGTTGGGACGTCGCATCCGCGAGGCACGCACTCACCGTGACCCGTACATCGCGGTGATCGGAGACAACGAGGTGCACGGCGGCACCGTCGACGTTCTGGTCCCCGCGCGTGGTGGGCGGGTGGTCGTCGATGCGAGTGTGTTTGTCGCTCAGGTGGTCTCGGGCATCAAAGAGCGTGCCCTGCTTCCGGCAGACTTCTAGCCGACGGGAAGCTCGTGGAGGGCGCGCACCAGTGGCGCGAGTTCGGGTGTCTTGCATGCCTCGTCGAGTGCGGCTTCGAGGGTGGCGTCGTGCGTCGGCCGTGCGCTTTCGAGAAGCTCGCGGCCGGCCGGCGTCAGCTCGGTGTAGATGCCTCGACGGTCGTCGGCGCACAGGATGCGCGTCAATAGTCCTCGATCTTCGAGTCGATTGACCAAGCGCGTCGTGGCGCTGCTGCTCAGTGCGGCAGCGCGAGCCAACTGAGCCATCCGCATGTGCCAGCCATCCTGGCGGCTCAGTGCGTCGAGCACGGTGTATTCGACGACGGACAGTTTGTGCTCACGCTGGAGCGCGCGTTCCAGTTCGGTGTCGAGGGCGCCGTGCAGTGCTGCGAGCGTGCGCCACCCTTGCGAACGGATTTCGACGGCGTCGTCGGCGATCCCCATGTGATTCTCCTTGTCCGTTTCCTGCGACTCCAGGTTACCAGCTTGCGCATGTAGCGCGCGCGTGCAACTATTTATAGCGCGCCTGCAACTAATGCACACGCCCGCTAACGGCTTACGCGTAAATCTGTGAAAGGAACATCGAGATGCCATTGGGTCTCATTGCCCTCGCTATGGGCGGGTTCGGGATCGGCCTCACCGAATTTGTCATCATGGGCCTCCTGCCCGAGGTCTCGGCTGATTTCGAGGTCACCGAGTCCGTCGCGGGCTACCTGATCTCGGGCTACGCACTGTCGGTGGCGATCGGCGCGATCCTCCTGACCGCTGCCGTCACCCGCTTCGAGCGCAAGAAGGTCCTTCTCTCGCTCATGGTGCTGTTCATCATCGGCAACCTGATGTCCGCGCTCGCTCCCTCCTACGAGGTCATGATGGGCGGACGCATCGTCGCGGCGCTGTGCCACGGTGCGTTCTTCGGAATCGGCTCGGTGGTTGCCGCCGACATGGTCGCGCCCAACAAGCGCGCCGGCGCCATCGCGATGATGTTCGCGGGCCTGACCATCGCCAACGTTCTCGGCGTTCCGTTCGGCACGCTGCTGGGCCAGCAACTCGGATGGCGCTCGACGTTCTGGGCCATCACCGTCATCGGCGTCATCGCCCTGATCGGAATTGCAGCACTCGTCCCGACGACGCCCGCCAGCACGACCGGTGGCGGATTGCGCGGAGAGTTGGGGGCATTCCGCAACAAGCAGGTATGGCTCTCGATCGCCATCACCATCCTCGGCTACGGCGGAATGTTCGGAGCCTTCACCTACATCGCCTTCACCCTCACCGAGGTCACCGGCTTCGCGACGTCCAGCGTTCCGTGGCTGCTCATCCTCTTCGGCTCGGGCCTGTTCGTCGGTAACTTCCTCGGCGCCAAGGCGGCCGACCGTTCGCTCACGAAGGCGCTGGTCTGGATTCTCGCGATCCTGACCGTCGTTCTGATCGTGTTCGCCGCCACCGCGGAGAGCAAGGTCATGACAGTGATCTCACTGTTCTTCATGGGCGCCTTCGGTTTTGCGACGGTACCCGGGTTGCAGATGCGGATCATGAACTACGCGTCGGCAGCACCGACCATGGCATCGGGTGCCAACATCGCCGCCTTCAACGTCGGCAACGCACTCGGGGCATGGCTGGGCGGAATCACCATCGCCGCGGGACTCGGCTTCACCTCCCCGATCTGGATGGGAGCGGCAGTCACTGTCGCCGGTCTGCTGGTCTTGCTCGTCGCGGCGAAAATCGACCGCCCGGCAGCGTCAGAGCCGTCGACGCCGAGCACCTCGCTGCACCCGACCGCCGCCTGAACCTGTCCACTGCGCTCTGACCCCATCGCGTGAACGTATCGCTCCCCTTGTCCAACAAGGGGAGCGATACGTTCACGCGGGTCAGGTGAGGCGGAATTCGGCGGTCACCCCGGAGAACGGCGAAATCGCGCCGCTACCCCGAGCCTTCGACGCACCGAAGTGTTGGACTCGATACGTACCCGCCGGAGTATCGGCCGGAACATCCCACGTGATGCGCACGACGGAACCGTTGCTCCCGACCCGGCGCCAGTGCAGTTTGGTGGACCAGTCGTTGTCGTCGGCGACCCGTGTCCAGGATCCGCCGGTATTGCGCTGGATCTCGTAGAAGGTCCCGTTTCGGTGAGTGTCGTTCTTGGGGTGGCCGGTGACGAACTCGACGGCAACCTGCCCACCCGGTGAGGTGTCGCCGGGTTGGACGGTTGCGTCGCCAAATTGTGTTCCCGGCAAGGGCTCGTCGAAGTCGACGCCAGGTCCGAAGCTGGGTTGGAACCCGGACAGGTCGGCCGGAGCGGGGCCGCGAGGAGGTTCGGTGCCGTCGCGCATCGCGGCTGCAAGGGCGGCATACCCCTGCTGATAGGCCGGCAGTGTGTAACGACCGAACATCGTCGAACCGCCCTCGTACTGCTGCGAATCGTATTCCTGTGGTGTGGTGCAGTAGCTCGAGTACGAGTTCGCGTATCCCTGGAAGATGACGTTCTCGAGGGGAACCCCAAGCTCCTCGGCGACGGTTCGACGCACTCGTAATCCGGAGACGATGGTGAATTCCGCAGGGCCACCGACGATGTAGAACTGACCGATCCGCAGGATCTGGATCTTGAGTACGTTCGGCACCCATCCTCCCGGTGGCAGCAGGCCGACCGGAACGACTACGAGTTTGGGCGCCTGTGCGTCCTGAAGCCATTGAGGCACAGGAGCATCCATACCGCCCAGGGCGTCGATCATGGGGTTTCGGGTGCCCTCGGGGAAGATCGGGATTGCCGGTCCGTCCTCGACGCTTCCGGCGCTCATTGCCGCGCCGATCGCGGCCGGAGCGGTGCGGTGCTCGCGTCCGTCGGGGGTGAATCTTCCGCTCACCACCTGATTTGCCATGTCCAGGTACATGATCCGACTGTCGACGCCACCGGTGACGGTGTCGGACGCCGCGTCGAAGGCAGTTCGAGCCGCCGCAACCTGGCGCAGCCCGATGATGCGTGCGTTCTCGAATTCGTCTTCGGTCGGTCCGCGTCCGGGCTCGAGGAAGAGGTTGGGTGACATGTCGCCGCTGTTGGTCTGCGGAAACGCAGCAATGAAGCTGGTGTCGCCGTCGAGGTAGCGCACGCCCTGGTCGTCGTGCTCCCAGAAGTACGCCGCGGCGCCCTTGTTGTCCCCGGAGATGAGATGGTTCTCGTTCGTGAGCGAGGCGCAGTGGGTGGCGAACCAGTTGATCGCTCCGATGTCCTTGCTGCCCCGACTGATCCGCATGACACGCATGTGGTGGTCGTTGCCACCGGGGTAGTAGGCCTTGTCCTCTTCGGGATTGAGGTCGAACGCCACTCGCGATCGGTTGACGCTGGCATCGGTGAGATCGGACCGCCCGAAACGGACCGTGCCTGGCGCCAGGTTCTCGTGCGCAGCGCTGATCGCCTCGACCATGCCGTTGACCTCGGCTTCGAACACCTGCAGTTCGAAGCCGAGAACTGCGAGGTTGTACGCGTAGTTGTGCGAGGCCCCACCACATGCCGCGTGTGAATGGATGGCCGTCAACATGACGTTGCGTTCGGTGTAGATGTCACCGAACCTCCCGGCCAGTCGGCGCAGGACCTCGTCATGAACGGACTGGAAGATCATGCAGTTGTCGACGCACACGTAGGCGACCCGCGACCCGCCGGACTCGAAGATGAAGGCGCGTGCGCGCATTCGCTGGTGCAGGCCTTCGGCGCGTTGATCGAAGCTCGAGTAGCCCATCATGCCGACTTCGGCGACCGGTCCGGTCACGTCGGAAATTCCGACGCCCACCTGCAGTGACGCCGACGACTTGTCGGTGCGTGCGGGTGAAACGGTGCGTGCCGGCGAAGCTGCGACGGCCTGGTTCGTCGACAGAGCGGCGAGCGCAGGTGCGGCGGCAGCGCCTGCCAGTACGGTGCGTCGGGTGATCTGCACGAGTGTCCTTTCGGGCGGTCTGACGCGAGTTGGTCAACCGTCCAGGAGTGTAGCCCGAGTCACACGTGACCGAAAGGGGTGCCGTCGGCCGACACTCAGATTGTTGTGGCCTCCCCGAACGTCATCGCCAGGTTCTTGATGGTCGTGGTCATCAGGGCCCGGCGGGGGAGTCCCAGTTTCCGAAGCTCCGCCGCCATCGGGTGACTGCCCAGTTGAACCTCGGCTCCACCAGGGCGCGATTTGACGCCGGTCGGTGCCATGTCCCACGACGTGCACCTGGTGGCGCCGTCGAGATGTGAGTACGCGGCCAACGACATGTTGGCTCCGCCGCCCGGCACGCTGACGCCGGATTTCACACTCAACTGTGTGATGAGTTTGCCGTCGCGAGAGACCGATCCGCGCTTGACCGAGCCGACGTGCTCGGTGTCGAACTCGGCGAGCACCTTCGGGAATCCCCAGATTTCCCGGCCGGCGGCCTTGGTGAACTCGCCGTCCACCGGCAACTCGTGAATGAGTGCCCCTGCAGTTCCGGCAGCGAGCGAACGTAGATCTCCCAGCACCGAGGTTTCGGGAGGCGCAGTGTGGCTGCGCACCATGTACGTCACTCCGAATTCGTTGTACGGCCCCAGATCCCCGTCGATGTAGTCGACAAAAACCAGGCCGCACAGCGCCCGACCGGGACGGTACTGGAGCACCGTCAAGCCGGTGTAGTCGATGATCGACTGCGCGGTTGCGCTGGGTACCGAATACAGCGCCATGAAGGCCGACGCGGTGCGAACCTCGACCGGCATCTCGACCTTCTTGCCCAGAATCGTGTAGCTCATGGCGCGACCACCCCGCGGAGTCCGTCGGAGCCGTAGACGGGTTCGAGCATCGAGCGGAAATCCGGTCCGCGGCGCAGCATTTGGCCTCCGTCGACGTTGATGATCTGCCCGGTGATCCAGGTGGATTGCGGTCCGAGGAGGAAGGAAGCGAGGCCGGCGACGTCCTCGACTTCACCGACGCGTTCGAGTGGAGTGTTGGCCAGGTAGTCGTCGAGGATGGGGCCACCGTCGGTGATGAGCGCGACCAGATCCGTTCGGGTCAACCCCGGCCGAATCGCGTTGACACGAATGTTGCTGGCGCCCAGTTCGTCTGCCGTCAACCGCACCAGGTGGTCGACGCCGGACTTCGAGACTCCGTACGCGCCGAACCAGCGATGTGTGTTGCTGCTGGCGATCGACGAGATCGCGACGATGGATCCACCGCCTCCTGCCACCAGTGCCCGCGCGCCGTGCTTGATCGTCAGCATGGTCCCCGTGACGTTGAGGTCGACGGTGCGGCGCCACGCGTCGACGTCGAGTTGCGTGACCGGGGCGATGGTTTCGTTCCCGCCCGCGCAGGCCACCACTCCGTCGAGCTTTCCGGTGACGGAGACCGCCGCGGCGACAGCAGCGACGACGTCTGCCTCGATCGTGACGTCGGCAGGAGAGGCGCTGACCGATCCTTCCGGACTCGACTGCCGGATCGATTCGGCGGCAGCATCGAGTTTCTCCTTGTTGCGTCCGCAGATCGTGACGTGAGCGCCGGACCCAACCAGCGAACGAGCGATGCCCAGGCCGATGCCACTACCGCCGCCGGTCACCAGTATCGATGTGCCGGCGAAAGTGGGTATGCCCGCTGAGGCGGTGTCGTCGTCCATGCGTGTCTCCTGGTCGTTGCTCCGGCGGGCTCGCGTGCTGATTCTGGAGGTTTTCCGGTTCGGCTTCGGTGAAAACGCCCCACGCTATATAGGAACAGGTTCTACTTATTGAGGCAAGGGTTGTGCGAGAGGTGGAGTGATGGCTACCAGACCGACCTTCGATTTGATCGACGGACGCTTCTACAGCGGAGACCTCGGGAATGTGCGCGACGCGTACGCCTGGATGCGTGATCACGAGCCCGTGTACCGAGACGACGCCAACGGAATCACCGCGGCCGCGAGCTACGACGCCGTCGTCGCAGCCGAGCGGGATCCCGAACTGTTCTCCAACGCCGGCGGCATCCGTCCCGAAACGGGTCCATTGCCGCAGATGATCGACATGGACGACCCGCAGCACCTCACGCGTCGACGCTTGGTCAACGCGGGTTTCACACGTAAGAAGGTCGAAGCCAAGGCCGGCCGTATCCGGGAGATCTGCGATCAACTGATCGACGCCGTCTGTGAGAAAGGAGAAGCCGACTTCGTCGCAGACCTGGCGGCACCACTTCCCATGGCCGTCATCGGCGACATGTTGGGTGTCCGTCCCGAGGAACGCGCGTTGTTTCTGCGGTGGTCGGATGATCTGGTGAAGGCATTGGGAAGCAACGCTTCCCAGGATCAACTGCAGGCCATGATGGTTGCGTACGTCGATTTCACCGCGTACATGATGCGAACCATCGCCGAGCGGAGGAGCGACCCGGCCGACGATTTGGTGAGCACGTTGATTCACAGTGCGGTCGACGGCGAATCCCTCTCCGATCAGGAAATCGTCAACGAATCCCTGCTGATCCTGATCGGCGGTGACGAGACCACACGGCACGTGCTCAGCGGCGGCATGGAACAGCTACTGCGCCATCCGGACCAGCGCCGGGAGCTAGTCGACGATCCCGATGCCATTCCCTTGGCAATGGAGGAGATGCTGCGGTGGTCCTCGCCGATCAAGAACATGGCTCGAACCCTGACCCGTGACACCGATTTCTTCGGCGCGCAGCTGAAGGCAGGTGAGAAGATGCTGCTGCTCTTCGAATCGGCAAATTTCGACGAGTCCGTGTTCCTGAACGCCGAACGGTTCGATGTCGGCCGCACACCGAATCCGCACGTGGCCTTCGGCTTCGGAACTCATTTCTGTCTGGGCAATCAGCTGGCCAGGTTGGAGGGACGGATCATGTTCGAGCAACTCTTCGCCAGGCTGCCGGACATGGAACTTGCCACCGACGCGCCGTTGCAGCGGCGTGCGGCCAACTTCGTGTCCGGGCTCGAATCGATGCCGGTGCGGTTTAACTCTTCTGCCCCGTCAGCCGGGTAGTTGGCAGTTAGGAGGCGCAGCATCTTCGGAGAGGGGGCTGCCCGCCGGATTGACGTAGACGACCTCGAGCACCAATGGTGTTGTCTGCGAGTTGTTTCCGATGTGCACATGATCTGAACCGCTCGGTTCGATCAAAGTATTTCCGGCGCTGTAGATCCCGTCGACGGAGCAATCGGATCGGTAGTGGCTCAACGTGCCCTGCGCGATCAGCGCGTAGAGCGTCCCGTCGTGGAAGTGCCAACCGGTGGAACCGCCGGGGTCGATGGTGATCTGGCGCAGGATGTAGTCCTTGCCGTCGAAAGTCACCTGCCCGAGGATTTCTCCGTGTACTCCCGTGCTCGGTGTTGCCGACGCATTGATCGGCGTCAGCGACAGTCCGATCGCTGCGGACACTGCAAGCAGAACCTGATGGCGTTTACGCATGAGCGGCCCTCCCAGACGGATGTACTCCTGAGTGTCCTCCGACAGTGTCCGATTTATCCCGGTTTTCGTGGATCTTGCAGGGTGACGGCAGAGGTATGCCCTTGAGAGGCGGTTACGCTCGTGTCATGCAGCAAGTCGCGACGAGGCGCCGGAGCCAGCCGCCGCCTGCGCGCTTCATGTTCGAGGCATTGATCGATCCGTACCGCCAGCCCGCCCGGCACTGGCTGGAACTTCTCGAGAGCGAGATCGCACCGGAGATCGTCAGGGCTGAAGAACCGGAGTTGGTGATCTGGTCGTCGATCTGGCCGGACCGACCCGACGCCGTCATCCGATTCGACATCGAGGCGGTCGGAAACAGCACGATGCTGCGTTGGACGCTCTTCTTGGACGATCCGATACCGCCCGAGGCAGAGGTTGTCAGCATGCGAAAGCGGCTCAACACCTTGATAAATGCGAATCTCAGGTTCAACTTCGGCCAATAAGTTGGATCACTGCCGCATTACTTGGTGTCGACTCGGCCGATCGGGTCGGCGTTGTCGCTGAATGCGGCCCGGGCCGCTGGCCAGCTGGTCTCATCGATGCGCAACGCGGTCCGAAGGTAGGCAGTACTCATCCGTTGGATGGCGGCGACCCGCTCTGGGTTCTCGTCAGTGGTCTCGGCGACTTCGTATCCGACGATTCCACCGAGTGCGTGCTCGGCACCGTAGAAGGTCAGGAGGTCGGTGGCTCCGGGGCTGTGCGTGTAGGCGTCGGTGAACCAGTCGGGTCCGCGGCTGGACATCTTGGACTGGTCGTGGTCGCCCGCGACGACGAGTGTCGGCGTCGTCAGTTCCTGGAACGAGGGGCGCATGAACGGGAAGTTCGCCTGCGCGAACGGATGCAGGTTCTCGCCGCCGAGACCGGTTGCCGCGAACAGGATTCCCGCGGTGACGCGACTGTCGGACATGTCCTGGCCGACCTGGCCGGCCTCGTCGAAGATCCTTGCTCCGAGGAGCGACTGAGCGGTTTGCCCGCCCCAGGAGTGACCAGTGGCGGCAACTCGACTGCGGTCGATGCGGCCGGCAAGCCCGGGCACGGCAAATTCGATGGTGTCGAGCTGATCAAGGATGCGTGTGAGATCCGCGATCCTCTCGGTCCAGATCGTCGGGAAAACCGGGTGGTCGAACCCGAAACCGTTCCGGCGCGAGTCCAGATGTGTCGGCTGGATCACCACGAATCCGTGGGATGCCCAGAATGCCGTGAGTGGCGAGTATCCATCGAGGTTCCAGCCGTTGCCGTGGGAGAACACCACAACGGGGAGGTTCGTGCCTGCTGCCGGAGCAGACACACGTACTTCCAGCGGGACAGGTCGATCGGGGGCGAACAACTCGACGGGGGCAACGGAGACGACCGGGGCGCCGGCGCCGATGATGCCGTTCAGAGTGTCGATCATTGATGAGGTCATGGCAAGTTCCTTGCTGAGGCTGCACCCTGCGATACTGTTTATCGGAGCGTCGCTCCGCAACATTACGGAGCGTTGTTCCGTAATGCAAACATATGTTGTGAGTCAGCGAGGAGTGCACATGGCTGATGCCCAGGACGAGCAGTCGCGCGTCGCCTCTCCCAAGCAAGTCGGTCGCCCACGTCGAAGCGAGCAGGCGCTGCTCGACGCGGCGGCAGCAGTGTTCGTGGAGTCCGGAGTCGACGCTCCGGTGCGGGAGATTGCGGCGAAGGCCGGCGTCGGCATGGGGACGATCTACCGCCACTTCCCGACGCGTCCCGAGTTGGTGGTCGCCGTATACCGACACCAAGTCGAGGCGTGTGCGGACGCGGGCCCACAGATGCTCGCGGAGAGTGCAACGCCCGAGGCGGCTTTGCGGGCATGGGTGGCTTTGTTCGTGGAGTTCCTGGTAACCAAGCATGGGCTCGCCGGTGCACTGCAAGGAGACAGCGCCGGGTCCGACGCTCTGCATATCTACTTCGTCGACCGCCTCGTTCCGGTATGTGACTCCCTCCTCGCGGCAGCGCTCGAGTCCGTTGGCACTGCTTCGCGGGTCGATGCGTACAACGTGCTCAAAGGCATCGGGAACCTTTGTATCGGTGCTGGGTCCGATGACCGGTACAAGGCCGAGGTCCTTGTACAGCTATTCATCTCGGGCGTACTCGCGCGGGAGGTTCGCTGACGCTCGGCAGTCAGATCAGCTCCGGATTCTCCGCGTACACCTCTTCGAGGATCGACATGTCGAACAGTTGGTCCGCTGTAATCTCCAGCCCAGCTTTCGACAGTGCCGCGATGTTCTGTTCGATCAGTTGTGGTGTCATCGTGAACAACCCGTTGGCTTTGGTATCTGCCGACACCACCAGATCGTTCTGTGCGGTGGCTTCCTTGATCTGCTCTTCGAGTTCGAGGTTCTGGTCCTTGCCGTAGACCTCGACGGCAAGCCGTGCCGACTCTGCCGGATCGGCGACCGCATCCTTCCATCCTTGGATCTCGGCCTTCAGGAATGCCTTGAGTTTGTCCCTCTCGTTGTCGATGGTGGACTGGAGAACCGTGAACGATTCGGCGACCAACGGCAGGTTGTAGTCCGCGAAGAGGAAGTGGGCGTTGGGGAAACCTTTGGCGGCCAGTGTGATCGGCTCGTTGGTCACGTAGGAGACCCAGCCGTCCACCTCGCCGTTCGCCAAGGGGCTCGGATCGAACTGCGCGGGCACGATCGTCATCTGGCTTTCGGTCAGGCCGTTTGCTGCCAGGAGAGCTCCGAAGACGAGCTGATTGGAATCCTGGACGCCGATCTTCTTGCCGATCATGTCCTGTGGTGAGTTGATCGGTGCCGCAGCGGAACTGACAATCGCAAACGGATTCTTCTGGAATGTCGCACCGACGATCTTTGCCTCCAGTCCGTCGAGTACGGCGGGGGCTGTGAGCTGCGGTGCGGACATTCCGATCCACACCTTGCCGGTGTCCAGGCCGGCTTCGACGCCGGTGCCGGCTGCGCCACCTGCCACCAGGTCTACACTCCCGAACCCTGCATCCTTGTAGTACCCCTTGTCGAGAGCGAAGTACTCACCGGCGAACTCGATGTTCTTGATCCAGGACAACTGCACTGCAACTGTTCCGAATTCGGAACCGTCGTCCGTGGTTCCGCCACTCGAACTGCTGGAGTCACTGCTACACGCGAGCAATGACGCACTACCGGCGACTGCGATGCCGGTCAGCGCGGAGTAGCGGAAGAAGGCCCTGCGGTCCAGCTGGCGGACGGGCTTGAATGGCGTCATGAATCGGAACACTAGGGCCAGTCGGTTTCGTTCAGTTTGCTTGGGAGAGAGAGTTTGTTGAGGTCGTGTTAACAGATGTCACGACTTGCCCGCCGAAGGACCGAAACGAGACAGAGCGATGCTTTCGAAGATCCCGACCACGGCGTAGAGGACGATCGACACCACGGTGATCACCACGATAGATGCCCACAATTCGTTGTACTGGTAGCGCGGAATGGCTTTGATCATGCTCGAACCCAAGCCTTGGCCGCTACCGAGCCATTCGCCGATCAGTGCTCCGATCAAGGCGCCGGGTACGGATACTCGTGCAGCGGCGAACACAGCCGGAAGTGCGGACGGCACGGACACCATTCGCAATGCGGTCCAACGACTCCCGCCGTAGGCAGCGATGAGGTCTTGTGCCTGAGCCGGAGCGGCACGTAGACCGACCATGATCATGACGAGGGCTGGGAAGAACACCACTATCGCAACCATGACTGTCACACCCACGATTCCGCGGCCGAATATCAGGACGATGATCGGGGTCATCGCAACGAGAGGAACAGATCGTAGAAGCATTGCAACGGGCATGAAAGTCTGTTCGACAGTGCGGGAAACGACGAAGATCGATGCCACCACGAGCGCGGCAGTCATTCCGACGGCAAAGCCGACACCGGCGTCGCGCAGAGTGATGAACAGGTTGTCGATGATGCCCGAACGAGCGTCGGCGGATTTTGGGCCGGAGAACAGGTACTCCCAGACGTCGGCCGGCGTCTTTCCCACACGCGGGCCGACCTGGGGGAAGGCGTTGAGGAAGACCACCCAGATGACAAGCAACAGCGCCGAGGCGATGGCAATCGGGGCGAGGAATCTCAATGTTCCTCGTACCGAGGTCATTTCTGTGCTCCCGGAGCGCTGGTCCACGGCGTGACGAGCCGGGCGATCGCTGCGACGACGGCGTACCCCAGACCGGCGAGCAAGGCGGCGGCGATAGCCATTCCCCACGTTCGCGGGACGTTGTACGACGTCTGAGCGGCTGTGAGTGCGACGCCGATCCCGCTGTCCACCCCGCCGAGATACTCACCGAGAATTGCACCCAGTACGGCCGAAGGTGCAGCAATCTTGAGGGCAGCAAAGGTGCTCGGAAGTGCGCTCACAAGTTGAACTTTGGTGAACTTCTGCCAACGCCCACCGCCGTAGGCGGCGACGAGATCGAGGCTCGTCTTGTCGGCCGATCTCAGGCCGGCGAGTGTGCCGACCATCGTGGTGAAGAAGCAGTACATTGCGGCGAGAAAGATTGTGGGGGTCCGGCCGCCGAAGACGACCAGGATGATTGGGCCAAGCGCCAACAGCGGTGTGCAGTAGCTCAGGATCGCCAGTTGTGTGGCCAATCCCTCGATGGGCGGAATGAGAACGACAAGCACGGCAAGCGTGATCGCCAGCAGGTTTCCCCAGAGAAAGCCCTGCAGCGCACCGGAAGCCGTGACGGTGAAATTGGGTCCGTACAGCGACCAACCGTCGTCGAACATCGTCGAGACAACCACCCACGGCGTCGGAATCGTGCCTCCCGCAACACCGGCCGCCGCCAGAATCCACCAGAGAGCGATCAGTCCGCAGATGCCGACTGCACCGCCGAACCACGTTGGACGCTTCAATCGGATCCGGCGCGGCACAGATGGCTGCGCCGCCGCGGTCGCGACGTTCTCGATATCGGTAATTGTCATGCGACGCCTGCTTTTCCGAAGAGCAGTCCGGAGAGGTAGTCGTGGATCTCGTGGAACTCGGGTGTACGCATCATCTCGGGTGTACGCGGGCGCGGCAGGTCGATCGGCACGACTTCGAGGACGCGTCCGGGCCGCGGCGTCATGACGGCGACGACGTCGGAGAGGAACACGGCTTCGGCGATTCCGTGAGTCACCATCAACGTGGTCGCCGGTTTCTCGGTCCAGATCCTGAGCAATTCGATGTTGAGCCGTTGACGGGTCATGTCGTCCAGCGCGCCGAAGGGTTCGTCGAGTAGGAGGACACTCGGCTTGACCACGAGCGATCGTGCGATCGACACACGCTGACGCATACCGCCGGACAATTGGGCGGGCTTGGCCTTCTCGAATCCTTCGAGGCCGACGAGCGCGATCAGGTCGGCTATCAGGTCGGGGTCGGGATCGATGCCGGCAACCTGAAGGGGCAGTTTGATGTTGGAGGCCACTGTTCGCCACGGCAGCAAAGCCGAATCCTGGAAGGCGATTCCGAGTTCGCGGCGCTTGCGTAACTCGGCGGGCGACTGCCCGTTGACAAGGGCCGTTCCCGACGTCGGACTATCGAGGCCCGCAAGGATACGGAGAACGGTGGACTTCCCGCATCCGGACGGCCCGAGCAGAGACAGGAAAGAGCCTTCGCTGGTTTGAAGGGACACGTCGGTCAGCGCGGTCACCGACCGACGACCCATCTCGAAGGTCTTGCCGAGGCCGGAGATGTCGAGACCGGTTCCAGCGGGGCGAGGTGTGGTGACGGGACTGGTCATTCCCGCACAGTACGAACGTCCGGTTGCGGTCATGTTGCCTGCGCGTCACCGCTGCGTGAGGCTGGTTCGGCGTCTCCTGTCACAGCGCCGTGGTGAGATGGACGTCTGGACGGAGTGAGGGGAGCGAAGATTGCTGAAGTTGTACCGGGCCGAGCGTTCGGACACCTTAGTCTCGGCGTTGGCCACGCTCCTCCGTACCCCGCTGTCGGATCCATTCGCCAGGGAAACTGTTGCGGTGCCGGCCAAGGGCGTCGAGCGTTGGCTCAATCAGCGGCTGTCCTCCCAGCTAGGCACGTCCGGACCGTCAGCAGTGGACGGAATTTCTGCGAACATCGCGTTTCCTTCACCCGCGCGCCTGGTCGCGGAGTCCGTGGCCGCGGTCAGTGGAATCACGGCTGACGACGACCCATGGTCGCCGACGCGATTGGTGTGGACGGTTCTCGATGTGATCGACGAGTCCCTCGGCGAGCCCTGGTGCGGAGTCCTGGCGAAACATCTCGAAGGCCATCGTGAAGGTCGACGGTTTGCCTCCGCCACACATGTCACCGAACTCTTCCGCAGTTATGCCGCGCAACGCCCGCAGATGCTGATCGACTGGGCCGCCGGGCGGTTGACCGACGGACACGGATTGGCGCTGTCGGAGGATTTCGAATGGCAGGCACGTCTGTGGTGCATCGTCGCGGACAAGATCGACGTTCCGGGGCCCGCAGAGCGACTGGGGCAAGTGAGCCGCGCGCTGGTCGAGGACCCGGCCTTGGTCGACCTACCGGAACGTCTGTCGGTCTTCGGGCCGACCCGGCTGCCGGTCGATCAGCGAATGATCTTGAGCGCACTCAGTGCGAATCGGGACGTGCACATCTGGCTCCCGCATCCCAGCCCCGCGCTGTGGACCAAGATGAGCTCGCGCATACCGCCTCGAAGTAGGAGCACGATCCGACGTTCGGAAGACGGGTCAGCGCTGATATCCGCCAATCCGTTGCTGTCGAGTCTTGCTCGCGACGTTCGTGAACTTCAGATCAGCCTCGGTGCCGCCGAGTTCGAGTCGGTGCATCTTCCCGAACCAGCCGGCCCGAAATCCCTCCTGGCGACGGTCAAGGCCGATGTCATCGCAGATCGTGCTCCCAGGGTTGCAGCGGAACCGGATGGGACAGTTCAGGTCCACGCTTGCCACGGGCCGGCACGGCAGGTCGAGGTGCTCCGCGAATGTCTGCTCCGATTGTTCGAGGACGACCCGACATTGCAGCCGCGCGACGTACTCGTGATGTGCCCGGACGTCGAAACGTACGCACCTTTGGTTCGTGCTGCATTCGGGCAAGGCGTCCATGGCCACCCGGGGCATCTCCTTCGAGTAAGGCTGGCAGACCGCGGATTACGTCAGACCAATCCTGTCCTGGCCGTTCTCGGCTCTCTCCTCGAATTGGCCGACGGCCGGGCCACAGCCAGTGAGGTTCTCGACCTGGCCGCGACCGAGCCTGTCCGCACACGTTTTTCGTGGGGCGACGACGAGTTGGAAAGATTGCGGGAATGGACGACGGAAGCGGGTGCTCGCTGGGGAATCGGTAGTCGGCAGCGTGCCACGTTCGGCCTCGATGCATTTCCGCAGAACACCTTCAACACCGCCATGGACCGAATCTTGTTGGGGGTCAGCGCGGACGAATCGGAAAATGCCTGGCTGGATCTCGCGCTACCACTCGATGACGTGGACGGCACAGACATCGACCTGACTGGACGTTTCGCAGAGTTCGTCGATCGCCTGGCCGTCTCGCTTCGCGATCTTGCCGGCCCACATTCACCGGCCGAATGGCTTCGTGTGCTGATGCGGGCCCTGGATCTGCTGACCGACACAGCGCCCGCAGATTCCTGGCAGAGCGCGGGGGCCCACCGCGAACTGGTAGCTGCTGTCGAATTCGGCGGAGAGACGGTGTTACGTCTGGCCGATGTTCGCGCGATGCTCTCGCGCAGCCTCGCGGGCAGACCGACGCGTGCCAACTTCCGAACCGGCGAACTGACGGTGTGCACGATGGTTCCGATGCGTTCGGTACCGCATCGCGTGGTCGTGCTGATCGGACTCGACGACGAGGTGTTCCCTCGAACCGGTGGAGTCGACGGCGACGACATCTTGTCCCGTGATCCCGTTGTGGGGGAGCGTGATCTGCGCAGTGAAGACCGGCAACTGCTTCTCGATGCCGTGATGTCTGCGGGCGAACATCTGATTCTGTTGTATACCGGTGCCGATCCGGTCACCGGTGTCGTCAGACCACCGGCGATCCCCCTCAGTGGCCTTCTCGACGTACTCAGTGCGACGGTGGGTCCGGAAGCGATCAACGGAGTGCTGACACGGCATCCGTTGCAATCGTTCGACAATCGAAACTTCGCGCCGAACAAGCCGTTCAGCTTCGACACGGCAGCGCTGGCCGGTGCGAGGGCTGCCTCCGGAACACCGGTCGAATTGCCGACAGTCTTGTCGGCCGAGCTACCCGAGGTGCATCCGAAGGAAGTGAACCTCGCCGACTTGGTGAACTTCCTGGTACATCCCGCGCGTGGTTTTCTGCGCCAACGCCTCGGCGTCCGGGTACCGGAACTCGACGACGACATCGCGGATTCGCTGGCAACCGAGCTCGATCCACTGTCCACCTGGGCTCTGGGTGACCGAATGCTTCTCTCGCGCTTGGCTGGACGCAGCCCGGCGGATTTCCGTGCAGCCGAGTGGCGCCGCGGTACTTTGCCGCCCTACAACCTGGGCGCCACGGTTCTGGGCAACGTCGAGTGGGTGGTAGACCAACTTGCCGGTCTTGCATTGCCACACCTCGAGGGCGACTCCGAGGCTGTCGACGTCGACATCGACCTCGGTGACGGGCGTCGTCTCACCGGAACGGTAACCGGTGTGCACGGCAATTCAGTGGTGGGAGCGTCGTATTCCTCACTGGCGCCTAAACATCGGATGACGGCCTGGATAAACCTGCTCGCCTTGAAAGCGCACGGACGACCCGGTGCGCTCGATGCAGTCTCGATCGGACGGGGTCGGGGAAAGATCGCAGCGGCACGGTCGGTGCTCGATGCGCCAGGCAATGCGGTCGAGATCCTGCAGCAACTGGTGGACCTACGCGAGCGGGGGCTGCAGCGTCCGTTGCCGATGTGGGCCGCTACTTCAGCCGAATATGCGCGCCGACGCTTTGGTGGGGAGTCGGTCGACGATGCGACAAACGGTGCGGACACCCAGTGGAGCGGGCAGTACGGCGAGATGATCGATCCGAGCAACACTTACGTTTTCGGAGAGGCTCGAACACTTGCGGAGTTGGCTGCGGATCCGCCGTCGGACGACGAGTTCGTCTGGGCCGAGGAACCGACTCGGTTCGGAGTTCTCGCCCGACGACTGTGGGATCCGTTGCTGACCAACGAAAGAGCGGAGTAACCCGTGGACTTCGATCTTCTGGGGCCACTGCCGACCGGCACCACGGTGTTGGAAGCGAGCGCCGGAACTGGCAAGACCTACGCGATCGTCGGACTCGCGACCCGTTGTGTTGCCGAAGGTCTCGCTGACATTTCGCAAGTTCTGCTGGTGACATTCAGTAGGGCCGCCACTCAGGAACTTCGTGAGCGTGCCAGGGAGAGGTTCGCGGGAGTGTCCGCCGCTCTGGTCGACCCGGAGGCGGCGAGGCGGTCGGATGATGATCTGGTGGCGTACCTCGCCACAGCTGACGACGAGGAGATCGGCGTGCGGCGTCGTCGACTCCTGCGCGCTCTCGCGGAGTTCGACGCCGGCACCATCACGACCACCCACAGTTTCTGTCAGAGGATGCTCGACGGACTCGGCATCGCCGGGGAACGCGAACCGGACACAACTTTTGTGGAGTCGGTCGACGACCTGATCAGTGAGGTCGTCTCGGATTTGTACCTCAGCCGCTACAGCCGGACGGACTCGTCTCCACCGTTCTCCACGAAGGACGCGCTGGCCATCGCCCGAAGCGCAGTCGGCGATGGTCAGGCAATTCTCGAACCCGACGGCGAGGAGGAGACCGCACCCGGTCAGCGCGTCCTCTTCGCGGCTGCTGCTCGTGTCGAGGTCGAACGACGTAAGCGGACCAAAGGAATTCGCGACTTCAACGATCTGCTGACGCTGTTGCACGGTGTATTGACGGATCCGGAATACGGTCCCGTCGCGTGTCGTCGGGTGCGCGAAAAGTTCAAGGTCGTGTTGATCGACGAGTTCCAGGACACCGATCCGTTGCAGTGGGACATTCTGCGGTTGGCCTTCCACGGTCACACCACCCTGGTCCTGGTCGGTGATCCCAAACAAGCCATCTATGCGTTCCGCGGGGCAGAAGTCCTGAGTTATCTCGATGCGGTCGATCAGGCGGATGCGCACCAGGAGTTGACCACCAATTGGCGTAGCGACCCAGGGTTGTTGGCGGCACTCGAACACCTCTACGGTGGTGCCGCACTCGGCAACGAAGGCATCGTCGCGCATCCGGTGGAGGCTTCGCACAAGAAGTCTCGGTTGTTCGGCCCGGTGCCGATGCGTGTACGCCATCTGCCTCGTACCGGAGCCGGACCGCTCAATCGTTCGGGATTTCCTGCCGTAGGCAGACTTCGCAGTCGCGTCGCGGACGACGTCGCAGCAGACGTGGTCGCCCTCCTGGGCGGCGATACCCGCTTGGCAGTCGACGGTGATCCACGCCCGGTCGAACCAGGAGACGTCGCGGTGTTGGTGCGCACCCACAAGCACGTGGCGATGATCCGCGATGCTCTCGATGCCGTCGGTGTACCTTCCGTATTGACCGGAGGGTCCAGTGTTTTCGCGACACCCAGTGCGACCCAGTGGCTGTGGCTGTTGCAGGCGATCGAGCAGCCCCATCGCTCCGATCGTGTCCGGTTGACGGCCCTCTCGCCGATTTTCGGGCGCACCTCCGAAGAACTGGACAAGGACGGCGACAACGTCGTTGCAGAACTTGCAGGTCAACTGCGCTCCTATTCCGGGCTGTTCGCACGCGTCGGGTTTGCGGCTGTGTTCGAAAGAATCTCTGCCGAAACAAATCTGGAGAAGCGTGTACTCGCGGCCCCGTCCGGCGAACGAGATTTCACCGATCTGCGGCACGTCGCACAACTCCTCGGTCGCGTCGCGACCGAGGAAGCGTTCGGGTTGAGCGCACTGGTTCGCTGGCTTTCCGATCGGATCAAGGAACCGACGTCCGGGAGCGCCACCGATCGAAGCCGCCGCCTCGACAGTGACGCTGCCGCAGTGCAAATCGCTACGGTGCATGCCACCAAAGGGCTCGAGTTCCCGATCGTCTACGTCCCGTTCAGTTGGGAGAGCGTTGGCGGCTTCAACTCGCCGACGCAGCTGTTGCACGACCCGGAGGGACGCCGCATCCTCGACGTCGGCGGGCAGGAAGGCCCGGGGTACAACGCCAGAAAGACTGTTGCGGAGGCCGAGGAAGCGGGCGAAGAACTGCGGCTGCTGTACGTGGCGCTGACCCGGGCGCAGTGCCAACTCGTGCTCTGGTGGGCACCCAGCTACGGGACCTCCCGCTCGCCGCTGCACCGGTTGATGCTCGGACGTACACCCGGCATCGCCGAACCTGCTCGGGTAGTGAAGGTGCTCGACGACGGTACAACCGCAGCACGGCTCGCAACCTGGCCGGCAGCAGCTTCCGACGTGATCTCGGTGGAACCTGTTGGTCCCCATCCGCCCTCGCCCGTCCACTGGTCCAGAGCGGCTGCGGACGTAACCGAACTGGCCGCGGCGCGTTTCGGTCGAGACCTGGACACTCTGTGGCGTCGTACGTCGTACTCGGCACTCACCGCCGGAGCGCACCACGCGGTCACGACCACGGGCAGCGAGGTCGAGGATCCCGAAAAAGACGACGAGCCAGAGGATTCCGTAGACCTCGGGAGCATTACCCCCTCGCCCCTGGAGGCGTTCCCTTCACCCATGAACGGACTTCCCGCGGGCGCCGCATTCGGCACGCTGGTGCATGAGGTGCTCGAGGTGGTGGACACGGCTGTGGCAGATCTGAGAGCGGAACTCGGGATGCGTTGCGCCGAGGCGGTCTCGGTACGGGCGGCCGAGGTCGACTCCGAAGCACTCGCGGATGCGCTGTATCTGGTGATGCAGACTCCCTTGGGATTCGGAACCTTGGCCACGATCGCGCCGAAAGATCGTCTTCCCGAACTCGATTTCGAACTCCCACTGGCCGGTGGCGACGATCCGGTGTCGATGAGTGTCACACTCCGCGGAGTGTCGGAACTGTTGAGGCGCCACCTTTCCTCCGACGACATTCTGGCGTCGTACGCCGACTATCTGGACCGTGTCGAGACGTCACCGATGCGCGGATTCCTGACGGGCAGTATCGACGCAGTCTTGCGGATCCCGGGCCCGTCGTTCGTGATCGTCGATTACAAGACCAACCGGATCGGTCGCGGCGATCTGACGGCTGCCAACTACACGCGTGAACTCATGGCGACGGAGATGATGCGCTCGCACTATCCGCTGCAGGCACTGCTGTATTCGGTTGCACTGCATCGGTATCTGCGGTGGCGCCTGCCCGACTACGATCCGCACCGTCATCTCGGGGGCGCGCAGTATCAATTCGTGCGTGGGATGCTCGGCCCGGACAGCCCGCCGGAATGCGGTGTCTTCGAATGGAAACCGCCTGCTCAGCTGACGGTTGAACTATCGGATCTGCTGGCCGGTCTTGATGCGTCCCACACAGTAGGGGAGAAGATTCGATGACCGAGGCGCAATTGGCGCAGCGCGCCAAAGGGATCGTGCGAATCTTCAACGAAGCCGGGGTTCTGGTTGCCGCCGATGTTCATGTCGCGACGAGAGTGTGCAGCCTGGGCGGTGAAACTTCCGAAGAAGTGATGCTGGCCGCGGCGTTGGCAGTTCGGGCCGTGCGATCAGGTTCGGTGTGCCTCGATCTACGACGGATGCGTGATGTGAGCGTCGACAATGCGACGGAGGAGGAACTCACGTCGTTGCCGTGGCCCGAACCGTCGGAGATCGTTGCCGCCCTTCGGCTGAGCCCTCTGGTGATCGGCGGAAACGCCGGACCTCTCAGACCGCTCCGGTTGGTCGACACGGACGACGGTGAACTCCTCTACCTCGATCGATATTTTCTGCAGGAGCAGACGATTCGGCGAGTGCTCGACGAGCGGGCGTCCACGTGGCCGCCCGCCGACCTGAAAGCGGTCCGAACGCGGCTGGATTCGCTGTTCGTCGACGAGAACGGGCCGACCATCGCGCCGGATCGTCAACGGATAGCAGCTGCTCTCGCCGCGACACAGTGGACCACCGTCATCGCCGGTGGGCCCGGAACCGGCAAAACCCATACGGTCGCACGTATTCTCGCTCTCCTGTCGGAGGAATTGGGTTCGAATGCTCGCATCGGTCTGGCCGCACCGACGGGTAAAGCCGCAGCGCGGCTGCAGGAGTCCGTACGTGAGCAGACCGCGAGCCTTGGCCTTCCCGAAGAACTCGCGGCCATGACCCTGCACCGCCTACTCGGTTGGCAGCGGGGGAGTTCGAGTCGTTTCAAATACAATGCGACCAACAGACTTCCCTACGATGTGGTCGTCGTCGACGAGACGTCGATGGTCTCCCTCACGTTGATGGCGCGCCTGCTCGAAGCCGTTCGCCCCGATGCCCGGCTACTGCTCGTCGGCGATCCCGATCAGTTGACCTCAGTCGACGCGGGCGCTGTTCTTGCTGATCTTGTCGCCCGCCCGGTAAAGGTCAGTGGAAATCCGACGCTGACACAGTTGGTGGGTGACGATCTCACGGCCACTGGTTCCGAAGAGGCATTGAGTGCGGATGAACAGGATCGTCTGCGGGGCGGGATCATTCAACTCTCACGCGGGCGCCGCTTCGACGGAACCATCGCGTCGTTGGCCAGGGCAGTTCGAGCGGGAGATTCCGCTGAGGTTCTGCGTATCCTGCGCAGCGGTGATCCAGCCGTCTCCTTCCATTCGCCCGAGGATGTTGACGCATTGCGCGCCGACATCGTTGCGAGTTCAGAGGTGGTGACGGCGTCGGCCGAGGTGGGTGATGCGATCGGCGCGCTGAAAGGCTTGGAATCGCACCGCCTTCTGTGCGCCCACCGTGACGGACCGTACGGTGTCGGGAGGTGGGCGCAGCAGGCGATGGAGTGGGTCGGCACGGCATCAGGGCAGTTTCTTGACCCGACGCGGTGGTATCCGGGCCAACCGCTGCTCGTGACGGCCAACGACTACGAGTCGAAGATCTACAACGGGGACGCCGGGGTGATCGTGCAGCGTGAGGATGGCGTGCCTATTGCCGCATTCCAGCGGGGCAGTGATGCGTTTCTGATTCACCCGAGCCAACTCTCGTCGGTGCAGACGGTTTACGCTATGACGATTCACCGGAGCCAGGGCAGCCAGTACGACACCGTATCGGTGATGTTGCCGGCCGAGGCGTCGTCACTGCTGACTCGGGAGTTGTTGTACACGGCGATCACTCGCGCCAGAAACCATGTGAGAGTAATCGGCACCGAGGATTCAGTGAGGGCGGGAGTGCAGCGACAGGTACTCAGGGCAAGTGGGCTGCGTCGGGAGATTCGTCCGTACGACGGGCCGTGAAAGTCGGATGTTGCGGATTCTCTTGGTCATTCGTTGTATACGACGAACACCTTGCGTACGGTCTCGGTGACCGTCCACGTACCCTTCCATCCGATTGGGAAGATTGCACTCGTACCGGCAACGAGATGTACGGGATCGCCGTCGTCCTCCTCGACGGTCATGGCGCCGGAGACGATGGTGATGATCTCGCCGCGGGTGAGGAACTCCCACCGCGACTTTCCCGGTTCGCTCTCCCAGACTCCGGATTGAATGCGGCCGTCGTCACTGGTGAATTCGACATCTGCACGAGTGATGATGTCTCCGCCGAGTGGCTCTGCACTGGGTTGGCCGAGCAGTGCTTGCTGGAAGATCCCACTTGCGCTGTTCAACTCTGCGGCACGGAAGGTAATGGTCACAATTCAATCCTGACTTTCGAAACTCATGTGAATCATCGGACTTGTCGATGATGTCGAGTGTCTGCTGGGTCGGGATAGGTTCACTTGTCGCATCTTTCGGCACTTCGCTCGTACAGATGTCGAAAGTGCGATCGGCCACCATTCAACCGGGGTTCAGAGACCCGTCTCACGCCGAAACGTGACCGAGCCAATGGCAAACGGCCCCGCGTCGGTGATTTCGAACGAGGGTGATCGGTTGTGAGGCCTTACGTGGTGGACGCTGTCAACGAGGTGATGAAGCGCTCGGCTGCCGCGTCGACCTCGGCGTCGGGGGTGAGCAACCTCTGCAGCAACAGTCCTCGCAGACATGCGGTTGCGATGATGCTCTGCTGCTTTGCATCCACCACTGTGAATCCTTCGCGAAGGGCCGCCGCTTCGAGGAGGTGCGCCAAATCGTCGAGGTCGGCGGCGAAATCTTGAAATGCTTTGTGCTCGTAAACCGCAAGTCCGGCCAGGTGAAAAAAGGTGCGGCTTCGATCTTCGTGCTCGGCGTTCGAGTAGAAGCTCCAGATCGCCCTGCACAGGGCTGCGAACCCGAGATCTTTGCCCATCGCGGCGATGACGAGGTTGTCACGGCGGCGAGCTTCCGACAGCACGGCGCTGAGGAGTCCCGGTCGTGATCCGAAGTGATAGGTCAGCAGCGTGTGGTGCACTCCGAGTCGCTCCGCTACTTGGCGCATCGACAGCTTCGGGCTTGGGCCGGTTTCACCGAACTCGTCGAACAGTGCCTGCAACAGTCGCTCTCGACCCTCCCCAACCGGCGATCTCACGCTACCTCCATTGACGGGTTCACCACTGTTGAGTACGGTACCGCATATCGAATTCACCAGTGTTTAGGAGAGTGGTTTCCAATGCTCGGAGGTCCCTTTGACTGACGTATGGTTTGCCGGCGGCATGGTCGCGGATGGATCGGGTACCGACCCGGTCGAAGTCGACGTGTGCGTGAGCGACGGCATTGTCACCGCGATCGGACAGGCGCCGTCGGGTTCGACCACGGTTGACTTGGACGGCATGCTTCTGACTCCGGGGCTCATCGATGCCCATGTCCACCTGGGCATTTCGAGTCCGATCCGAAGGCAATTCGGGTTTGAGCTCTCGGCAGCCGAACTGGCTGCGGGCATCTTCGCCACCGCGGGCCATGCCCTCGACGCGGGCTTCACCACGGTGCGAGACGTCGGTGGCATCGACGGCGGAGTCGTCGACGTTATCGCGAGCGGCAAGGTGCGTGGTCCGCGCGTCCTCTCGTGCGGTCCTGTGCAGTGCCAGACCGGTGGACACGGCTACTACGGGGCCGCGTGGGAGCCGACCGTGCTGTGGAACATGCACCACATTCCCGGGCTCTGCGCCCTGTCCTTGATGTCGGGCAATGCCGACGAGCTACGACGCAATGTGCGCGAGTCGTTCCGCCGAGGTGCAACATTTCTGAAACTGTGCGTCACCGGCGGTGTCGTCGGAGGCCATGACCACCTCACCGACACACAGTTCACCGTCGAGGAAATCTCCGTGGCAGTGGAAGAAGCAGCGTCGCGGGGCACCTACGTCACGGTGCACGCGCACAACAATGCGGGCATTCGCAACGCAGTGCGAGCCGGTGTCCGGTGCGTGGAACACGGCACCGACATCGACGAAGAGACCGCCCAGCTGATGCGCGAGCATGACGTGGCTCTGGTCCCTACCTTCGCCGTGGTCGAGCAGTTGACGGACACCGAGAGCATGGACCTGGACCCTGCAATACGAGACCGCGCCGCCGGAGTACGTCAACGCATGGCCTCGGCACTCGCGGTCTCTCGCGCAGCAGGCCTGAGGATCGGCCTGGGCTCGGACCTCATCGGGCCGCACCAGCAGCGCCGAGGCGAGGAGTTGCGCTTGCGGGCCGAGTTGGAGTCGCCGATGCATGCTCTCGTTTCGGCCACCAGCGTCAACGCCGACATCCTCGGTATCGGGGACACCGTTGGAACTATCCGCGTCGGAATGCAGGCGGACATGGTTGCCTGGCAGCAAGACCCGCTCCACGACGCCAAGGTGTTCGCCGATCCGGACATGGCTGTTCTCGTCGTGAAGGCCGGCCACGTAGTGAAGGGAGAGGTTCGATGAGCGCAATGCTGCACGGATGTTTTGCAGACACGGAGTACTTCGAAATAACGGCGAAGTCGGGGTACAGCTACGGCATCTGGGTGACCACACCCCCCGGCTACGCGGACTCCACGGATCCCTTACCGCTGATATACGTGATGGACGGCAACTGGGCTGTAGGTCTTACCGCCCCGCTCATCGTCACGCAGGCAGACCCGTATCTGACGATCGCCCCGTACATCCAGGTCAGCGTCGGTTATGCCGGTGAAGAAGCTGCCAACTGGGCACGACTACGCAACCGCGATCTCGTGCCGCCCGGGGAACCGGTAGGCGAAGAATTGATGGCTACTCTTGCCGCTGCTCGCGACTCGGGTGCAATGACCCAGGAGTATGTGGACGCCTACCTCGAGGAGCTGGCAGACACCCACGCGGACGTCTTCCTCGACTTCCTGACCAACGAACTCCACCCTCGCCTGTACTCGTCGGAGCTACGTGTCAGCGAGTCCGGGCACGGACTCTTCGGGTACTCGTACGGAGGCCTTTTCGCCCTCTACGCATGGCTGCGCGACGCGCCCCCATTCGCGACCTTCGGTGCGGGTAGTCCCGGAGTTGTGAACGCCGACAGCCAGATCCACACACTGGTCGAGGCACTGCCCGAGCGTGGCGTGGGCTCAGTTGTTCCGCAGCTGCACGTCACGCTGAACGAAGCCGAACTGACTGGACCCATTCCGATCTATCGCGGACTGTCACGCAACGTTCTCGCCGTCGTGGAGCAGTTGCATGGCAAGGGACGGTCGCAGGATGTTTCGACCGCGTTGTTGCACGAGACGCACGTAACCGGGCTGCAGGCATCGTTCCTGAGCTACTTGAAGAGCTGCCATGCACGTTAGCTCTCCGTCCCGGAGGCGATGTGCCGCTGACACGTTCCAGGGCGATTTTCCGTAGACGCCGTTGAAGGAGAAGTCGGCTGTGGGTGTCCACCACATGGTGGACACCCACAGCCGTGTCTATTCAGTTGTCGCGGCTATCGATTCTCCAAGCCGGACAAGACTTCTAACCCATGACCGTCCCGGTCGACTCGGCATTGGGTGCCCGAAGGCGGGAGAATGCGCCGAGGTCGATTTCGAGCCCGGTGTGCATCCCGACATAGGTCAGGGGATCAGCGTCGTGATCGTGTCCAGCTTCCACCTGGTCGATGATCCTGGACATGAGGCGCCCAGCGATGGGCGCATTTTTGAATTGGTTCCCGCTGGTGCCCATGGCGACGTAGAAACCTTGCCTGTCTGTCTTGTCATAGATCGGGGTCCAGTCGGATGCTGCGTCGTACACGCCGGCAATACCTTTCGGTTGTGACGGGACCTCCAGGGTGGGGAAACGCCTGGCGGCGCGGAAAACCTGCGCTTCGAACCGGGCAACAGTGCGATTCGGGTTGGCGGTATCAGGGTCGTCGATCCACTCGAGCGGATCGCAATCCGGTTCGGTTCCGCCGACAAGGAAACCGTTTCCAGGTTCGGCTCGCATGTAGGTTCCGAGATCCAAATCGGCGATCATCGGGCCGAGGATCTCGTCGTCGTTGTAGCCAGTGGGTGCGGTGACGTGATGAACTTCCTGGCGCAAGGGCCGAACCGAAACCTTGAAGTCGGCCCCGACGTTCGACAGCTTGTTGAACGCTCCTGACCAGGGGCCGGCGGCATTGACGACAATCTTGGATTTCACACTTTCCCCGTCGTGGAGCCCTAACTGCCAGATGCCGTCAGGCAACTGCTCGACTGCCACCACACGCGTGTTGTACGCGAAACCCGCACCGTGCGAACGTGCTGCCGCAGCAAGATTCGCGGCGGCCAGTTGCGGGTCGTCGACGAACCCCGCCTGAGGTGTGTACAGCGCTCCGAGCGTGGTTTCCGCATCTGCGAAGAAGGACTCCGAGTCGACTGGCTTCGGAGGATAGTATTTGCCGGCGTCGATACCGGGAATCTTCTCGACGAGTGTCGTTGCGTCCCAAAGCTGGTAATCGATTCCTATCTTCTCGAATAATCCGATCGTGCGCGCGTGGGGCGCGACGTCGACATCGAGCAGTGCCATCCCGCATTGCCGAAACTTCGCAAGCGCGCCGTCGACTGTCGCGTTGAGATGCTCGTTCCAGTTTTGCCAGCAATGCAGCGACTCCCAAGCCGCAGCCATACCGTCGAATGTGGAGTAGTTGAACCGGATAACCGCACTGGATGCACTGGTCGAGCCGTAGCCCGGACCACCAGACTTGTCGATGACCAGGACTTCGTAACCTCGAGCGGCCAGTTCGTAGGCGATGGAGCTGCCGATCACTCCAGCTCCGACCACAACTGCATCGGTCTTGTCGGTAGGCACTTTCGGCCTCTCTTTCTACTGATGGCTTTGCCGGATCGAAAGCGCAGCTGTTCGATCCGGCAAGCTTGGGTTCTGGTAATTCCGACGCCGTCGACTTCCTCTGGAGAGCTTCATCCCGACTTCTCGGATTCGGCTCTGTCTTAATGAATTTGGCACCTGAAAGTCCAGAGGTGTTCGTCGTCCTCAACTCTCTCGTGGCGGCCATCGGAACGCTATCGACAGCTGCGCAAAAAATCACAGCCGTGGCGCGTCCGTTGTCAGAAATGTTTCGTCGGGCTGCCCTGCGTGGCAGACCAGTTTTTTCGTTTCCGGAATCCCTCGCCACAGAATGGGAAGTGCGATCAAAGCGATGGCGGTCGCGTAGAAGGCAGGCGACAGATCGCTTCCAGTGGCGTTGACCAGTGCTGCGCACACCAGCGGCGCAGTTCCTGCAAAGAGCGCATATGCGATGTTGTAGGGGATTGCCGTGCCGGTGAATCGAGCATGCGTCGGCATCATTTCGAGGATTACGAGCAAAGCGGACGCGAGTAAGGAAAGCGCGATGACCAGAGCAGCCAGTGCAATGGCAATCGCGAAAATGTTTCCGGTACCGATGAGCATGTAGCTGGGCACCGAGACGAAAACTGACATCACCATGCCGATTCTGACGAGTGGCCTCCGGCCGATTCGGTCGACTGTGGCGCCGAAGAAGATGAACAGCGGTACTGCGAGAACCAAAGCGCCGGTTGTCATCAGCAGTGCAACCGTGCTCGGAACATCGGCTGAGAGAACCAGAAATGTCGGCATGTAGCCGAGCAGCATATGAGTAACGACACCGAGCGAGGCGAAGTACACGAAGGACGTGAGCAGAGTCCGCCAGTGATTGCGGAACAGATCTGCGAGTGGGCGGGTTGGAAGGGAATCGTTTTCTTGCATTTCCTTGAACGCCGGAGTCTCCTCGACGGCAAGCCTCATGAACAGGCCCACCATGGCGACAACGCCTCCGATGATGAACGGCCAACGCCATCCTCCGTCGGCGAAGTGCTCAGCGCCGACCGAGCTGAATGACAAGACTGTGACCGTGGCCAAGATACTGCCGACGAACGACGAAGAGCTGATAATCCCCGCGTACAAGCCTCGGCGGTGAGACGGCGCATGCTCGACGACGAAGGTTGCCGCTCCGGTGTATTCGCCGCCGGCCGAGAATCCTTGAACCAATCGGCACAGCAGCAGCAACAGCGGTGCTGCAACACCGATCGAAGCGTACGTCGGTAGGAGACCGATTGCCGCTGTCGAGCAGCCCATGAGCGTAATTGCCAGGGACAATGATCTCCGTCGGCCGAGGCGGTCACCAAGCCGTCCGAAGAATATGCCGCCGGCAGGTCTGGCCAAGAAGGCGACTCCGTAAAGAGCGAAGGTGGCAAGCAGTGCGCCACTGCCGAACTCCGGAGGGAAGAACACTGTCGCGAGAACTGCGGCAGTGAAGCCGTAGATCGTGAAATCGAACCATTCAACGATGTTGCCTGTCGCCCCGGCGATCAGGGCCCTACGGCGCGCCGATCGACGTCCAGGTGACGTCTCGGTTTGATGCTCTACAGGAGCATTTGCTGTGCCGGTCATGATGATTCCTCTCGGGATATGCTGAATGGCAACGGCTTTGCGATATCACGGTCACCGATGTCATTCGAGGTATTCGACATTGAAAGAGGTCGGTGGGATTCGATGTTGAACTGGCGACCGAAGGTCGTTTGTCGATTTCGGGTCGGAGGCGACTTCGTCTGAGGGAGATAGTGCCGGCCGGCCTCGCTCCCCATTACGCAAATCCCACGGCTGCAACAGATCTCGTCACTGCCACTTCTGCCGGTTTGCGGACCGAGTGAAGACGTCACGGGTCTCGGGTGCTTGGCATGAAGCGAGCCTATGGTGCGAAAGTTAGTTGCATCACTGTCATGTGTTCAATTTTCTACGTAGAAATTTGGGCATATGTTGCAAACCGGAGAGGGGGCTCGTACAGTTCGACCATGGTCGGAGAACTGCAGCATTTGGTGGACACTACCGGGCGCCGACTGGACCGTTCCGTTGCGATCGATGATGTACAGATTCGTCTGCTCGCGTACAACTCGCATGACAGTGCCGTCGATTCAGTCAGAATGAATTCCGTTCTACAGCGGAATGTTTCACGCGAGATCGTAGACTTCATCTACGCGAGTGGAGGCCGTGAAGCCCTCGATCTCTTCACTGTTCCCGTCAACGAAGAACTAGGGCTGACCCTTGGCCGGGTCGGGATGCCGATCCGGTACCGCAATGCGCTGCTGGGCTTCGTCTGGCTGTTGACTTCGGAGGGCGAAGTTGACGAGGATCAAGCCGAGGTCTTGAGGCGCACGGCTGATGCGGCAGCGATGATCCTCCACCGCGAACAGTTGCTGGACGAGTTGTCCCGAAGTCGGGAGCGGGAACTTACCCGAGACGTCCTGTCGGGCGAGCGGTCGCTGCGCGAGGACGCGGCAAACAGGTTGGCCGAGGAGGGCTTGTTGGCTGCGGGTCCAGCAGTCGTGGTCACTGTGTTGCTCCGTCCTGGCGACCAGTCGACATTGACCGAAAGAGATCGTCTGAGTGTTGCCGTCGGCGTCGATCAGCTTCGACGGAGGCTCCCGCGGAACAGTGCAATCCAACTCGACCGCCCCGACCACAGTCTGTTGATCGTATCGGTGGCCGAACGCTCGACTCAAACCCATCTGGACTCGCTGATCGTGGCAGCCCGGGAGCGAGTCTTGTCTGAAAGTGGGCGCCAGAACATCGAATGTTGGGTCGGTATCGGTGAACCGCGAACCTCGGTTGCACACGTGCGCGAATCCTACGAAGAGTCCAGACGTTCCGCAGATGTGGCCCAGGTCGTCAAGGTGCTCGGAAATGTTGTGCGTTATCGGGATCTCGGCGTCTACGGACTACTGGCCGAACTGTCGGAGGATCGACTCGAGAACAGTATTCACTCAGGTTTGCAGTCCTTGCTCAGCCATGAGGACTCAAAAAGTGAGGCTCTTCTCGCGACGCTGGAGAGCTTTTTGGACAATGCCGGTGACGTAAAGCGAACGTCAGAGGCGCTCTGTGTGCATCGAGGGAGCTTGTACTATCGCTTGCGGCGAATTCAGGAGATAACACGAGCAGACTTGGCAAACGGCGACGACCGGTTGGCCTTGCATTTGAGCCTGAAAGTCGCGCGGCTGTTGGATCTCCGATGATCCCGATCCGAGAAGAGGGGACTGCGGAAGAATCCAGCGGCTCAACGTAGTTGGCGGCTTTCGATCGTCAAGCATGATGGTTCTGGGGTGGGAAAGGAAGCGCGTCGTACATCGGCCGGGGTGGGTTGGCTTGACCTGCTGAGACGTTCATACGTTTGATCGGGCACCTTCTATCCTCCTGTCGGCAGATGCGGCGGAGTGCAACTTTTTCGGGCATTGAAAGTGCAGAATCGTCCAGATGGGTGTCGAGCTGCGTGAAGAACGCGCGTTTTTGCAAACCGAAATGACGACGAATTTGGTCTGAGTTCGGTCCCCCGGTACGCAGATGTTCGCGCGCGAACTGGACTATTTGTTGCCGACTGCAAATTGGGGATTTCGCATCCATTCCCGTTGGCTCCCTTTATCGTTGGATTGGATCAGATACCTGAGTCGGTGCGATTCGTATGCACCCCTTCACCGCAGGTCTGGTCTGATCTTTCCGAAGTCGGAGTCGCGGAGATACATGCAGTTGTTCGAGATCGTTCCCCCGAAATTGAACAAACGCGCCAGACTGGATTGTGGCCATCGAGGCTGTACGTCTATCCATTTGCTGGTTGCTGAGCCGGCTGGTCAGTACGACATTGAACCGGTGATGTTGCCGGCCTATCGCCAAACGGTGAAGTGGTTTTGCCAGGAGAACGACACGTTTTTGCCGGCATTCGAGACGACGACTCCGCGCGGATCGACCTCTGGCGGAAGGGGGACCGACCACATCATCTTTCCGTCGCGAGCCCTGATCGAATGCATGCCGGTGTAGTCGCTGAAGACGAAGTGATCGCCATCAGTCGCACCGCTTCGAACCCAGTACGCGTCTTGCCAGGGTGTTTGCCACAGTTGTCGGCCACTCTCGACGTCGAGACCCGAGATTGTGCGGGTCTCCGGCGACGTGACGAGGATTGTTTTTCCTACCACTGCGGCGATGGCGCTTCCTGTCCCGGCCGTCGCGGTGTTGACGATTTGTGAACTGCGCCAGAGTTCGTCACCCGACTCCGGATCGTAGGCGCCGTCGCCGAGAAACATCGGCACCGCCGTCGAGGGCTTACTCGGGTAGGACGACGATGAGTACGAGGGAATCGGTATCGCACGAATCGTGGATCCGTCGGAAGCCAAGAGGTTTTGGGTTCCGGCATATCCCGACCGGCCGCCGACACTGGTGAGGAACAATCCGTTCCCGGTAGGGACAAGCGAATCGCCCTCGAATCGGAATCGTTCGGCGCCGGACTGCAGATCGTAGATTCGATAGCGGTACTGCGGGTCCCCGCCGTCGCCCTGTTCCATCGCAATGACAGTGTCGGTGTGAGGGACCGTGTAGACGGCTCCGAACTTCTCACTTGGTTCGAAGGTACGCACGAAGTTGGCAGTCAAATTGGTTGTGGTGCCGCTGGCAAGAATTCGTGTTCGAACCGTTCCGTCCATCCTTTCGCCGGACGTGTACACGGTGTCTCCGGCGATGGTGGCGCCATTGAGATCGAAGTCGGTTCCGAGGTCGGACATCAGAGTTCCGGTCGCGGTATCGACAAAGATCATCCGTCGATCGCCCCAGCACGCGATGATCGTGGATTCGTTCTGCTGACTGCACTGGCCGATGACTCCGCCGATTCGCGTTTTCCACAGCGGACTTCCGTCGTCGGGATTCACCCCGACGAGTGTGACGGCACCGACTCCCTGACTCGACGAAGACTCGTCGGTCTTGGGAAGCGGATAAGCAGTCGCGGCCACCAGCACGTCACCGACTTGGTACGTGTTGCCGTAGCCGTAGTAGCTATCGAGCGTGGAAGGCATCGACAGCAGCACGTGCCCGGGGTTGTCCGTGAGCGCTCGGACATCGAGTTCCCAGGCTTGTTTCGGAGGATCGGAGAGGTCTACGTCGACAACGCCTTGCTCGACGATCGGACCGCCTGTCTTCTGCTTCGGCCATGCCGCATCACTGGAGTCGGAGATTACCGATACGACGATGAACGCGATCGCCACGAGCAATGCCAGTCCGAGTGCGACCAGTTTCCAATGTTCCTTCAACCGAAGCTGCATCGAAAGACCGTAACCGATCGATCAAACTGATCGGTTCGTTTCGCGGACGGCCGGCACGATGTCGATCGCGAGATCGAGCCCACGTGCTCGGTGTGACGAAGTGTGGTGGCCTCGTACGCACGAGACCACCACACCGACGGCGTCAGACGTAAGGCGAGTACGCCGGAAGATCCAATTGACCGTTGCCGGACAGCCCGATCACGATCACCTCGGGTTCGGTGACGGCACGGGCGTGAGCGATAGCGCCGGCAACCGCGTGGGTTGATTCCGGAGCCGGGATGATTCCTTCGGCGCGGGCGAAAATCAGACCTGCCTGGAGTGCGTCGTCCTGATCGACGGCAATTGCATCCATGAGTCCGAGGTTGACCGCGTGCGAGACCATCGGCGACATGCCGTGGTAGCGGAGGCCACCGGCATGGATGGCCGGCGGTACGAAATCCTTACCCAGAGTGTGCATCTTGAGCAGCGGCGTCAGGCCGGCGACGTCACCGAAGTCGTAGCGGTACTCGCCCTGGGTGAGGGACGGGCATGCCGACGGCTCGCAGGCGACCAGACGAGTCTTGGTGCCTTCGCGAAGGTTTCGTCCCAGGAACGGGAAGGTGAGTCCGGCGAGGTTGGAACCGCCGCCGGCGCAACCGAACACGGTGTCGGGGACGGCGTCGCCGGCTTCTTCGAGCTGGACCATTGCTTCCTGACCAATCACGGTCTGGTGCAGCATGACGTGGTTCAGCACGCTACCGAGTGAGTAGTGCGTGTTCGGATCCTGCGCAGCGACCTCGACGGCCTCACTGATGGCCATACCGAGCGAGCCGGTGGTGTCGGGATGCGACTTCAACAGTGCGCGTCCGGCTTCCGTCAGGTCCGAAGGCGACGGGTGACAGATTCCGCCGTACGCCTCCATCTGGATGCGTCGGTACGGCTTCGAATCGAAGGACGAGCGAACCTGCCATACCTCGACGTCGAGTCCGAGCAGCGCGCCCGCGAACGACAGCGACGCACCCCACTGTCCCGCACCGGTTTCGGTGGTGAGCTTGGTGGTTCCCTCGATTGCGTTGTAGTAAGCCTGCGCGACAGCAGTATTCGGCTTGTGTGAACCGACCGGGCTCACGCCTTCGTACTTGTAGTAGATGCGGGCAGGTGTGCCGAGAGCGCGCTCGAGTCGATGCGCGCGGAACAGGGGAGAGGGCCTCCACATGCCGTAGATCTCGCGAACCGTCTCCGGGATCTCGATGTAGCGCTCGGTTGCGACTTCCTGCGCGATGAGGTTCATCGGGAACAGCGGCGCCAAGTCCTCGGGGCCGAGCGGCTCACGAGTGCCCGGATGCAGGTGCGGGGGAACAGGCTCGGGGAGGTCAGCCGCCAGGTTGTACCAGTGCGTCGGCACTTTCGACGGGATGGAGACGCCCAAAGGCTCGAGCGAACGGTTGAGTGGGGTGGTGGTCAACTAACTCTCCTTCGTGGATTCGGTACCTGATCTTGGCGGTCGTAGCGACGACGCGTACGGCATTTGCCGGATCGGGGATCTTGAGAGGAGCCTGCTGGACCACCCGATATCGGTCCGGGCAGCACGCAGTTGCGGCTGACCGTCAGCGGTCGGGCCACCAGAGGTGCGCAGTGAGCAGGGTCACGAGCCGATCGTACATCGGCACTCGCACCCTGCTCACGTCGGGCGCAGCTACATTCTCGCCATCCTTCGTCGGCTCAGCTACATTCTCGCCATCCTTCGTCGGCTCAGCGAAAAATCATGCACGTCGTGGTTCCATGCGCCACCAACTTGCCGTTCTTGTCCAAGACCTTGCCCTCTGCCGTCGCGGTACGCCCGCCCACGTGAATTACGCTGCCGTGGGCTGTCAGTTCGTCACCGTCGAGAGGCACCGTGCGGATGTAGTTGAGCTTGAGTTCGAGGGTCGTGTAGCCGACGCCGGCCGGAAGCATCGTGTGTACCGCGCAGCCCATGACCGAGTCGAGCAGCGTTGCGCAGATGCCGCCGTGCACAGTGCCGAGCGGGTTGCTGAAATCGGCACGCGGGGTCAGGGCGAAGCTCACCGATCCCTCGTTGACCTCGCGCATCTCCATGCCGAGGAGGCGTCCGATGCTGGGTCGGTCGTTGACCTGCGTTCCCATCCAGCGGAGAAGTTCGAGGCCTGTCATCTGCGCCGGATCGACAGTCGCGGTTGTCTCGTCACTCATTGTTTCATCCCATCACTATGTAGGTCGTCATACATAACGTAGCGTATGAGTCGACAGGTGTACCGACGGCCGAAGGATCTGTGACATGGCAGAGCTGAGCTCACGTGATCGCATGATTCGCAGTGCGGTTGAACTGATCAGCCGCAACGGTGTCGACGCGACGTCCTTCAGCGACGTCATCAAGCACAGCGGCGCACCCCGTGGGTCGATCTACCACCACTTTCCTGGCGGTAAGACCGAGTTGATGGTCGAAGCCGTGCGCGCGGCCGGTGCGATCATCACCAGACGGATCAGCTCGGCTGCGGCTACCGGTTCCACGGCCGACGTGATCGAAGCGGTCGGAGACATCTGGCGACTCAATCTCACACGCTCGGACTTCGCGATCGGCTGCCCGGTGATTGCCGGCGGGTTGGCGCGTGCCAGTGAGCCAGAAGTCGCGGAAGTGTCGGCTGAGGTCATGTTGGGATGGCAGAAGTTGATCGAATCGCAACTCGAAACTGCGGGTTATCCTGCAGTGCAGGCAAAATCGATGGCAAACCTGACGATCACGTCGGTCGAAGGTGCGGTGGCGGTGTGTCAGACGACTCGAAGTATCGAGCCGCTCGAACAGGTCATCGCTTCACTGCAGGGGCTCTCTCGTTCTGAGGCTTGGTCCGGCTGAGCCTTCGGGGGTTGACTTCGGTCGTCAAGTATCCGTAACTTCATGTAACGGCTAATTGGGCAGGAGTAGGCGATGACACATTGGTTCGACCTCGAACCGGTCGGTGTCGATTTCTTCGACACGGCACCGCATATCTTCACGTACTCGATCGACCTCACCGCCGAACCGGATGACGTCTGGGCTGGTCTGACCGCGGACGAACCGCTGTCGTGGTGCCGGCTGCTCACCAAAGTGCACTACACCTCGCCGCGCCCCTACGGCGTCGGCACGCGCCGAATCGCGGAGGTGGGCGGTGGTGCGATGCAGATGCGCGAAAAGTTCATCACCTGGGACGACGAAACGCGTCGGCACTCGTTTTACGTCGAACAGTCCAATGTTCCGCTGTTCCAATCCTTCGCGGAGGACTACCGCGTCGACGAGCTCGCAGTGGGTTCGAGACTGCAGTGGAATTTTGCATTCTCGCCGCGTCCGAAGCTGTCGCTCGCGGTGCGTGGCGGGCTACCGGTCAACTCACTGATCTTCTCGAGCTTCGTGCGCGATACCAAGCGGCACTTCGGTTCTGCGCCACGCCATTGACTTTCTTCCCTTCATACGAGAGGCATCCATGACCACACTCGGAGAATCGTTGACTTTGCCCTGCGGGCAGATCCTGCGGAATCGGACCATGAAAGCTGCGCTCAGCGAGGCTCTGGGTGACCGCACTCATGGACCGTCCACTCGCTTGGAAACGCTGTACGGTCGTTGGGGCAGTGGCGGGTTCGGTTTGCTGATCACCGGCAATGTCATGGTCGATCGATCGCAGATCGCCGAACCGGGCAATGTCGTCGTCGACGACGATCGTGATGCCGAAGCACTGACTGCCTGGGCCAAGACCGCCAAGAACGGCGGCGCCGAGATCTGGATGCAGCTGAACCACCCAGGGCGGCAATCCAACCCGATTGCCAGCAGAGGTAGACCGGTCGCCCCGAGCGCGATCGCGCTGAAGATTCCGGGAATGGCGACGCCGCGAGAACTCTCGACCGCTGAGATCGACGAGATCATCGACAAGTTCGCGGAAACCGCTCGCGTCGCCGAGTCCTCCGGCTTCGGCGGCGTGCAGATACACGCAGCGCACGGTTATCTTGTTGCGCAGTTCCTTTCGCCCTTGTCCAATCAGCGGACGGACGAGTGGGGTGGAGATCCCGAGCGTCGACGACGCTTTCTGCTCGAAATCGTTCGGCGCATACGCTCTGCCGTTGCTCCGGGATTCGCGGTCTCGGTCAAGCTCAACTCGGCTGATTTCCAACGAGGTGGATTCTCGGAAGACGAGTCGCGAGAAGTAGTGCGCGCGTTGACCGAAGAGTCCGTCGATCTCATCGAGATCAGCGGTGGCAGTTATGAATCGCCGGCCATGATGGGTAAAGCGCAGAAGCAGAGCACTCGCGATCGAGAGGCATATTTCCTCGAGTACGCCGAGACAGTCCGAGCGATTGCCGGCGACATTCCCTTGGCGGTCACCGGCGGCTTCCGCTCGCGATCGGCGATGGTCGAGGCACTGGCTTCCGGCGCGTGCGACGTGATCGGCCTCGGCCGGCCGACGATCACGATCCCCGACGCGGCAACCGTTCTCCTGGAATCGGATCGGGAACGATTGACCGTGCCGACTGTTGAGTTCGGAGCGCGGAAGTTGTTGGGGAAGGTTGCCGACATCTCGATGCTCGACGGTGCACTCGACCTGCAGTGGCATACCGATCAGCTGCACCGGATGGGCGACGGAAGCGAGCCGGATCCGGCTCGGCCGTGGTGGAAGACCCTCGGAACGATGGTGAGGCGAAACGGATTCGATGCGCTTCGCCCCACCAAACGAGCGGCTTGATCAGTTCGGTGCACCGATGTTGAGTTCATCGGGATGCGCGCCGACGCGGGTACCGTCGTCGAGCGTATCGATTTCGCTCAGGTCGAGATCGGTGAGTTCGAAGTCGAATACGTCGATGTTCTGAGCGATTCGAGCATCGTGTACGGATTTCGGGATGACGATCAGGCCGTTCTGAAGGTGCCAACGGATCAGGACCTGCGCGGCAGTCTTGCTGTGGCGGTCACCGATTCGAGTGATGATCGGGTCGGTGAGCAGGGTGTTGGGCTTGGACGCCTTACCCCAACCTGCGTTACTGGTACCGCCGAGTGGGCTCCACGATTCGACCTTGATCCCGTGCTCGGCGGCCTTGTCGCGAATGGCCTGCTGCGTGAGGTGCGGGTGCAGTTCCACCTGATCGACTGCGGGCAACAATCCACCGCGTTCGACGAGAAGCTGCAGATGATGCGGCTCGAAGTTGCACACCCCGATTGCCTTGGCGCGGCCCGATTCCGCGATCTTTTCGAGTGCGTCCCACGTGCGGAGGAGTCGGTCGTTGTCCTGCAGAGGCCAGTGGATGAGGTAGAGATCGACGTAGTCGACGCCCAGCTTGTCGATGCTGGTGTCGAAAGCCTTCAACGCCGGCTCGTAGCCCTGATCTGCATTCCACAGCTTCGTGGTGAGGAAGATGTCCTCTCGCGCGACGGACGAGTTGGCGATACCTCGTCCGACGCCCTCTTCGTTTCCATAGGCGGCAGCGGTGTCGATGTGCCGGTAGCCGGCCTCGTCGAGTGCGAACCGTACTGCATGCTCGGTTTCGTCGTTGGTGGCCTGCCAGACTCCGAGGCCGAGTTGCGGGATCGTGGTTCCGGAATTCAGCGTGATGTCAGGAATGCTCATGGATCAAGGCTAGCGATCTCGAGCTGTCCTTGCCTGGGTCAGAGCTGCCTGGGTCAGAGCTGCCTGGGTCAGAGCTGCCTGGGTCAGAGAGTGGTAGCCGAGTACCCATGCGCCGATGCAACACTGTCGGACAGGAGCAGGCCGTCGTGTGTGCTCAGACCTGACCCCAGGCCGGGAACTGTCGCGACCGCGTCCTTCCACCCCTTGTCTGCCAATGCGACGACGTACGGAAGCGTCGCGTTGGTGAGTGCGTAGGTGGACGTACGGGGGACCGCTCCGGGCATGTTCGCAACGCAGTAGAAGACCGAACCGTGAACCTGGTACGTCGGATCGGCGTGCGTGGTCGCGTGTGAATCCTCGAAGCAGCCGCCCTGGTCGATGGCGATGTCGACCAGGACAGAACCCGGCTTCATACGCGCCACCAGGCTGTTGGAGACGAGAGTCGGCGCCTTCGCCCCGGGGACCAGCACTGCGCCGATGACCAGGTCGGCGTCGAGTACTGCCTGTTCGAGTTCGAGGCTGTTGGACGTGATGGTCTTGACCTGGCCGTGGTACAGCTCGTCGATTTCCCGCAGGCGCGCGATCGACAGGTCGAGAACGGTGACGTCGGCCTGCATGCCGTAGGCCACGGCGATGGCGTTCTTGCCGGAGACTCCCGCACCGATCACCACGACCTTGGCGGGGCGCACTCCGGGGACGCCGCCCATCAGAACTCCGCGTCCGCCGCCGTGACGCATCAAGTGATAGGCGCCCGCCTGCGGTGCCAGGCGTCCGGCTACTTCACTCATCGGGGCGAGGAGGGGCAGTGAACCGTCGGAACCGACAACTGTTTCGTAGGCGATGGAGGTGGTCTTCGACGTCAGGAGCGCGTCGGTGCATTCCTTCGACGCCGCCAGGTGCAGGTAGGTGAAGAGAACCTGATCCTTACGGAGTCGCGAATACTCCTCTGCAATAGGTTCTTTGACCTTCAGGAGTAGATCTGCGTCCGTCCAGACCTGATCGGCAGATCCGAGGATCTGCGCGCCCGCGGCCTTGAAATCCTCGTCACTGAACGAGGAGCCGACGCCTGCACCCGTTTCGATGACGACTTCGTGTCCTCGGCCGACCAGTTCGTGGACGCCTGCTGGGCTGATGGCCACGCGGTACTCGTGGTTTTTGATCTCGCGGGGGATTCCGACCTTCATGACACGGCTCCGAACTGAGTCTGTTGTTTCTTCGAATGGCAGGTGCCAAGCATGAAGTTTCGTCGCCAGATAGTGAAGAGAAGTGAAGATAATTCTCTACGCTGTATGTATGGTGCGTGAAAGTTCAAAAATCGGTATTCAGACGGCTGCCTCGCCGAAGCATGTTCGGGCAGCAATGAAGTTGGACGAGATCGACCGGGTTCTGCTCGAAGAGCTGGTGAAGGATGCGAGGATTCCGAACAATGCGCTGGCCGCGATCGCGGGAATTGCGCCGTCGACATGCCTCGGACGTGTGCGCGCCTTGGTGGACAACGGCGTGATCAGGGGATTCCATGCGGACATCGACCCCGCCGCTCTCGGAATGGATCTGCAGGCGATGATCGCAGTTCGACTGCAGGCCAACGCACGGTCGCACCTCAGCCGGCTCGGCGACGATTTCGCCAAGCTGGACTCGGTGCTCAACGTGTACTTCGTTGCCGGTGTCGACGACTACATGCTGCACGTCGCAACGACGGATTCGGCGCAGTTGCGTGACTTCGTTGTCAACAATCTCTCGGCGCATCCGGCGGTTGCTGCGACCGAGACGATTCTGATCTTCGAACATGTCAGGCCGCGAGGCGGTACTGCCTGATTCGTTCTCACCTGATGGCGGGTCGACGCCCGGACCAGGCGTTCTCGAGGAGTTCGCTCAGGCCTGCCGGGGTGATCTCACGCGGGTTCGGATAAGCGGCGGCGTTCGCGAGTTCGACTGCACGGCCGATCTGATCGTGACTCATTCCCACCTCTCGCAGAGAGGTCGGTCCGCCGCACGAGGTGACGAGGTCGAAAACGCCGGTGGCGGCGTCGGATACACCCAAGGCAGTCGCTATTCGAGACATGACTTCCGGGACGCCAGGCGCGTTGAACGCCATTGCCTGGGGAAGGACAACGGTGTGGGTGGGAGCATGCGGCAAACCGAAGCTGCCACCGAGGGTGTGGCATAACTTGTGATGAAGCCCCATACCGACCGTGCCCAAGCAGGTTCCGGCCAACCAGGCTGCTTGCAGTAGTTCGGCCCTACCTTCCAGATTTTTCGGATCATCGACAATGCTCGGCAGCGCACGGGCGATCCCGGAGATCGCCTCGATCGCCATCAAGTCCGTGATCGGGTTGGACTCGGTGGAGTACAACGCTTCAACCGCATGCGCCATCGCGTTGACGGCGCTGGTGACGGTGGTATCCAGCGGCAGATCGAGAGTGAGGTCGACGTCGTAGATGACGGTTTCCGGTCGGATGTGGGGAGAGGAGCGAGTTGTCTTGCGTCCGTTCTCTGTTTCACCCAACACCGGAGTGACTTCTGATCCCGCGTACGTTGTCGGAACGACGATCTGATCGAACCCCGCTCGTAGTGCCAATGCCTTGGACAACCCGGTTGCCGAACCGCCGCCGATCGCGACGACCGTGTCGACGTGATGGTTCTCGGCAAGTCTCAGCGCGGCTGTCGTGACTTCGATCGGAGTATGCATCAAAGCGCCGTCGAAGCGGGCCACCGCCATGTCGCCGAGAGATTCGGTCACGGCGGCGGCAACCGCGTCGAGTCGACGACTTGCCAGCACCATCACTCGGCTACGGCCGAGCCGCCGCACTTCTTCGGCGATCGTATCGATCATCCCTTGGCCGAAGACAATTCGAGCCGGTGAAGCGTCGTACGAGAAGGGCTTCACGTCATCCCTGCGAAACGGTGGCGTGCATTTCCCAGACGATGACCTCTGCCCCGGTATCGGAGCTGATCTGCTGACCTCCGCCGCCGGACACGCGTACCGCGTCACCTTGTTCGAGCACTCCGACGCCTTCCATGGCGGCCTGACCGTCGGCGACAAAAACGTGCAGGAACGGTGCGTCCGGCAGGGTCACGGGCTGTCCGGGTTGCAGACGCGCAACGTGCATCGCGGCGTACTTGTTCTTAATCCGGATTGCCGAGTGATCGGCGTACGCGTCCATGCCGGAGGCGACGGGAACCAGTCCACCGGCAAGCAATTCGGCGTCGATCTCCAACTGCTCGTAGCCGGGGGTGATTCCGGCTTCGTCGGGGATGACCCACATCTGGATGAAGTGAACCGGGTCGCTGTGCTTGTCGGAATGCGCACCCGCCACGTCACCGAGTCGCCACGAATCGTTCTTCTCCGAATGCAGGATGCCCGTTCCGGCGCTCATCCGCTGGGCTAGACCGGGGTAGATGACACCCGAATGACCCATCGAATCCTGATGTACGAGAGAACCTCTCAGTACCCAGGTGACGATCTCCATGTCCTGGTGGGGATGGGTGTCGAATCCCATTCCCGGCGTGACGATGTCGTCGTTGTTCACCAGAAGAAGACCGTGGTGAGTGTTCTTCGGGTTGTAGTGATTGCTGAACGAGAACGAGTGCTTCGAGTCCAGCCAGCCGGCATTGGACTTGAAGCGATCCCCGGATCGACGGATATCGAGGTTCGGCTGCGACAGAGTGGAGGTCATGGTGTGCCTTCCGAATGGTATGGGGGAGAGCAAGTTTTCAGAGGACGTGATTGCCGTACATCTCACCGAGTGGGTCTGCGATCAGTTCGAGTCGAGCGCCGTCGGGATCGCGGAAGTACAGCGAAACCTCACTGTGCTCGATCAGTTCGACGCCGGCCTCGGTCAGTCTGGTACGTAGCTTCGCCCACTTGGCGGGTTCGACGCTGATCGCGATGTGGTGGAGGCCGCCGAGTACTTCTTGGTACGGGCCCACGTCGAGACCCGGGAAGTCGAAGAACGCCAGAAGGTTGCCATTGCCGATGTCGAAGAAGAAGTGCGACGACCCGGGATAGTCACGGTTCTCGATCAACTCGGTGAGTGGGAATCCGAGGAGATCCTGGTAGAACTTCACGGTTCGTTCGACGTCACTGCTGATCAGGGCCGTATGGTGCAGGCCGCGTGCGGTCGATGCGGGTCGTTTGTCGGCGGGGAGCAGATGTCGATCCCTGATCTCGGCCCGGCGTTCCTCGAACTGCACTGCGTTGTTGTCGCTCATAGCGCCCGCCTCTCGGTTGAACCTTCTCTTCGAACAGGTAGTTGACTGATCAACTACATTGAGAATAGATCATTTGATTTCGTTGTCAACTACTTCGGATATGCTGGTGTCATGGAATCGACGCGGTGGTTGAGCGACTCGGAGCAAACGGCCTGGCGGGCTTACCTGGACTCGACCCGACTGCTCCAGCGTGTTCTCGATCAGCAGTTGGTGCGAGACTCCGACATTTCCTTCACCGATTTCGAACTGCTGGTCGCTCTCGCCGAAGCGCCCGGCCGGCAACTGCGCATGAGTGAGCTCGCCGACGCTGTGATGGCTACCCGAAGTGGTGTGACCAGGGCCGTCAATCGGCTGGTCGGTGCCGGGTGGGTGCGCCGGGTCGAGTGTGTCGACGACAAGAGGGGCGCTAATGCGGAGCTGACCGACTCGGGTGCCGAGAAATTGGCGTCGGCAAGCCCGGCGCACGTGGCCGCTGTACGGGAGAGCATGTTCGACCTGCTGAGCCCGCGAGATGTCGAGCGGCTGGGTGTGGTCTTCGGTGAGATGCGTCGGCACCTTCTCGAGGCCCAAGCAAGTAATTGACAGAGCAACGGCCCATGTCACGTAGTTGGTGAGGGCTGCGAACGGACTGCCATCATTGTCTGGTGACCCGTATTCGTATGTTCGCAACCGACCTCGACGGCACCCTGCTGCGCTCCGACCGAACGATTTCGGCGCGCACCGCGCAGGCCATGGAGAACGCGCGGCTCGCGGGGATCGAAGTTGTGTGGGCGACGGCCCGGGCCAGGCATTCGGTACACACGTTGGCGAGCTCGTGCGGATTTCGCGGTAAAGCTGTGTGTGCCAACGGAGCTGTCATTCTCGACCTGGCGGACGGGACTCCGGAGATCGTCGACACCGTTTCGATCGAAACATCTTTGGCTGCAACAGCTATGGAGCAGGTTCGTGCTCTGATTCCTGGCGTCGTGTTCGCGAACGTCGGACCCACGCAGTTCTTTGCCGAGCCGGAGTATGCCGCTCTGTGCGAGTTCGCGGACCATCACCGGCACCTGCACGAGATGGTGCTCGCCGATACGCTGCCGCTGGACGTGGAGCCGATGGTCAAGATCGTGGCCCGGCATGCCGAGGTTCCCAGCGCCGACCTGTACCGAACTGCGGTCGCTGCGGGCATCGAGGGTGTGGAGTTGACCCACTCCGGGGCTCCGTACATGGAAATGGCTGCAGCGGGCGTCTCGAAGGCCAGCGCTCTCGCGCAGTTGTGCGCGATCGACGGCATCGACGCGTCGGAAGTTGCCGCGGCCGGTGACGCCTTCAACGACGTTGCGATGCTGACCTGGGCCGGAACGGCTCTGGCGCCCGCCAACGCCAGAGCCGAGGTCATCGAGCTCGCCGACCGAATTTTGCCCACGAACGACGAGGACGGGGTGGCGAGCTACCTCGAAGAGCTGGTTGCGGGGAGCTAGTTCAGCTGCTGACGGCCTTGGGTCCGGTGCCGATACCGACTCCGCAGTCCGTCATGAATTCGGAGAAGACACGGTCGAAGCGATCCGGATAGTCAAGGTGCGGGAAATGCCCGGCGCGCTTGAATATCTCCACCCGCCCCAGCGGTAGTTCGGCGCGAGCATTCTCGGTGTGGGCGTTGGGGATGATGGTGTCTTCCTCGCCCCACACCAGTAGTGCCTGCAGGTTCTTGAAGTTGGCGAAATGCGGAGTGGCATTGACGGTTTGGCCGTTGTAGTTGATGACTGATCGCGCGGTCGCCAGAAATGCCTGACGTGTCGACGCGTCCGATACCGAAGCAAAGCTCTTACGGGCCTCACTCGCGCTGGCACCGAGCTTGAACAGGCCGATCTTGTTGAAAAGTCCGAGCGCTTTGTCCGTCACGTCGGTCAGCGTCCTGGACGCGAGAACGGGAAGTACCAGTTCGCTGCCGGGCAGAGTCGCCGCGCGCAGGAGTGGGCTCACCTCGGGGCCGAGTCCGCCGCTGGCCACCAGGCACAGCCGCTCCACCCGGTCGGGGAACAGGTACAGCGTCTGCATCGCGATCCCACCACCGAGGGAGTGACCGACGAGGGTGGCCGACGGAATATCGAGGGCTTCGAGGAGGTCGCGAACGGTGGCGGCGTGAGCACTGAGTGAATAGTCGCCGGCAGGCTTGTCCGACGCACCATGTCCGAAGAGATCAGGGGCGATCACGCGGTAATGACGCGAGAGCGTCTCGATCTGCGGCTCCCAATTGGAGTGCGCGCCCAGTAGGCCGTGAATGAGCACCACAACGGGGCCACTGCCTTGGTCGACGTACTTGAGCTGGTCGCCGTGCAATACAACCGTCTGTAATTGGTCGGTTGCCATGATTGAACCTTTCGGAGCCGCCAGTGTCTGTGGCTGCTCGCGTGTTGTCGGACCGCACCCGCCCCGACGCGGATCCACGGGTATTTGTGACCGGGAGTAACCCCAGTTCCCTCAGTATGCCCACCGAGGGGCCCGATGTCGTCGCCATCGGGCGTGTTGTGACGAACCGTGAGCCGTCGGCTGAGGGGAGACGTACAACTCACCGCCGCGTGTCGGCGCCGCTGATCAGGCGAAATCGACCAGTTTGCCGAAAGTGAGGTTGATGTCCCACGGTGTGACGCCCCACGTCTCGATCGCTGATACCGCGAAGATTCCGGCAGCCTCGATGGTGTCCTGTGAGGCTGGTGCCGAAACGGAAACGCCGGTTTGTCCGCTCGGAACCTCCGGCCAGACGCCGGTTCCGGCGGGCGCGGGGGTGGCCTCCATGACCGCGTTGGCCAGTCCCGATTCGTCGACGGTCGTGAAGAGGCAGTTCGGCTCGTGCGGAGAATCCCACCCGCCGAGTTCCGCGAGCCAGAATTCGCCACGTCCAGCAGCGGAGATCGCGACCGACGCGAGTACCGATTCGAGATCTTCCCAAGCGTCGGACGTCGGGGCCGACGCCTCGGTGAGCTTGAACGGTGCGGCAAGTGCAGTGCTGTCAGGGGAAGCGAAGCGCGGCTGCACAGTGAGGGCCTGGGTCTGGGTATCCAGAAACGCAACCTCTCGGAACTTGTTGTCCGGCAGGGTCGTACGGGCTACGAGACCGCGTCCCAACAGTGCGCCGAGCGCCGCGGGATCGTCGACGCTCCACAAGCGGGTCTCGTCCTCGGACCACGTGCGAATCATTCCGCCGACGACGGGACTGATCAGCACGGGCTCGAGGTTCGTACTGCCTGTTGATTCGCTCACCGCTGGCTCCCCACCGCACTCCGTACCGCCGGACTGGTTCCCGGCGGCCAGTTAAGTATGCCGCCTCGCTGCTGTGCGCCTTTATTAACCGCCGGGGGTTAATAAAGGCGCACAGCAAGTGGTCACATATGCGTGCCGCCGTCGATGCGGATTTCCGTTCCGGTGACAAACGAGCCGTCCTCGGAAGCGAGCATCGCGATCACGCCGGCGACCGCGGACGGGGGCGCGAAACCCTCACCGATTGCCGGCGCCAGCTTGCCGAGCAGCGTGAAGTCGATGTCGGCCGGGAATCCAGGATCGGAGGTCATGCCCGAAGCGATGCTGCCGGGTGCGACGGCCACGGCGCGAAGGCCCTGCTTGCTGTACTCGAGTGCAAGAGCGTGCGTGAAGGATTGGATTCCGCCCTTCGACGCTGCATATGCCGTCATATATGGGTGGGCGAAGGTGGCCGACGTGGAACTGAAGTTGACCACGACGCCTGCCCCGCTTTCGAGCAGTGCCGGCAGGGACTCCCTCGTCATGAGGAAAGTTCCGGTGAGGTTGACCCCGATGACGGTGTTCCAGAAATCGAGTGTCATCTCGTGGGTGTGCGCGGAGCGCAGAATGCCCGCCGCGTTGACCAGCACGTCGAGCCCGCCCAGAGCCTTGATCGCAGCGCCGACCTGTTCGCGAACAGACTCTTCGCTGGAGATGTCGACCTTCACCGTGGTCAGGCGATCGGAATGGCCTGCGTCCTTCGCTGCGTTCAGCGTCTGTTCGAGGCCGGTCTCGGAAATGTCGGCGGCGACGACGGTGCCACCTTCTGCCAGGATGCGGGCAACGGTGGCCTGGCCGATTCCGGATCCTGCGCCGCTGATGAGGACGCGCTTGTCGTCGAATCGATTCACGAGAAAACTCCGGTCTGTGGGATGGACAGCTGTCTGGTGACCGATTCTGCGCGATCCAGAGCTATTAATCTGCTGGGCATTCCACTGACTGGGCACCAGTGGTGCTTGTTCGCTCGCAATCCCGAGCGAACAAGCACCGACGTCTCCTAGAGGCCCGCTGCCTGCGCGAGGCTCGGCAGGTAGGTGCTCGGCTGACCGAAAAGCTGAGCGCTGCCGTGTGCACGCTTGAAGTACAGCTGAGCGTCGTGCTCCCAGGTGATCGCGATTCCGCCGTGCAACTGAACCGCTTCGGAGGTGATCTGCTGCAAGGCTTCCGAGCAGTAGACCTTCGCCACTGCCGCGTCGTCCGCCGACTGCGTCGCCACGGCGGCGTACGTCATCGACCGCGCCGTCTCGACCAACGTGTACATGTCGGCCATCCGATGCTTGAGGGCCTGGAAAGAACCGATCGCGCGACCGAACTGCTTGCGCGACTTGGTGTATTCCACGGTCTGTTCGACGATCGCTGCTGCCGCTCCGACCTGTTCAGCAGACAAGGCGATCAGAACGACGGTTCGGATCCGATCGACCAGATCTTCGGACCACTCCAGTGGCCGACCACGAACACCGGAGAACGTGACCTCCGCCAGCGTTCGCGTCGGATCCATGGTGGGGACGCGTCGGCGGGAGACGCCTTCGGCCGCTGGATCCACTTCGTAGAACCCGTCGGCCGTGAGAACGAGCAGGGTGTCTGCGACGTGTCCGTCGAGGACGTACGACGCCGTACCGGTCAACGCGTCTTCGGTTGCCTCGACGCCGAAGGTGCTCCAACCCGCGGCACCTGCCCAGCACAGAGCGAGCGTGCTCTCGCCGGACGCGACACCGGGCAGCAGTCGCGAGCATGCGTCGTTGTCACCGGAAAGCAGCAGTGCCTGTGCGGCAAGAATCGCCGAACCCAGCATCGGTGACGGGGTCAGCGTGCGGCCCAATTCCTCCTGGACCACGTGTACTTCGCCCAAACCTGCTCCGACGCCGTCGAACTCCTCCGGAATCGCCAACGCGGCGACGCCGATCTGCTCGCACAGCTTGCTCCACAAAGCGGCGTCGTAGCCGATCTCTGTGGTGATGGCGGCGCGGACGGCAGCGGAGTCGGAATGCTTGCTCAGGAGATCGCGTACCGATGCGCGCAATGCTGCCTGGTCTTCGGTGTCGATGCTCATGATGCAACCAGCGCTTCGACGACGCGTGCGCGATGCTCGGACGGTGTGCCCCACGCGGTGAGCAGCGCCCGTACCTTGGTGAGCCACAAGGAGAGATCGTGTTCCATCGTGTAGCCGATGGCGCCGTGAACCTGGAGTCCGACGCGAGCGGCCTTGTACGCAGCATCCCCGCACGCGACCTTGGCCGCAGAGATGTCACGCGAGGCGTCGGCCGACTGATCGCGAACCGACAGTGCGGCGCCGTGCAGCAGGGGGCGAGCCATCTCGAGGGAGACGGCAACCTCGGCCAGGTGGTGCTTCATGGCCTGGAACTGTCCGATGACCTTGCCGAACTGCTTGCGCTGCTTCGCGTATTCGGTGGTGACCTCGAGCAGTGTCTGTCCCAGGCCCTGCAACTGCGCGGCAGTGGCAAGAGCGCCCATGTCGAAGGCGGCCGAGAAGTCGGCGGAGCCCAGTGATTCGCCGGCGGAAACCTCGTAGAGCTTGCGGGAGAGATCCACTGATGCCTTGGCTTCGCCAGGGACGCCGAGTGATACGGCACCGTCCTGCGCTAGCAGAACCAGATCCACCGCATCGGCGTCGAGCGCGAACGGTGTGCGCGGGGGAGCTGCGACGGTTGCCAGCGAACCCTCGGCGAGAGCAGAGAGACGTTCCGGTGCAACGGAAGCCAGGAGCGTCGGCGCCACGGCGATCGTTTCGACGACCGGTCCGGGTACTGCGTGCCGACCGAGCTGTTCGAGCGCAACGACCAGGTCGACGGCGTCGGCGCCGAGTCCGTCGTGCTCTTCGGAGATGACGAGACCGTTGACGCCGGTCTCGGCGAGGCGCTGCCAGAGCTTCTTGCCCGGCTCGGTGTCACCGTCGTTCCACGAACGGATGACGGCGGGCATGTCGGACTTGGTCAGCAGCGCATCGATGCTTGCAGCGAAGTCCTGGTGGGAGGAGTCGAGCGCGAATCTCATCGGTCCGCCTTCGGTAGGCCGAGCAGACGCTCAGCGATGACGTTTTTCTGAATCTCGTTGGTGCCTGCGTAGATCGGGCCGGACAGGGAGAACAGGTATCCGTCCATCCAGTTGTCGGCCAACTCGGCTTCAGGGCCCTGAAGTTCGAGAGCAGTCTCGTGGGTGGCGATATCCCACTCGGACCAGAAGACCTTGTTGATCGAGGACTCGGCGCCGAGCTGTCCACCGTCGGCCAGACGGGTGACGGTGCCGAATGTGTTGAGTTGGTAAGCGCGAGCGCCGATCCAGGCGTCGGCGACCTGGTTGCGCAGAGCGCTGTCGTCGGTGCGTCCGCTGGACTTGTACAGCTCGAGCAGGCGGTCGACGGTGGCGAGAAAGCGGCCGGGGCTGCGCAGCGAGAGACCACGCTCGTTGCTCGCGGTGCTCATCGCGACCCGCCAACCTTCGTTGACGTTTCCGATCACACCCGACTCACCTGGGTTGGCCGGGTCGTCCGGAACGAAGACGTCTTCGAGGAAGATCTCGGCGAAGCCGGGCTCACCGTCGAGCTGATCGATCGGGCGAACGGTGACACCCTTCGACCGGAGGTCGAACATGAAATACGTGATGCCCTTGTGGCGCTGCGCATCCGGATCGGAGCGGAACAAGCCGAAGCCCCAGTCGGCGTAACTCGCGCGTGAGCTCCACGTCTTCTGACCGTTGAGCAGCCAGCCGCCGTCGACCTTCTTCGCACTCGAACGCAGGCTTGCGAGGTCGGAACCGGACTCGGGCTCGGACCAGGCCTGGGCCCAGATGTCGTCGGCACGAGCCATGCGCGGCATGATGCGAGCCAACTGCTCGGCATTTGCATGCTCGAACAGTGTGGGAGCCAACAAGAAGATACCGTTCTGGCTTACGCGGCCGGGCGCGCCCGAGCGGTAGTACTCCTCCTCGAAGATGACCCATTCGAGCAGGGACGCATCGCGTCCGCCGAGTTCCTTGGGCCAGGAGACGACGGCGTAGCCGGCGTCGGCGAGTGTGTGCTCCCACTGACGGTGCTCTTCGAAGCCTTCGGCGGTATCCATCGACTTCAGGGGAGTCGCGGGTACATTCGCTTCCAGGAACGAGCGAACCTCGTCACGGAATGCGGTTGTGGCGTCGTCGAATACGAGATCCACTATTTTGTTCCTTCCTGCGGTGCGCGAGCACTGGCAGCCATAGCTTTGGCGTCGAGACCACCAAGCGAGTCTTTGCCGACTTCGGCGTTGTGAGCGTGAGCGAAGTGATGCAGACCGAAGACGGAGTCGATGCCGTTGCGCATCCCCATCTGATCCTCGCACTGATTGACGGCCTTCTTGGTCAAAGCCAGTCCGAAGCGCGGCATCTCGGCGATACGTCCGGCGAGCTCGAACGTCTCCTTCTCGAGATGCTTGCGGGCGACGACGCGGTTCACCATGCCGATTTCGTATGCACGTTGCGCGGTGAACCGATCGCCGGTGAAGAGCATTTCCTTGGCGAATCGTGAACCGACCATCCACGGGTGCGCGAAGTATTCGACGCCGGGGATGCCCATGCGGACAACGGGATCGGAGAAGAAGGCGTCGTCGGCCGCGACGATCATGTCGCAGACCCAGGCGAGCATGAGCCCACCGGCAATGCAGGCGCCTTGGACCATCGCGATGGTGGGCTTGGGGATCTCCCGCCAACGGCGGCACATGCCCAGGTAGACCTCCATCTCGCGGGCGAAACGCTGGTCACCGCCTGGCTTGTCGACGTGATCCCACCACATGGTGGCCTTGTTCTCGTACTCGACGTGATGGTCGCGTCCCGGAGTTCCCAGGTCGTGTCCGGCGCTGAAGTGAGGTCCGTTGCCTGCCAGGACGATCACCTTCACGTCGTCGTCCTCGACGGCGCGCTGGAATGCCGCGTCGAGGGCGTACGTGACCACCGAGTTCTGGGCGTTGCGGTAGTCGGGTCGATTCAAGGTCACGACGGCGACCGAGTCACGAACCTCGTAGGTCACGACGTCGGCTTCGAAGGGAACGGTCATGATTGTTCCTCGCGCAGAACCGTTTTGAGGACCTTGCCCGAAGGGTTACGGGGCAGGTGATCTACGAAGCGCACCTCGCGGGGCACCTTGAAGCCTGCGATCTTCTCCTTGAGGAAGGCGATTACCGACTCTTCGGTGAGGCCGGCACCGTCGAGTTGGGCGATGTAGACGCGGCCCACCTCTCCCATCCGGTGATCGGGGATGCCGATGGCAGCAGACTCGTGGACGCCGGGCAGGCGAGCCAACATGCCCTCGATCTCGGCGGGGTAGACGTTGAATCCGCCGCTGACGTACATGTCTTTCAGACGGTCGGTGATGTCGAGATATCCGCGCTCGTCGAGGGTTCCGACGTCTCCGGTGTGCAGCCAGCCGTCGACGTCGATTGCCTTGGCGGTGGATTCCGGGTCGTCGAGGTACCCGAGCATGACGTTCGGTCCGCGAAGCAGGATCTCGCCTTGGTCGCCGATCTTGACCTCGAAATCGGCTGTCGCGCGGCCGGAACTGGTGGAGACGGTGACCGGGTCGTCGTCGGTGCGGCACATGGTCGCAACCACTGCCTCGGTCAAACCGTATGCCGTGAGGACGGCGTCGAAAAGCTCTGCTTGCATGCGCTCGACGAGAGCAACCGGCACGGGTGCTGCGCCCGTGATCGCGATGCGGAGCGAGGACAGGTCGTATTCGCTGCGGCGGGGATGATCGAGGATGGTCTGGTAGATCGTCGGGGCGCCAGGCAGGATGCTGATCTTCTCGCTGCTGACCAATGCGAGGGTGTCGTCGATGTTGAAGACGGACACCGGCACGATCGTCGCACCGTTCAACAGGCAGACCAGGATTCCGGCCTTGTACCCGAAGGTGTGGAAGAACGGGCTGATGATGAGGAAGTTGTCGTCGGCGGTGACCTCGGCGCATTCACCCCACGACTTGGCGACAGCGATGGACTGACGATGCGCGGTGATCGCACCCTTGCTGCGCCCCGTGGTGCCGGAGGTGAAGAGGATGTCGCTGACGTCGTCTGGCTGCACCTTCGCAGCACGCGCGTCGGCTTCGGTGCGGGCGGCGTCGGTGGCGAGCGCGAGGAAGTCCTCGAACTCGATGACGCCGTCACGGTCGTCGTCCCCGTCGATCGGTACCTGGATGACGGTGGGGATCCTCAGGTCCGGATTGGCGTCGAGCAACTGCTGGTACCGGTCGGCCTTGAGGAACGTGCCGACGACCACCAGGGCAGCTGCGTCGACGCGCTCGATGATGTCGAGTGCTTCGGTGCCGGTGTAGCGCGTGTTGATCGGGATGATGGCTGCGCCGGCGTACTGAGCGCCGAGCAGGGCGATCACCCAGTGGTATGTGTTGGGCGCCCAGATGACGACGCGGTCGCCTGCCTTCACCCCACGGTTGATCAGTGCGCCGGCGAAATCGCGGACGCGCTGATGTAGCTGTGCGAAGGTCAGTCGGGTGTCGCCATCGGCGATAGCCGCGCGCTCACCGAACTCCTCGGCGGCCCGGATGAGGGCTGATGGGATGGTTCTCGGTTGTTCGGTCACTGGACTCCTACCTGACACGCTACCTAGCAAGTGCTTGGTAGGTTATCTTACATATGTGGACCAGAGCGAGAGCCCGGACGGGCAGATGACGGACGACGAGTTTGCGGCCACGGTCGCGCAGTGGTTGGCCGAGAACTTGACGGGCAAATTCGCCCAGCTCAAGGGTAAGGGCGGCCCCGGCAGTGAGCACGAGTTCTTCGAGCAACGACTCGAGTGGGACAAGCACCTCGCAGCGTCGGGGTGGACGTGCCTCGGGTGGCCGAAGGAGTTCGGCGGGCGGGGAGCAAGCATCTCCCAGCAGGTCATCTTCCATCAGGAGTACGCGAAGGCCGGTGCGCCCGCTCGCGTCAGCCACATCGGTGAAGAGCTGCTCGGCCCGACGCTGATCGCGTACGGCACCGACGAGCAGAAGCGCCGATTCCTTCCTGGCATCAACACGGTCAGTGAACTGTGGTCGCAGGGCTACTCCGAGCCCGGCGCCGGTTCCGACCTCGCGAACGTCTCCACGACCGCACGCCTCGAAGACGGCAAGTGGATCATCAACGGCCAGAAGGTGTGGACCTCACTGGCTCACGTCGCGCAGTGGTGCTTCGTGGTCTGCCGCACCGAGGTGGGCTCCAAGCGTCACCAGGGGTTGAGCTTCCTGCTTGTCCCGTTGGATCAGCCCGGTGTGACAGTTCGGCCCATTCAGCAGCTCACCGGCACATCGGAGTTCAACGAGGTCTTCTTCGACGACGCCGTTACCGATGCCGATCTGGTGGTCGGGGAACCCGGCGAGGGCTGGAAGATCGCGATGGGGCTGCTCACCTTCGAGCGCGGTGTATCCACGCTCGGACAGCAGATCGGATTTGCCCGCGAGCTCCAAGGCGTCGTCGACCTGGCGAAAGCCAATGGCAGTGACCAGGATCCGCACATTCGCGAAAAGATCGCCCGCGCGTGGGTCGGACTGCGCGTGATGCGCGCCCACGCGATGCGCACTCTCGACGCGGTCGACGCCGGAACCGGTGGCGGAGAAGCGTCCGTCGCAAAACTGTTGTGGGCCAACTGGCATCGTGATCTGGGACAGCTGGCGATGGACGTGCAGGGTGCGTCGTCGTTGGTTGCACCGTGGGCGGATTCCGAAGGCAATGCCTCGGACATCACCGATCCCGAGCACCTCGAGCTCGACGAATGGCAACGACTCTTCCTCTTCACCCGCGCCGACACGATTTACGGCGGCTCCAACGAAATTCAGCGCAACATCATTTCCGAGCGCGTGCTCGGTCTTCCTCGAGAGGCCCGTTAATGTCTGACACCAAAGCCGCGTCCCCGCTTTCCGTTGCGCCGGAGGAAACCCCGGGCCACGGACTGCTCGCGGGCAAGAAGGCGATCATCACCGCCGCAGCCGGAACCGGCATCGGTTTCTCCACTGCGCGCAGGGTGCTTCTCGAGGGCGGCGACGTTCTCGTCTCCGACTTCCACGAGCGTCGACTCGGCGAGACGGTGGAGAAGCTGAAGGCCGAATTCCCCGGTCAGCAGGTCGAATCGATCATCTGCGATGTATCGAGCACCGAGCAGGTCGACGCGTTGTTCGTCGGCGCCGCCGAGAAGTTGGGACGTATCGACATCGTCGTCAACAACGCGGGCCTTGGCGGTGAAACTCCCGTCGTCGACATGACGGACGATCAGTGGGATCGCGTTCTCGACATCACCCTCAACAGCACCTTCCGTTCGACGCGCGCCGCCCTGCGGTACTTCAAGAGCGTTCCCCACGGCGGTGTTCTGGTGAACAACGCGTCCGTTCTCGGTTGGCGCGCGCAGCATTCCCAGGCGCACTACGCCGCAGCCAAGGCCGGCGTCATGGCGCTGACTCGGTGCAGCGCCATCGAAGCAGCGGAGTACGGAGTCCGTATCAACGCGGTCTCGCCTTCCATTGCGCGTCACGCGTTCCTGGCGAAGGTCACCAGTGAGGAACTGCTCGACCAGTTGGCTTCCGGTGAGGCCTACGGCCGCGCCGCGGAGGTCTGGGAGATCGCAACGGTCATCGCGATGCTCGCCAGCGATTACTCCACCTACATGACCGGCGAGATCGTCTCCGTTTCTTCGCAGAGGGCCTAGCGTCCCCGTGCGCGGTTAAGGAGCCCCTGGACTCGCTGACCGCGCACAGGGGAAGGCCCTGGATAGGATTGAATACATGACGCCACCTCGAAATTCCGACGAATCAAACGGTAAGTCCGGGCGCCGCGACGAGCTGCTCGAGATCGCGGCGGGGCTCTTCGCCGATCGCGGAGTGCGCGCGACGACCGTCCGCGACATCGCCGCCGCCGCCGGGATCCTGTCCGGCAGCCTGTATCACCATTTCGATTCCAAGGAGTCGATGGTCGACGAGATCCTGCACCAGTTCCTCGACGAACTCTTCGGAAAATACCGCGAGATCGTCGCGGCGGGGTTGGACAGTCGCGCGACGCTCGAAGCACTGGTCGTGACGTCGTACGAGGCCATCGACGCCTCACATTCGGCTGTGGCGATCTACCAGGACGAGGTCAAGCACCTCGTCGGGAACGAGCGCTTCGCTTACCTGGCCGAGCGCAACACCGAATTCCGGGACCTGTGGGTCGGCGTCCTCGAAGCCGGCGTCGCGGACGGGACCTTCCGCTCCGACATCGACGTCGAATTGGTCTTCCGCTTCATGCGCGACACCGTGTGGGTCGCGGTTCGCTGGTACCGCCCTGGTGGATCCCTCTCGGCTCACGCCGTCGCGGCTCAATATCTCGCGATCGTGCTCGACGGGCTCTCCGATCCGGCCACAACTTCAGACGCTATTGCTGAATCAACTTCAAGAACTATTGCTGCACAACGAAACTAGGAGCTAACGCTATGTCCGAGGTTTACATCGTCGACGCCATTCGCACACCGATCGGCAAGAGGGGCGGCGCGCTGTCCGGCGTGCACCCCATCGATCTCGGTGCGCACGTCGTCAAGGCACTGGTCGAGCGCACCGGTATCGACCCCAGTGACGTCGACGACGTGATCTTCGGTTGCGTCGACGCCATCGGCGGCCAGGCCGGCAACATCGCCCGTATGTCCTGGCTCGCAGCGGGATTCCCGGAGCACGTTCCCGGGGTGACCGTCGACCGTCAGTGCGGTTCGAGCCAGCAGGCAGTGCACTTCGGCGCTCAGGCCATCCTGTCGGGCACCGCGGATCTGATCGTTGCCGGCGGCGTTCAGAACATGAGCCAGATTCCGATCTCGGCAGCGATGATCGTCGGTCAGCAGTACGGATTCGACACGCCGACTTCGGGTTCGGTCGGTTGGACCGAGCGCTACGGTGACCAAGAGGTCTCGCAGTTCAAGGGCGCCGAAATGATCGCCGAGAAGTGGGACATCAGCCGCGAAGAGCTCGAGAAGTGGGCCCTGCAGAGCCATGAGCGCGCCAAGGCTGCAATCGCCGCGGGTCGTTTCGACAACGAGATCGTCGCCATGGGCGACGCGACCGTCGACGAAGGACCCCGCGAGACCAGCCTCGAGAAGATGGCGACGCTCAAGGTTCTCGTCGAAGACGGACGCATGACCGCGGCAGTGGCCAGCCAGATCTCCGACGGTGCGAGTGCGCTGCTGCTGGCGTCGGCGGAAGCGGTGGAGAAGTACAACCTCAAGCCCCGCGCCCGGATTCATCACCTCAGCGCACGCGGCGACGACCCGATCTTCATGCTCAGTGCGCCGATCCCGGCCACGAAGCATGCTCTCGCGAAGGCCGGCCTGAGCATCGACGACATCGACATCGTCGAGATCAACGAAGCTTTTGCCCCGGTCGTCCTGGCCTGGATCAAGGAAATCGGCGCAGATCCGGCCAAGGTCAACGTCAACGGCGGCGCGATCGCACTCGGTCACCCGCTCGGCGCGACCGGCACCAAGCTGATGGCAACCCTGCTCAACGAACTCGAGCGCACCGGCGGTCGTTATGGCCTGCTGACCATCTGTGAAGGTGGCGGCACCGCGAACGCGACGATTATCGAGCGTCTCTGACGCCTTGCTGTGCGCCTTTATTAACCGCCGGCGGTTAATAAAGGCGCACAGCAGTTAGTTGTTCGGCGCATCCGCGACCTTGATGTCGAAGTTCGCACTTTCACCGTCAACGCTGGTCACGGTAGCTGTGACGTCGTATTCGGTGCCCTGCTCGGTCAGGATGCACGTGATCGATGCGCCGACTTCGGCGTCGAGGTTCTCCGGACACGTCACGTCGTCGGGTGGCTCGCCGATCTTCTCGGCTAGTTGAGTGGAGATCTGACTTGCGACTTCGGACTTGTCCACTTGCGGCGTCCCGACGCTTGCCGAGCAAGCTCCCGTGGCCAATGCCGCCGAGAGTAAGACGATTCCCACTGCAGGCCTCTTTGTCATGTGAACTCCCAGGGTGCGCCGGTGCTCGCTGCTGCCACCTCAGGGATTACCGCATTCGGGACTGTTCAACCGAGTTGCGCGACGCAGTTTTGCGAGGTCAGCGTCGGCGGACCGTCAAGTTGAAGCCTTCGGGCATCAGGGTGAGCCGTTCGGCTACCTTCAACTCGTAGTCCGGATCGGCCTCGATCGTGTATTTCTGCAAGATGGTGCCCAACACGAGGACCGCTTCGTGAATGGCGAATTGTCTTCCGATGCAGGCGCGTTCACCCGTTCCGAATGGCTTGTACACGTGCGCCGGCCTGGCTTTGATGTTGGCAGGCAGGAAGCGATCCGGATCGAACGCCTCGGGATCGTTGCCCCACACCGGATCACGATGAAGTGACGGGATGAGCACGAGCATCCAATCGCCCTTCTTCATCGGATACTTGCCGACGAGCGTCGTGTCTTCGAGCGCCGCGCGCCCGTAGGCGGGAGCGGTCGGCCACAGACGCAATGATTCGTCGAGGACGCGTCGTACGTATCGAAGTTTCGCGATCTTCTCGAAGGCGGGCTCCTCGCCCTCCCATACCTTGTCGACCTCGGCTTGCGCCTTGGCCAGCACGTCAGGGTTTCGTGACAGGTAGTACAGCGCGAACGACAATGCGCCGGAGGTCGTTTCGTGTCCGGCGACGAGGAAGGTCACGACCTGATGGCGGATGTTCAGTTCGTCGATACGGTTGGGATCGTTCTCGCGTGCCGCCCGCAGCATCAGTTCGAGAAGATCTTCGGGCCCCGGTTCGGTACTTGTCCGCCGGGCACGGATCACTTCGTCCACAACCTCGGCCATGTACGCCTTGCGGACCTCGTCACGTTGATCGGCGCGACGTGCGAGCACTCGCCCGAGGGCGGTCGACTTCAGGAACGTCGTGCGCTGCGAATGGGAGAGTGCGCCGACCATTGCCTTGACGAACGGATGCTGTTCTTCACGTTCGAAGGAGTCGAACGAGTAGCTGAATCCAGTGCGTCCGATGGTCTCCAGCGTCAGCTTGGTCATGTCTGCGGAGACGTCGATGGGGGAGTCACTTTCACGACTGTCCCAATGGTCGACCAACTCGCCGGCTACGTCGAGCATGGTGCGGTGGTACGAGCGCATCGCAGTCTGGCTGAACGCCGGTGCCAGGAGATTGTGCGCCTTGCCCCAGTTGGGTTCGTGGTTGTACGCCGTGAACAGGCCGTCGCCGCCGATTCCGCGGAGTGCTTTGACTCCAGGTGCAAGGTGCTTCGCGAACCGGGACTCGTCGGACAGTTCTGCCACCATGTCCGCGCCCGAGGCGAAGACGAAGCGATTTCCCAGGACATTTCTCTCGAAGATCGGGCCGAGTTCGCGGCCGATGCTCACGGAGTTCTGCAGCGGTGTCCGGATATTGATCCCGAGAACGTCCCCGAGGACCGGCAGGCGCCACGCCGGATGCGGGATCCGAGCATCGGTCGTCGCCTCTGGAGTGGTGTCGACGCTCATTGTGTGTCCCCCGGGGTGAGATCGCTTACTGAATTGATGTCTAGTACGCAAAGTACGCCTTACTGAATCGGTGTCAAGTAGTAATCTGACTTGCCTATGGTCGCACCACGAAAACGCCTGGACCGAGAGCAGCGGCGCACGCAGTTGCTCGACATCGGCGCGCAACTTTTTGCCGATCGCTCGTACGAGGATGTGTGGATCGAAGAGGTCGCCGAGATTGCGGGCGTCTCGCGCGGGTTGATGTACCACTATTTTCCGACCAAGCGAGACTTCTTCGCCGCAATCGTCGAGCGCGAATCGCAGCACCTGCTCGAGGTGACCGCACCCGATGCGACGCTACCGGTGCGCGAACAGGTGGCAGCCGGGTTGGACGCCTACTTCGCGTACGTGAAGTCGCACAGCAGGGGAGTGCGCGCCATCAACGTCGGGACGCTGTCGGCCGAGGCCGGTATCCGGGCGATTGTCGAGCGCGAACTCGAACAGCAGCAGATTCGAATCCTCGATGCACTGGGATTCGAGGGCGAAAGAAGACAGCTCGCTGCCGTTGCAGTTCGGGGATGGATCGCGTTCGTCCGAGCTGTCTGCCTCGACTGGCTCGATCAACCTTCCATACCGCAGGAAGAGTTGAGAGTGATCTGTCTGCGGACCCTCTCCGGAGCGTTGGGCATCGACCTCGAAACGTGAAATGCCGACCGCGCGGGAGCGGCCGGCATTTCCACGGACAAGTCTGATCAGTCGAGCGTCGAATAGAGATCGTCCCAGCCCTTGGCGACGTACATGTTGGTGTAGATGGACCCGTAGTACGTACTTCCTTGCAGAACGGTGACGTTCCCGGCCTGCACAGCCGGAAGTCTTTGCCACAACTTGGTGTCCGAGAGTTGTTCGAAGGTGGTGTCATTGCTGTCTGTGACAGAAACCATGAACGCGTCGCAGCCTTGCAGACGATCCATCTCTTCGATGCTCAGTCGTCCCTGATTGTCGAAACCGGTTGTGTTCAATGTTCTTCCGCCGATATCGGCGAGCGTCATGTCGGTGGGTTGACGATTCTTCTTTCCCGTTTCCTCCGACACGGGCAGGCTGTCGATGTAGATCGTGGCCTTGTCCGGACTGTAGGACAAGCTTGCGACGGTCTTGCCCGCGATCGCCGAAGCGTGTCGAGAGCGGATGTCGGTGATCAGAGCGTCATAGTCGGTGATCAGGCGATCCATGGTGGGTGTTCGGCCCAGCCAATCGGAGAGCCGGGTCAGGTTCTCCCGCCACGTCTGCTTCGATTCGGTCGTCAGGACAGGAGCGATGGCTTGGAGCTTTGCGGCGGGCCAGTACTCGTTGTCGGCGTTGACGCAGATGATGAGATCGGGTGCGAGTCCGAGGATCTGCTCCAGATTGGGCTTGTCGCTGAGGTATTCGGCCGAGCCGTCGACGGGAACCCACTTGGTGACGGGCGAGATGTTGTATCCGAACACCGGTAGTTCCAGGGCAATGGCGAGCTCGAGGTCGGTTCGGGCGTCGACGGCCAAGACCCGCTTGGGGTTGGTAGGTATGTCGTAGGTCCCCAACGGCGTGGTGACGGTGCGCATTTGAGCGTCATCATCGGCCCCTGAACCGTCGCTGGAACTGCAGGACGACAGAATAGTTGCGACTGCTGCCATCCCGGCTCCGATGCCGAATTGGCGACGGGTAAGTGCGTCGACTAGCTCTTGCCAGACGCGTTCGTCCGGCACGGTAGGTGTGTTGGTCAGCATTTTTTCGATACCCTTCGGTCTGAGTCCGTATCGATCGTAGGGTTGGCGATACCAGATCACCTATATCGAAAACCGCCTGATATTAGTCGATTTCGGCCATGGTCCGTGACTTTCGGGTGATTGCGGCGCCGAAGGCTGCAGCGAGCGGGAACATCAGAACGCCGTACACCGCGGCCGGTACTGCCAATTGCACGTTGTCGAGGAGACTGACGGCGATGGTGATCGCCAACGTGCTGTTGTGGATGCCGATTTCCATGGAACTGGCGATGGCCTGACGATCCTCGATGCCGAATATCCGGGGAACGACGTAACCGATCGAGAGGCTCAGTAGGCAGAACAAGGCAGCGACGACGCCGATGTCGACGAGATAGTCCGCGATGTTCTCGCGCTCGGAAACAACCGTTCCGACGATCACCAGTGCCAGAACCACCGCGGATCCGATGCGGACGGGCTTGTCCATGCGCTCGGCAAAGGCGCTCGAGCGCAATCGAACCCACATTCCGAGGGCGACAGGAATCAGTACGACGGCAAAGACCTGAAGTACCTTCGTGAACTGCAGTCCGAGGGTGCCGTCCGCGTCCTCGGGTTCGAAGTAGCCCAACGCGAAGTTGGTGATGAGCGGAAGGGTGACCACCGCTATCACCGAATTGACCGCAGTGAGTGTCACATTGAGAGCGACATCGCCGCGGAACAGATGGCTGAACAGGTTTGCCGTGGTGCCGCCCGGTGATGCGGCGAGGAGCATCATGCCGACAGCGAGCAGCGGGTCGAGGTCGAACAACGTGACCAGACCGAAGGCCGCGGCCGGGAGCAACAACAACTGACAGATCAGGGCAATCGAGACGGCTTTCGGCGCTTTTGCCACGCGGGCAAAATCTCCGACCGTCAAGGAAAGTCCGAGGCCGAACATGATGATGGCGAGTGCGGCGGGTAGGCCGACGGAGGTGAGTGCAGAGTCCATGAGTTAGTGGCTACTTCCAGTCACTGGGGGAATTTCACTGAAACTACCGTGATGCCCGGATCTGCGTGGCAGTTTGGATACATTGATGTATCGAACCGTGACGACGTCGGTGAGCAGGGTTATCGTCGAATTATGTGCCGAAACATCACTGAACTTCGTGGACTCGAGCCCGCTGCTACGCCGGAGGAGATCGAGGCGGCCTCTCGCCAATACGTACGTAAGGTGAGCGGAATAGCCAAGGTGTCCGACGCGAACCGAGACGCCTTCGAACAGGCGGTGCGTGAGGTGACCGAAACGACGACGCGCCTGCTCAGTGCGTTGCCGCCTCGCAGACAGCCACCTCAGACCGTCCCTCCGTTGCGTCGCCCGGAAGTACAGGCTCGGATCGCTGCTCGTTCGTCCTGACCCGAGTGGATCTCACAGATATCGACGTATGGGACGTCGAAGCCTTGGATCAACTGTCTGCTGGGTTGGAAGGCGTTCTGGTCGCTCACCGCGTTCGCGACATCCGTCGACGGCTGGATACGCTGCGCAAAGAGGCCGTCGCCGACGACTTGCATATTCGTCAGGATGGAACCGTCTCTGCCGTTGCGCCCATCGCCGACGGTCACCCGCTCCACGTGCACGCCCAGTTGCTCGAGGTCGCAGTTCGAGAACTGATCGGTGAGGCACTGCTGGTCAGCGCGGATCTTCATCATGCGTTGTCTCTGCGGTCTCAGGTCGGCACCGACCTCCGTGACAAAGCTGTGCGTGTGGGGGAGGAGTGGCGAGCGTTCAGCCCTGATCGGCAGCGTCAGATGTTGCGTCATGCACCAGGCCTGATCGCCAACCTCGACGGCATTCCTGCTGCGATTCGCAGCCCGGCCAATCTCGATCGAATTCAATCGGAACGAGCACGGCTGCAAGATGATTCAGTCCGAATCTCGCAAGAACTTCACCGCGAGTTCTTCGGCGGCAGACTGAGTAACACCGGGGCGGGCCAGTGGTACGCCGAACGCAAACTCGAGGATCTGGACGCGCTCGACGAGTTGTTTCGCGCCGAACCTGATCGACGGTTACTGCTCATGGACATGCGCTCGGGCGAACGCGGCTTCGCTGCAATTGCGATCGGTGATCCGGACACAGCGGATCACATCTCCGTGACGATTCCCGGACTGAACACCAACGTCAAGGACTCGATGCGCGGAATGGTCGGCGAGGCAACGCGATTACGAGCCGAGGCGATGCGGCAGCTCGAACTGGCCGGCCGAAAGGAAAGCGTGGCCACCATCGCCTGGATCGGATACGACGCGCCACAGGTGATCGGGCCGGGAAAGTTCGACATCGGTCGGGCCAGCTTCGACGTCAGTCGATCGTCCAAGGCCGGCATAGCCGCCGACGCATTGGGCAGCTTTTTTCACGGTCTTCGTTCTGCGTCGGTCAACGACGGAGTCCATATCACCGCGTTGGGCCACTCCTACGGATCCCTCGCGACTTCTCTTGCGCTGCAACGCGGGGCAAGCGCAGCGGTCGACGACGTGGTGTTCTACGGTTCACCCGGGGTGCGAGCCAAGGTGGAGTCGGACCTCGGTATCGCCGACCGGCACGTCTACGTCATGAAAGCGGAAGGCGACAGTATCGCGGGGTTCGGCCGTTTCGGTGGCGATCCGACGCGCACCGAGTTCCATCGGTTGTCCACGGCCGAGGGGATCACCCCGGATGGAGTGAAACACGAGCGGGCGTTCGGGCATGCGGAGTACGCGAGGACAGGGGACAACGGAGAACTGCGGATGTCGGGATACAACCTCGCGGTTGTGGTTGCCGGACTGCCGGAGTTGGCCGTCATGGCCTGACCTGCTGACTTACAGTGGCACTCATGCGTCTGAGGCATTCGGCCAGGGGGTTGGCCGTTGACGACCAGTCCCGTCTTCTGCTTTACCGATTCATCGCGCCCGGGGGCGGGCTTACGGTCTGGTGTCCTCCGGGCGGAGGCTTGGAAGGAGACGAAACCCCGTCCGAGGCGCTCGCGCGCGAATTGGACGAGGAGATCGGCTTGCGCGACTACGGCGCAGCCACCCATCTGTGGCATGAGGAGATCCGTGACCCGGCGATATTGCCGGGTTGGGGTGGTGCGATCAACGACTACTTCCTCGTGCCGGTGGCGACCGCATTCGAGCCCTGTGGGTCGTTGGGGCGCGAAGCGCTGGCCGCCGAGCTGGTCGAGCACTTCGAGTGGTGGAGCGTTGACCGTCTCTTGTCACACAGTGGTCGAGAAGTGTTCGGGCCACGCGATTTACCCGACCGGTTTGCACGCCTGGTCAAGGATGGGCCATCGAGTGCGCCGGATCGATTTGTTCGGTCGCCGTGAGGGATGCGAGGTAGCGATTGAAAACGAACATTTCGGCATAGAAACACGGCTACGCTGGGGTTATGGAGCACTACGTGCGTGAGGACCCCATCCCGTACGCTTCTACGGCTGCGCTGGTCAGTTCTCACAACCGGTTGGCGAGGGCGGCCCAAAAATTGTGGATGGCTCTCCGAGGGCTGATGCGTGATCGGAAGGCGAGTCAGTACACCTCGCTCGCTCCGCGTCATCCCGACGGATCACATACCGCTGTAACATCTTTCAACAGTAGTGGTGGTGGGGCCGGATCAGGCGGGGCATGAAGGTCGCTAGTGCGACGCTGCCCGGGGCCCGTCGAATTCTCGACGAACACCGGGCAGTGACGCACTACTCGAACTGGGGTCAGCGGAGGTACTGTCCGCACACCGGCCACGCGCCGGCGCCCTGACCGGCAAGGACGTTTTCAGCAACGCGGACCTGTTCTGCCTGGCTGGCGTTGGCGGCGCTGCCCGCTCCGCCGTAGGCCTCCCACGTGCTCTGGCTGAACTGGAGTCCGCCGTAGTAGCCGTTTCCGGTGTTCGCGGCCCAGTTGCCCGAAGATTCGCATTCTGCGACACCCGACCAGTCGTGGGTGGCTGCGGATGCGGTGCCTGCGCTCAGTCCGAGGGCTCCGGCTGCGAGGGCTCCGGCTGCGGCGACAGAGGCAAGTGCACGGGTAACGGTGGTCTTGGTCATTTTCGGTAAATCCTCTCGAGTCCCGCCGACGGAGGACGGTGACCGTCTCAGCTCCGCTCCCACCTCTAGGAATGTTGTCGAGTCCGAACCGCGGGGTGGGACGGGCGGTGGCGATTCGGTAATGCCCGGTTGATCGGGCTGTCACCAACCATAAGAGATGATTACGGATTGGTCACGGGTCGGCGTGTCGACACATGTTTGTGCAACAGAAATGCATCAAAGAGTGTTTTCCCAGGTCGCGTGGCGATATGCCACCTCTCCCGGCGTTACATAAACGAGATAAAATGTGATGCAAGTCACCTGAAACGTGCCTCGACGGCGTCGATATGCGGCGGATGTGACACTCGATAAGCCCGGTTTGTCGGCTTTTCGACCCGGTTTCAGTCGTGCTGGAACCCATGTCCAGCCGTGATCTGTTGTCGACCGACCGACCCGATTTACCTGTAGGGCAGCAGAATTGACAACGAATAACGCGCTGCTGGCTCAGACGAGATTCTTGCTCGCCTTGATCCGGCGGCGAATGTCGCGCATCTGAATGGTGTTGCCGGCCTGACGAACGGAGCGTGGGATGAACCTGTTGACGAACGACACGAAAATGAAGAGGTGTTCGAACCGGCGGCGGTCGTCTTCGGTCCACTCGAGATCGAGTTGGTCGCGGTAGATCGGTGGAAGGAATCCGACCGTCAGGAACCGCAACAAGTTTCGGAACACCAGGCGTATCGGCCACGCGATCATCTGTAGGTTGACCAAGTCGATCAGGTACTGCTTGGTGCGTTCGTCGATGACGACGCGTTCGCAACCGAGGTTCCAGTAGCGCTCGAAGTCGGCACGTGTGGCCGGCCACATCTCTTCGGTGACCTGCAGCGTCGTTCCCAAAGTTGACGCGGACTTGTAGAACGACTCCGCCTGTTCTTCGGACATCTTGCCGTGCAGCAACTGATGACTGTCCTCGAAACCGATGAACAGGCATGCAGCAACCCATAATTGGAGTTCGCGATTGAAGGCGTTGTACTTGACCGGGCTGTTTGAATCCGACTTCACATGTCGGTGCACCGAGTTCACGGCCTCGCGGTAAGCCTTTCGCTCTTCCTCGTCACCCAGGATCGCGACCGTCAGGTACTGCGTCGTGGTTCGTGCACGCTTCCACGGATGCGCTGTCAGAGCACCCGATTCGACCTTGCTCTCCATGACGCCGTACGCCACCTCGGGCCAACCGAGTTGTAGGATGACGTTGGCAGCGGCTCCGGCGAACGACCAGAAATCGAGTGCGTCGGTGATGTGTGCGGGCTTACGTGCCCACCGTCTACGCTCGGCCGTGATGGTGATGCGTGTCTGATCGGTGCGAAGCGACGACTCGGACTTTTCCGAATCCAGGTAGTGAGTGGGCATGGATCTTCCTCCGCGTGTGGTGAGTTACTTGGTCTCGACGTTGCTCACGAGCCACCGGTCGCCCGAGCGGACCAGGGACACGACCATGCGGTACTTCTGTGTGTTTCCCTCTGGCGCTGCGACATTCTTGGCTTGTTGGTCGACGAACACGAGCACCTTGGCCGACGAATCGTCCAGTGATCCGATGCCGACGTCTGTCGCCGTCGCGCTCGCCTGGCCTTGGCCCCCGGCAACGACTTCCCTCAGGGAATCCACCATCGTTCGGTAGGTGCCGGCAAACTCGTCGGTCGACATCGAGGCGATGGTGTCCTTGTTGACATCGAGGTTCTGATAATCGAAGGAGGACATGATGGTTGAGTAATCCCGTGCGGTGTCCAAAGCCTCCTGCCGCAGCGTGTCTTCCTGATTCGCCGAGTACATCTGGAATCCGAGCACCGCCAATGCTGCGACCAGCGCTACCGCCATTAGTGAGATCAGTGCGTTGCGTGGCTCCTTCAGGCGGTGAAGTAGCGACGGAGAAGTCGGATGTTCGGCCACCTCGGCTTCTGTCTCGTCGAGTAGTGCGTTGTCACCGTGTGCCATTTCCCAGTCCTTCCAACATCAATCTCCAGTAGTTCAGGGCGTCGACTCCGGTCGGGACGAGAATCGGATCTGCGACGACGGGCGGTCCGATCGGAGTGCCCGGGACGGTCGAGTTCTGCAAACCGAGGTCGTTCGGACGCGGAGCATTCTGTGCTCCGCGTTGGACGAGGTCGTCGGCGGGGGGACAGTACATCGCCAGACTCGGACTGGTGGGAGACAGATCGCCGACCTCACGCCGAGGGGTGTCGTAGTTGCAGACCGGCCCCTGGGTCGCAACCAAGGCAAAGTCGGCGCGATCGCCTTTGACGATGGATGCCAGTTTGGCGAGACCTTCAGGAATCGTGACAAGTCCGGTTTCCAGGGCCTCTGTGCGGTCGGAGATGATCGGTGCGACAGTGACGAGATTGGCCAGGACCGCTCCGAAAGTGTTGTGGTACTTGTCGAACAACTGTTGAGCGCTGTTCAGGGCGGCGGGCGAATGATCGGTGAGGTAGATCAGCACCGGCGCATTGGATTCGAGTTGTTCGGTGAAGTTCTTGGCAGCTGCCATTCCCCGGACGAACGAATCCGATTGTGTCGCCATGGAGTCCACCAACGTGGAGGTTCGCGACAGCAGCGCAGCGAGTTCGGCCGACTGGTCGTTCAACTGCGCCGACATGGTCCCACCGTTGTCGATCATCGTCGCCAAGCTCGGGCCGAGCCCGTTGAACGAATTCCCCAGCTCGGTCCCGATGTCGCTGATCGCTTGTGGATCAATCCCTTCCAAGACACCGGACGCCTGAAGCATCAACTGGCTCATCTGGACCGGTTGCTGATCCGCGGGCATGGCGATCTCGTCGCCGTCCCTAAGATACGGGCCGTGGTCTGTGTTGGGGTAGATGTCGACATTCTGAATTCCGGCTGCGGTCCCCATCGTCACCTTGGCGACGCTGTCGGTAGGTATCTCGGTGTTGTCGTTGAGTGAGAGTTCCACCCGAGCCGTGCGGGTGCCTGCGTCGAGTTCGACTTCACTCACTTTCCCCACCTGTACGCCGCGATACGTGACGACCGTGCCCTTGGTCAGTCCGAAGGCGTCGGACATGTTGGCGTGCAGCAGGATTTGACCCCCGAAACCCTGAGGGCCGACCACGTAGACGATCCCGAAAGGGATGACCACAGCAGCGATCAGAGCGAACAGGACAAGTTGAACAAGCGCAAGGCGACTCAACGCAGACCTCCCTGAAGTAGATCGGTGAGAGTTCCCGCTGGTGCGATCGATTGACCGGCCATACCGCCGCTCCAGAGCTTGTCGATCGTTCCCGGAATATCCAGGGCGCCGTCGAAAACGAGGTAGTCGCCCTGCACTGCACCGGTGAAGTTTTCGAGCAACCCGTTCATGTTCGTCAGCGTCTGGCCGATCTCCGAGTTGAACGAATCCAGAGTCCCGACAACGGTCGACGCATCGTGCAGCATCGCGTCGAGGCCGTTGGGAGACGAGTCGAGAATGGTGTTTGCGTTGGTGGCGAGCTGAACGGTCGAGTTCAACAGGCTCGCAATCTGATCCTTCTGTCCCACGAGAATCGACACCACCTGTGGAACGGAATCGAGGTAGTTGTCGACAACTACGCGTTGGCCGGCCAGTTGGGAGGAGACCCGGGCAGCGAGGTCGACGGCCTCGTCGAACTCGCTGCGGTGACTGCTTGCCTCTGCCATGAGCGAGGTGAGGGTCTCGGTCAGAGAACGAACTTCACCGGAGCGCCCGGAAAACGCGGTGTTCAGCTCGCGCACCACGGTATCGAGTTGGTCGATGCCGCTTCCGGTCAGAACCGTGCCGAGGGTGGCAAGCGCACTTTCGACCTGCGGACCGATCTCGGTGCGAGACTCCGGAATTGTGTCTCCGTCGCTGAGCGTGGAGCCGGACGGAACTTCCGGCACCAAGAGTCTGATGAACGGATTGCCAAGTGCGGACGGGAGTTCGACGGAAGCTTCGACGTTGTCGGGCAATGGCGTCGCGGCGTCCAGACTCAGAGTCACATCGGCTCCGACGACATCGGCTGACAGCGCGGATACTCGACCGATGACTTTCTGGCCGCTGCGGACGTCTGCTCCCAACACCAGGCCGTCGGCGCCGGCCAGCTGCAGCGCCACGTTGTACGCGTCACCGTCGGCCGAACGACCCAGGGGTAGGTCTTGAATGCCTGCGCTACAGCCGCCGAAGGCGAGCACGGCCGCAGAACCCACACCGATGATCACGATACCGGCGATTATTCGAACCGATTGCCGCGTCAATTGCCACCTCCGGGGACGGCTCCGCCGGAAATCGCGGAGGCGATGCCGAGCGGATCAGAAGTGCTGAGGGGGAAGGAAATCGGATTCGTGAACCCGGCTCCGGTGCAGATCGGCAACTTGTAGGTGTCGCACAGCGGTTTCGCCACCGCGAACTGAGTCAATGCAGTCGAGACGTTGAGCCGAATGCGCCCGCGCTGATCAGGACCGATTGTCTGGGAGAGGTTCTGCATCATCAACGGCACCAGGTCCATGAACTCGGCGAGGCCGGGTTCTTTGGCAGCCAGAGTGTCACCGAGAACTCGCACGTTGTCGGCTATGGCACCGACATCATCGCCGTGAGTTGTCATGAAACTGTTCAACTGGTCGAAGACCACCTGCAGATCCTGCAGAGGCTGTGAGATGTCCATGTTCTGGCTCGCCCATTGATCACCCAGGACGCCGAGGTCGCCGACAAGTTCGTCGAGGCTGACCTGCCGTGCGTCCAGAGCATTCATCAAAGTGTTGAGATTGTCGACAAGGGCACCGATGTCTTCCGACCGAGCGCCGACAACTCCGGTTGCTGTGCTGAGGTTGCGAATTGCGGTGTTGAATTGATCGCCCTGGCCCTGCCACCCGGCGGCGCCGCGGCTCACGAGATCGCCGAGATTGCCCCCATCCCCGGCAAATGCGTCGGCCAAAGTGCTGACGCTTCCCATCAAGCCGTCGAAATCTATGGGGGAGTGGGCACGTTCGATCGGAATCTGGTCGCCGTCTTTCAGTGTCTCTCCGCCGGTGTACGCCGGGCCGAGTTCGATGTGTCGATCGCTGATCACCGATGGATTGAGGACATAGGCCGAGGCGTCGGCGGGCAGGTCCACGGAGTCGGGCATCGACATCGCTACTCGAACAGAAGTTCCGCGAGGTTCCACCGACGTGACCGTCCCGACGCCGACTCCGAGGACGGTGACCTTGCTTCCCTCGTAGATTCCGCCGACGTAGCTGAAATCGGCGTAGACGGTCTTGGACTGATCTGTTCGTCCGAATATGTACCAACCGGGCAGGGCGATCGCCAAGGTCACTACCAGCATGGCCGTGACGGCTTTTCGTGTATTCACTTGCAGCCCTCCATGATGCCGAGCGCGCAGAGCAGATTGTCCGGGATCACGGCCGCCGGCGCGTTGACGTCGGTCCAATTGCCGGTGCCGGTTGAATCGGTGACCGAACGCAGCGCGGAAGGAAGACGAGTCAACAGCAGGTCGATCTGATCTGCGTTGTTCTTCAGCGTGGTGGTGACCGCGACGAGGTTGTCGGTCATGGCTCCGAACTCGTCCTGACGATCGACGAAAGTGGTGGAGAGCTTCGAGATGATGATTGTCAGGTTGTCGACCAGCTGAGTCAGTGCGTCCTTGCGCATCGCAAGAGTTCGAACGATCGTCTGAGCATTGGCCGCAGCACCGACGATCGAATCGGTTTGTGCCGCAGCCATGTCCGACAGCTCACGAGACATGATGAGAATCTGGTCGATCTGTTCACTGTTCTGCGCGAAAGCCGCCGAGGCGCCGCTGATTCCGGCCAGAGCCCGGCCCACCTGATCGGAATCAGTGGGAATCACCTGCGAAAGGGTGTTCATCATGGACTCCATCGCCTGTAGGTCGACGCCTGTTGCCGCAGTGGTGGCATCACTGCTGACGTCGTCGAGGCTGTACGGCACGGTTGTGCGGGAGAGCGGGATGACCCGCGCCTCGGAGTCGTCGACCACTCCGGCCGGCACGATCTCCAGGTAGCGCTTGCCGAGGACCGTCTTGAGCCTGACCGTCGCCGTGCTCTGGTTTCCCAAAGGCTGGTCCTTGTCCAAGCGGAAGTTGACGACGACGTGGTCGCCGGCAAGGTCGATCGAATCCACTCGGCCCGCGGGAACCCCGGCCACGTAAACCGGATCGGTGTCGGAAAGCCCGCTGGCATTGGCTAACTCGGCTGTGTATGCCGACGTGCGTACGTTGTACCAGAGCTTCGGAATGCCCAAGGCGGCGCCGAGTCCCACCACCAGAACGAAGATTCCGAGACTGCCCAGGGCGAGAGCGGTGCCGCTACCGCTGCGACGGCGATCCCCTTTGAACAGGAAGAGCATGATGCCGACGAACACGTCGATCAGCTTGACCAGGAACATCATGAGCACACCGGCGAGTGTGTCGGACCGAAGATGTTGGCTTCCATGTCGCCTGCCTTCAGAGTGAAATTGCACAGATACAGGCTGATGAAACTTCCGTAACTTCCGATCCGGTTGGCGGCGTCGGCGAACTGGGGAAGGTTGACGAGAAGTCTGTTGAACTCGTCGGTGCTCGCAATCCAACTCCCGGTGACACTTTCGAGTTGTTGCACGGTCTGACCGAATGCACCGTTCGACCCGGCCATGATCTGAGCCAACGACGAGACAGTGCGGTTTCCCTGATCCAAGAGCGAGACCAGTTGATCGTTCTGCCCGACGACGGAAGTACTCAGATCGTTCAAACCGTCCAACAGGCCGACCAATTCGGGTTGACGCTCGTCGACGGAGGTGAGAAGTGTGTTCATGTTCGTGAGTAGTTGCGCGAAGACGTCCTGACGGTCGACCAGGCCGGAACTCATGGTCGCGATCTGGTCGAGCAGGGTGGTCATTGCCTGGCCCTGGCCGTTGAAGGTTTCGACAAAACTTCGCGTGAGCGTGTTGACCTGCTCGGGCTGCAGCGCGGCGAACAACGGTTTGAACCCGTTCATCAGGGCCGTCAAGTTGATCGGCGGTGTTGTCTGCGCCAGCGGTATCGTGTCACCTGGTTCGAGCTGTCGTGCGGATACCGTTGTTGCGCTGTCGTCCTGCGTCAGTGCCAGATATCGAGCACCGAGCATGTCGCCGTAGCGCACGGCGGCACGGACATCCGACTCGAGGGAATATCGCGACTCGATTTCGACGTCGACGATCGCCTTGCTCGTCCCGCCTCCGTTGTCGGCGAACGCAACCGAGTCCACGCGGCCGATACGCACACCCGACATGGTGACCGGGTTGCCCGGGTTGAGTCCTTCGACGTCGGTGAACTCGAACGAGTACGAATCGGTGCTTCCGCGAACCGGGACCGACAACGTGTTCGCCACGAACGACGCGCAGGCGACGCCGGTGAGACAGAAGAGTGACAACCGAATTACCTGGCCAGGACGGACCTTCACGGGACGGTCACCTCGTTACCTCTGACCATCGGCCCCAACATCAGTGTTGTTGCCGGGTTGGGGGTATCCGAGGGTTCCGGCGATCCGCCCAGTAGTTGATCTTCGAGGTACCGCAGGGAGGCCGCTTCGGCTACGCCGCCCACGACCGGGGCACTGACGGGTTGTTCAGGCGTCAGGTTGGAGCCCGAACACTGTGCTCCGCGCGAGTCACCGTACTGCGGGCAATCATCACCCGTGTATGGGAGCGGTTCGGCGAACGTGGCAACTGCTGTGATGTCGAACTTTCCGGTGGCGAAGACCCGAGCGCCCGCGGCGCCGAACGTACTGGCATTCGCGAGGGTGGAACGCAGTCCTCCGGGATTGGCCGCGGTGGTTGCGAGTATCTTTCCGGCGGAATCGATCACAGTGATGATGTTTCGGTTGTTCGCCCCGACAAAATCGTCGACGGTAGCGGCGAAGACTGCGGCCGCGCCGATCGAGGACTCGAGATTCGCTCTGTTGGCGACCATGTCGTTCGAGACGGTTGTGGCGGCTGCCAAGGTATCGAGAATGTCGGGGGTCGCATGGTCCAACGCGTCGACGACAGATCGAAATTCCGGAGTGGATTCCAGGAATTGGTGGGCGGCAGGAGCCAGTGCGCCGGAAGCGGCACTGAGATTGTCTATCGTGGCTCCGATCTCGGCTCCGTTTCCGTCCAGGGCTTGACCGAGTGCGGTCAGAGCCGTTTGAAGTTTCTCGGGTTGCATCGCGGTGAGGACTCCGACCAATTTGGTGTACACGTCGTAGAGGGCGACGGCCTCGGGTCCGTCGTCCATGTGGATCTCGTCTCCGTCCGACAGAGTCGTCTGGTCCTGCTCATTCGGACTGTCCACGAGCTGCATGTAGATGTCGCCGAAGAACGTGCGCGGAACGACGCGGGCCACCACGTCGGCGGGAATCTTCGACGCGTCATCCGTCTGAATCTGCAACTGCACAACGGATTCGGCGGTTCCTGATTCGATTTCGCCGATTCGGCCGACGTTGACGCCGTGGTACCGAACCGGAGCTTCACCGCTGATGAGACCGGCTGTGGCTGGAACAGCGACGAAGATGTCGGTGCTCTGCTCGAGATTTCCCGAACCGCGTAGAACCATTGTCACGGCGGCGGCGACGGCTACGACTATGGCGATCGCGCCGCGAAGGGCGTACACGATCTTCGTGCGTGTAGTGAGTCTGTCCACGGCTCAGACCCCCATTCCCGGGATCTGGGGCACGAGGCCCCACAGCGCGAAAGTCATCAGTACGTCGAGGATTCCGATCGCGAGGATCGCAGTCCGGAGCGCGCGCCCGGCCGCTTGCCCGACGCCGGCCGGACCGCCCGATGCGTAGTAGCCGTAAGCGCAATGAACCAGCGCGACAACAGCGGCGAACACCACGGCCTTGAGACCCGAGTACAGGAGATCCTGCGGAGAGATCGCCAGATGGAAGAAGTAGTCGTAAGTACCTGCCGATGCGCCGTTGAAGAACACGACGACCAGTCGGGTCGAGAGGTAACTGGCCAGGAGTCCGATCATGTAGATCGGGATGACACAGATCATGGCAGCGATCACCCGGGTACCCGCGAGGAAGGGGATCGATCGGATCGCCATCGAGTCCAGCGCGTCGATTTCGTCGGAGATACGCATGGCCCCGATCTGGGCGGTGAAACCCGTTCCGACCTTGGCGGCCAACGCGATCGCGACGACAACAGGGGCCAGTTCACGGGTGTTGGCAACCGCGGACAGCATGCCGGAGAGCGAGGTCATCCCGACAAGCTCGAGGCCCCGGTGGGTCTCGACGCCCAACATCATCGCCGCGGCCAGCGACATCGCGAAGACGATCCCGATGGTGCCGCCGCCGGACAACAAGGAGTTCGTGCCGAAGCTGACCTCGCTGATCTGACCGAGTACATGCTTGCGGTACTTGGTGAGCGCAAAGGGGATCGATGCGATAGTGCGGACGTAGAAAGTGACGTGCTGACCGAGGGAGACGAGGCCGTCGCCCGCGGTTCGCAGGGGTCTGCTCGCTTGACGTGCTCGAACACGGAGATCGACGAGCGACATCAGAATTCACCGACTGCCGGGACGATTACGGTGTAGAGCGCGGACAACACTGTGTTCACGATGAAGACGAGCGCGAACGCGATGACCACGGCTTCGTTGACTGCGTCGGCAACGCCGCGTGGGCCACCTTTTGCATGTAGACCTTTGAAGGTGGCGACCAAAGTCGAAGCGATGCCGAAGACCGCAGCCTTCACCAAAGCCATGACGAAGTCGGAAGATCGCCCGTACTGACTGAACGTTGCCATGAACGTTCCGGCCGGAAGATGCTGGACGTAGATGTGGTACAGGTAGCACGCGATCACACCGCCGAAGGTGACCATCGAACACAGTGCAAGGGAGACGATCACTGCCGCAACCAATCTCGGTGCGACGAGGCGCTCGATCACGTCGATGCCCATCACTTCCATCGCGTCGATCTCTTCCCGGATCTTTCGTGAACCCAAATCCGTGCAGATCGCCGATCCTGCGACACCGGCCATCATCAACGCGCACACCAGCGCCGCGGCCTGACCGACGATGATGAAAGCTACGACAGCTCCGGAATATCCACCGGCTCCGATCCGGCCGGCCAGTTCACCGACCGAGACGGCGATGAATACACCGATCGGAATCATGAGAAGCAGCGACGGGCCGGTGCTGACGCGACCGATGAACAGGGTCTGAGTAACCGTCTCGTGCAACGAGAGTCGTCTGCGCAGGATTGCCGTGAACAGACCGAAGAGTGCCTGAACCGAGAATCCGATCAGATAGCCCCCCTGTAACGCTACGTCTCGCACCGGGCCCTTCGCGGCTGGCAGCTCGTACGTCATCTAATTGAATTCCTTTGCAGATCAACAGTGTTCGGCACGGAGTTCGAACTGTTCGAGCGCTGGCGGTCGAGCGAACTGCCTGTGAAGCATCTCACACATATATGTGTCCAAGCAAGCATTATGTGAACCGAAATTCTCGTCGAACTGTCAGCCCTGTTGACCGAGTTTCCTTCATTGACGTGGAGATATCGGAACTATTCATATCGACATCCTGTGTATGTTTACGAATATTCCGAATCTGTCAGTCGGATTGCTTCGTGGATGCGGGCTGGATGCTTCGAGCGGTGACCCTACCCACTGCTGGTGGCCACAGGCAACGTTTTGTTAACGAAGATTCTCGATGGAAGCAACGGGGGAGGCGGCGAAGGGCGAGTGGTGTGTTCTGATCAAAGGCAGCGTTACCTGCATGTATGAAACTCTAGACGCGCGATGTGCTGAAATCGGTGTACGAGTTTTCAAAATCATGCTTATGCTGATTCTCGTCTGATGAGCAGGCGGATCGAAGTGCTTCGTGCGTGAGGGCTGGAGAGTGGGGTACACGGTGAGCCTGAACGATCAGTTCGTCGACGCGCAGACGTCGAATGGGACTGTTCGGCAGCCGAGGTCCGACTCCGTCAAGAGGCGACCGAAGGACCGCAAGGCGCAGATCGCGGCAGCAGCGGCAATCGCGTTCAGTGAGCGCGGATATCCTGCTGTCAGTGTCGACGACATCGCGTCGGCGGTCGGTATTTCGGGTTCGGCGCTCTATCGGCACTTTCCGAACAAGTACGCGATGTTCCGCCACGCGGCACTGGAGTTGACCGGAGCGCTCGCCAGTGCCCTCGATGCCGTTTCGGTTGCGCCTGCGGCAACCGATGCGCAGCGGTTGCGCGAAGATCTGATTGCAGTGATACGAACGACGATCCGCAATCGGCGTACGGCCGGAATCTATCGTTGGGAGAGCCGGTTTCTCGACGCCGATGATCGGAAATCCGTTCGAGCGCAAGCCAGTGCGGTCAATCGCCGAGTAGCCCGGTATCTTTCGCGTTCCGAACCCGCGATGACGGCGAGGGACGAGACCCTTGTCGTGGCAGCGATGTTCAGCGTCATCGGCAGCATCACCGTCCATAACCTGTTGCTGCCCCAGCGATCGATGGAGAAGGTTCTGCTCGACGCGTGTCTGGCGATAGATCAAGGTGAGGGTGCAATCACCGCTGGCCGCTTGGAGCAGTCCTCGTTACCACGAACCGTGACCACGAACAAACGTGAACGTCTCTTGCAGGAAGCCGTGCGCCTCTTCGACTCTCGCGGGTATCACGACGTCAGCATCGAAGAGATCGCCGCGGCCGCCGGCTTGAACGCATCCGGTATGTACCGCTACTTTCCCAGCAAGGCAGAGCTTCTCGGCGCCGTGTTCTATCGAGCTGCAGATCGCTTGGACTTGGCGACGGCAGCGGTCTTCGACTCCGCGACTTCGCACGAACAAGTGCTCCGGTCACTGTCGGCGATGTACGTGGAGTTGTCGTTTGCACAGCACGAATTGATGTCGGTCTACTTCTCCGAGATGAACAACCTTCTGCCGAGTCATCGAAGCGATCTGAAGAATCGCCAGAAGCTTTACGTGGTCGAATGGGCGCGAGTGCTCGGCGAGATTCGTCCTGAGCTGTCGGCAGTAGAGGCGAAGTTCGTAGTTCATGCTGCGCTCAACCTGGTCCCGGATGTCGGCCGCATGATGAAGTTCGACGCTGCCGCAGAGAACGCGGCCAGGTTGCAGGTGTTCATGTCGGCAGTATTGTTCGGCCGTCGGGCTTCGGCCGCCTGAAGCGTGTCGGTGAGTGTGCGTAGTCTGGCCCACTATGAGCGAAGTCGTGTCACTGGCAGCTGCCCGTCGCATAGCCCTTGCCGCTCAGGGATTCGGCAAATCGCATCCCACGACGGTGACGCGTCGCAATCTGGTCGGCGTGATGGACCGGCTGCAGGTGCTGCAGATCGACTCGGTCAATGTCTTCGAACGCAGTCACTACCTACCCGTTTATGCGCGATTGGGCGCATACGACAAATCCAGACTCGATCAGCTTGCCTTCACCCCCGGTTCGGGATACCTCGAATACTGGGGTCACGAAGCAACGTTCTTGCCGGTGGACATGTGGCCGTTGTTCCGCTGGCGGATGGACCAGTTTCGCGCCAAAGCGTTGAGTGACAAGGACGGGTGGGCTTCCGATCGGCGCGTCTTCCTCGATTGGTTGCGGCAGGAGTTGCGCGACAACGGTCCGATGGCGGCGAGCGAGATCGAACACGAGGCGAACACGCGGCGCGGTCCGTGGTGGGGGTGGTCCGACGTGAAGGTCGGGCTCGAGACGCTGTTCCGTTGGGGCGAGGTGGTCTCGGCGGGGCGCGCCGGTTTCGAGCGTCGTTACGGCCTGGCCGAGCAGATGCTTGCACCCGAGATACTCGACGCACACGTCGAGCGGTCGGAGGCGATACGCGAACTGGTGCTGCGGGGTGTGAAGGCACACGGTCTCGGCACCCTCGACGACATCGCCGACTACTTTCGTCTGCCCAGCGCAGAAGCACGAACGGCATTGCAGGAACTCGAAGATGCCGGCAGTGTGCGCCGGGTGTCCGTCGACGGCTGGGAGCGTCGAGGCAAGGCAAGGGAGGTGTGGATCGATCCGCGAGCGAAGCGTCCCAGGTCCATCCGTGCGGAAGCGTTGTTGTCACCCTTCGACCCGGTAGTGTGGGCACGCGATCGAGCGTTGCGGCTCTTCGACTTTCACTACCGGATCGAGATCTACACTCCGGCGCACAAGCGAGTTCACGGATACTACGTGCTTCCGGTCTTGATCGACGACAAGATCTGCGCCCGAGTCGATCTGAAGAACGACCGTCAGAACCGTCGACTGCTTGTCCGCGCGGCGTGGGCCGAACCCACCGCGGACGCCGACACTGCGCCGCGGTTGGCGGAACTCCTTCGGAGAACTGCGCGTTGGCAGGGCTGCGACACCGTCGAGGTGGAGAACAAAGGTACGTTGTCTCAGCAGTTGGCCGCCGCTATGACGTGAGCCTTCAGGTCGCGAGGACGATTGTCATTCGGGAACTGTTATGCGTCCGTCGGTAGCTGCCTGATTGATGGAATTTCTCAATGCGGAACAACTTCCGGATCGAATTCTCGGCGGTTCAGCATCGTCGCGGTACTCCAAACATGCCGTGCGCGAATCTGATCGCCACTGGGTCGACGTGTGATGCCAGCTGTTCTTCTCCACGAGGACGTATGTTCCGCACCGCTCGCAGTCCAGCGGTTCCATGGTCATTGCCCTACTCCTGCGGCGGCCCTGCGTGCGATGTTGTCAGCGACTTCCTGCTTCCACACTTCGATGGGTTTGCTTGTGTCCATCTCGAATTCGAAACGGTCGACCATCTCGGCCGTGACGTCGGCGACGTCCACGTAGAACTGTTCATACCACCGCCTCAGTTGGTAGACCGGACCGTCCTCGGTGCAGAGCAGCGGATTGTCGATGCGGGTCTTGTTCTTCCAGATCTCGATGTCCTGCTCGAACCCGACACCGATGTATCCGATCATCGCGTCGACAAGTTGATCGGCGAACTCGGCGGGCATCTCTGCGGACTTCTGGACGGTAATGCCGTACATGAGTACGAATTTGTTCGGGCTCACCGGGTAGTGGCAGTTGATCAGCACCGAATCGGTCGTGAAGTTCTCGTAGACGTAGCGCAAGTCGTCGATCATGAACGACGGTCCGTGGTAGGCCGCTGTCGAAAGATTCGACACCAACTTCGGTACGTCGGGGTCGGTCCAGGTCACGATGTCGTCGCGGTTGATGCCGCTCTGCTCCTGGATGGCGACGTGTCCTTCGAAGACGTTCTTGAAATAGGTGGGGAACGAGAAGTGCACGTAGAAGAAGTGCGCCATGTCAACGACGTTGTCGACGATTTCTCGGCAGTTCGTATCGATGACTATCGACTTCCAGACCCAATCGGTCCACTCGTGCTCCGCAGACTTGATGATCGGTATGGCGACTTCGGCAGGAGGCGGATTGCCTTCGGGGTCGTGCCAGACGAAGAGCAGCCCGTCTTGTTCGAGCGCAGTCCAAGCGCGGGTCTTGGCAAGCGGGGGGACACGTCGAGCATAGGGAATCGCGGTGCACTTACCGTTGCCTCCCCACCTCCAGTCGTGGAAGGGGCACGCGATCGAATCGCCCTTGACCGTGCCCTGACTCAGGTCGCCGCCCATGTGACGGCAGTACGCGTCGAGGATCTTCAGTTCGCCATGCGAGTCGGAGAAGACGACCAGTTTGGTACCGAAAGCTTCGACGGAATGCGGGTTCCCGTCGCTGTAGTCCTTGGCGAGGCCGAGGCAGTGCCATCCGCGGGCAAATCGAGTGGGAGGTTCTCCCTGGTCGATGATGCGAACCTCTTCCGATTCATTGACATCCGCAATTGTCATGTTCTTCCTTTCGTGAGTGCACCCGGTGGGCTGGACCGAGCGACGTTGTACGACAGTCGAAGGGGGGTAAATCTTTGGGCAAGTCACATACGCTGCGACGAGATGTTGCCGCCGTCGACAACCAATTCCGTTGCGGTGATGTAACTTGCTTCGTCGGACAGCAGGAAGCGGACAGCGTGTGCGATTTCCTCCGGGCGACCGAGCCTGCCGAGGAGGATGCGTCGTTCGAATGCCCCGTCACCCAATGCGTCTACGGTCGGCTGAAGCAGAGGGGTCAGAATCTGTCCGGGAGAGACGCAGTTGATCCGAATGCCGTCCGGGCCCAGTCGGTCCGCCAGCGATCGGACCATCGACAACATCCCACCCTTTGCAGCGGAGTAGACAGGGTTGATTGCATTGCCCAAAGTTGCGTTGATCGAAGCGATTCCGACTATTGCCGAACCGGGATTGGCCGTGAAATCAGGCATCAACTGTTGAACCAACAGGATGAGCGGACGTAGATGGGTGTTGATACCCGTCTCCCACACGTCGAGCGTCACTCCTTCGAGGGATCCGATATCGACGACCCCGGCGGAGTGAACAAGTCCGCCGATGGAGGGAAGTGAGGAACGGGTTGTGGCCAATGCGGCCGCGTAGTCGTCCGCTCTCGTGAGATCGATTCCCACTCCGATGGCGTCGATGCCGAATTCGGAGGAGATCACGGCTGCCTGATCGACCGCTTTTGCCTCGTCGATATCCCAGAGAGCGACTGGTCGTCGGATCGCCGCGAGCGCGCGGGCGGAGGCCAATCCGATTCCGGATGCGCCGCCGGTGATGATCACGCCTGTCGACGGGGATGAAGCATTCATGTGTCCTCCTGATTTTGAAGCGTTCTGCTCGGCGCCGCATGATCTGATGGGCTCCGGTCATCACTGTGACGAGGGATGGATTCGGGCTCAACGATCATGACCGATCATCGGTATAGGTGCTGGTGAGAGCCCATGCAGATGCATCTCCCGCTGCGTGGGAAACGTACTGGCGTCGTGTGTCCACGGAAGCTCAGATGGGCGGAACGAATGTTGGCTGCCGAAGCGGCGGGCCACCGGAACGGAGACATCGATGTTGGTCGGACCGATCACCGAAGAGTCCATCCCCATGTCAACTCTCGACAGACTGTCGGTGGTGGTGGACTGCTTTCGTGACGCGCCTCGGCTGACATTGGGGGAGGTCGCGCGCCGAACCGGGATTCCGCGATCGTCCGTGCACCGGATGCTACTGAAACTCGTGAGGATGAACTGGCTACGCCGCGAAGGACTCGAGTACGAGATAGGCGACAAGCTAGGAGATCTGGGCGCGCTCTCGCTGTATCGAAACAAAGTGGATCGAGTGGTTACGCCCCTACTTCAGCAATTGCATTTCGTGACTGGACACGCCGTGCACCTCGGGGTGTTGGAGGGAAACCATGTGCGCTACATCCAGAAGATCGGGAGCCTGATGGTCCCCGACCTTCAGACTCGCGTCGGCTCACGTATCCCAGCGCAAGCGTCGACCATCGGGAAGTCACTGTTGAGCGCCGGCAACAGATCGGTGGCATCGTCGCACAACGCCAATGACGTTCGCCAACACGCAGTTGCGTTCGGAATCTGCAATTCCGGGATGGGCTGTATCGCCGCGCGAATCGGGGTGCTCGACCACATGCCAGTAGGTCTCTCGATTTGTGGGCCCTTGATTCGCGGCACGATAGACAAGAGGAACGCCGCTCCCGTACAGATGGCGGCAGCAGCGATCTCGCAGTATTTCGGAATGATCGACGGGTTCGAGCAGGAGAAGACGGGATAGTCCGACAAACGCAAAGAGTGCGCCTCCCCCCACTACGCGTAAAGCACAGTGGGGGAGACGCACTCGGATAGAGCTGTGTCAGCGAAGAGCCGCAAGCGCGTCGATACGCCCCGCGGCACCTTCCATGATGCTTTCGATCAGTTCCTTGCAGCTGGGCAGATCGTTGATCATGCCGACAACCTGACCCGAAGCAAGAACACCGGCTTCCGTGTTGCCCTCGACCAGTCCGGCCTTGAGCAACATCGGTGTGTTGGCTGCCATGATGATCTGCATCAGCGTGCGGTCACCCGACCGCTTCATCGCGAGACCGTCCTTGGCGAGGGTCGACCACTTCATGCCCGTCATGGCCTTGAACTTCGTGGCATTCTTGGCCGCGGCGATCAAACCGGTTGCATAGCTGGAACCTTCGAGGCTGTTGACCAGGTCGGTGTTGAGCACACGATGAGGCATGCCGTCGACCTTGCGGGAGACAGTCGTATCCGTCAGTCCGCGCTTGAGATACTCCTGTTTGACGGAATCGGGCACCGAAGAGTCGCTGGTGAGAAGGAATCGCGTTCCCATCGCGACACCGGCAGCGCCGTACGCCAGTGCGGCAGCCAGCCCGCGGCCGTCGAAGAATCCGCCACCGGCGATGACCGGAATATCGACCGCGTCGAGAACCGAGGGGAGAAGCAATGTCGTGGCCACACCGCCGGTATGGCCACCACCTTCGCCGCCCTGGACGATGACGGCGTCCGCGCCCCAGGATGCAACCTTGACCGCGTGCTTCGCGGCACCGATCGAGGGCACGACGACGATGCCGTGGTCCTTGAGCTTGGCGATCAGTTCCTTCTTGGGAGCCAACGCAAACGACGCGACCTTGACGCCTTCACGGATCAGCAGATCCGCGCGTTGCGGGGCGTCAGTGGCGTCGGCACGCATGTTGACGCCGAACGGCTTGTCCGTGAGCTGCTTCGTCTTCTTGATCGCGTGCTCGAGCTCGTCGTACGTCATCGTGGCCGAAGCCAGGATGCCGAGACCACCGGCGTTAGCCGTTGCCGACGTGAGAGCGGGACCGGAAACCCAGCCCATACCCGTCTGCACGATCGGGTACTCGACACCGACCAGTTCGGTCAGCGCGGTCTTCAGGGTGGGGGTCATGCCGAGACCTCACGGTCCCGGAGGTTGCGCGGATCGAGGGTTTCGCGGATGAGGTGAAGTTCTTCGACGGTGGGGTCACGGGTGATACCGGCCTCGGCGAGTCCGGCAACCTCGAACGAGGTGTTCTCGGCTACCTCTTCGGCGGTGACGCCGGGGTGAAGGCTCAACGCGCGGAAGGTGTTTCCTGGTCCGCCGAAGTCGAAGACACCGAGGTTGGTGACAACGCGGGGGATGTTCAGGTACTTGTAAGCCGGATTCTCGGGATCGATCTGGTCGTAGCCGACACCGCACACCACGTCGACCTTGTCGACGAACACTCGCTTGGAGTGCTTGGGGACGAAGTAGCTCGTCGCGTGGTTGATGGTGTTACCCGGGGCGCCGCGCACACCGAACATCTGACGCGTCGGCTGCTGAAGCGGGCCGAAGGCGGAGAGGTTCTGGTTGCCGTGGCGATCGAGCTGATTGGCGCCCATGACTACGTGACGACGGCCCGAAGCGACGACGTCGAACACCTTGCGGAAAGGCATCCATCCTTCGACGGGGCCCTTCGTTCCGACGGCCGGAGTGTCCTCGAGAATGAGGGCTTCACCATCGGTGATCAGCAGGTCGGGTTCGGTGGTGAGTCGAGCCAGGCGAGCGCCGATGGTGGACGACGTCGACATCGGGCTGGCCATGATTTCGCCTGCACCGGAGAAGATTTCAGCGCAAGCGAGAACAACGTACTCTGCGCGGGTGACGGTGGATTCGCTCATTTTGCCTGCTCCCCTGCCTTTGATGAATCGGCAAATTTCTTTACTGCGGCTTGGTAGTCCTCTTCGCTGCCGGAGAGGAAGGTGTCGACGAACGCCTGCCACGACTCGGGGGTCTTGGCGGACTCGGCGTAGTGACGCTGGAACTTCTCGTCGCGGCCGTAGCTTTCGCCGGCCAACGTGAAGTGCGCACCATTGGGTGCCTCGACGACGGCGTCGACCATCATGCGGTTGAGCAGAAGGTTCTGCAGTGGAACGGATTTGACCAGTTCCTCGGTCTCGACGATGCGTTCGACGGAGACGTAACGCTTTTCGGCGGCCATGCAGTACAGGTCGTCGAAGTACGGGTCGACGCCGTTGTACGCGGCGTTGCCGTGCTTGTCACCGAGATTGAGATGAACGAACGACGCATCGAGGTTGAGCGCAGGCATCGCGATCAAGGTCTCGGAGCGGCCGTCGGCCTCGGGGTACGGGGAGGTGACGGTCTTGAGTTCGTCGCACCAGAAGTTGCGGACGTCCGAACCCAGGCCGGCGCGGATCGGGAGGAAGGGAAGGCGAGCGGCAGCTGCTTCGAGGCCGCACTTGACCATGCCCTCGTCCATCTCGCGGACTTCGATCTCACCGGCGGTGCGTGCCTTGGCAAACCACGGGTCGTAGAACGGCGCGGAGTCGAGGGACACGAAACCGTAGTACGCCTTCTTGACCTTGCCGGCCGAGCACAGCAGTCCGAGATCCGGTCCGCCGTAGGTGACCACGGTCAGGTCCTTGATGTCCGAACGCAGAATCGCACGCACGAAGGCCATCGGCTTGCGGCGAGATCCCCAGCCGCCCAAGCCGATCGTCATTCCGCTGCGGAGTTCGCCGACTACCTCGTCGAGCGACTTCGTCTTGTCACGCTTGCTAGCCATGTTTTGTCTCAGCCTTCCTTCTGGGTTGCGTTCTCGCGCGGCTTGCCGGTGGCGACGAACTCGTCGCGGTGTTCGTCGGACACGCCGAGGAGGTTGAGTTCGAAGGTGTAGCCCTGCTCGAGGCGGTAGCTGCCCTTGACGTCCACCGGGTCGATGCCGTTGATGGCTTCCTTGGCGCACCGGATGATGCGGGTGTCCTTGGCAGCGATCTTCGCGGCGATCTCGCGAGCGCACTCGTCGAGCTTCTCGCGCGGGACCACGTCGTAGACGCTGCCGAACTGCTTGAGTGTGTGTGCGTCGACGCTCTGTGCGGTGTAGTAGAGCGTGCGCATCATGTGCTGTGGCACCAGCCTCGAGAGGTGTGTGGCAGCGCCGAGTGCGCCGCGGTCGACCTCGGGGAGGGAGAAGATCGCGTCGTCGGAAGCGACGATCACGTCCGCGTTGCCGACGAGTCCGATGCCGCCGCCGACACAGAATCCGTTGACGGCCACGACGACGGGTACAGCACAGTCGTAGACGGCCGCGAAGGCCGCGGCGCAACCGCGGTTGGCGGCGACCAGCGCGTCGAATCCCTCGGTGGCCTGCATCTCCTTGATGTCGACGCCGGCGTTGAATCCGCGTCCCTCGGCTCGCAGGATCACTACGTGAGTGTTGAGATCCTTGCCCGCGTCGAGGATGGCGTCGGCAAGCTCGAACCATCCCTTGGACGGGATTGCATTGACCGGCGCGTAGTCGATGGTGACCGTGGTGATGCCGGTTCCGTCGGAGGAGGTGCTGATGCCCATATCGGGATTCCTTACGTCTGTGTACCAAACCAAGCGATTGCTTGGTAAGTTAGCACACAAGCGGAGCCGACAAGCCCGAGCAGAGTGCATTAGGAGACAAATATGAGTGGATTGGTCGACGGACGCGTAGTCATCATCACCGGGGCTGGCCGCGGTATCGGACGTGCGCATGCATTGGCATTTGCTGCCGAGGGCGCCAAGGTCGTCGTCAACGACATCGGTGCGGGTGCCGACGGTTCCGCGACCGGTGAGAGTCCGGCCGAGCAGGTTGTCGCGGAGATCATCGCCGCCGGTGGTCAAGCAGTGGTCAACGGAGACGACGTCGCCGACTGGGCGGGCGCCGAGAATCTGATCAAGACCGCGATCGACACCTTCGGTGGCCTGGACGTACTCGTGAACAACGCAGGCTTCCTGCGGGACCGCATGCTGGTCGGCATGAGCGAAGGCGAGTGGGACGCGGTGATTCGCGTGCACCTCAAGGGGCACTTCGCGCCGCTCCGTCACGCAGCTGCCTACTGGCGCGCCGAGGCCAAGGCAGGCAAGACCGTCGACGCACGCATCATCAACACCAGTTCGGGTGCAGGACTGCAAGGTTCGATCGGCCAGGGTAACTACGCTGCGGCGAAGGCCGGTATCGCCGAGATGACCATCCAGGCCGCCGCCGAGCTCAAGAATTACGGAGTCAGTGTCAACGCGATCGCGCCTGCTGCGCGCACACGCATGACTGTCGGCGCGGGCGGGGCGATGGCAGAAGCGATGGCAGCTCCGGAAGAGGGCTTCGACGCCATGGCTCCCGAGAACATCTCGCCGCTGGTCGTCTGGCTCGGTAGCGCCGAGTCCAAGGACGTCACGGGCCGGGTGTTCGAGGTAGAGGGCGGAAAGATCACCGTCGCGGAGGGCTGGCGTCACGGCCCGAGCGAGGACAAGGGAGATCGCTGGGACCCGAAGGAGATCGGGCCCGTCGTGGCAACGCTGTTGGAGAAGGCGGAGATTCCGACGCCGGTGTACGGGGCGTAGGGCCTCCGGCCCCGTGAGTGGTTAAGGAGTGCAGGAACTCCTCAACCACTCACAGGCGGCGTGCCGCCTACGCGGGCGCCCGAACCACCAACACGGTGCCGGGGAACTCAGCTGCGAGTTCGCGCCGCGAATGCTTCACGCAGGCTGTGCCGTAGCCCTTCTTGCGAGATTCCGGCGCGATCCAGATCGCCACGTTCACCTCTTGGCCGTCGAGTTCGCCGAATACCAGGCCGACGCTCTTCGGGCCGTCACCGGAGACGTCCTCGGCGACGAACCAGGCAGCGCTCTCGTCGTCGATCCGACCGAGACCGCCGACGCGCTCGGCTTCGATCCGATCCTCGCTCCACGGCTTGCCGTCTTCGCCGAGCTGCTCGGCCGAGCGAATCGTGAACAGTGCCTTGTCTTCTGCGCTGTCGCTGAACGGACGCAGGGTGAAGTTCTGCCCGCTGCTCGCGGGACGATCGAGCGTCGTCCATTCGAGAGTGGCGTCGAGATTCTCCAGCTCGCCCTGGATGCGATCGCGCGCTGCCTTGGTCAGTGCGCTGAACTTGAGGCTCAGAACTGCTTCGGCATTTGCTTCCGACGTGCCGAGGAGTTCCGCGACGGTGGTCAGTGCCTCCTGGTGGTCCTTGCTGTCGACCACTGCGTCCAGCACCTCGTGGCGACGCTCCAGCGCACGCACGAGGGCTGAGGTGATCTCGCGTCGGTCCAGGATTTGATCTTGAATATGCGTCGTCATATATGCGACTCCTTGCTGTGTTCGAGGCTCTGTCGAAACGCCGTGCGGACCGTACGAGTCAATAGTGCTCCAACTCGCCGGTTATGGCACGCGTTCAGCCTCCGGTGCGGCGAACGAGCCGTTCGTAGCGCTGGCGGGCGGCTTGAGTGCTTCCGAGTCCCAGCCCGAAAGCGATGTCCTGCCAGGTCATGCCCCGTTCGCGGGCAATCCCGAGGAACAGTGCTTCCAGCTGTTCCATTTCGGCTCGGGCCTTGGGGATCAGAGTCAACGCGGCCATGACGTCGGCATCGTCGACCTCGGGTTCGTTCGGCTGCGGTGTGTCGGTGCCACCCGCAAGACGAGCCACGACGCGCACCGCGCCGTAGGGCTCGAGCATCTCCGGATGAGATTGCCGCGCGCGCTGGCTTGGGGTCGCGCCGTGGCGCTCGCTGATTCGAAAGAGTCCGGCGTACTCGCGATGTGCGCGTTCGCGGCCGGAATCGATCGGTCTGAACTGGTCATCGGTCATGAACCCAGGGTGGCACGAACCCGGGTCAATGTAAACGTTTTGTTGTAAACAGTTCGTTTAACTCTCCAGTGGCTCGCACACGATGACGGGAATGACCCGGTCGGTCCAGGCCTGATAGTTGTCGAAATCCGGATACATCGCCCTCAACATCGGCCACAGCCGAGCGCGCTCGTCCTCGGCCGCGACGCGGGCTTTCATCGAGCGGATCCGAGACTTGATCTGCACCGTCACCACCGGGTCTGCCTTGATGTTGAGGTACCACATCGGGTTCTTCGGAAGACCGCCTTGCGACGCCACCAGAATCACGTTCTCGCCGTCCTCGAGGAACAGCAGCGGGCTGATCCGCTCCTCGCCGGATTTGCGACCGGTGGTGGTCAGCAGGCAGATCGGCAGCCCGCGAGGGAACGCGCTGCCGACCCGCCACTTGCTACCCAGCCGCCCGTCGGTGGCGCGATACATCGCGACGTTCGCCTTCGACATCCACTTGATGATCTTGACCGTCGCCGGAGCGTCGAGTCCCTTGGGTTTGGCTGGGGGAGTAGTCATCTCAGATACGCTCGATGATGGTTCCGGTGGCCAGTGCGCCGCCGGCGCACATCGTGATCAGAGCCGTCGAGCCGTTGCGACGCTCGAGTTCGTGCAGTGCGGTGGTGATCAGGCGAGATCCCGTGCTGCCGACCGGATGGCCGAGAGCGAGCGCGCCGCCGTTGACATTGACGTTGTCGAAGTCAGGTTCGTGAACCTGAGCCCAGGACAGTGCGACGGATGCGAATGCTTCGTTGATCTCGAACAGATCGAGATCGCCGATCTTCATTCCGCTCTTCTCCAGGACACGGCTGGTTGCCTGCACCGGTCCGTCGAGGTGGAATTCCGGTTCCGAGCCGACCAGCGCCTGGGCGATGATGCGGGCTCGCGGCTTCAATCCGAGCGCGCGAGCCTTGTCCTCGTCCATGAGCAGGACTGCGGCCGCTCCGTCGGAGATCTGGGAAGACGTTCCGGCCGTGTGAATCCCGCCTTCGAGGACGGGCTTCAGTCGGGCAAGGGACTCCGCCGTCGTATCGCGCAGGCCCTGATCGCGATTGACGACCTTGGTCTCGCCCGTGAGGTTTCCTTCCTTGTCGACCTGGGGTGCCGAGAGTTCGAGAACCTCGCGGTCGAAACGTCCTTCCTCCCAAGCCTGCTTGGCCAGCGCCTGCGAGCGGACGCCGAGGGCTTCGACGTCGTCGCGGGTCAGTCCGCGTCGACGCGCGATGCGTTCTGCAGCTTCGAATTGGTTGGGCATGTCGATGTCCCACGTCGCGGGTCGGCGCGGTCCGGCCTGATCGCCGACGTTGGCGCCGAGGGGAACCTGGCTCATGGCTTCGATGCCGCAGGCGATACCGGCGTCGATGGCGCCGGTGGCGATCAGACCGGCGATCAGATGGTTCGCCTGCTGGGCCGAACCGCACTGGCAGTCCACGGTGGTTGCGCCGGTCTGCCACGGAAGTCCGGCGTGCAGCCAGGCCGTGCGCGTGATGTTGTTGGACTGAGCGCCGGCCTGGGTGACGCAGCCGCCGATCACCTGCTCGATCAGCAACGGGTCGATTCCCGACCGGTCGAGAACTCCCTTTTGTGCAGCTCCGAGGATCTCGGCGGCGTGCAGACCGGCGAGCCAACCTCCGCGCTTGCCGATCGGTGTACGGACAGCCTCGACGATTACTGGTGTGCCCACAGCGGGCTCCTTTCCTTGTAATGAAAAAGTAGAACAGGTTCTCTGCGGGAAGCAAGACCTGCCGACGTTTCCTTTCCTAGTAAGCAGGCTTGTGTTTCAATGAGAGTAGAACGTGTTACACATCACGGATCCCCATCACCCCTGTGATGAAAAGGCTTAGGGCAGGAGACATCAGTGGCACAGCCCGCATTCCCCGAGGGAATCGACTTCACGGACCCCGACATCTACGCGGAACGCATGCCGTTCGAGGAGTTCGCCGAACTCCGGAAGACGGCCCCCGTGTGGTGGAATCCGCAGCCCCCGGAAATCGGTGGATTCCAGGACGAGGGCTTCTGGGTGGTCACCCGTCATGAAGAGGTCAAGGAAGTTTCGCAGCGAAGCGACATCTTCTCGACCCACGAGAACACTGCGATTCCTCGCTTCGCCGACGACATCCCGCGTGAGAACGTCGAGATGCAGCGATTCATTCTCATCAACAAGGACGCTCCGGAGCACACCAAGCTGCGCAAGCTGGTATCTCGTGGATTCACCCCGCGCGCCATCAACAGCCTGCGCGAGGAACTGACCGAGCGTGCCGAAAAGATCGTCACGACCGCGGCTGCCGGCGGTGCCGGTGACTTCGTGGTTCAGGTCGCGTCCGAACTTCCGCTGCAGGCAATCGCCGAGCTTCTCGGTGTGCCGCAGGAAGATCGAATGAAGCTCTTCGACTGGTCCAACCAGATGACGTCGTACGACGATCCCGAGTTCGACATCGACCCGCAGGCAGCGTCGATGGAGATTCTGGGATACGCGTACCAGATGGCGGATCAGCGCAAGAAGTGTCCCGCCGATGACATCGTCACCAAGCTCATCGAAGCTGACATCGACGGAAATGAGCTCTCCCCAGAGGAATTCGGCTTCTTCGTGATCCTGCTTGCGGTCGCGGGTAACGAGACCACTCGCAATGCCATCACACACGGCATGGTTGCCTTCCTCGACAATCCCGACCAGTGGGAGCTGTACAAGAAGGAACGCCCCAAGACGGCGGCCGACGAGATCGTTCGTTGGGCGACCCCGGTGACTTCCTTCCAGCGCACCGCGCTCGAAGACACCGAACTCGGCGGACAGAAGATAAAGAAGGGCGATCGCGTCGTGATGATGTACGCGTCGGCCAACTTCGACGAGGACGTCTTCGAGAACCCGACGAAGTTCGACATCATGCGTGACCCCAATCCGCACCTCGGATTCGGCGGCACCGGTGCGCACTACTGCATCGGCGCCAACTTGGCCCGTCTGGAAATCGATCTGATCTTCAATGCGATCGCCGATCACCTACCCGACATCACCAGGCTCGGGGATCCCCGACGCCTTCGCTCGGGCTGGCTCAACGGCATCAAAGAGTTTCAGGTTGATTACAAGACATCGGGCTGCCCGGTCAAACACTGATCCGGACATATACTGACCTGGTAACCGGCGAGTAGGTTCTGTGTAGGTTTTCGGGAGTTGCCTCTGCACTCTCGAACACGCAGAACTACAGTAGACGTTCCGGGAAGCCACTTGTTGGCAACCTGGAACTGCGGCGGCGTCTGCGGGATCCCTCATCTCCCGTAGGCGCCGCCGTTTGTAGTTCAATCTCCAATTCAGCCGCCGTACGGTTTGGTGATGGCTTCCAGGAAATGTCCCGACGGGTCGAGGAAGTAGACCCCACGCCCACCGTCGTTGGTGTTGAAGCCGGTACTCGACTGGCGCGGATCGGCCCAGTGATCCAGTTTCAACGCCTGTATCCGCTGGTAGATGCCGTCGAAGTCATCCTCGGAGACGAGGAAGGCATAGTGCTGAGACGCAACCTCGGCGCCTTCTTCCACCTGTGCGAAGTCCAACGTCACGCCGTGCTCGAGTTCAACGCCGAGAAAGTAGCCGGCTTCGACTGGGCCTGGAAGACCGAACATGTGAGTGAAGAACCACGCAGACTCTTGTCGGTCTTTTGCGGCGATGATGGTGTGATTGAACGAAATGGTCATGAGTGACCCCTTGCGGTACGACGCCTCCATGCCTGACGCAGTCCGTCATCGACACGCGACGTTGGGAACCAGGAAACCATTTCGAGGTTCTCGGTGCAAGTACGACAGGCTGATTCGAATACGACGAGCGCGGCCCCGGTCGATGACCGGGGCCGCGCTCGTACTGTGGGTTCTCAGGCTTTGCGTGCCGTCTTCATCGCACGGTCCACTTCCCAGAATGCTCGAAGCGACGCGATCTTGCCGTCGTCGTTCACCCGGTAGACGAACACGCCCTCGGCGTCGATGATCGAGCCGCCGATGGTGGTTCGGATCTTGCCGATGTTGACGTTCTCGTTGCCGCACACCAGGGAATCGTCGATCAGAAATTCGAGCTTGTCCGCGTTCGCGATCGTCATGTCGTAGAACTTGGAGATCGCTTCGCGCCCGTGATGGCCTTTGCCTTCGGGATCGAAGCCCGAAGGCCCGACCGGATCTTCCACCCAACCGTCCTCGGCGAAGAGGTCCAGCCAGGCTTCCTTGTTCTTGCCACTCGCTGCGGCGCGCGAAGCGTTACCCGCGACGCGGGCGGGGTGTTCGTCGGTCATCGCGGCTCCTCAGTTGATGTACTGCTCGGCGAATTTGCGCATCGAATCCTGCTTTGCCTCCAGCGGGGCATCGAATCCGATTCCGTCGAAAACCCAAGGCACGGTGATGATGTCCGTGACGCCGGCATCTTCGAGCTCTGCGTAACCGTCCTTGCCGAAACGGTCGATGCACACCGTCTGGATTTCGAACGGCTCGTTCTCGCGGCCGTACTCGGCGCGCAGTTCGCGTAGTCGTGCGATCACACCCACCAGGTCGTCGAACTTGATCATCGCCGAGGTCCAACCGTCGCCGACTCGCGCAGCACGCTTGAGTGCGACCTCGGTGTGGCCGCCGACGTAGAACGGAACCGGCTTGGTGGGGGCCGGGCTCATCTGCAGGCGATCGAAATCGAAGAACTCACCGTGATACTCGACCATGCCGCCGCCGAGGATCAGTTTGAGGACGTCGATCATCTCGTCCACACGTGCGCCCCGACGCTTGTACGGAGCGCCGCACCACTCGAACTCTTCCGGAGCCCAACCGATTCCGACGCCGAAGCCGAAACGGTTGTTCGTCAATGCGGCCACGGAACCGACCTGCCGCGCGAGCAGGACGGGATTGCGGCTACCCAGCTTGAGCACCTGGGTGTAGAACTCGATCTTCTCGGTCACCGCGCCCATTGCAGCCGCGGCGATGAGCGGATCGACCCAGGGGGTCTCGGCATTCCACATCCGAGACCCGTCCTGGGTGTACGGGTAATCCGCCGCCTGCGTTTCCATGAAGAACAGTGAATCGGGGAGAGCGATCGACGAAAAGCCGCATTCCTCGGCAGTTTTGGCGATACCGGCTAACTGGTCCAAGGGGTTCATGGCAACCCCGACGGTGTACTTCATCTTCGGCCTCTTCCTGATCGGCGTGTGTGCTGCTGCTTACGTGGTGGGACGTTCGGAGCCGACGACCCACATCGAGAAGTACTGCGAGCCACCGCCGTAGGCATGGCCGAGAGCCTTGCGAGCATCGGCTACCTGGTGATCGCCGGCGCGGTGCATGACCTGCATCGCCGACTCGGCAAAACGGATCATGCCCGAGGCGCCGATCGGGTTGGAGGAGAGAACACCGCCCGAGGCATTGACCGGGAGCTTGCCGCCGATCGCGGTTTCACCCGCCTCGGTGAGCTTCCAGCCCTGGCCTTCCTCCGCGAAGCCGAGGTTCTCGAGCCACATCGGCTCGAACCACGAGAACGGGACATAGATTTCGGCGCAGTCGATCTCGTTGAGCGGATCGGTGATACCCGCTGACTTCCACAGTGCTGCTGCAGCGTCACGGCCGGCCTGCGGATTGACCTGATCGCGTCCGGCATAGAAGGTCGGCTCGGTGCGCATCGCCGTCGCGTGGATCCACGCGACCGAACGACCCTCGGCCTCGACCTGTGCGGCCGCTTCCTCGTTGCCGATCACCAGAGCGCACGCGCCATCCGAGGACGGGCAGGTCTCGTCGTAGCGGATCGGATCCCAGAGCATCTGAGATGCCTGTACCGATTCGAGAGTGATGTCCGGCTGCCGCAAGTGCGCATACGGATTGAGGCTGCCGTTGAGTCGATCCTTCACAGCGACGAGGTAGCCGATGTGCTCCGGTGCGCCCGATCGACGAATGTACGAACGGACGTGCGGGGCGAAGTATCCACCGGCACCGGCGCCGACGGGCATGTTGAACGGAACCGGTACGGACAGCGCCCACATGGCGTTCGACTCGGACTGCTTCTCCCAGGAAACCGTCAGAACCCGCTTGTGGACACCGGATTTGACCAGGCTGGAGGCGACGATAGCCGTCGAACCGCCCACCGATCCGGCAGTGTGAACACGCAGCAACGGCTTTCCGTTTGCGCCCAGAGCATCCGACATGGCGAGTTCGGGCATCATCGAACCCTCGAACAGGTCGGGGGCCTTTCCGATGACGACGGCGTCGATGTCGTCCCAGCCGACGTTGGCGTCGAGCATCGCGGCGTCGATGGCTTCACGAACCAAGCCCGCCATCGAGACATCGTGACGCTTTGCGACGTAGTGAGTTTGGCCGGTGCCGAGCACGGCCGCGAGTTGAGGCGTTCCGGCCATCAGTTCCGTCCCTCCAAGACTGCTACCAGGTTCTGCTGCAGCACAGGGCCGCTTGTTGCATGGGCCAGAGCGCGATTCGCCTGGCCGTCGAAGATTGCCTTGGCGGCGTGGCCGATTCGTTCCAGACCACCGGCGAACAGTGGGTTGCCGCTGAGCGGACCGCCGGACGGATTGATCGTGGTGGCGTCGGTCAGGCCGATCGCTTCCTTCAAGATCAATTCCTGGTGAGTGAACGGTGCGTGCAGTTCGGCGACGTCGATGTTGCCGACCTCGCCGCCCGTTGCCGCCTTGGCTGCGGACGTAGTGGACGGTGAGGTGGTCAGGTCACGTGCACCCAGGTTGGGGGAGTCGATGCGATGCTCGAGTCCGGTGATCCACGCCGGCCGCTCGCAGAGATCGCGGGCGCGGTTACCCGAGGCCAGGACGATTGCTGCCGCGCCGTCGGTGATGGGCGCACAATCGTGTGCGCGCAACGGATCTGCGAGGAAGGGGCTGGCGAGAAGGGCCTCGATGTCGACCTCGCCTGCGAGCTGAGCCTTCGGATTGCTCAGCGCGTGACGACGGCTACGAGCGGCAACCTCCGCCATGTCCTCGTGCGTCCACTTACCCGCGTCGAGTCCGAGTCGGGCTTGAAGTCCGGCGATCGAGACGGAGTCCGGCCACAGCGGAGTGACGAGGTACGGATCGAGCTGCATGGACAGGATCTTGCGCAGGTGCCCGGCGGAGGACTTGCCGAATCCGTACACCAGCGCGGTCTCGACCTCACCGGTCAAGATCTTGATCCACGCTTCGTAGAAGGCCCACGCAGCGTCCATCTCGACGTGAGATTCGTTGATCGGCGGGACCGCTCCGATGGAGTCGATGGCCGAGATGAAGGAGAACGCTCGTCCGGCCAGGTAGTCGGAAGATCCGGAGCACCAGAAGCCGATGTCTGACTTGGTGATTCCCAGATCGCTGTAGAGCTGCTGGAAGCACGGGACGAGCATCTCGACGCCGTTGGTGGTGCCGTTGGTTTCGCGGACGTGGGGTGCCTGAGCAAAGCCCACGACTGCGATGTCTGCAGAAGTCATTTCAGGAGCCTCACAGGTGGTGTTGGAAGGTGGAGTACTCGGCGTCGGGTTCACCTGTCGGCCGGAAGTATTCGATGTTCTCGAGGGTGTAACCCCACTCTTCGCGAGGCTTCCACTTGGCTTCGACGCGCATGCCCATCCGTACGTCCGCGGCATCACATTCGAGAATCAAGTGCAGGAACGGAATGTCGGCCCCGTCGAGAAGCACGTAGGCGGCCACGTAGGGCGGTTTGATTCGCTGCCCGAGGAACGGGACGTTGACGATGCAGAAGGTGGTGACAATTCCCTTGTCCGGCAGTTCGATCTGCTCGCTCGTCGGCTTCCCGTTGGTGGGATTGGCGCCGCGCGGTGGGATGTAGATCTTGTCTTCGGGTCCGCTGCGACCACCGATGAGCTTGCCTTCTGCGAGACCGCGGAGGTAGAAACTCTCCTCGGCCGAAGCGGAATGCATGAAGTGCAGGTCGACAGGCGTCGTGATCATGGTGACAGGATCGGCGGTGGAATCGACTGTCGCGATTCCATTTTCGCTCTCACCTGGTTCGAAGCACTCGATGTCCTTGATCTGCCCGATCCGCTCCGACGCCCAGCGAGCACGGACCCGCAGGCCGGTGCTGATGTCGTCGGGGGAGTCGACGTCGACTGCGTGGAGCATGGACGTGTCCGCGCCGTCGAGCTTGATCAGGGCCCACGCGAAAGGCTTCGTCAGGGGTTGACCCTCGATGGGTTCGGGCATCCACGTCCAACTCACGACCGTTCCGCCGTCGGAGACTCCGACGAAGTCGGTCAGTGGTTCGGCCGTATCCGGATCGAATTCCGGTGGCGGCACGAAGACACGACCGTTCGACCCACGTGCGCCGATCACCTTGCGATCACGCAGGGCAGTCACGAACGCGCCGATGGTCGGTCCCGTCGATCTGGTGTAGTCGAAATGGAGATTCAATGGTGCGCTCAGGGGCTTGTCGGCCACCCCGCTCTTTCCGATGGTCACAAGATCGAGTAGAACAGGTTCTAGAGATTGTGGCAAGAGTCACTTCTGATCACCGGCAATGTGGAGGCCTGCGATGAAGCTTGGGTTGCAACTCGGATACTGGGGCGCGCAGCCGCCGGCAAACGCCCCGGAACTGATCGAGGCCGCGGAAGGCGCGGGATTCGACGCGGTCTTCGCGGCGGAGTCGTGGGGCTCGGACGCATTCACCCCGCTCGCCTGGTGGGGATCGCGCACCGAGAACGTCCGTCTCGGCACCTCCGTCGTACAGATTTCGGCGCGAACACCAACCAGCTGTGCCATGCACGCGCTCACTCTCGATCACCTCAACGGTGGGCGAACGATCCTCGGGCTCGGCGTATCCGGACCGCAGGTCGTCGAAGGTTGGTACGGCCAGCCGTTCGAGAAGCCGCTCGCGCGCACCCGCGAATACGTCTCGATCGTGCGCCAGGTCCTCGCCCGTGAAGCGCCCGTCACCAGTCCCGGTCCCCACTACCCTCTGCCGTATGCGGGACCGGGCAGTTCGGGACTTGGCAAGCCGCTCAAGCCCATTACGCACCCGCTGCGTGCGGACATCCCGATCTGGCTCGGCGCCGAAGGGCCGAAGAACGTCGCGCTCGCCGGTGAAATCGCCGACGGCTGGCTGGCGATCTACTACACCCCGCGCCTGGCCCCGATGTACAACAAGTGGCTCGACGAAGGGTTCGCGCGCGCCGGGGCCCGTCGCAGTCGCGAAGACTTCGAGGTGGCCGCCACGTGCCAGGTCATCGTGACTGACGATCGCGCCGCTGCCATCGCCGCTCTCAAGCCGATGACCGCCCTCTACGTGGGCGGAATGGGCGCCCCGGAGTTGAACTTTCACGCGCAGGTCTACAAGCGGATGGGCTACGAGAAGGAGGTCGACGAGATCGGTCGCCTCTTCATGTCGGGCCGCAAGGACGAAGCTGCTGCCGTCGTCCCCGACGAGATGGTCACCGAGACCATGATCATCGGCAACGTCGACGAGGTGCGCGCAGACGTGAAGCGTTGGGAGGAAGCCGGAGTCACGATGCTGCTGGTGACCTGCCGCGACGCCGACCATGTGCGAGAGCTCGCGGCCGCGGTGGGTGGTTGAGCGGGGCACCCCCTTTTTTTTCGAGCGGTACCCCCCTTTTTTCTTCGAGCGAACGGCACGTTCAGCGCATCTGAGGCGCTGAACGTACCTTTCGCTCGCCCAAAGTTATCCACAGGCGCACCGAAACCCCAGTTCGCCGCCGGGGCCCGCGCTGATGCTCGAGTCATGCTGCAACCATGCGGCGAGGAACGTGGGGCGATGATCTGGACGCGATTTACCGCGTCAGTCGAAGCGGAGTGATCCGAACGGCGGAGTTGGCGCGATTGGGCGTGTCCAACTCCGCAGTGCACACCCGGTGTCGGGTAGGTGGACCGTGGCAGCGCATATTGCCGGGGGTCATTCTGCTCAGAAACGGTCAACCGACGCCACGTCAACGCTCGATCGCTGCGCTCATGTTGAGCGGTGACGATTCCCTGCTGACGGGGCGATCAGCCATGTCGGAGTACGGATATCGAACGCACTCGGGGGATGTGCAGGTGCTCATCCCCATCGACCGTCGAGTTCAATCGGTCGGGTTCGTCACGGTGGAGCGCACTGTTCGACTGCCCGAGCCGGAGATTCGGAACGGTCTGCGCTGTGCTCCGCTGCCGCGAGCGTTACTCGACGCTGCGAGGCGGTACAAGGCGCTCGATCCCACACGGGCGCTCATCGCTGAGGCTGTTCAACGCGGCGATGTCTCGGTGCGCGAACTTGCGAAGGAACTCGAAGCGGGTAGCAGTCGGGGTTCCGCGCTACCTCGGGTCGTGTTGCGCGAAGTGAACGCGAACGTCCACTCGGTTCCGGAGGTTCACGCGCGAAAATTGTGGCAGCGGAGCGGGCTGCCGGAAATGTTGTTCAACCATGAGATCCGGGATGCCAACGGGGACTTCATCGCAGTTCCGGACGGATGGATCGATTCGGTTGCCTTCGCGTGGGACATCGACTCCTTGGAATGGCATGCCGCGCCGACGGACTACAAGCGCACGGTGGAGCGTCGGACGCGTATGCAGAATGCGGGAATCATCGTGTTGCCGACGGTGCCCAGTGCACTGCGAACGGACCCTGATCGCGTGATCGAGGACCTGCGTGCGCACTACAGATTGGCGCAGTCACGTCCCCGGCCGCAGGTGTTCGCGAGGTCGAGATGGGTGAAATTGGACGAAACCGGCTGAGCGAAAGTGCCTTTCGGCGCACTGAAGGCGCCGAAAGGTACGTTCGCTCGAAAGGGGGGTGGGTGGGACCGAGAGCGGACGGGAAAGGGGGCTCAGGCGGGGGGTCGGTCAGACGGGGGTGGCTCAGACAGGGGTGGGTCAGACACCCTTGAACTGGGGCGCCCGCTTCTCACCGAAAGCCCGCGGGCCCTCCTTGGCGTCGGCGCTCATGAACACCTTCATGCCCAGCTGTGCGTCGATCTGGAAGGCCTCTTCCTCGTGCATGCCCTCGGTGTCGCGGATGGTCTTGAGAATCGCCTGCACGGCGAGAGGGCCGTTTGCACTGATCAGGTCCGCGAGCTCCAGCGCCTTGTCGAGGGCCTGGCCGTCCGGGACCACGTGGCCGATGAGCCCGATCTCCTTGGCCTCCGGAGCCTTGATGTGACGACCTGTGAGCAGGATGTCCGCCGCGATCGTGTACGGAATCTGTCGCACCAGACGCACTGCGGAACCGCCGAGCGGGAAGAGCCCCCACTTGGCTTCGGAGACGCCGAACTTGGCGCTCTCACCCGCGACGCGGATGTCGGTGCCCTGCAGGATTTCGGTTCCGCCGGCGATGGCTGCACCCTCGACGGCGGCGATCAGCGGCTTGGTCAACCGACGGCCCTTGAGGAGGCCTTCGATCTTGGACATGTCGACGCCACCGCCCGCGAAGGAATCTCCCGGCGGCTTGGCGGACATGTTCTTGAGGTCGGCGCCGGCGCAGAAGTCGCCGCCCGCACCGGTGAGGATGGCGACACGGATTTCGGGGTCGTTGTCGACCTGATCCCAGGCGTCGACCATGATCGCCATCATCTCGCCGGTGATGGCGTTCTTACGCTCGGGGCGATTCATGGTCACGATGAGAACGTGGCCACGCTTCTCCACGAGGCAATGCGGCGCGGTTTCCGAAATGTCTGATTTTTCGGTCGTCGAAGTGGACACTGATGGCTCCTGGTGGGTCTGTGAGCTGGCTCTCAAATTGGGTCTTGCCAGAAACGGTAACACGTTCTACTTTGAACTCGTGGCCCTTAACATCGCAGACTTCGTAGAGCACGCAATCGACCTCGTTCCGGACCGCGTTGCGCTGGTCTCGGACAACCGCGAGATGACTTATGCACAGTTGGAGGACCGAGCAAACCGCCTCGGTCACTACCTGCGTGAACATGGCGTTCAGCCGGGTGACAAGGTCGGCATCTACTGCCGGAACGTCATCGAGGCGATCGAGGCCATGGTCGCGGTTTTCAAGATCCGGGCCGTGATGGTCAACATCAATTACCGGTACGTCGAGAACGAGTTGCAGTACATCTTCGACAACTCCGACATGGTTGCGCTCATTCACGAGCGCCGCTACTCGGACAAGGTCGCGAACGTCCTGCCGAACACTCCCAAGGTCAAGTCCGTCATCGTGGTCGAGGACGGCACCGATCTGGACTTCAGTGCTTTCGGCATCGGCTACGAGGACGCACTCGCGCAGAGTTCGGGTGAGCGTGATTTCGAAGAGCGCAGCAACGACGACATCTTCATGCTCTACACCGGCGGCACCACCGGAAGTCCCAAGGGCGTCATGTGGCGTCACGAGGACTGGTGGCGTGTTCTCGGCGGAGGCATCAACTTCGTCACCGGAGTTCCGGTCGAGGACGAGTACGAGATGGCGAAGGTCGGCGCCGCCAACCCGAGCATGATCCGCTACCCGATCCCTCCGATGATTCACGGCGGTTCGCAGTCGGCGGTATTCCACAGCCTCTTCGGCGGCGGAACCTGTTTGATGCACCCGGAATTCGACGCCCACGAGGTGTGGCAGAACATCGACAAGCACAAGGTCAACCTGATCTTCATCACGGGTGACGCGATGGGCCGTCCGATGCTCGACGCACTCATCGCCGGAAACCCGGAGACCGGTGAGCCGTACGATCTTTCGACGCTCTACGTGATGGCCAGCAGTGCTGCACTCTTCTCGCCGAGTATCCAGGAGCAGTTCCTCGAACTGTTGCCCAACCGCCTGTTGACGGACTCCATCGGAGCATCCGAGACCGGCTTCGGTGGACTTGCCGTGCTGAGCAAGGGCCAGAAGCACACTGGCGGTCCGACGGTCAAGATCGACGCCTCCACAACGGTTCTCGACGACGACGGCAACGAGGTCGAACCCGGATCGGGCAAGCGCGGCATGCTCGCTCGCAAGGGCAACATCCCGCTCGGCTACTACAAGGACGAGGTCAAGACGGCCGAAACCTTCCGCACCATCAACGGCGTTCGCTACTCGATCCCCGGCGACTATGCGCAGGTCGAAGCCGACGGCACGGTCACGATGCTCGGCCGCGGTTCGGTGTCGATCAACAGCGGCGGCGAGAAGGTGTACCCGGAAGAGGTCGAGGGCGCTTTGAAGGCGCACCCGGACATCTTCGACGTGCTGGTGGTCGGTATCCCCGACGAGCGCTTCGGTCAGCGGGTTGCCGCAGTGGTCCAGGTACGCGAAGGCACGTCGCCGACGCTGCACGACATCGCCACCGCAGCACGCAAAGAGATTGCCGGATACAAGGTTCCGCGCAGCGTGTGGTTCGTGGACCAGATCAAGCGCAACCCGGCAGGCAAGCCCGACTACCGCTGGGCGAAGGCCGAAACGGAATCGCGCGAGGCCGATGATCACAACGGAAACGGCGCTCCTGTGGCGTCCGCAAACGAAAGCGTGGAAGCCTGATGCGTTCGGATCTCGCCGACAAGTTCGGCATCGAATACCCGATTTTCGGATTCACTCCTTCCGAGCACGTCGCGGCCGCGATCAGCCGCGCGGGAGGTCTGGGCGTGCTCGGTTGCGTCCGGTTCAACGACCCGGAAGAGCTCGAAGCCGCACTGACGTGGATGGACGAGAACACCGACGGTAAGCCGTACGGCGTCGACATCGTCATGCCGGCCAAGGTGCCGACCGAGGGCGGCGCCGTCGATCTCGACAAGCTGATTCCGGAGGAGCACCGCGCCTTCGTCAACCGCACGCTCGACGAGCTCGGTGTGCCGCCGCTTTCCGACGACGTCGAGCATGCGACCGGCGTACTGGGATGGCTTCACTCGGTGGCGCGGTCACACGTCGATGTTGCTCTGGGACACCGGATTGCGTTGATTGCGAATGCGCTGGGATCACCGCCGAAGGACGTCATCGATCAGGCGCACGAGAAGGGTGTACCGGTAGCAGCGCTGGCCGGCGCCGTCGAGCATGCGCGTCGTCACGTCGAGAACGGTGTCGACATCGTGATCGCGCAGGGCTACGAGGCAGGCGGTCACACCGGCGAAATTGCGTCGATGGTTCTCGTTCCGGAAATCGTTGATGCACTGGGTGATTCAGCTGCTGTGCTGGCTGCCGGCGGTATAGGCAGCGGCCGTCAGGTGGCTGCCGCACTTGCACTCGGTGCGTCCGGAGTGTGGATGGGCTCGTACTGGCTCACCACGTCCGAATACAAACTCGGCAGTGCATCGGGCGAGGGCCCGTCCGCTATTCAGCGTGCACTGTTGGGCGCGACGTCGGCCGACACCGTTCGTTCGCGCATCTACTCGGGTAAGCCCGCTCGGTTGCTCAAGACCAAGTGGACGGAAGCCTGGTCGAACCCGGGAGCACCGGCGCCCTTGCCGATGCCGCTGCAGAACCTTCTGGTCAGCGACGCTCATCAGAGAATCGCTGCATCGGAGAACCCGGAAGTTGTGGCAATGCCCGTCGGTCAGATCGTGGGACGGATGAACGAGATCCGCCCGGTCGCCGAGGTCATGGCAGAGCTGGTATCCGGGTTCGAGGACGCGCGAACCCGACTGGATTCGATGAAGTAGTAGATGACACGTGCGTGTGCCCTCGGCCGAGTTTCGGCCGAGGGCACACGTCGTTTCAGCCGGCGAGGTCGTCCGGTCCGACGGTGTCCGACAACCATTCTCCGCGGCTGAGGGCGCCGTCGTCGCGGCGGCGTGCGATCACGAAAATGACCAGGGCGGCAGCGAGGACAACTGCGAGAACGCGCGAAGGCGTCAGGTTCGGGTTCTTCATACCCGTAATTTTGCCGGAAGAACGGGCGCGATGGTGAGCCAGCGGAGCAAAATCACGTGTTTCGAAATTACTGCGCTTCGGACGCATGGAGACTGGCGATCCGCTCGCGCAGGCCACCGAAGTGCACATCGAGAGTGTGCGCCGCCTCGACTGCATCACCCGTACGGATCGCATCGAGAATCGCACGGTGCTTCGACGCGATGTCGATCAGTGGCGTATCCGAATGCCCGATGGCCTGCTGTATCTCGCTGTACACCTGCCAGAAGACGTCCATCAACTGACCGAGGACCTGGTTGTCGAGAGGGGAGTACAGGCGGGAGTGGAAGGTCGCATCGATGTCGGAGAAGTTCTTCCCGGCAGCGGCACGGACCTCCATGCCGGTGACGAGTTCGTCGAGGTCGGCGTGGTCGGCCGACGTCATCTCGGCCATCGCCGCACCGATCAGTCCGGTCTCGAGTGCCTGACGAATGTCGACCAGTTCCATCGCCTCGTGCCCGGTGCCCTGCAAGGACAACCGGCCACGGAAGGTCAGGCCGTCGGCGAGAGCGTCGAAGTTGCTAGGGGCGACGAACATTCCGAAGCCGTGACGGATCTCGACGACACCCAAGGCCTGCAGAACCTTGAGCGCCTCCCGGAGCGTGTTTCGGCCGATACCCAATTCCTCGGACAGTTCGGCCTCGGTGGGCATCGGGTCGCCGGGGGAGAGCCTGCGTTCGAGGATCAAGTTCATGATGTCCGTCTGAAGTGCGCGCATGCGGTTTTGCGCGCTGAAACGAGCGCCCTGTGTGCCACTCCGGACAGACATCGATTCCCCTTTTCTGATACGAACGTCCTTCATCCTATGTCCGGTCATCCGCTCCATTGGTCAACCCACGTCAACGGTGCGTTGCAGGAGGCTGGGCGCCGCACCCAGCAGTTTGGCCGTGTACGCATCGGACGGGCTGTCGAATACTTCCTGGGCCGTTCCCTGCTCGACGATCCGCCCGGCGTTCATGACGACGATGGTGTCGGAGACGTACCGCACCGTCTGTATGTCGTGCGAGATGAACACCATGCCGAGCCCCAACCGAGCCTTGATGTCGCTGAGCAGATTCAGGATCTGCGCTCGCACCGAGACGTCGAGCGCCGACGTCGGCTCGTCGGCCACGATGACGTCAGGTTCGAGCGCGAGTGCACGCGCGATCGCGACACGTTGCCGCTGACCGCCGGAGATCTGGCTCGGGATGACTTCGAGCGCAGATTGGGGGAGTCCGACCAAACCGACCAGCTCGCGAACTCGGGCGGTTCGGCTCGCGCGGTTGCCGATGCCGTGGACGTCGAGTGGATCGGTGAGGATGTCGGCCACCGTCATTCGGGGATTGAGCGCGGTAGCCGGATCCTGGAAGACGATCGAGATCGCTCGGCCGAACTCCTTGCGCACGCCGGCCGACCGGGTCAGAGCGCTTCGGCCGCGAAAGACCACGTCGCCCGACGTCGGCTTCTGCAGTCCGACCATGACTTTGGCCAGAGTGGACTTGCCACAACCCGACTCGCCCACGATGCCGATCGTCGTCCCTCGTCGTACGTCGATACTGACATCGTTGACCGCGTGAACCGTGCCCGGTTTGAACAGTGATCCCGAACGGGTCTTGTGGACGACGTGAATGTTCTTCAGTTCCAGGATGGGTGCTTCAGCTGTAGTCATCGCACGCTCTCCAATTCCGATTCTGTACGTACGGGAGTCGCGGACTGGCTGGCGAACCAATGCTCGGTCCCGTCGACCCGGACCATCTCCGGCTTGCGGAGGGGGTCGGAGTCCGGGCGAGTGGAACGCTCGGCGAAACGGTCACCCGGCGCGAAGTTTCCGGGCGAGGGAACAGTTCCCTGAATCTGATGCAGCCGCGGCGCTTCGTCCTCGATCGAGAGAACGGCCCCGAGAAGGCCCTGGGTGTATTCGTGGCGGGGATCGACGAGCAGATCACTCGTGGGCGCCGACTCGACGACCTGACCGGCGTACATCACCGTGATCTTGTGAGCGAGTGAAGCAACGAGTGCAAGATCGTGGCTCACGAAAACCATGGCAAACCCCAGCTTTTCCCGAAGGTCGTTGAGCAAGTCCACGACCTGGGCCTGGACGGTGACGTCGAGAGCGGTGGTGGGCTCGTCCGCGACGATCAACCGCGGACTGCGGGTGAGCGACATGGCGATCAGAACGCGCTGACGCTGACCACCGGAAAGCTCGTGTGGGTAGCTGGAGAGAGTGCGCACCGGATCGAGTCCGACGAGTTCGAGCAGTTCCTCGGCTGTGCGGGTACCGCCGCGCTTCGTTAGCTGCTTGAACTGCGCGCGGATCAGCATCGCCGGATTCAGTGAACTCAGCGCATCCTGGTAGATCATGGCCATGTCGTGCCCGCGCAGCTTGTTTCGCTCCCGGTTGTTCAGCTCGAGGACGTTGACTCCGTCGAACAGGATCTCGCCGGTCACCACTGCCGTCTTGGGTAGCAGACCCATGATCGCCAGCGAGGTGAGCGACTTTCCGCAACCGGACTCGCCGACGAGTGCCATCGTCTCGTTCGGGCGGACGGTGAAGCTCACGTTGTCGACAATCGCCGTGTCTCCGTAGCGTTCCGGGAACCGGATCGTGAGATTGCGGACCTCGAGGAGTGGCGCGGCATCGCCCTCGTACACAAGACGATCGGAGCGGGACCGCTCGGTTTCCGCCAGGATCTTCAGGTGCGTTTCGAGAGGAGTCGGCTCGGCGGCCGGCTCGAGAACATCTTTCACGACGCTCGGATCGGCGAAGTCGTCTATCAACTCCGGAGTGTCGGTGACCGATGCGGCTTCGTCCTCCAGAATGAGCTCGTTGGAGGTCTCCTCCGCTGCAGCGGTCTGCGCTGCTTGGAGCGCGGAGGGCGTCTTCTTGGTCTTCTTCAGACTCGGATCGGCCATCGCGTCCGTCAGGCCCTCGGCGAGCACGTTGAGGGAGAGCACCGTCAGCAGAATGAGCAGGCCGGGGAACACCGTTGCCCACCAACCACCGAGGAGGACCATGTTCTTGCCGTCCGCGATCACCGATCCCCACGACGGGTCCGGGGGACGCACACCGGCGCCGATGAACGACAGGCTGGCTTCCAGCACGATGGCGTCGGCGACCATGACAGTGCAGAAGACGAGAACGGGCGCAGCACAGTTGGCTACGACGTGCTTGACGACGATGTGTGAAGTTCTTGCGCCGATGACCTTTTCGGCCGCGACGTAGTCCTCGCCGTACTGAGCGAGAACGTTTGCGCGAACGACGCGAGCCACCATCGGTGTGTAGAGGAACGCGATAGTGACGATCAGAACCGGGATCGAACCACCGAAGGCCGCGACGAGTACGGCAGCGAGCGCAATGCCCGGGAACGCCATGACCACGTCGAGCACACGCATGATGGTCTCGTCGACGCCTTTTCGGCTCGTTGCGGCCACCGATCCGATGAGAGCGCCGGCGCACAGTGCGAGGAAGGTGGAACCGAGACCGATGGTCAGCGACCAGCGTCCGCCGTAGAGCAAGCGGCTGAACAGATCTCGACCGAGACTGTCCTGACCGAACCAGTGCTCGGCGCTGGGGCCCGCGGTACCCACCGCCTGTTCGAGCGGGGTGTACTGCGTGATCAGCGGCGCGAAGAGGCAGGCGAGCACGATGATCGCGAGAACCGCCATCGACAGCCAGGCCGAGAGGGGGAAGCGAGAAAAGGTGATGCCGGGTCGCGAAAGCTTCTCGGTGAGTTTTCTTCTCATCATGCTGCGCTCCGAAGTCGTGGATTGACGAGCAGGTAGAGGATGTCGACGGCGAGGTTGACGACGACGAAGCCGACCGCGATGACGATGACAACACCCTGAACGACTGCGGGGTCACCGTTGGTGACGCCGTTGATCATGAGCTGACCCATGCCGGGCAGGCCGAAGATCTGCTCGATGACCACAGCGCCACCGAGGAGATAACCGACTCGTAGACCCAGGACGGTGAGCGGGTTGATCAGTGCGTTACGCAACACATTCCGTCCGATCACCACGTGATAGGGCAGGCCGCTGCCGATCGCGGTCCGGACGTAGTCTTTGTCCAACTCCTCGACCATCGACGTGCGGATGATGCGCGTGAGTTGTGCTGCGACGGGCAGTGACAGGGACAGTGCCGGGAGCGCCATGTACCAGAGCCAGTCGCTGACGGAGTCGCTCGGATTGACGTAGCCACCGGTGGGGAACCATCCGAGTTGAACAGCCAGATACTGAATCATCAGCAGTGCCAACCAGAATGACGGTGCCGCCACACCACCGAGGGAGATCACTCGGATGACCTGATCCGGCCAACGATCGCGGAACAGTGCGCTGGTGACGCCGAAGATCAGCGAGAGCACGATGGCGATCACCAGACCGAGAACCGTGAGCTGAATGGTCAGTGGCAGAGCGGTGGAGATCGAATCCAACACCGGGGTACCGGAAATCAGACTGTCACCCATGTTGCCGCTGACCAGATCGGTCACGAAGTGAACGTATTGCAGCGGAAGCGGATCGAGCAGTCCGTTCTCTTCCTTGAACTGCTGCAACTGTTCCGCAGTCGGGTTGCCACCGTTGAACGCCGCGGTTGCGGGATCGGTGGGCGCGAACTGCATCACGATGAAGACGAACGCGATGATGCCGAGGATCAGGGGGATCAGTATCAGTAATCGCCTGATCAGCATGGGGAGGACTCTTGCCATCGGGGGATCTCTCAGTTGTGGGAAACGGCCGAGCGGGCGGGTATCAGGCCGGCTTCGCCTGAAGCAGGTTGACGCCGGGGTACGGCAGCGGAGTGACGTCGGCGATCTTCTTCGGATCCCACGCAGTCAGGAGTTCCTGATGGAGAACCGGGTAGTAGACAGCATTTTCGGCGATCTGGTTCAGGTACGACTGCACGAGGGTGCTGCGCTTTGCCGGGTCGGTCTCGCGGGTGGCTTCGTCCATGGTGGCGTAGATCTTCTGCGCTTCGGGGGTGTCGTCCCACTTGGCGTAGGTCTTCGTCCACAAGCCGCCCTTGCTGTACGTGTAGCGGACGAGAAGGTCGACGTCGCTGCCGAATGCCTGCGGGTTGGACGTACCGGCGGCGATCTGGAACTTCTGGCCGCTGTTGAGCTTGCTCACCATGGCGCTGGTGTCCTGCGGTTCGAGCGTCGTGTTGAATCCGACTGCGTCCCAAGACTCTTTGATGGTCGGCAAGCAGTCGGCCAGCCAGCTGACGTTGGTGGAGAGCAGTGTCAGGTCGAGGCCACTGACGCCGGCGGCAGCGAGGAGTGAGCGGGCCTTGTCCGGATCGTACGAGTAGACGGTGGACGCTCGCGCGTAGTCGGGGTTGCGCTCGTACAGGTAGCTCGTGGCCGGTGCTGCCTTGCCGCCGAGGGCGATCTCGATCATCTTCGGGGTGTTGATCGCGTAGAACATCGCCTGGCGAACACGAACGTCGTCGAACGGTGCCTGAGTGGTGTCGAAGAGCAGGTACATGAGGTTCATGCCCGGGTTGCCCTCGACGGTGCGCCCACCGGAGGTCAGAGTGGGGACGTTGGCGACGGGGATGTTGTCGGCGAGTTGTGCACCGGCATTGTTGCCCGAGACGCGCGCGATGCGTGAGGAGGTGTCGACGATGGAGAGCCAGTTCATGGTCGCGAAGTTGGCCGGACGCGGCCCGTTGTACGCCTCGAAGGCCTCGAAAGCTGTGTTGCTCTTGGGGGTGTGGCTCTTGAGCTTGTACGGACCGGAACCGACGACCAGCGCTCCGGACTTGGCCTCGTCCCAGTGGCCGTCGAAGACGTGCTTGGGCATGATCTTGGCGATCGAGAGACGCTGTGCGGCAGCGCTGAACGGGTAGTTGAAGTTCAGGGTCACCGTTTGGTCGTCGACCTTGGTGACGGACTGCAGCCAGGAGGAGAAGAAGGAGCGGATCAGTACGTTCTGCTGTGGATCGAGGATGCGATCGAAGGTGAAGACGACGTCGTCCGAGGTGACCGGAGTGCCGTCGTGCCAGGTTGCTCCCTCGCGGATTTTCATGGTCCAGTTCGAGGCAGTGGCGTCGGTCGGGACGGCCTGTGCGAGCGCCGCATACGTCTCACCGGTGCCTGGATCGTTTTCGAGCAGTCCCTCGTAGACGTGGTTGACCGCTGCCATGAGGAAACCGGATGCAGTCTGCATCGGGTCGAAGCTCTGGTCGTTGCCGTATCCGATGGCGGTGGTCAGATCGCCGGTGCTCGCAGAACCGCCGACAACCGAGGTCGACGACGGCCCGCCGCCACAGGCCGCGAGAGTCGCGGTGATACCTGCTGCAGCTCCCAGTAGCCCGGTGTACCGGAACAGGTCTCGGCGGGTGAACGCGGAGCTCAGCGGTCGTTCGTTCTTCAAGGCGGCCTCCAAGGCGGGGAGCGGGACATCAAGGGAGTGGATAGGGGATGTCCTATGTTCGACGTCCGATGTTGCGTAACTTACATTGTGGATCAGAAAGCGTCTAGAGAATCTTCGGAACTGGCGGCGCCGAACTTCGACGTTTCGCCGGTTTCGAGCCAAAAATAGTGCGCTCACCTGCATAGATGAAGACTGTGTTACCGGCGTCGAATTGACGAGCGATGACGCTGGCCGTATAACATAGGACATCCCTCATCCAATCTTTGGAGACTTCATGACCCGATACAAAGTCGGTGTGGTCGGTTGCGGATTCTTCGGTAGTTCCCTCGCTCGCGAGCTGGCTGCCCATCCACGTTTCGAACTGACGATGCTGTGCGACCGTGACTTCGAGCGGGCCAAGGACGTCGCCGCAGAGTTCTCGGCAACCCCGACAGACGATCACGACGCGGTGGCCGCTCACCCGGAGTTGGCCCTCGTTGTCGTCGCGACGCCCAATCACGCGCACGCCGAACCTGCCATCGCGGCGCTCGAACACGGCAAGGCAGTTTTTGTCGAGAAGCCACTCGCCGTCGAACTGGTCGATGCGCAGAACATGATCGCGAGCGCTGACGCGAGCGGTTCGCCGTTGATGGTCGGGCACATCATGCGGATGATGCCGGGTGTACGACGTCTGGCGGACCTGCTGGCGTCGGGGGAGCTCGGCGAGGTCGCTGCGATCGAAACGTCTCGCTCACGCTGGATCGACACCGACGGCGCAGATCCACAGTGGTGGAAGCTCGACAAGAGCCGAACGGGTGGAGAACTGACTCACGAGATTCACGAACTGGACCTGATGTGCTGGCTCGGCGGCGAGGTGACTGCCGTGTCGAGCATCGCCACCGCGGACGACGGCTTCCGCAACACAGTGGTGTCGTTCGCCGGCGGCGCGATCGGCAGACACACCATCTCGACGCGTTCACACACTTCGTCGTGGCAGCTGACCGTCGATGCCACCGAAGGTTCGGTCCACGCGGACTTCCACACCGGCCGGGTCAGCCGAGTGCGCGGGGGACAGGTCGTAGAGTCGTGGCCGATCTTCGACGTCGACGCCGAGAACCAATCGTTGATCGACGCTGCGAGCAGGACGCAGAAGTACAACTCGGGCAACGGAGGATCCTCGCTGTGGATGCAGGCTGCGATTCGTCACGAAATCGACGAGATGGCAGCAGTTCTCGACGGCAAGGCTGATCCCGACTCGCCGTTGACGTACGCACGTGAACGCGCACTCGTCGTCGCCGAACAGGTGCGACTCGGTGGCGGCGAACCGGCAGTGCTCTCGGGAAGTGCCAAGTGACGGTGCGTGTAGCCGTCATCGGTAGCGGCGGAATCGCGCGGGACCACGTCAGCGCCTTGGCGCGCATCCCGTCGGTCGAAGTCGCCTACGTATTCGGCAGTGACTTGGACCGGGCCGCATCGGTTGCGGCGTTGGCGCCGGGCGCGAAGGCCAGTACCGATCTGGCGAAGATTCTCGCCGACCCGAGCGTGCAGGCGGTCAACGTCGTCGGGGCCACTCCCGACCACGCACCCGTGACGATAGCCGCGGGCCGCGCGGGAAAGCATGTGCACGTGGAGAAGCCGGCCGCGCTGACAGTCGCGGACTTCGACGCCATGGTCGAGGCCACCGAAGGTGGCGGCACCTCACTGATGGTCGGACAGACCGTACGATTCCAGCCGTCGATCACCTCGATCGGAAACTCGGTTGCACAAGGTGCCATCGGCGACCCCCGGTTGATCCATCTCAGTTGGTACACCGGCCATGTCTGGCCAGGGGGCTGGCGAGGCTGGCAACACGACAAGGAACGTTCGGGTGGTCACCCCGTTCACAACGGAACCCACGCACTCGATCTGGTGACGTGGCTGATCGGTCGTCGTCCGACCCGTGTGTTCGCTCGTAGTTTCCCCACCTTCGCGGCGGGGATGCCCGTGCACGACAGCTTCCATCTGACCGTTCGCTTCGAGGACGGATCGCTGGCTCTGATCGAATTGGCCTACGCGCTACCACAATCGGGAAAGATGGTGCGTCGGATCGTGGTGTCGGGGACTTCCGGCACGCTCGCGCACGACACCGGCGACGACCCGGGACTGATGACGGACACGACCAACGCGCCGCCGTCGTCGATCGAGGACGCGATGTCGCATCAGATGCGTCACTGGATCGCCACTCTCGACGGTTCCGCGAGCCCGATAGTCGAGAACTGGCAGGTGCGTGCAGCTCTCGCGACTGCCATCGCTGCCCAGCAATCGCTCGACACCGGCCGCGCTGTCTCGATCGGAGAAAACCAATGACCGGCACCGGTTCGATCCGCGTCGGATTTGTCAGCGGCGTCAGGCATGCCGGCTCCTATGCGGACCTGTTGCGATCCGATCCTCGAGTGAGCCTGGTCGGGGCCTCCGACGAATCCTCGGTCCCCGATTGGATTCGTGAGGACGGGATCGCGATGGCAAAGGCCGCAGACATCGAGTGGATCGACGAACTCGGCGAGTTGCTCGACCCCGAACGGATTGACCTGGCGATCATCTGCAGTGAGCCGACCAGGCATGCGCGGCTTGCGATTGCCGCATTGAACGCCGGACTCGACGTCCTGGTGGACAAGCCGGTGGGCGTCGACGAGGCGGAGGCCGCGGCGGTTCAGCAAGCCGCACGGTCGAACGGGCGAATCTGCACGGTGGTGAACCGCACTCATTCACCTGCGCTCCGGCGACTGCGCCGATGGATCGACGCCGGAAATCTCGGACTGCCGCGCCACGTCGACATCGAGTTCCTCGCAAGCGGAACACATTTCGCGACGTCTGTCGAGCGTCCCGAACTGGTGGTGGATCCCGCGCTTTCCGGCGGGGGAGAAGTAGTGAACTTCGCCGGTTACGCCGCCGACTACCTCCGATACCTCACCGGCCTGGACGTCACCGAGGTGTACGCCGAGACGAGCACACTCTACGGCGGGGCCCACCAGCAGTTCGGAGTCGAAGACACGGCGTTGATCTCGCTCGCCCTGGAAAACGGCGTCACCGCGACGGTGACCGTCGGAAGAATCCCCGCAGCACCGGGTTTCGGCGCGAATACCGCGACGGTTCGCGTCCTCGGATCCCACGGATACGCGAGTTCCGACGACGACAAACCCGCGGTGACCCACTTCGCGGCCTCGGGAGACGTGACTGCACTACCCATCGGCGGCTTCGGTTCGGACAACGCGGTGTCGAGCTTTCTCTCTCACGTGCTCGATCGACTTCCCACACGGACCGAACCCGACTACACCGTGGCAGACGCCCGCGCGTCGATGCGCGTGATCGATGCTGCCTATCTGTCCGCCTCGAGCGGTCAGCCGGTCTCCGTTTCTCCCTGACAGCCGCACCCACAACTCAATCCGACAACCAACATATGGAGACCCCATGAGCACGGAAACCACCACCTTCAGCGGAATCGTCCCGCCGATCGTCACACCACTGACGCTCGAGGGCGAGGTCGACACCACGTCGCTCGAACGCCTGCTCTCACTGCAGATCGAAGCCGGAGTCGACGGCTTGTTCGTCCTCGGTTCCTCGGGTGAGGTCGGTTACCTCACCGACGCTCAGCGCGCCCAGGTGGTGCAGACGGCCATCGGTCACGTCGGCGGCCAGGTACCGGTCCTCGTCGGAGTGAACGACATGACCACCAACCGGGTCATCGCCGTCGCCGAGCAGGCGCGCGAGGCTGGTGCGGATGCCATCGTCGCGACGGCGCCGTTCTACGCGATCACCGATGCAGCCGAGACGGCAACGCATTTCCGCTCCATCCACGCCGCAGTGGATCTTCCGTTGTTCGCCTACGACGTCCCGGTTCGTGTCCACAGCAAGCTCAGCCCGGCAATGCTGGTCGAGCTCGGTCGCGAGGGAGTCATCGCCGGCGTGAAGGATTCGAGCGGCGACGACGTCAGTTTCCGTATGTTGCTCCGTCAGTCGGCCGGGCTCGAAAACTTCGCCGTCTTCACCGGGCACGAGGTAGTCGTCGACGGATGCCTGCTGATGGGTGCTTCGGGCGCAGTGCCCGGCCTGGCCAACGTGGACCCGCACGGCTACGTACGACTGTGGCGCGCTGCGCAGGCAGGAGACTGGGCCGCAGCGAAGGCCGAGCAGGATCGACTCACCGATCTGTTCTCCATCGTCGAGGCGCCGACACCGGGTCGCGTCAGTGCCGGTGCCGCGGGTCTGGGCGCGTTCAAGACGGCTCTGGCCCTGCGCGGCGTCATCACCGGCAACACGATGTGCGCGCCGATGCTCTCGCTCGACGAGTCCGAGACCGCAACGATCAAGGTCGTTCTGGAACAGGCCGGGCTCCTCTGACATGACATCTGGGCAGAAGCGATGGATCGGTATCGACATCGGCGGCACCAAAGTGGCTGCCGCGGTGGTGACGTCCGACGGAGACGTGATCGACACCGTTCGTGCGGCAACACCGACGGCGGGTAGGGAAGCCGTTCTCGGGACCGCTACCGCGTTGATCGACCGTCTGAGGGCGAATCACACGGTAGCCGGAATCGGAGTCGGTGCACCGGGAATCATCGATCGGGTGCGTGGCCGCGTCGTGTTCGCCTCCGACATTCTGTCCGGATGGAGTGGCGCCGAGGTTCGCGGAGAACTCGAGGCACACTCAGGCCTACCGGTGACGGTGGACAACGACGTGCGCGCGATGGCCCACGGCGAGAACATGATCGGCGCCGGACGCGGTCGAACCTCTGCACTGTTCGTCTCGATCGGTACCGGAATCGGTGGCGCGTTGACCGTGGGCGGTCAGCTGTACCACGGTGCCCACGGAACAGCCGGCGAACTCGCGCATCTGTTGGTTCCGGTTTCCGGGGCGATAGGTTGCGGTTGCGGCAGAACCGATCACCTCGAGGCAGTCGCGTCTGGCCCGGCGATGGCAGCCGAGTACGCAGCGCGGGCGGGTGTGCCCACTCAACCGTTACAGGCAGTGGTGGCGCTCATGCACTCGGGCGATCCGATCGCCCGTGCCGTGGTCTCCGACGCCGGTACTCTGCTGGGCCGCGTCCTGGCCGGCGTCGCCACCGCATTCGATCCCGAGGTGATCGTCATCGGCGGCGGTGCAGCCCAGATCGGAGCCGACCTCCTGTCTCCGCTGACCTCCGCTTTCCGGGTGGAAGCGATGGGCCCCATTGCCGAAACTGCCATTCTTCCTGCCCGTTTGGGCACCGATGCGCCGCTCGTCGGCGCTGCGCTACTGGCCGCCGCAACACGAATCGAGGTAACACCGTGACTGTCGAAGAATTGCTCACGATCATCAGCGGGAAGCTGATCGTGTCCTGTCAGGCCGGACACGGCCATGCCCTGCGCGACACCGGGACCATCGAGAGGATGGCCCGCGCCGCGGTCGACGGCGGAGCAGTGGCGATCCGCTGCGGCGGTGTGGGCGGAACTCCGGATGTCGCCGCAGTCGTGTCGGCAGTGAAGGTACCGGTGATCGGTTTGACGAAGATCGGCTCGGAGGGCGTGTTCATCACGCCGACAAGGGAATCAGCCCTCGAAGTCGTGGATTCGGGTGCGCAGATCGTGGCTGCCGACGCCACGCTGCGGCCTCGTCCGGACGGGCTGACCTTTGCCGACACCGTCGACGCGGTCCATGATCGCGGCGGCCTCGTCATGGCCGACTGTGGAACACTCGAGGACGGCATCGCTGCCGCCGCGGCGGGCGCCGACGTCATCTCCAGCACACTGGCGGGATATACCGAGAACAGCCGACGGCTGGCCGGCCCGGACCTGGAGCTGATCTCGGAACTGCGGCAGGCACTTCCAGATGCAGTCCTCATCGCCGAGGGGCGGTACCACAGCCCGGAGGATGCGGCACGCGCCATCGCCCTGGGTGCAGACTCGGTGGTTGTCGGAACCGCAATCACGGATCCGGCGTTCATCACGTCGAAATTTGCAGCCGCAGTATCGGGCGCCGGAAGGCAGAGGGTGTGACCCCGACGTCGAAGGCTTTGAAGTCCAGGACTGCTGAACGGATTCGACTGGAGACTTTGCTCGTAGACTCCTCGACGCCGATACGGTGGGTCTTCACCGGCGACAGCATCACTCAGGGATTGACGCACACCGACGGTCATCGAAGTTACGTCGAACACTGCGCCGAGCGCATCCGTGGTGAGCTTTCCTTGTTCAACCACGTCCTTGTCAACACCGGGGTGAGCGGCAATCGATCCTCCGATGTGCGTGCGGGTTTCGCACACCGCATCGAGGTGTTCGAACCCTCGGTGGTGTTGATCATGCTCGGTACGAATGACGCATTGGATGGCGAAGAAGGACTGGAGCGGTTTCGAGACGACCTCTTGGACAAGATCTTCCGGACACGAGCGATCGGTGCGGTGCCGATCCTGCAGACGCCGCCACCGATCGACGTCGAGAATGCGCCCACCAGAGCGGGATTGGTTCAGTACGTCGAGGTCGTGCGGCAGGTTGCCGCCTCGACGCGCGTGGTGTTCGTCGACCACTACGCGCAGTGGACGGCCCATTCTCCCGAGGGCCCACCGCCGGCTCTCCTGGCTGACGCATTCCATCCGAACGAACAAGGGCACTACGTGCTCGCGGACGCCGTGCTCCGTGAGTTGTCGATCGCGGATACCGAAGTTCCCGTTGTACCGCAGGTGATGTCGTGATACATCGTGGACAAATTCTTCGTGGACAACTGGTGACCGGTGGGCAACTGCTTCCGGACGGGGTCGTCGAGATCTCCGGTGATCGTGTGGTGTGGGCCGGGCCCGCGTCGCAGCGAACCGACCCGTTACCCGAACGGGCAGCTGCGGGGACAACGATCATCCCGGGGTTGGTGGACGTTCACTGCCACGGCGCCGGCGGATTCGGTTTCCCCGAGGCAGACGAGTTCGGATCCACCGTGGCTGCCGATCACCACCGGACGAACGGCACGACCTCGGTGATCGGCTCGCTCGTCTCTGCGCCGCCGCAGATCCTGCGCAGTCGCATCGAGCTCCTGGCTGGACTGGTGGACGAGGGCACGCTGGCCGGAATTCACCTGGAAGGTCCATTCCTGTCGGTACTCCGTTGTGGCGCCCAGGATCCCGACAGCATTCTCGACGGCGACCCGGCTCTGCTCGAGTCGCTGCTCGAAGCCGGCCGCGGGCACATCCGCTCGATGACGATCGCTCCGGAGACAGCACACTTCGGCGAACTTGCCTCATTGCTGGAGCGTCACCGGGCCGTCGTGAGTATCGGACACACCGATGCGTCCAACCCGATTGCGACACGTTCGATCGCACACTCGGCGCATGCACCGCTCAGTGCCACTCACCTGTTCAACGGTATGGCTCCGATGCATCATCGCGCTCCCGGCGCAGTGGCGGCGTGTCTTGCCGCGGCCGCGAAAGGACAGATGGTGGTCGAGTTGATCGGGGACGGAGTACATCTCGCCGACGAGACGGTGGCGACGGTGTTCGATCTGGTCGGTCCGCATCAGATCGCGTTGGTCTCCGACGCGATGGCTGCGGCGGGAATGCCCGACGGGCGCTACCCACTCGGACCTCTCGACGTCGACGTGGTCGGTGGCGTGGCGCGGCTGGCCGGCCAGGGGGACACGGCCATTGCCGGCGGGACGAGTCGGTTGATGGACATAGTCCGCCGGGCTGTCAATCACGCCGGCGTCGATCTGCTTTCGGCTGTCATCGCAGCGACGGCAACGCCTGCTTCGCTGATGGGGCTGGCCGGAATGGTCGGCGATCTCGTGCCGGGTTGCCGCGCCGATCTGATCGTCACCGGTCCAGAACTCGAAACCCGCGCCGTCATGGCCGCTGGGAACTGGCTCATGAACTACACCGAAAGCTGAGGAATCAACCGATGGAAATTGTCATTGTCGACAGTGCGGAGGCGGCCGGCACCGTTGTTGCCGACATCTTCGAACACGCGGTGCATTCAGGTGCACGGACTTTGGGCCTGGCGACAGGATCTTCACCGCTCTCGGTGTACCGCGAACTCGCGCGCCGTCACCGCGAGGAAGGGTTGAGTTTTGCCGGCGTGCAGGCGTTCCTGTTGGACGAATACGTCGGCCTGCCGGAAGGCCACCCTGAGTCGTATGCCCAGGTTATCCGAACGGAGCTGGTGAATCACCTGGACCTGGACGCGGCAAGGGTATTCAGCCCCGACGGAACCGCGCCGGATCCATTTGCCGCCGCGGCAGCCTACGACCGGGCGATTGCGTCGAATGGTCCGGTGGACGTTCAACTTCTGGGCATCGGCGGCAACGGTCACATCGGTTTCAACGAACCGACGTCCTCACTGAATTCGAGGACCAGGGTCAAGACGCTGACGGAACAGACTCGAACCGACAACGCCCGATTCTTCGAGAGTCCGGGCGACGTACCACGGCACGTGATCACCCAGGGACTCGGAACTATCTGCGAAGCAAAGCATCTGGTGATGATCGCGACCGGCGAACACAAGGCCGCTGCGATTGCCGCTGCCGTCGAGGGGCCGCTGGCCGCGGTGTGCCCGGCATCGGTCCTCCAACTGCATCCACACGCGACAGTGGTGATCGACGAGGCAGCGGCATCACAGCTTCGGCTCACCGAGTTCTACAAAACGGTGTCGGCGCACAAACCGCTTGCTCAGCACTACTGAGATATCGGGCTAGACGGGCTCTCGCGTCTTCTCGAGGCTGAGTGCCATTTCGGGAGTGAGTAATTGGAAGTCGGATTCTCCACGCCGTCGGATCCACACCGGATCGGAGGTGTTCCAGCGTTCGGCGCTCTGCGTTCGAGCGACCACCTTGAACGTCGCCGTTCTCGGGAACTCACTGCACACTCGGATCAAGGTCGGCTTCTGCTTCGGCCCGAGTTCCGGCCGGGAATCGATGTATTCGGCTACGGCTGCCGGGTCGAAGTTGTCGACATCGCCGACCGGAATCACCGACGCCATGACGCGGTCGCCGACGTCGCTGTCGGGGACTGCGTACACGGACACCTGCGCGAAGCCCGGGTAACCGACCAGGGAGCGTTCGATGGGTGCGGCACCGATGTTCTCGCCGTCCACTCGCAGCCAACCGGAACTGCGTCCCGCGAAATAGACGTAACCGTCGACGTCGGTGTACGCCAGATCGCCACTCCAGTACTGGCCGTTGCGCATTCGCTCGGCGTCGGCTTCCGGGTTCTTGTAGTACCCGGCGAACGTGCCTGGGCCGGTGACATTGACCAGTTCACCAGTTGCCTCGTCGGCGTTGGTGATCCGGCCGTCGGCATCGAAGACTGCAGGCGGGCATGGCGCTCCGGTCTCGGGATCGAGGATCTTGACGCCGTCCGGGAGCAGTCCGAGGGCGCCTGGCCGGGGAACCGGTGCCGCGGAGATCGAAATGCCGCCCTCGGTGGAACCGAACCCGTCGATGACGCGAGCGTCGAAGCGCCGGACGAAGGTGGCGACGGCGGGCGCCGAACCCTCGTTGCCGTACATGATCTTCAAGGTGTTGTCCCGCTCGTTCGGCACCTCGGGGGTGGAAGCGATGAAGGACAACGGCTTTCCGACGTAGTTGGAGTACGTGATTCCGTACTTGTGAACGTCGGGTAGAAAACCCGAAGCGGAGAACTTGCGTCGCATGGCAATTCCCGCACGAGCGTGCAGCGCGACCGTCCACGCCGCCATCATCGCGTTGGAATGGAACATGGGCATCGCCATGTAGACGACGTCGTCGGCGCCGAGCCCGAAACGATCGGCAAGCATGACCCCGGGAGAGGCCAACTTGTGGTGCGTGCACCGAACCGCTTTGGGATCACCGCTGGTTCCGGAAGTGAAGATGAGCATCAACAGATCGTCGGGCTGCGCCGTCGACGCGTAGGCCGGCGTATCGGCGAAGGGCGCCAACAATTCCGCCCAGGCCGGAGAATCCACGTTGATCACCCGGACGTCGCCGAGATCGACGTCGTCGAGTAGATGTGCCTGGTTGTTCTCGGTGAAGATGACCTGGCAGTCGGAGAGCGCAATGTCTCGCGCCAATGCCGGGCCGCGCCTGGTCGTGTTCAGCCCGGCGGCGACCGAACCCGAGAACGATGCCGCTCCGAGCAGCAACGAGAACTCGGGGACGTTCTCCATCAGAAGTCCGAAATGGACGGGGCGCGTTCGATCGAGCAGCGTGTCCAGCAGCGCTGCTCGATCGAACGAGCCTTGAACGTGCTCGCGCCAGGTGATGACCTGGTCCTCGAAACGGATACCGCGGTCGTCGATCTCGCTGACTCCGAGGAGTAGATCGGAAACAGTGGGGCTCTGACTCATAGCTGCATCATCATCGATTCGTCTCGGACCAGGTCATGGATTTCCACTCGGTGGGACGCACTCAGGCAGGGACTGCGGCAAGTACCTTGCCGAGCGCGCGAAGCTGATCCGTTGCGTTGCCGAGCAGGAACTCGTGATGCTTGGCCGCGAGGAAGTAGCGGTGAACCGGATGGTCCTCGTCCAGACCGACACCGCCGTGAACGTGAACCGCAGTGTGCCCGACACGGTGTCCCGCATCTGCAGCCCAGAACTTGGCCGTCTGTACAGCGCCGTCGGAAGGAAGTCCTTCGCTCAGACGCCACGCGGCAGCCCACAGAGTCAGACGAACACCCTTGACGTCGATGTATCCGTCTGCGAGGCGCTGGGCCACGGCCTGGAAACTACCGATCGGTCGACCGAACTGCACACGCTCGGTGGCATATTCGGCGGTCAGCTTCAACGCTTGATCGAGCACTCCGTACTGGTAGGCGGTCGAACCGAGCTGAATTCGCTCGACGATCCACGCCGCGATGTCCGATCCCTGGGCAACCGAGCCGAGAACACGGTCGGCCGGAATCTGCACCGAATCGAATTCGACGAGACCCGCGCTCGAGAAATCTGTGGTCGATTGCCTGGTAATGCTCACGCCCGCGTCCGACGGTTCGACGAGGAAGACCGCGACGCCGTCCTCGGTGATGGCGGGGACGAGGAACAGATCTGCGAGCGGTGCACTGTCGACGGTGATCTTGGCTCCGTCGATGCGCCAACCTTCGGCGGTCTTCTCGGCACGCGTGACGGGGTGGGCCGGGTCGTCGTTGTATTCCTCGGCGAGGGCCGCGGTGAGTACCTTCTCGCCGGCGGCGGCAGCGCTCGCCCATTCGTCTCGCTGCTTGTCCGAGCCGAATTCCGCTATCGCTGCGGCGGACCCGACGATGGACGTCAAGAACGGAACGGCTGCAACACCGCGTCCGAGTTCGGCCAGGATGCTGCACTGCTCGAGGACCCCGAATCCGTCTCCGCCGACCGACTCCGGAAGGGCCGCACCGAGGACGCCGGCCGAGGCCAGAGCGTTCCACAAGATGGCGTCGAAGCGGTCTTCCGCGGCGTCGAGTTCACGAAGGCGATCGTTGGTGACCAGTTCGGTGACTACGGATCGTGTCAGGCCGGACAGGTCCTGCTGGGCCTCGGTAAGGGTGAATTCCATGATCGTGGGTCCTTATCGCTTCGATGCGGGAAGCCGCAGAGCTGTCATTCCGATGATGTCGCGTTGCACTTCGTTGGTACCGCCGCCGAACGTCAGGATCAGCGAAGAACGATGCATGCGTTCGATGCGGCCGCGCAGAAGAGCGCCGGGGGAGTTCTGCCTGATCGTGGCGGAGGATCCGAGGATTTCCATCAGCAAGCGGTAAGCCTCGGTGGCGAATTCGGTACCGAACACCTTGTTGGCGGACGCAGCTTCGGGGCCGGGAGCGTGATCGGTTGCGGAGGCGATTTCCCAGTTCATCAACTTCAGGTACTCGGCTTTGGCATGCACGCGAGCCAGATTGATCTGCACCCATTCCTGGTCGATCATGCGTCGGCCGTCGGGCAGCTTGGTGTTCTGTGCCCACTCGCGGACCTCACGCTGCGCGGTCAGAATCGGTCCGGCCGAGGTGAGGGCAACGCGCTCGTGGTTGAGCTGATTGGTGATCAGTGCCCAGCCGCCGTGTTCCTGACCCACGATCGACGACGCCGGGACCCGCACGTCCTGGTAGTAGGTGGCGCTGGTGTCGGGGCCGGCCATGGTGTGAACCGGTGTGTAGGAGAAGCCTTCTGCCGTGGTGGGGACGATCAGCATGCTGATTCCCTTGTGCTTCTTGGCTTCCGGATCGGTGCGGCACGCCAACCACACGTAGTCGGCGTACTGGATCAGGCTGGTCCACATCTTCTGCCCGTTGATGACGTAATCGTCACCGTCACGGACCGCCGACGTGCGCAGAGAGGCCAGGTCGGTGCCGGCCTCGGGCTCGGAGTAGCCGATCGCGAAGTGGAGCTCACCGCGAGAGATCTTGGGCAGGAAGAAGGCCTTCTGCTCGTCCGTACCGAAATGCATGATTGTCGGCGCTACCGAATTGATCGTCAGGAACGGCACCGGCGCACCGGCGATGGCGGCTTCGTCGGTGAAGATCAGCTGGTCCATCGCGGAGCGTTCCTGTCCGCCGTACTCTTTCGGCCAACCCAGGGTGAGCCAGCCGTCCTGGCCCATCTGCGCGACGACTTCGCGGTACACATTGCCTTCGCCGTACTCACCCGTCGTGGCGGCGAGCGCTTCACGCCGCTCGGGAGTCATCAGTTGTGCGAAGTAGGCACGCAACTCCTCCTGGAGCTGTTGCTGCTCAGGGGTGTAGGTGATGTGCATGGTTACCTCTCCATAGAGATACGAATCAAAGCGTCAACCATTCGATTGACACAGGTTCTATCGATGCGTACATCGGCGACAAGGGACGCTCTCGCCGTCTCCGGCGGATCGTTCGACGTCCGTTCTCGGTACTTTTTCGAATCATTGCACACGACTGAAACAGGTTCTAGTGTTATCGCCAGGAACGGTGTGCGGCACAGCCCTGCGGCACTCGTTTCGTATCCGTGTTCGCGCCAGTAGTAGTGAGTAGAGAAGAGGAATCGCCATGGAGGTCAGGGTTGATCTGGACCGTTGCGAGGCAAACGGAGTGTGCGTAGGGATCGCACCCGATATTTTCGACCTCGACGACAACGAGGAGCTCGTGATCAGTTCCGTGCGTCCGCCGGAGGATCGCTGGGAAGATGTCCGTTCCGCGATCGCTCAGTGCCCGCGTGCGGCGCTGACCGAACATCCGTGACGATGGTTGCCCAAAACAAGAACACGTTCTAAAGTTGCGAACTCGTGGGTCACGGCAATCGAGCCGGGTAACTCGACACACGACCGCAGAGAACCGGGAGAGCGCTTCGATGAATGCTGTGAACAGCCCAGAAACCAGTCTCGAAGGCAAGGTCGCCATCGTGACCGGTGCCGGATCGGGGCTCGGAAAGTTCGAGGCCATCGGTCTGGCGAAGGCCGGTGCGTCGTTGGTCGTCAACGATCTGGCCCCGAACGAGGCCGTCGAAGCAACGCTCGAGGAGATCCGCGGGCTCGGCGCCAAAGTCGAATTCGTGGCAGGCAACGTCGGTGAGCGTTCTACCGCCGACGCACTGATGGAAGCAGCGCAGGGGCAGTTCGGCAGTGTCGATATTGTCGTCAACAATGCCGGCGTCGTACGCGACCGGATGCTGTTCAACATGTCCGACGAAGACTGGGATCTGGTACTCGAAGTTCATCTTCGCGGCCATTTCCTCCTGTGCCGCAACGCCGCTGCCTACTGGCGGGCGAAATCCAAGGAAGCCGGGGCGCCGGTGTACGGGCGCATCGTCAACACTTCTTCGGAGGCGGGCCTTCTCGGACCGGAAGGGCAGCCCAACTACGGCGCTGCAAAAGCCGGAATCACGGCGCTGACGTTGTCGGCCGCACGTGGGCTCTCGCGCTACGGCGTTCGGGCCAACGCGATCTGCCCGCGGGCACGGACGTCGATGACCGAAGGTGTGTTCGGTGACGCGCCGGCCGACGGCATCGATCCGCTCTCGCCCGAGCATGTGGCATCGCTCGTCTCGTACCTGGCATCACCAGCGGCCGACGCCGTCAACGGTCAGGTATTCGTGGTGTACGGACCGATGGTTGCGCTGATGGCGGCGCCCGTCGTCGAGCAGCGGTTCGACGCCGAGGGAGATTCTTGGTCGCCGGAAACGCTGTCCGCGGTGATGGGTGACTACTTCGCAGGCCGTGACCCGGCAAAGATGTTCTCGGCATCGGCGGCCCTGCGCGCGTTGGGCTGATCGACGGCGCTGATTCTCGGGTGCGCGACACGTAGAACCGTTGTTCACACTCAGACGGTCTACGTGTCCACTTCCTGGTAGAAATAGCGTGTTCACGAGTCGGTGGGCGCGGCAGTTTGCCTGCGTTCTGTAACGAGACCAACGGTCTCGAAAAAACTGGACTGTGTTCCAATTTTGCATTCCTGCGAACGATGCGATATTCGATCGGCGTGCCCAGTCAAGGCTCTCGCATGGCTGAATTTCGAACCTGGCGCCGAAAGGCGCCGATCATTCAAAAGTATTAATTTCCAGGATATTTCGGCGAAAATCGCATCGAAAAGGGATGCTTCCCATGTCTCCGATCTTCCGGTTTCGGATCGGCGCCGTGAGGCTACTCCTTAGAGTTGGACACTTGTTTTTGACAGGTGAACACGTTCTAGTTAATATGACCTGAGTCACAAGCTGTCGGGGGCTGGACTATGAGAACAGACAGTACTGCGGCAACCAAGGACGAGGAGGGCGAATGGTAGACCTCGTCGAGGTGCCATTACGAGCGGTCGGTGGCTTCTTTCAGATGTCCGCCCAAACCTTGAGGGCAGTCTTCTCCCGCCCTTTCCAGCGGCAAGAGTTCATCGATCAGGCCTGGTTCGTGGCCCGAGTCTCGATGGTGCCGACGGTGCTGGTCGCAATCCCGTTCACTGTGCTGGTCAGCTTCACCATCAACATTCTCTTGCGCGAGATCGGTGCAGCCGACCTCAGTGGTGCCGGAGCTGCCCTCGGCACCGTCACGCAGGTCGGCCCCATCGTCACCGTGCTGATCGTCGCCGGCGCCGGCGCAACCGCCATCTGCGCGGATCTTTCGGCCCGAACCATCCGCGAAGAGATCGACGCCATGAAGGTGCTCGGGATCAATCCCATCCACCGGTTGGTCGTTCCCCGAGTGCTCGCGTCGACAGGTGTGGCGCTGCTCCTCAACGGACTGGTCTGCACCATCGGCATCCTCGGCGGTTTCGTCTTCTCCGTGTTCATCCAGGACGTGAACCCCGGCGCGTTCGTCAACGGCATCACACTGCTCACCGGATTCGGTGAGCTCATGCTCTCCATGGTCAAAGCAGGGCTGTTCGGCATGATCGCCGGCCTGGTTGCGGCCTACCTCGGACTCAACGTCAAAGGCGGCGCCAAGAGCGTCGGTGACGCGGTCAACCAGACCGTCGTGTTCGCGTTCATGGCGCTCTTCGTCGTCAACGTGCTCATCACGACCATCGGTATCAAGTTGACGGCCGGATGAGGCCCACGGCAGTCGGAGAGATCGAAGTGGACAGAACGACAAACGACAGACGGGAGGAGATCTGATGGCGTTGGCCGCAGCGGGACGCTTCCCGCGCACACGTCGACAGATCGGTTCGATCTCTCGCAGTATCGACAGCATCGGTGATCAAGCGCTGTTCTTCGCGAAGGCTCTCGGTCACGCTCCCAAGGCGCTGATGCGCTATCCACGTGAAACTCTGCGACTGATCGCCGAGATCAGCATGGGCACCGGTGCGCTCGCCGTCATCGGTGGCACCGTCGTGATCGTCGGATTCCTGACACTGTTCACCGGTGGCACCATCGCCGTTCAGGGCTACAGCTCGCTGGGCAACATCGGCGTCGAAGCACTGACGGGCTTCTTCGCCGCCTTCATCAACGTTCGCATCGCAGCGCCGGTCATCGCCGGAATCGGCCTCGCCGCGACCATCGGCGCCGGCTCCACCGCGCAGCTCGGTGCGATGCGCGTCTCCGAAGAGATCGACGCGCTGGAGACGATGGCGATCCCGTCGATTCCGTATCTGGTCAGCACCCGCGTCATGGCCGGCATGATCGCGATCATCCCGCTGTACTCACTGGCGGTGATCGCGTCGTTCGTCGCCAGCCGCTTTGCGACGGTGTTCCTCTACAACCAGTCCGGCGGCGTGTACGACCACTACTTCACGACCTTCCTGATACCCACGGACATACTGTGGTCGTTCGCCCAGGCGATAGTCATGGCGCTGGCCGTCATGCTCATCCACACCTACTACGGATTCAACGCAACCGGTGGCCCGGTCGGCGTCGGTGTCGCGGTGGGTAACGCAGTGCGCGCCTCGTTGATCGCGGTCGTCACGGTCACCCTGCTCATCTCACTCGCCATCTACGGCGGGTCCGGCAACTTCAACCTGTCGGGATAGGCGGGCAAGCGATGACCGTACCCAGATGGCACAAGAAGTTGGCCGCAGCCGGCCTGGTCCTCGGACTCGTGGCGATCGTCGCCGTTGCTCTCACCATGTTCTCGGGTGGGTTCACCAAGAGCACGCCCATCACCGTGACGTCCACGCGTGCCGGCCTCGTCATGGAACCCAATGCCAAGGTGAAGTTGCGTGGAGTGCAGGTCGGCCGCGTCGAATCGATCTCCCTCGACGGGGACCAGGCAAACCTGAAGTTGGCGATGGACCCGGGCCAGATGTCGAAGATTCCGTCGAATGCCCGGGTGGAGATCAAGACCACCACGGTGTTCGGTGCGAAGTACGTCAACATCGTGATCCCCGACGATCCGTCGACCCAGCCGATCCAGGAGGGTGCTGTCATCGCTTCGGACAGCGTCACCGTCGAGTTCAACAGTGTCTTCGAACATCTTTCGGACGTACTTGCGAAGATCGAACCGGAAAAGCTCAACGCCACACTCGGCGCGATCTCCACCGCACTCAACGGGCGCGGCGAGTCGCTGGGTGAGGTTCTCGAGCTCGGTGACACCTATCTGAAGAAGATGAATCCGGTTCTGCCGCAGCTCCAGGAAGACTTGGTCGGCGCCGCCGATGTCACCAATCTGTACGCCGACGTGGCACCGGATCTGATGCGCATTCTCGACAATGCCACCGCGACAAGCGGATCGATCGTGGCCGAGCAGGCAAACCTCGACTTGCTGTTGCTCAACGTCACCGGCCTCGCGGACACCGGCAACGCGTTGTTGACCGACAACGAGCAGAACCTGACCACCGCCCTCGACACTCTGACCGCGACGACGACCCTGCTCGACAAGTACTCGTCGGGTCTGACGTGCTTCATCGTCGGGTTGAACGACGGCCGGATCAAGTTCGAGCCACTGGCAGGCACCGGGGACAAAGCGGCGCTGATGCTGAGTGCGAGCTTCATGTACGGCGCCGAGGCGTACCAGAATCCGCAATCTCTCCCCAAGGTCGCGGCCTCCGGCGGACCCAATTGTTATGGTCTGCCCGAATTCGATCCGAAGGTCGACGGGCATGCACCGTTCGCAGTCACCAACACCGGCAACGTGCCCTTCGTTCCCAACACCGAACTGCGCGTTACCGTGCCGACCATTTTCCAGTATCTCTTCGGTGACTCCTACGAGCAGGAAGACGGGAAGTGATGAGACCGACCACGGTCAAGCTGCTGATTTTCACCGTCGTCATGGCGGTCATCTTCGCCGGACTGGCGATCGTCTTCAGTCAGGTGCGCTTCAGCAGCAGCAACGGATTTCACGCCACCTTCTCGGACGTCTCGGGACTCAAGTCCGGCGACAAGGTCCGCATCGCCGGTGTTCCGGTCGGGTCGGTCACCGGAGTGTCCATCGGTGACTCCAACCAGGCCGAGGTCGAGTTCGACGTCGACACCAAGTACTCGCTGATGAAGAGCACCAAAGCGACTGTGCGCTACGAGAACCTGGTGGGCGATCGCTACATGGAACTGCTCGAGGGCGCCGGTTCCACCGAGACGCTTCCGTCGGGAGGATCCATTCCGGTCGATCAGACGTCGCCCGCTCTCGATCTGGATCTGCTGCTCGGCGGATTCAAGCCGCTGCTTCGTTCGCTCGACCCGCAGCAGGTCAACGACCTCTCCGGGGCCCTGCTGCAGGTACTCCAGGGCCAGGGCGGAACGCTGGTTTCGTTGCTGGGAAACACCAGTTCGTTCACCAGCACGTTGGCGGACCGAGACCAGCTGATCGGGGACGTCATCACCAATCTCAACGATGTACTCGGCACCATCAACGACAAGGGCGATCAGTTCTCCACCACGATCGATCAGCTCCAGCAGTTGGTCAGTGGATTGGCGAAGGACAGTGGCCCGATCGGTAATTCGATCACCGAGATCGCCGGTGCCACGGGAGATCTCGCGTCGTTGCTGCAGGCGACACGTCCGGACATCCAGACGCTGATCGGGGAGACCAACCGAACGATGACGCAGCTGGACCTGGGCAAGGACGACATCAACACCGCTCTCGATCGTCTGCCGTCCGACTACCGGAAGCTGATCCGAGTGGGCACGTACGGAGCATTCTTCCAGTTCTATCTGTGCGCCAACACTTTCAAGTTCTCCGGACCCGACGGGACGACGATCATCTTGCCCACGGCAGTTCAGGACACGGGAAGGTGCGCAAAAGTCTCATGACCCCAACCCGTGAACGTAATCCGGTACAGATCGGTGTCATCGGTCTCGTCCTGGCGGTGGCAACCGTCGGTGCCGCGCTTCAATACGATCAACTCCAGTTCATCAACGGTGGCATTCGCTACTCGGCGTACTTCCAAGATGCCGGCGGCCTGGTCACCGGCGACGACGTGACCATGGCCGGCGTGAAGGTCGGCAAGGTCAGCGACGTCGAACTCTACGACCAGAAGGTGTTGGTCACCTTCACCGTTCAGGACGGTGTCGCCCTGGGCGAGCAGACAGCGGCTGATATCAAGACCAACACGGTTCTCGGGCGAAAGTCGTTGGCGGTACGGCCGGAAGGATCCGGACTGTTGCGGACGGACACGCCGATTCCGGTCGAACGCACCAACTCCCCGTACTCGCTCAACGACGCTCTGGGTGACCTCGGGACAACGGTGTCCGAACTCGACACGGAACAGATCAACGATTCGCTCAACGCGATCTCGGACACGCTGGCCGATACTCCGCCCGAACTGCGCACCGCGTTGGACGGAATGACGCGGCTTTCGCAGAGCATCAACTCACGCGACGAGAGCCTGCTCCAATTGCTCTCGCGGGCCGAAGATGTCACCAAGATCCTCTCCGACAGAAGCGGTCAGATCGATTCGTTGCTGGTCGACGGCAACAAGCTGTTTGCCGAACTGAGCTTGCGGCGTGACGCGATCAGCGAACTGATCGTCAACACCGGCGCAGTCTCACGTCAACTGTCAGCGCTGGTGCAGGAGAACGAGGCTCAGATGGGGCCGACCCTCGAGAAGCTGAATTCGGTCGCCGAGGTTCTCCAGCAGAACAAGGACAACATCGCGGGAGCGCTCGACGGACTCGGACCGTACATCACCGCGCTCGGTGAGACCGTGGCCAGCGGCCCGTTCTTCGACGCCTTCATCATCAACATTCTGCCGAGCAACTGGTGGAAGACCCTGGTGGACACCAGCGTCGCGCCCGAGCAGGTTCCGGGCGACCTGGAAGACTTCTTCCCCGGTATTCCACCGACGATCAGGGGGCCGGGAGAATGACCGAGACCATGACTTCACAGGATCCACAGGGCTCCACCAACCCACGCAAGAAGTGGGTGCTGATCGGAGCGGGTGTGCTGGTCGCGCTGCTTGTCGCCGGTGCGGCCTACCTATTCATCCCAGGCCTGGGCAAGACCAAGATCTCCGCGCACTTCGTCTCGACCACCGGTCTCTACGAGGGCGATGTCGTGCGAGTGCTCGGTGTCAACGTCGGCAAGGTGACCAAGATCGAACCGCGTGATCGGGACACCTACGTCGAGATGAAGATCGATTCGAGCGTCGACGTTCCGGCAGATGCCAAGGCGCTCATCGTTGCTCAAAGCCTCGTGTCCGCGCGCTTCGTGCAATTGACCCCCGTGTACTCCGGCGGGGAACAGATGCCCAACGGCGGCGAGATCCCGATCGAGCGCACCGCCGTTCCGGTGGAGTGGGACGAGATCAAGACCGAACTGACCAAACTGTCGGACGCCCTCGGACCGGAGGGTCTGGACGATCAGGGTTCCCTCGGTCGATTCATCGACACCGTGGGAACGAACCTCGACGGTAACGGTGAGTCGATTCGGTCGACGCTGCGCGAACTCTCGGCCACGATGCACACGCTGTCCGAAGGCCGGACCGATTTGTTCTCCACCATTCGGAACCTGCAGGCATTTGTCACTGCGTTGTCCTCGAGTAACGAGCAGATCGTGCAGTTCAGCGGTCACCTCGCTTCGGTGACAAGCGTTCTCGCAAGCAGCTCCGACGAGTTGGGTACCGCCCTCAGTGATCTCGACCTGGCCGTCGGCGACGTCCAGCGGTTCGTCAAGGACAACAGCGAGGGACTGAGCGAATCGGTTGCGCGTCTCGCCGATGCCACTCAGGTACTGACTGACAAGCGCCCGGAGATCGAGCAGGTTCTGCACTCCGGACCGACGTCGCTTGCCAACTTCTATCAGATCTACAAGCCGGCTCAGGGCAGTATGACCGGCGCAATTGCACTGAGTAACTTCAAGAATCCGATCCAGTGGATCTGTGGTTCCATCGAAGGTATCGAGAGTGGTAACTCCCAGAACAGTGCCGACCTGTGTAAGCAGTACCTCGGGCCGGTGCTCAGCACGATGATCGGCAACTACCCCGGATTCCTGTTCAACCCGGTCGCGGGCGTGCAGGCTTTCCCGGATCAGATCGTCTACACCGAACCGGGATTGGAAGCGGCAAGTCAGAATCAGCCGGAAACCGTCGCAGGACCGATGTCGGGTGCTCCCATGACGAGTGTTCCCAAGGATCTCGCCGAACTCTTCAACATGGGCGGAGGGAACTGATGCGGGTAGCTCGCAAGACCACGGTTGCGGTGTTGGCCACGGCAGTGGCTCTCGGCGCCAGCGGTTGTGAATGGAACGGTCTCAACTCGGTGCCGATGCCAGGCACTCAAGGCCGGGGCGAAGGCGCATACGAGGTTCAGATCGAGATGCCGAACGTGACTACGCTGTCGCAGAATTCGCCCGTCCGGGTGGATGACGTGGCAGTGGGAAGCGTTTCGAACATCGAGGTTCAAGGCTGGCACGCTCTGGTAACGGTGTCGCTGAATCCCGAGGTTCAGTTGCCGGCCAACGCGACGGCAAAAATCGGTCAGACCAGCTTGCTCGGCTCTCAGCACATCGAGTTGGCGCCGCCGGTTGGAGAAGAGCCCGAGGGCCGACTCGAAGCCGGTGACCTGATTCCGATCGAGCGAGCGGGCGCTTACCCGACGACGGAACAGACGCTGTCGTCGCTGTCGGTTGTTCTCAACGGCGGCGGTCTCGCTCAGGTTCAGGACATCACGAAGGAACTCAACGCCGCTCTCGGTGGGCGTGAAGATTCCGTTCGAGACCTCCTACCTCAGCTCGATCAGCTGGTCGGCAGTCTGGACAAGCAACGGGGCGACATCGTTTCGGCGATGGAGGGACTCGATCGACTGTCCTCGACGGTCCAGGCCCAGCACGACACCCTGAACAAAGCACTCGAAGGTATTCCGCCGGCACTCGAGGTTCTTGTCGCTCAGCGTCAGGACATCACCAACGCCTTGACCTCCCTCGGTGGTCTCAGCGAGGTGGCCAGTCGCGTCATCCAGGAGAGCGGCGACGATTTCGCGACCAACGTTCGCGCGCTGTCGCCGACTCTGAAGGCCTTGGCGGATTCGGGTAACGCTCTCACTCAGGTTCTCGGAGTCCTCTTGACGTTCCCGTTCCCACAGAACGGAATCGACAACGTCATCCGCGGTGACTACGCCAACCTGGCGATGACCATCGACATCTCGCTGCCCCGACTCGACGCGAACTTCCTCACCGGAACTCCGTTGGCCGGAACACTCTCCGGACCAGAAGGCGTGTTGGGTAAGCAGGCGGGGCTCGCCGGACAGACAGGCAACCCGTTGAGCGATCCGCTCAAGCCTGCCGCACCGCCGGCACAAGCTCCCGCCGGACAGGCTCCCGCTGCGCAGGCCCCGGCAGCGGATCCGAATACCATTCAGATTCCGGGACTTCCGCCGATCAACATTCCAGGACTTCCTCAGGGGGCACCGGCACCATGATGCTCACAAAGTTCGTCCGTATCCAGCTCACCATCTTCGCCGTCTTGACGGTTGTCGGTTTGATCGTGATGGCCACTCAGTACGTGCGTGTTCCCGCTATGGTCGGTATCGGCCGATACGACGTCACCGTCGAATTGCCCGCCACCGGTGGGCTGTACAAGAACTCGAACGTCACCTACCGCGGTCAGACCATCGGCGTCGTGAACGCGGTGGAGTTGTCGGAAACGGGCGTGAATGCGCGTCTGTCTCTCGAGAGCGGCGTCAAGGTGCCCTCGGACGTCGACGCTGCGGTCAAGAGTGTGTCGGCGATCGGCGAGCAGTTCGTCGATCTGATTCCGCACACCGACAGCTCCGGAGCGATCGTGGTCGACGGGCATCTGGAGAACGGATCGGTGATTCCCGAAGACCGAACCAGCATTCCCCAGGATGTCGGCGCGATGCTCGATCAGGCAGATCTGTTGCTGCAGAGCATTTCCGACACCAAGCTCAAGACCGTCATCGACGAATCCTTCAAGGCGTTCAACGGTGCCGGCCCGGATCTGCAGAAGCTGATCGACTCGGCTCGGCTGTTCGTCGAGGAGGCGAACAACAACTCCGACGCGACCAAGACCCTGATCGAGCAGGCCGGTCCACTCCTGGACACTCAGGTGGTCAGCAGCGATGCCATCCGTTCCTGGACAAGCAATCTGGTGACGTTCACCGATCAGCTCCGAGCCAGCGACCCTGATCTGCGTGCCGTCATCCAGAAGGGGCCGGCGGCAGCGGCGGAGGCGAATGCTCTTCTGCAAGACATGCAGCCGACATTGCCGATTCTTCTGGCGAACCTCGTGTCCGTCGGACAGGTCGGCGTGATCTACAACAACGCGATCGAGCAGATTCTGGTCATCTACCCGCCGCTGGCCGCAGCGCTGGTCACGGTGGCAGGATCCGGCCCGGCTGCGGATGGTGCACTGGTGGACTTCCACATGGAGGTCAACGACCCGCCGCCGTGCACTACAGGATTCCTGCCCGCAGAGCAGTGGCGCAGTCCGAAGGACGAATCACCGATCGAGACGCCGTCGGATCTCTTCTGTCAGGTTGCCCAGGATTCGCCGATCGCCGTGCGCGGCGCGAGAAACCTTCCCTGCGAGGAGTATCCGGGACGTCGTGCGCCGACGGTCGAACAGTGCCGTTCCGGCTACGTACCGATGGGCACGAACCCGCAATCCGGGCCTCCGGAACCGATTACCGCGACCCCGAGCTCGTACACGTCGACGCCTTCGGTCTCGGCTCGTCGGTACGATCCGATTACAGGCACGTACATCGGGCCGGACGGAAGGACGTACTCGCAACCGAACCTCGGTGGCGGCGACGTCAGTCTCGAACAGTTCATGAAGGGTCAGCAGGGTTGATGACAGACGAAGATCCACAGGCCGGGCAGCGGGTGCGCCGTCGCGCGTCCCGCAGCGCCGGACCCACGGGTGCGGATGCAGACGCTGCCGCGGTAGTAGTGCCCACCGAAAAGAAGTCGGCCGAACAGAAGCCAGCCGAGCAGAAGGCGGCCGAGCAGAAGCCGGCCGAGCAGAAGCCAGCTGAGCAGAAGGCGGCGGCGCCAGTTGCTTTGGGCAAGCCCGATACTCCACCTGAGAAGGTCGTCAGCGGTGATCAGGTCACGACCGAGGCTGAGCCGACCGGTACCGCCGAAACCCCCGCAGAAACTGCTGTGGACACCCCTGTTCGTTCGAAGCCCAAGGCCGGGTTGGTAGTCGGGATCGCCATTGCTTCGGTGATCGCCATCGCTCTCGCAGCCCTGACGGTGTTTCTTCTCGTCGACCGGAACAAGGCGTCCAATGCCGACGAGGACCGAGCCCGCTACGTGGCCGGCGCCCGGACCACCGCACTGAATCTGACGACACTGCACGCGGATACAGCGGCTGCCGACCTCGACAAGTTCCTCGCCGGCACCACCGACGAGTTCAAGTCGCAGTTCGACGGACGCAAGGATTCGTTTGTCAACGTCCTCGGGCAGGCCGGAGTTCAAACCGACGGCGAGGTGCTCGAGGCCGGGTTCGAGAAATCCGACGGCAATTGCGGGACTTCATTGGTCGCGGTGCGCGCGATGCAGAAGAACGGCGACGAAGCGCCCGCCGAACGCAACTACCGACTCCGAATCACCATGTGCGACGTCGACGGGCAGTTGCTTGCCTCGAATGTGGAGTTTGTGCCATGACCCCAGAAGTGAACCCCGAGACGTCCAAGCAAGTTTCGCCGAAGCCGAAGCGCGCCTCACCGCTCGCCATCATCCTGTGCGTCATCAGTGCAGTGGCCATCGCGTTGGCGGCAGTGTCGGCGTATCTCTACTTCGGTCCGGACGGAACGCGTGACACCGCAGCGATCGATCAGACCAGAGACGAAGTGGCACAGGCCTCTTCCGATCAGGCGGTTGCGATGTTCCAGTACGACTACAACAACGTCGATCAGCAGTTGCACGCGGCCACAGACGGTTTGACGGGCGATTTCCAGGGCACGTTCACCAACCTGATCGAATCGGTGATCATTCCGGGAGCCAAGGAAAAGTCGCTGACCGTTCAGGTAGTCGTCCAGGGCGCCGCGGTTCTCGACGCGGAGGCGGACAGCGCGACGACGATGCTGTTCCTCAATCAGATCACGACGTCTTCGGAATCGCCCGAAGCCGTTGCCAGTGGCAGTCGCGTGAAGATGAGTCTGGAGAAGCAGGACGGGCGTTGGCTCGTGAACAACGTCCAACCCTTCTGATCAAACACACGAAGGCTGGAGTCGGGTACGAAAGAGGCTGGGGCCGCGGAGATTCACTCTCCGCGGCCTCAGCCTTTGTGCACTGTCCTCAGTGGTCTTGTGCTTCGGCCGGGGCGATCAGCGCCGGGCCTGCGGCACCGCCGTGTGCGAGCGCGTCGAGGAACGAGCGCGCCCAGCGGTCGACGTCGTGCGTCAGGACCTGACGACGTAGCGCACGCATGTGGCGCCGGCCGTCCTCGCGCGGTTGATTGAGGGCCTTCTCCATCGAATCCTTGACGTCGTCGAGGTCGTGAGGATTGCACAGGAATGCCTGGCGGAGTTCTGCTGCGGCACCGGTGAATTCGCTGAGCAGCAATGCACCACCCAGATCACTGCGGCAGGCGACGTATTCCTTCGCGACGAGGTTCATGCCGTCACGCAGCGGCGTGACGAGCATGAGATCGGCGGCGACGAAGAACGCGACCAGTTCGTCGCGTGGGATCGGCCGATGGATGTAATGGACGACGGGGCGGCCGACTTCGCTGAACTCGCCGTTGATCCGGGAGACCTTCTGCTCGATGTCTCCGCGCATCTGTACGTAGCTTTCGACGCGTTCGCGGCTCGGGGTCGCCAACTGCACCATGACGGTGTCGGCGGGATCGATGCGCTTCTCCATGAGAAGTTCGTGGAGCGCAGCGAGCCTGACGTCGATGCCTTTGGTGTAGTCGAGGCGGTCGACGCCCAGCATGATGTGCTTGGGGTTTCCGAGTTCTTTGCGAATCTGCTTGGCGCGGTCTCGAATTGCCTTGGTGCGCGAGAGCTCGTCGAGCTTGCCGGAGTCGATGGAGATAGGGAAGGCGCCGACGCGGACGCTACGGAAACCTACTTGCACCACACCGAGTTTGGAGCGGACGCCGACGGTTCCACGTGAAGTCTGTTGCCCGGCAAGGCGTCTGGCCAGGTACAGGAAGTTCTGTGCGCCACCCGGAAGGTGGAAGCCGATGAGGTCGGCGCCGAGGAGGCCTTCGACGATCTCGGTGCGCCACGGCATCTGCATGAACAGCTCGACCGGGGGAAACGGAATGTGCAGGAAGAAGCCGATGGTCAGGTCGGGGCGCAGCATCCGCAGCATCTTCGGTACCAACTGCAGCTGGTAGTCCTGGATCCAGACTGTCGCGCCCTGTGCCGCTGCCTTGGAGGTGGCTTCGGCGAATCGCCGGTTCACCTCGACGTAGGCGTTCCACCATTCGCGGTGGTACTCGGGTTTGACGATGACGTCGTGATAGAGCGGCCAGAGGGTGGCGTTGGAGAATCCCTCGTAGTACTCGTTGATCTCCTCGGCGCTCAGCGGCACGGGGTAGAGCTCGAGTCCGTCTTCGACGATGGGGTCGAGCTCGGCGTCCGCCACCCCCGCCCAGCCCACCCACGCGCCCTGATTGCTGCGCAGGATCGGCTCGAGAGCGGTGACCAGTCCGCCGGGGCTTCGCTTCCAGCGGGTGGTGCCGTCGGGAAGCCGTTCCAAGTCGACGGGCAGGCGGTTCGCTACGACAACGAACTCAGCCTGCCCGGACACGGCTTCACCGGTCGAAGAAGCAGGTGCGCTGTCAGAAAGGGTTGAACTGGTCGAATCCGGACTGACAGGCACGTGGTTCCTTCTCGGTCGGTGAGGGAAAGATTCAGTCGAGCTTGGCGGCGGGGGAGATACCGAGCATCGAGAGCAGCATCCTGCACTCGTCGGCATCTTCCGCGTAGGCAGCGACGACGCGCTGTGCCTGACGAGCGGTTTCGTCCGCTACGGGCTCGAGGTCCTCGTCCGCGATCTCGGTTTCGACGGTCGTGTTCTCAGCCATCATGTTCCTCTCGTGCTTGCCTGCACGGCGCAAGCAATGGTTCTTACTCGCGACTCTATGAGAACTGGGCGTGTCGACGCTAGTTGCTCATGTATTAGGGTCGACTTACTTATCTCTGTACTCAACTTTATCGCTTCCATCGATGCTTGGAGTTCCATGAGTTCGACCCCCTCGAGTGTGACCGTCGACTCGGACGAGCCGGATAGTGGCAATCACAGCGGTGCTGCGATTTTGCGACGTGTCCTCGTCCGTAACCGTGGCCCGCTCGCCATCGGCACGGTTCTGGTCTGTCTGCACCAACTGACCGAGACGGCGGTGCCGATCTCCATCGGTGTGATCATCGACCGTGCGGTGGAGACTTCGGACACCACGGCCCTGATCGTCTCCATCGTCGGTCTCGCGGCTCTGTTTCTCGTTCTGACGGCCGCCTGGCGCTTCGGCGCACGCTTCATCGTCACCGCGATGCAGCAGGAGGCTCATCGCCTCCGGCTCGAGGTGGCGCACCGCGTCCTCGATCCGCGTGGGGTGCGCACCGATCTGCGTTCGGGTGAATTGCTGACAGTCTCGACATCCGATGCCGAGCAGACTTCGTGGATCGCGGACATCGTCCCGCGCGCCGCTGCGGCCCTGACAGCTGCGGTGGCGTCGGCGGTGGCGTTGGTGTGGATCGACCTCTGGCTGGGGCTGGCCGTTCTGATCGGAACGCCGGTCATTCTCGGTCTGCTGCAATTGGCGGCGCCTCTCATCACGTCGAGGGCCACCGGCCAGCAGGCGTCGATCGCTCGGGCGTCGGCGATGGCTACGGATCTGGTCAGCGGATTGCGTCCGCTGCGCGGTGTCGGCGGCGAGAAGACCGCGTCGGCGCGCTACCGCACGGTCAGCCGTCAAGCGCTCGCATCGACGATCGGCACGGCCAAGGCGACCGGTATCTACACCGGCGTTGCCGCGACCGTCAGTGCGTTGCTCGCGGTCGGTGTTGCGGGCTTCGCGGGATACTTCGCGTTGCAGGGCCGGATCACGGTCGGTGAACTGATCACCGTGGTGGGGCTTGCGCAGTTCATCATCGAACCGCTCGGCTTGCTTGCGTCCATTCCCGGATACTTCGCGGTGGCGCGGGCGTCGTCGGATCGACTGGCACTGGTCTTGGACGCGGAGCCACTGCGTGGCGCGGGTTCGCAGACCGAACTCGAAGGCACCGACCTGACTCTCGACGGAGTCGAGTACAAATCGCTCAAGGGCATCGATCTGCATCTGCCTGCCGGAGAACTGCTGGGCGTCGTGGCTTACCAGCCGCAGGACGCCGACGCCCTTGTCGCGGTCCTGTCCGGTCAGCTGGCGCAGGACGCGTATCGCGGAGTGGTGAGGGTTGGCGGAATCAGCCTGTCCGACATGGACTTGCGATTGGCACGTCGGACGGTGTTGGTGGAGCCGCACATCACCGATCTGTTTTCCGGGTCGCTTGCGTCGAACGTCACCGCGGGCGCCGGTGATGCCGCTGCTCTCGACATCCAGAGTGCTCTGGTGGCGTCGGCAGCGGCGGATGTCGTCGACGCACATCCGGACGGTCTCGACCTCGAAGTGACCGATCGGGGCGCCAGTTTGTCGGGAGGCCAGCGGCAACGCGTCGCCCTCGCGCGCGCCTTGGTGGCACAGCCACCCGTGATGGTCCTGCACGATCCGACGACGGCGGTGGACGCGGTGACCGAGGCATCGATCGCCGAAGGAATCGCAGAACTGCGGCACGAGGGTGCCAGTGGCATCCACACGACGGTATTGATCACCAGCAGCCCCGCCTTGCTGGCCGTGACGGATCGGGTGATCGTGTTGAACGACGGAGTGATCGCCTCGACGGGCACACATTCCGAACTCTCTCGCGGCGACGCGAACTACCGAGGAGCGGTGCTGCGGTGACGGCCACGGACACGACAACCGAAATGCCGGCCGGGGAGAACGCAGAGAAGGTGACAGAGCGCGAGTTGTTGCCGATCGCGAGTGGTCGCCAGACCTGGAAGTGGTTGCGGGCGGCGCTGACCGAACACCGGATGCAGAGCCTGCTGGTCCTGATCGTCGCGGCTTCGGCGTCGGCGATGGCCTTGGTGCCGATTTACGTCTTCGGCGTCCTGGTCGACCGGGTCCGGGACAACGCGCCCACGTCGACGATCGTCGGGGTGGTCGTGATCATCGCCGCTGCCGCAATCGTGGGCGGTGTGTTCACCGGTGTGGCTGCCTATCTGATCAAGCGGCTCGGTGAGACGATCCTGGCGGATCTGCGAGAGCGGACCGTGGACCGGGCACTGCGACTGCCGATCCAGACCGTCGAGAAGGTCGGTAAGGGCGATCTGCTCTCGCGTGTCGGCGACGACGTGTCGGTGATCGCCAAGGCCGTGTCCGACGTGGTTCCCGGCATGATCGCGGCGGTTCTGCTCGTGGCTCTGAGCATGGTGACCATGCTCGGACTCGACTGGCGACTCGGTCTGGCCGGAATGGTCGCGCTGCCGATGTACGCGCTGGCGCTCAAGTGGTACCTGCCACGCTCGGCTCCTGTTTACGCTGCCGAGCGGGTAGCGATGGGCGCTCGTTCACAAGCGCTGATCAGCAGTCTCCAGGGTGCGAAGACGGTCCGCGCGTACAGCCTCGAGAAGGAACACCTCGGGCAGATCGATGCGGCGTCGGCAAAAGCGCGCGATCTGGCAGTCGGAGTGTTCGGCCTGTTCACGAGGTTCGCCGGTCGAGGTAACCGCGCCGAATTCGTGGGCCTGTCCATGATTCTCGTCGTCGGATTCCTGCTGGTCCGTGAGGACGTCGTGACAGTCGGCCAGACGACGACTGCTGCCCTGCTGTTCCACCGCCTGTTCAACCCGATCGGCTCGCTGCTCTACACCTTCGACGAAGTGCAGTCGGCCGGCGCCAGCCTCGCGCGACTGGTCGGCGTCGTCGAGATCGAGGAAACGGAGCCTTCGACGGATGCAGGTTCCGTTCCGGCCGACGGTTCGCTGCGTCTGGATGACATTCGGCACAGCTACGACGGTGGTCATGAGGTTCTCCACGGAGTGAGCCTCACACTGCGAGCGGGGGAGCGCGTGGCGCTCGTCGGTTCGACCGGAGCCGGAAAGACGACGCTCGCGGCGATCGCTGCCGGTTCGATCACTCCGACGTCGGGCCGGGTGTCGATCGGCGGTGTCCCGCTTGCCGACCTCGACGACCTACGACGCCACATCGCGATCGTGAGTCAGGAGGTCCATGTCTTTGCCGGACCCCTGATCGAGGATCTGAGATTGGCGGCTCCCGAATCCTCGGACGAGGACGTTGCCGCGGCACTGCGGACGGTCGGCGCGTACGAGTGGGTGGAGGCTCTCGACGAGGGAATGCTGACCGTCGTCGGCGAAGGCGGACACGAGATGACAGCGGCGCAGGCGCAGCAGTTGGCTTTGGCGAGACTGGTGTTGGCCGATCCCGCCGTCGCCGTACTGGACGAGGCAACAGCGGAGGCGGGCAGCGCCGGAGCGCGGGAACTGGAAGCGACTGCCGACGCCGCTACGGAGGGCCGCACCACTCTGGTTGTCGCACACCGGCTTACGCAGGCTGCGGGCGCCGACCGAGTGATCGTGCTCGAACACGGACAGATCGTAGAAGAAGGCCCGCACCGCGAACTGGTGTCCGCGGGCGGGCGTTACGCACAACTGTGGGCGGCCTGGGAAGGTCGCGACTGAGGGGTTTGTACTGGGTTTTGTACTGAGGGGGTCTGATCCGGCGATCAGGTGAGGTACCCGCCGCCGTGGGGGAAGAACTCGGCGGCGGTGTACTCGCTGCCGTCGTCGAGTCGGACGCGCTCGATCCGCAGTCCCTTGTTCTTGCCCGACCACGCGTCGGGGCCCGCGACGATCACCATGCCGTCGTCTTCCTGGATGAACACTCGGCCGGGGGTTCCGCCGTAGTGCCCGCGTGAGACGGACGCCTTCAGGATGCGGATGCGCTGGCCCTTGAACTCGGCGAAAGCGTTGGGGTACGGATCGGACTGTGCCCGGACGAAACGCTCGATGACCTCGGCGGGCCAGGACCAGTCGACGTGGCTGTCCTGCGGTGCGCGCTTGTGGAAGAACGTGGCCTGCGATCGGTCCTGCGGCGTCCAGTCGGTACGGCCGGACGCGATCAGATCCAGGGCGTCGAGTGTGATGGGGCCGATCATGTCGATCGTGCGGTGGAACAGATCGGTGACGGTGTCGGTCGGGCCGACCGTCGTCGAACGCTGCAGCACGATGTCGCCCGCATCGAGTTCCTCGTCCATCAGGTGCGCCGTGAGCCCGACTTCTTCCTCGCCGTTGATCAGAGCCCAGATGAGCGGGGAGAATCCCGTGTACTTGGGCAGCAGCGAATCGTGGATGTTGAGGGTGCCGTACTTCGGTGCGTCGAAGACCTCCGCCGGCAACCAGGTACGCCAGTTGTTGGCGACGATGATGTCGGGAGCTGCTTCGGCCAGCGCGGCTTTGAATGCGTCGTCAGGCTTGTTCGCCACGTGAACGGGTACACCGTTCTCGGCCGCCAGATCTGCAACCGAGTCCGCCCACATCTGTTCGTAGACGTGTTCGCTCTTCGGGTGTGTGATTGCCAGCACGACCTCGTGATCGGAGTCGATCAAGGCCTGCAGGGTACGGTGGCCCCAGGTTTGGTATCCGAGCGTAGCGACTCTCAACGGGGGTCCTCCTGGACGAGCATGGGCTGGGGTTGCGGTCACACGACCGCCCATCAGCTTAGGCTATCCAACCAAAATTGTTGATCACACGTACGAGGAGGAAGGCTGACATGACGGTCGCCACAATCAACGGAATCCCCATCAATTACCAGGTCAAGGGTGATGGAGATCTGGTGGTGCTCATCATGGGGACCGGCAGCCCCGGCCGCGTCTGGGATCTGCACCAGACCCCGGCGCTGGTGGCCGCCGGCTACCGAGTCTGCACCTTCGACAACCGCGGAATCGCACCGTCCGGCGAGAGCCTCGGCGGCATCACGATGCCCGACATGGTCGCAGACACCGCCGGACTGATCGAGCACCTCGGTGGCGGCCCGGCCCATGTCATCGGCACCTCGATGGGCGCCCGGGTGGCGCAGGAACTGACGCTCGCCAGGCCCGATCTGGTTCGCAAAGCAGTGTTCCTCGCCGGCCACGCCCGGATGGATCATTTCCAGCAGGTCCTGACCGAGGGCGAGCGCCAGTTGTTCGACAGTGGCGTCGCTCTGCCGGCCAAGTACCGTGCCGCAGTGACCGCGGTGATGAACCTTTCGCCGGCCACGCTGGCAGACGATCACTCGGCGCGCGACTGGATGGATATCTTCGAGTTCACCGGCGGCGCAACGTCACCGGGTGTTCGCGCACAGCTCGGTATGGACCGCGCCTTCGATCGACGGGGTGCGTACAAGTCGATCATGCGCCCGTGCCTGTCCGTCGCTTTCGCCGACGACCGCATGATCCCGCCCTACCTCTCCCGCGAGGTGGCGGACTGCATCGCGACGGCGTCGTACGAAGAGATTCCCGATGCCGGGCACTACGGCTACCTCGAGCGTCCGGAGGCCGTGAACAAGGTGCTGATCGACTTCCTGGCGAAGTAGTTTTCCGCACGCGAGAAAGGGCCTGACCTGCTAACTGCAGGTCAGGCCCTTCTCATGTTTCAGGCCAGTGCCAGGAACAGCTTCTCGAGTTCGGCCTCGGTCATCGGTTCCTGACCTTCCGCGCTGTCACCGCTCAGGCATTCACGCAGCCCGGAAGCGACGATCTTGAACCCTGCTCGGTCCAGCGCCTTGGACACGGCGGCGAGTTGCGTGACGACGTCCTTGCAGTCGCGGCCGTTCTCGATCATCGAGATGACCCCGGCAAGTTGGCCGTGGGCACGACGCAGTCTGTTCAATACGAGCGCAATGCTCTCTTCGTCGCCGGTCATGGTGGCCCCTTCTCGAGTGTTCGTGCTGCGGTCAAGGGTACCCCTGGGGGCATGTCACTGCTTGATTCAGTGTTTGATCCGACTGCGGTGTCAGATCAGCGAGTCGACGGCCGCGCGCAACTTGACGGCTGCGTCGGCTGCCACGGACTCGAGGCCGGGTTCGCCGGAAACCTGAACCATGAGAGCAGGGTTCATCGCTTCGACGAAGAACGAATTCTCGGTAGTCGTATCTTCGCGGACGACGACGTTGCACGGCAGCAGGAGGCCGATCTGACGATCCACCGAAACTGCCCGATGGGCCAACGGCGGGTTACAGGCACCCAGGATCAGGTACTTTTCCATGTCCTCGTCCAGCTTCGCCTTGAGTGTTGCCTGCATGTCGATCTCGGTCAGGATGCCGAAGCCCTGCTCGGCGAGAGCGCCACGTGTGCGGGTGACGACGTCGTCGAAGGTTCCGGTGACCTTGGTTGCGATCGCTATCGGTTCTGTGGGTGTTGTCATTGCGCACTCCTCGTCGTGGGCTGTCACTGTCGCCGGCTTTGATTTCTCTTGTCCCCATCATACCCCTGGGGGTATCAGTAGGACAGTGATGTCGGGTACACGATCAGCCATGCGAGAAGCTGATGTTCGGCAGGACGCGACGCAGCCATGCCGGCGCCCACCAGGCTGCCCGGCCGGTGAGGCGTAGGAGAACGGGCAGCAGCACCAAGCGGACGAGCACTGCGTCCAGGAGGACAGCTACGCCGAGAATGATGCCCATTTCCTTGGGTGGCAAGGGATCTGCGAGCGCAAAGGTGAAGAAGACCGCAACCATCACCGCTGCTGCCGCCGCAATGACCCGACCCGAATGCGCGAGGCCGTCGATGTGTGCGATCGCGGGGTCGCCTGTGCGTTCGTAGTGCTCCTTGGCACTCGAAAGCAGGAATACGGTGTAGTCCATCGCGATCGCAAAGATCATGGCGAAGAAGAAGACCGGACCCCACCCGTTGAGGAAACCCTGGGGGGTGAAGCCGAGTAGGCCTGCTCCGTGACCGTCCTGGAAGATCAGCTTCGCGATTCCGAATGCGGCCCCAGTGGACAGCAGGCTGACCAGCGTGCCGATCAAGGCGATCAAAGGCGCCTGGAGGGCGATCAGCAGCAACAGGAATCCGAGCGTCAGAATCACGACCACGACGATGGGAAGGTAGTCGTCGAGTGCCTGCTGAAGGTCGAGATTTTCGGCCGGAGCGCCGCCGACGAGCGCCGATTCCGGCAGTTGCGACCGAAGGTCGGCAAGGATGGTTTCCATCGCAGGATCTGACGGGTCGACGGTGGGAACTGCTTGCAGCATAACAAGATCGGACCCGTCGGCAGCTTGTTGCGCTGGGGTGACCATGGCCACGCCGTCAACGCTCATGGCAATTCGTGAGGTGTCGGCTGCATCGTCGGCGGACGTGACGATCTGCAACATCCCCGGGGCGCCGTCCCCGAATTGCTGCTGCACCAGTTCATAGCCCTGGCGAACCGGGGCGTCCTCGGGAACCACGGCGATGGAGGGCATTGCCACCTTCAGTCCGAAGACCGGAACAACGAGTGCGATCAGGATGAGTAAGGCGCCGAAGCCGAATGGCCACGGGTGCTTGTGCAGCAATGATGCCCAACCTGCGAACATCGGGGAGCGGTGCTGCTGGCGCTTTGCATACGGTAGAGAACCGCCGTTGACCTTCGCGCCGATCCTGCCGAGCACGGCAGGCAACAGGGTGAGTGTTGCGGCGAGAACGAAGATCACAGCGAGCATGATTCCGACAGCCATCGTGCGTACGGCCGGGGCTGGAACGATGAGAACCGCAGACAAACTGACCAGAACTGTGAGGCCGGAAAGGACCACAGCCTTGCCGGCGGTGTCCATGGTTTGAGCCACGGCGGCCCTTGGATCCGGATCGGCTCGCAATGCATCCCGGAACCTGGCGACGAGGAAGAGTGCGTAGTCGATGCCCAGCGCGAGAGCGAACATCATCGCGAAGTTCATGGCCCACACGGAAATCGGCGTGATCTCGTTGAGGATTACAAGCCCGCCCGCCGAAGCGACCAGGCCCGCAAGCGTCAGCAGTAGTGGTAGACCCGCGGCAACCAGGGAGCCGAAGGCCAACACCATGATCGCGAGAGTGACGGGCCACGACATCATTTCGGCTTTGATCATGGCTTCGTGATTGGCCTTGTTGAAATCGCTCCACAACGCCGACGCACCCGTCGGGTACACCTCGATCGTGTCGGTGGACAAGCCCGTGAGCTTCTTGCCGAGTTCGTCTACCGCGCTGACCATCTCGTCGGTACTCGCGTTGGCGCCCGCGACCATGATGCCGGTATGTCCGTCCGGGCTGATGGTCATACCGGGCTGCGGGGCGATCACTTCGCCGAAGCGAGGGTCCGCGGAAAAGATTTCCGTTGCCGCGGCCAGGGTTTGCTGCATCGACGGATCCGTGATGGGTAGAGAATCCGAGTGAACGACCACTTGTACTGCGGCGGAGGAATTTCCACCGAAATGCTGCTCGGCCAACTCGCGAATTTGCACGGATTCGGATCCGTTTGCCTGCCAACCCGCGCCGGCCAGGGAGGTGAAGACGCTGGGTGCTGCGGCGCCGAGTGCGATCAACGCGATCAACCAGACGCCGACGACGAGGCGGGTGTGAGTCGCCATCGATCGACCGAGACGCGCAAGTATGCCGTCGGCTCGGGTGGGTGGGTCCGCGGTGACTGTTCTGGTCGCTGACATCTTCACTCCTGATGCGGGTGGGGGTATTCCTGTCCGTCACCCTGTATACCCCCAGGGGTATCGATCTGTCACATTCGAGGGTTCTCTATGCTGCTGGGGGACCGTCCGATCTGAAACGGTGAAACGGATATGGGAGAGCAATCATGGACGCACGCGACTGGGACGAGCGATACCGAGCGGCGACGGAGCCATGGGGAGTCGACCCGGCGGGAACCGTCGCAACAAGAATTTCCGATCTGAGACCGGGCACCGCGATCGATCTGGCCTGCGGCGACGGCCGTCACGCGCGGTGGATGGCTGGGCAAGGTTGGTCGGTGACTGCGGTCGACTACTCGTCGGTGGCGATCGATCTGGCACGGGCGAGTGACGGGGACAAGGCTGTCGACTGGCAGGTCGGCGACGCGACCGAGTGGCAGCCGGAAGGGCTGGTTGACCTGGTGTTGGTCAGCTTTCTTCACCTCGAGGTCGACCATCTGGCCGCAACCTTGAAGCGCGTCGGGGAGTGGCTGACGCCCGGCGGACGGGTCCTCTATTTGGGGCATTCCATCGAGAACTTCCATCGTGGTGTGGGCGGTCCACCCGAACCGACCATTCTGCCCGGTATTTCCGATCTCGCTCGCGCTGCGGAGGGATCGAGGGTCTATGCCCTCGAACATGTCGTTCGGCCGCAGGACGGTAAGACAGCAATTGACGTTTTGCTCGAATTCGGTCCGTGGGAACAGGTCTGACCAGGGCGGGAGCGCACCTTCACGTTCCTGGGTAGCCTACCCTAAACTTGCGAGGGTGTTCGTCGTTCGATGAGCATGAACGACGATGATCGGATTCTTGATGTCTGACCACTCTCAGGTAGCTCACCCGGCGGTATCGGGCGGTGCCGATCTGGACGCAGCGCTCCCGGCGACGGCCGCTCAGCGTGAGGTGTGGGTTGCTCAGAACGTGGATCCGAGCAGTCCGGTCTACAACATCGGACTTGTCGTCGAGGTCGACGGCACGATCGACGTCGAGCGCGCGGCAGCGGCGATCGAGGCCAGCGTCGGACGCGTCGAAGCGCTGTTCGTGCACTTCGAGGTCGATGCCGACAACCAGCTGATCCAGGTGCCGATTCCGGATGCGCGCTGGGACGTGGAAATTCTCGACCTTCGGGCCGAGGCGGATCCCGATTCGACTGCGCAGTCGTGGATGGACACCGACATGGCTCGGGTCTTCGGTCCGGACGATCTGCTGTTCCGCCAGGTGCTTCTGCTGACCGCTGACGACCGAGTCATCTGGTATCAGCGCTATCACCACAGCGTGATCGACGGGTACGGCATCTCGCTCATCGTCGCCGACGTCGCCGAGCGATACGACGATCCGAATCTCGGGACTGCCGCGCCGCAGTGGTCACTCGACGCCGTGGTTGCAGCCGATCTGGATTACCGGAACTCTCCGCGATTCCAGACCGACCGTCAGTACTGGGTCGAACGCGTTGAATCGGGACCGGAAGCGACGCGGATTCTGCATGGGCAGGTGGATGATTCGCTGCCGCCGATCTCGGCGATACTCACGCTCGACGCTGATCGCGCGGCACAGCTCTACCGCTATGCGGCCGACGCCGGGATTCGACGAACTCGCCTGCCCATGGCCGCGCTGATCGCGTACATCGCACGAACCACCGGAAAGCACGACGTTGTCGTCTCGGTACCGATGGCCGCTCGGGTGGGGCGCGACATGCGTCGCACTCCTTCGATGGCGTCGACGATTTTGCCGCTGAGTATTCGGGTAGAACGCTCGGAAACCATCGGCCAGTTGGCAACTCGTCTCGACACCGCCCTGGTCTCGATTCTCAAGCACGGGCGGTACCGAGGTGAGGATCTCGCTCGCGACATTCGGGCGATCGATCCCGACCGTCAGGTCTTCGGCCCCGGCATCAACTCGATGATGTTCGAACACACACTCACCTTCGGCGGATGCCCGGTGCGCGTGCGTAATTCGGTAACCGGTCGAGTCAGTGACCTGGATCTGAGTGTGCGCGGTGGTCAGGACGGGGAACCGATCGAGATCGACGTCCGCGCCCCGGCCGGATTCGACAGGGAGTTGGCCGATCACACCGCCAGAATCGAACAGTTCGTCGATCGATTCGTAGCCGAGCCGCAGCTTCCGATCTCGGCACTCGACCCCATGTCGCTCGCGGAGAGAGAACTCGTGCTCCACGGGTGGAACGACACCGCAGAGCCGCAGCCCGTGACGACGGTGCCGGATTTGTTGCGCAGCAGCTTCTCTGCCGATCGGGGCGCTGTCGCCGTGGTCGACGGCGACGTCCGGCTGACTTACGCCGAACTCGAAAGTCGGGTATCGCAGCTAGCAGCGCACTTGATCTCTCGCGGTGTTGCCCTCGAAACCGTTGTGGCGATCGGCCTTCCGCGATCTGCCGAGATGGTGGTGGGGTTGTTGGCCGTCATGTGTGCCGGTGGTGCCTTCGTTCCGCTGGATCCGTCATGGCCTGCCGAACGCCGCGAATCGGTACTTGCCGACGCGGGCGCCACACTGGTGCTCACCTCGGACGGTGTAGACGACTCCGTTCCGGTCGATCTCTCCGCGTGGGCGTACGAGGACGGGCCCTCGGACCTGTCCGAGACAATGACCTCCGACATTCGTATTCACGGTGCCCAACTCGCATACGTCATCTTCACGTCCGGTTCGACCGGACGTCCGAAGGGCGCCATGATCCGCCACGAGGCAATCTGCGCAAGGTTGCTGTGGCAGCGGGAGCGGATTCTCGGGTTCGGGTCCGGCGATGCCTCCTTGTTCAAAGCCCCACTCTCGTTCGACATCTCGATCAACGAGATCCTGCTCCCGCTCGTCTCCGGCGGTCGATTGGTGATCGCGAAGCCCGAGGGGGAACGCGACCCGCAATACCTGCTCGACCTGATCGCCGGAGAATCGGTCACCTTCGCCTACCTGGTCTCGTCCATGCTCGACATACTGCTGGACCTGGCGAACGAGACCGATCAGCTCGATTCGTTGAAGCACGTGTGGTGCGGCGGTGAGGTTCTCACGCCTGAACTCTTCGATCGGTTCCGCGATCAACTGTCCACGACGCTGTATCACGGCTACGGCCCGGCCGAAGCGACCATCGGTGTCTCCCATGTGATCTACCGCGAGGACGCGGAACGAATCGCCACATCCATCGGTCGCCCGAACCCCAACACTCGCCTCTACGTGTTGGACGGCGACTTGCAGCCGGTTCCGATCGGCACCGGCGGCGAACTCTACGCCGCGGGCTTCCTGCTGGGACGCGGATACGTGGGTGCTTCGGCACTGACCGCATCTCGTTTTGTCGCGGATCCCTTCGTCTCAGGTGATCTGGCCGGATCCCGCATGTATCGCACCGGTGACTTGGCCAGATGGACCGACGACGGCACCCTCGACTTCCTCGGACGCACGGACAATCAGGTGAAGATCCGCGGCATGCGCCTGGAACTCGAGGATGTCGAAGCCGCCGTGATTTCGCACCCCGCAGTGCGTCACGTGGCAGTTCTGGTGCGCCAAGCACCAACAGGTGCAAAGTATCTCGCCGCCTACGTGAGCGCAGCGTCGGGGACGAACCTCGCGATCGACTCACGTGAGCTTCGCGAGTGGGCTGCGAGCAAGCTGCCCGACTACATGGTCCCGACCACCGTCACCGTCCTCGACAAGTTTCCGCTCACGGCAAACGGCAAACTCGACCGTCGCGCGCTACCCGAGCCCGATCTCGCCGAACTGAGTGCACATGTCGCTGCGAGAAACGAAGTCGAACAACAGTTCTGCACGTTGATCGCGTCGGCAGTCGGCCTCGATTCGGTCGGCGTTACCGACGACTTCTTTGCACTGGGCGGCGACAGCATCGTCGCGATCTCACTCGTGACCGCGGCTCGTGCTGCCGGTTTGTCGATCAGTCCTCGCGAGGTGTTCCAACTGCGCACCGCCGAGGCTATGGCGCGTGCCCAGTCCTCCCGAGTGGCTGAGATCGTCGACCACGCGGACCAACCGATCGGCCACGTAGCCACGACGCCGATTGCCGCCAGGGTTCTCGGAGTGTCGGACGCAGTACGAACCTTCCACCAGCGAGCGCTGATTCAGACGCCGTCAGCCTTGACGTCCGAGCATGTCCAGGCGGCGCTCGACGCCCTGGTGGCGCGCCACGATGCACTTCGTGCGACGTTGACGCCCGAAGGAAGACTGCTCGTCCCGGAGACAAACGAAGTGGCTGTGGTCTTCGAGACCCGTGCACTACCGGCACCGCTCGAAGAATGCGGACCGCTGATCGTCGCCGAGACCGAGCGAGCTGTCGGCCGTCTGAATCCGGCCGACGGCACGATGGTCAGCGCTGTTCTGTTCCGCCCTGTGACCGGTCCCGGACGGCTGTTGCTTGTCATCCACCACGCGGTGGTCGACGGCGTCTCGTGGCGCATCATCCTCGAGGACCTCGCGCGCGCCGGCATCGCAGCGATGAATGGCGACGAACCCGCACTCGCTCCGGTCGGCACGTCGGTGCGAAGGTACGCCGAACTCGTCTCGGATGCGGTCGGAGCCGGGCGACTGGACTCGGAAATCGAGTTCTGGGACTCGGTGACGTCCGCACAACGGGCATCTCTCGGCCGTCGGGCACTCGACCCGGCAGTTGACCTCGCGCGCACCGCTGCAGCGCGGTCGATCACCCTACCTCCAGAACTTGCAGATCAGCTGTTGGGCAGTGTCCCACGGGCGTTCGGAGCCGATGTGAGCGAAGTGCTGGTCACCGCACTTGCCGTGGCGCTGACCCGTTGGAGCGGTGCCGGATCGGTGACGATCGACCTGGAGGGGCACGGACGCGACGAGGACATCGTTCGCGGTGACGGCGCTGCGCACGTCGACCTGACTCGTACCGTCGGATGGTTCACCACAGTGTTCCCGGTGGCGCTCGAGATCGGTACAGCCGCTCCGGATCTCGACGCGAGCGGCGAGTTGGCGGGGGTTCTCAAGAGCGTCAAGGAGCAACTTCGACGCGTCCCCAACGCCGGCTTCGGGTACGGAGCATTGCGATACCTGGGCAGCTCGGATCAGTTGGGTAGCGTCGCAGCGCCGGAGGTGGTGCTCAACTACCTGGGACGTACTGCCGCAGCGGAGGGGGACTGGTTCCCGGTGTCGATGGACGGTGCTGCCGATCCGTCCATGCCGCTGGGACACGCGTTGTCTGTCGACGTCGTAGCCGAGGACGCCGCCGGTGGACCACGACTGCGAGCCACCCTGACCTGGGCGTCGAACATCTTCCTGCGTAGCGACATCGACAGGTTTGCGCGGTTGTGGCTGGACTCGCTCGAGGCCGTGTCCGGGCTCGCAGCCTTCGGCGGAGCCACACCCTCGGACTACCCTCTGGTGGCGCTCGCTCAGGCAGACGTGGACGGGTTACCGAAGGCTGAAGAGATTCTCCCACTCACTCCGCTGCAGGAAGGGATCTACTTCCATTCGGCGTTTGCCGATCCGGGGGCCGATCAGTATGTCGTGCAACAGGTTGTGGAACTGACCGGAGCCGTGGACAGTGCGGCGTTGCGCCGCGCGCTGCAATCCGTCGTCGATCGGCATGAGGCGCTGCGCACCGGATTCTCGGTCCTGGGTGACGGCCGGGTCGTGCAGGTGGTGCACCCGAGCGCTGTCGTGGAGATGGCGGTAGTCGAGGTGGCCGGCGCCGATGTCGATGAACTGCTTTCCGCCGACCGCGCGCGCGGGTTCGACCTGGCGCAACCGCCGCTCGTCCGTTACACGCTTGTCCGTGCCTCTTCGGAGAAGTACCTTCTGCTGCAGTCGATTCACCATGCGGTCGCAGACGGATGGTCGGTTCCGGTGATGCTGCGGGAGCTGATGGCGTCGTACAGCGTTGGCGACTCCGGCGTGGTGCTCCCGACTCCGGCGCCGTACCGCAGCTATCTCGAATGGTTGGCCGGCCACGATCACGAGGCCTCGGCAGCGGTGTGGAGAGAAGCGCTGAACTCTCCCGGGCCCGCGGTCGAACTTCCCGCGCCGAGCGCGGGCAGCAGCGGCGTCTGTGCCACCCGAGTCGAGCTGTCCGACAGTGATACTCGCGCACTGGCGATCAACGGACGCTCCCATGGCCTGACGCTGAGCACGCTCGTGCACGGCGCCTGGGGGCTGGTGCTCGGCCGAATGACCGGCCGAACAGACGTGCTGTTCGGATCGACCGTATCGGGACGCGGTGGAGACCTGCCCGGGATCGAGTCCATGGTGGGCTTGTTCATCAACACCGTGCCGGCTCGGTTGCGGTTCGATCCGGCAGAGACAGCCGCGCAAGCGCTTTCCCGTTGGCAGAGGGAACAATCGGAACTACTCGACCATCAGTACCTGGGGTTACCCGAACTGCGACGGACCGGCGGACTGGAGCAGGACTTCGAATCACTCGTCGTGTTCGAGAACTATCCACTCGGTGACACGGCAATCGCTGATCCGACGAACTCGGTGCGACTGACGGGAATTCGATTCGACGAGCGACCGGCCTACCCGTTGACCCTGATCGTCGTCCCCGGCGATCGATTGGCGTTGGAGCTCAAGTACGACGCTGCTCAGGTGGACGGCGACGCCGCTGCGTCGCTGGCCGAAACTCTCGCAGTCGTACTCACCGAGCTCTCGCGCGATCTCGATCAGGTCATCGGCCGGATCGCGCTGGCACCCGCACAGCCGGGGAGCGTCGGCACGGCCTTGGATCGGCCGCGCGCAACGCTGACCGAGCTGCTGAAGGATCAAGCCGGGCGTACGCCCGAAGCCACCGCAGTGATCTTCCGTGAAGAGTCGTTGACCTACGCCGAACTTCACTCTCGCGCTGATCGTTTTGCGCATCTGCTGCGCGAACGTGGCGTCGGACGCGAATCGTTGGTAGCGGTGGCCTTGCCTCGCTCTCTTGATCTGATGGTCGCGATACTCGGCATCGGAAAGGCCGGGGGAGCATACGTTCCCCTCGACACCGGCTACCCGGCGGAGCGGCTGACGTACATGCTGGGTGACGCCGATCCTGTGTGTGTCGTGGTGTCGGAAGACTCTTCACTCGATTCGGGTTCGGTTCCGCGGGTGACGGTATCGGAGTCGGCGCAGTTCCCCGCCGATCCGCTGAGTGTCCCAGGATCGCCCGCGGATGCCGCGTACATGATCTACACTTCGGGTTCGACCGGTCGCCCCAAAGGCGTTGTGGTCAACCACGAGGGTGTGGTCAACCGATTGCTCTGGGCACAGCAGATACGTCCGATGGACGTCTCCGACCGGATGCTGCAGAAGACCCCGTCGAGCTTCGACGTCTCCGTTCCCGAATTCTTCTGGCCGTTCCTGGTGGGGGCAACTCTCGTGATGGCCGAGCCGGACGGGCACAAGGACCCTGGCTATCTGGCCGACGTCATCGTCGAACATTCCGTGACCCGAGTGCATTTTGTTCCGTCGATGCTCGACGTGTTTCTCGCGGAGCCGAAAGCAGCACTGTGCTCTTCGCTCGAGATCGTCAACTGCAGCGGCGAGGCACTGCCCGTTCACGTTGCGCGCAAGGTCTCCGAGATCCTGCCGAATACTCTGGTGGACAACCTCTACGGCCCCACCGAGGCCGCCGTCGACGTCAGTTGGCAGCCGTCGGTGCAGGAAACTCCGGCAGACGCCGTCAGCGTCCCGATCGGCGCACCTGCCGCCAACACCGGCCTGTTGGTTCTCGATCCCTACCTGCAGAACGTCCCGGCCGGTGCCACCGGTGAGCTCTATCTGGCAGGGCCACAACTGGCACGTGGTTACCACGGACGTGGGGGATTGACCTCCGAACGATTCGTGGCGAATCCGTACAGCGACGGCGGCTCGCGGATGTACCGGACCGGTGACATCGTGCGGTGGAATGCCGACGGCGTTCTCGAGTACCTCGGCCGTGCCGACGAGCAGGTGAAGGTTCGTGGATTCCGAATCGAACTCGGCGAAATCGAAGCGCAATTGGCGCTGTGCCCCGGAGTCACGGCAAGTGCCGTGATCGTCCGAACCGACGGTCCGAGCAACCGCGCACAGGTGGTCGCCTACCTGGTCGGAGATGCTGATGATGTTGCGGTTCGAGCTCAGTTGTTGTCAGTGCTACCGGAGTTCATGGTGCCAAGTGCCTTCGTGCGGCTCGAGTCGCTGCCGCTGAGCCCGAGTGGCAAGCTCGACCGAAAAGCACTACCTGCACCGGATTTTGCGGCACAGGTGGGCGACTTGACGGGAGTGGTTTCCTCGGGCGTTGCAGACCTCCTCGCCGGGCATTTCGCGACGGTTCTCGGACTGCCCCGTGTCGGGGTGCGCGACGATTTCTTCACTCTCGGCGGCGACAGTATCCTGGCGATCCGACTGGTCAACCTGGCTCGTCGTGATTCGGTAGTGCTGACCCCGCGTCAGATCTTCGAATTGCGCACTCCCGCTGCGATCGCTGCAGCGGTGGGTGATGTCGCCACCTCGGATGCCACCGTCACGGCCGACATCGGCGTGGGTGAGCTGGTTCCGCTGCCGGTGGTTCACCGCTTGTCCGAATGGACGGGTGGTACCGACCGCTTCAACCAGGCAGTTCTGATCCACTCTCCGGCAACATCTCTCGGTTCGATCACCGGCGCTTTGCAGGCCGTGCTCGATCACCACGACGGACTTCGCCAAACCTTGATCCGACATGACCGCGGGATGTGGTCGGCGCGGATCGAGGAACCCGGTAGTGTCCGGGCAGCGAACCTGGTCGAACGCGTTGATGCTCGGGGACTGGATGACTCCGAGTTGCGAAGACTCGTCACTGAGCACTCTGAAACTGCGACCAGTCGATTGGATCCGTCTGCAGGGCGGATGGTCTCGGTGGTCTGGTTCGATTGCGGCGCTGAGAGTCTGGGCCGACTCGCGATAGTCGCGCACCACCTGGTCGTGGACGGGGTTTCCTGGGGAACCCTGCTCGAGGATCTCGCGATGGCCTGGGTGGCAGTCGAAGCCGGAGAGCCCGCCGCACTGGATGCCGTCGGAACTTCGCTGCGTACCTTCTCCCGTACGGTGGCCGAACACGCATACAGTGCTCATCGATTCGCCGAACTCGATCACTGGCTGACCGTGACCGCTCCGGGCGCGCAGTTGATCCCCGACGCCGCGGGCGATGCCGTCGTATCCGGAGGCTCGAGGCGCACGGTCACGGTGGACGGAGCAATCTCCGAGGCAGCACTTGGATCGGTTGCGGCAATGGTGGGTGCCGAGGGAACGGATGTTCTGTTGGCAGCGCTGACGATGTCCGTCGATCGCTGGCGCCGCTCCACCGGCCGCAGTGAGCACGAATTGCTGGTCGATCTCGAACGGCACGGCCGGGAGGAGTTGGTGGCGGGCATCGATCTGTCGCGAACGGTCGGCTGGTTCACCACGATTGCCCCGATGCGACTGCACGGCGGAATCGACCCGGTGGACACGCTACGCGAGGTGAAGGAGAGCCTGCGGGCGGCTCCGGACGGCGGTATCGGCTACGGGATGCTGCGATACGTGAATGCCCGCACGGCATCGACATTGGCGGGGCGCTCCGAATCTCAGATCCTGTTCAACTATCTCGGACGTACGACGACAGCTGGATCGACAGCATGGTCCTTGGCAGCGGAATCCGAAGCCTTGTCCACCGATCCCGACGCAGACATGGGAGGCCCGTACCGACTGATCGTGAATGTCGTCAGCGTGGATTCGGGGCTCCGCGCCGAGTTTGCCTGGGCAAGTGAAGATTTGTCCGAGGAGGACGCGCAGTCACTCTCCGACGGCTGGGTTTCGGCCCTCGGCGATCTGGCGGCTGCGGCCGCGCGTCACGCCGGGCCTCCCATTCTGACCCCGTCCGATGTGACGTTGCTCGACCTGAGTCAGACCGAGATCGACGCGATAGCCGATGCGAGTCCGGCAGGTGTCAGCAGCATCCTCCCACTCTCACCGTTGCAGGAAGGCCTGTACTTCCAAGCCGGCTACGCGGGCAGCAGCGACAGCAGCAGTGGTGGGGACATCTACACGGCACAGTTCTCGATGGACTTCGGGCACACCCTCGATGTCGACAGGTTGGCTGCGGCCGCCCGGACACTTCAACGACGAAATCCCACGTTGCGAGCGGGTTTCGTGAGCGAAGGGCTGAACGAGCCGGTGCAGTTCTTCAGCGCTGGACTCGATGTTCCGGTCGTCGTCCACGATCTCCGTGAACTCGACGACTCGGTTGCTCGTGAGCGTGCCGAGGCCGTCGCCGCCCAAGACCGAGTGACGCCATTCGACCTGACCGCGCCGCCGCTGTGGCGTATGAGTGTGCTGCATCTGCCTGGCGGCCAGGATCGTCTGGTGATCAACAGGCAGTTCCTGCTGTGGGACGGCTGGTCCAACGGCCTTGTCGTCAGTCAGCTTCTGGCGCTTTACGATACCGGCGGCGACGACAGCGCATTCGGCGAACCCGAGGGGTCGTTCGAGACATACCTCGCCTGGTTGGCCGATCGCGACGGTGCAGCCGCCGACGAGGGGTGGCGCGGAGCGCTCGCAGGACTCGAGGAGCCGACGCTTGTTGCCGAGCCGATGCCCGGCGTCGAAGTTCAGCTTCCGGATCGCCGCGATGCGGTTCTGTCGGAAACGCTTTCGCGTGCGTTGCGTGAGCGCGCTGCCGCGTCCGGCGTCACGTTCAACACGGTACTGAATGCAGCGCTGGCCCTCGTGCTGGCGTCGGCCACCGGTCGACAGGACGTCGTCTTCGGCTCCACGGTTGCCGGACGGCCACCGGAGGTACCGGGAATCGACACCGTGGTGGGAATGTTCCTCAACACCGTTCCCGTTCGGCTGCAACTGGATCCGAACGAGAGCGTCGAGGAACTTCTTCGTCGGACACAGGCGGATCGACTTTCGCTGATGCCTTTCGACTACCTCGGTTTGGCATCGATCCAGCGTGTTTCCGAGCATCGTCAACTCTTCGACGTGCTGATGGTCTTGCAGAACTTCGTGGACGAGAGGCAAGTCCACGCGCTCAACGCCGCTCACGACGTGAGTGGAAGCGACAGTATCGATCACACGCACTATCCGCTGACCGTCGTGGTCACACCGGGTGCCACCGTCAACGTCAAGTTCGAGTTCCATCCGCATCTGGTGACCGCGCGCCGGGCCGAGGACCTACTGCGTCACTTCGTCGACCTGCTGCAGAGTTGGTCGCAGGACATGACGGGATCGGTTGTTGCGTCTCCGGTTCCCGCAGTAGCGCAGCAGACGCAGATCCGGGAGTTGCCGGAGCGCACCATTGCCGACCTGTTCGAAGAAGTCGCGTCGGCGCAACCGGACGACACGGCACTCGTGTTCGGGAAGCGCCGGATGACCTACGCCGATCTCGACGGCGAGATCAACCGGATGGCGCGGTTGCTGATCAATTGCGGCGCCGGCCCGGAAAAGATTGTCGCTCTTGGCCTACCACGTTCTGTGGACATGGTCGTCGCGCTCTTCGCGGTATTGCGCACGGGTGCTGCCTACCTACCCCTCGAACTCGACCATCCGGCCGAACGGTTGGCCGTGATGATCGACGACGCGGATCCTGTCGTGTTGCTGACAACCGTTTCGGCCTCACCGAGGTTCGAAGGTGCGGACGTCCGCACTATCGTGATCGACGAACCTGATACAGCAGCAAGGAGACTGACGATCTCGGCGCGGGCACTCTCCGCGTCGGAACTCGGAGCATTCGCCCCGGGGGCACCGCATCGACTCGACCACCCCGCGTACGTCATCTACACCTCCGGTTCGACCGGCAAGCCCAAGGGCGTGGTCACCGGTTACCGCGGCTTGACGAACATGCAGTTCAACCACCGCGAGGCGATTTTCGAACCCGTGATCGCCGCGGCGGGCCGGCGCCTGCGGATCGCGCACACCGTGTCCTTCGCCTTCGACATGTCGTGGGAGGAACTTCTGTGGCTCGTGGAAGGCCACGAGGTGCACATTTGCGACGAAGATCTGCGTCGTGATGCCGAGGCACTCGTTGCATACTGCGACGCACTGGACATCGACGTCGTCAACGTGACACCGACCTACGCGACGCACCTGATCGACAGCGGGCTTCTCGACGACGGTGTGGGACACCACCGCCCGCCGTTGGTCCTGCTCGGCGGTGAAGCCGTTCCGGATTCGGTGTGGAACAGGCTGCGCGACACCGAGGGAACCGTGGGCTACAACCTCTACGGTCCGACGGAATACACGATCAACACGCTCGGTGGCGGAACGTCCGACAGTGACACCCCGACCGTCGGCAAACCGATCTGGAACACCGCCGCGCATATTCTCGACGGCTGGCTGCGTCCGGTCCCCGATGGAGTTGCCGGCGAACTGTACATTGCCGGAGCCGGTTTGGCTCGCGGCTACCTCGGACGCTTCGCGCTCACGTCCGAGCGCTTCGTCGCAGATCCGGCTGGGACCGGAGAACGTATGTACCGCACCGGGGATCTCGTGCGGCGACGCGGTGACGGCAACCTGGACTTCCTCGGCCGCACCGACGATCAGGTGAAGATCAGAGGTCACCGCATCGAGCCGAGCGAAATCGTCTCCGTTCTCGAATCCGACGAACATGTGCGGCAAGCGGCAGTGGTGGTCGACGTCGGGGCAGGTGGAGTCAAGAGGCTCGTCGGCTACGTGACGCCCGTGCGACTCGGCGCCGGGCACGACTACCGCGCGCAGGCGCGAGTTCTCCTACCCGACTACATGGTTCCGGCCGTGGTGATCGAGGTGGAGACGCTACCGATGACCGTCAACGGCAAGCTCGACGTCAAGGCACTGCCCACCGCTGATTCGGTGCTGGGGGAGCGGAGTGGGGAGTCGATCGCACCGCGTAACCACACGGAAGAGGTCCTCTGCGACCTCTTCTCCGACGTACTCGATGTGGGCGATATCGGGGTCGACGACAACTTCTTCGACCTCGGTGGGCACTCGCTTCTGGCCACCAAGCTGATCAGTCGAGCTCGGATCGCCATTCCGAACAGTCTGACCATGCGTGATCTCTTCGAAGCGCCGACGGTGGCGGAACTTGCGGAACGTATTGTGGCCGAGCAGGGAGCGACGCGACCGGTACTGGTAGCGAAGCCGCGGCCGGACCACCTTCCTCTTTCTGCCGCTCAACAGCGATTGTGGCTGATCGGACAGATGGAGGAGAACTCCGCGGCCTACAATTTCCCGATCGTGCTCCGTTTGGACGGCACACTGGACGCGGACGTCTTCGCCGCGGCGCTCGGCGACGTCGTGGAACGACACGAATCCCTGCGTACGGTGTTCCGGTTGGTGGACGGATCGCCGGAGCAGATAATTCTCGAATCGGCGACGATTCCGGTCGAGACAGTTCATCGAGACGAATCCGGTGTCGCCGGTGAAATTGCCGTGGCAGTGGGTCGTCCGTTCGACCTGTCTGACGAGATTCCGATTCGCGCCCGTCTGATCCGAGTAGACGGTGCCGAGGTGGACGGTGCCGTAATCGTCGTGATCGTCCTGCATCACATCACAACGGACGAATGGTCCGATCGGCCATTCCTGCGCGATCTGATGTCGGCCTACTCCTCTCGGATCCAGGGCGAAGATCCAATTTTCGAACCGCTACCGGTTCAGTACGCGGACTACACCCTGTGGCAACGGGAATTACTCGGCAGCGCCGACGATCCGTCGAGCATCCTGAGCACGCAGTTGGACTTCTGGGCGAAGAGTTTGGACGGAGCCCCCGAAGAACTGCTGCTTCCCGCCGACCGGAGTCGACCGGCCAGACCGAGTTTCTCCGGTGGTGCAGTGGTGACACGGTTGGGCGTGGAGACAACTGCTGCACTGCGAGATCTGGCGCGCGAGAGCCGGAGTTCGATGTTCATGGTTCTGCACGCGGCGTCGGCGGCGTTGCTGACTGCGCTTGGAGCGGGTGAGGACCTTCCCCTCGGCGCTCCCGTCGCCGGACGTAGTGAGCAGGGACTCGACGAACTGGTCGGCTTCTTCGTCAATACGATTGTGCTGCGCACGGATACGTCAGGTAATCCGACGTTCCGGGAGTTGGTGGATCGCGTTCGCGAGGGAGATCTCGAGGCCTTCGCCAACGCCGACGTTCCCTTCGAAACGGTGGTGGAGCGCCTCAATCCGTCGCGTACTTTGGCACGTAATCCGCTGTTCCAGGTCATGGTCGGCTATCACAGCCGCGAGGAGATGGGCGGCGATTCGTTCGAACTCGAGGAGTACACGGCCAAGTTCGATCTGGTGTTCAACTTCACCGAGTACCTCGGCGACGAAGGCTGCATCGACGTCCGACTCGAATACGGCAGCGACCTCTTCGATCGCGAAACAGCACAGCGAATTTCGAGCCGATTGGAATCGGTGATCGCGGCAGTCGTGGAATCGGCCGACATCGAGATCGGCGACATCGACATCTTCTTGCCAGGCGAACTCGAGCAAGTTGTCACCTCGTTCAACGACACCGCCGTCGACGTGCCGGAAGAGACGTTCTACGACGCTTTCGCGCGTGGAGTCGTTGCTACGCCCGAGGCGATTGCGGTGCGCGACGAGGCGGGGCAGGCCACGTACCGCGAACTCTCCGAGCAGTGTGATCGGATCGCCGGCGTGCTGTATCGCCGCGGAGTGTCGGTCGAAGACGTGGTGGGGCTTGCCGTCCCGCGCTCGGTGGAAATGGTCGCGTCGGTCCTCGCCGTGCTCAAGCTGGGGGCCGCGTATCTACCCCTGGATTTGAGTCACCCGAGCGAGCGCATCACATACATGCTCACCGATTCCCGCGCCTCGGTACTTCTGTCCACTGCGGAGGAAAGCTCGCGGATCGAGGATGTGGTCGGCGTCGAGCGAATTCTCCTGGACGATCCGCTGATCCGTGCGGAACTGGACGAGGCAGTGATCGTCGAAACTCCCCGGCCACCAGTTGGCGTCAGCCACGCTGCCTATGTCATCTACACCTCGGGATCGACCGGAAAGCCGAAGGGAGCCGTCCTCTCCCATGACGGTATTCCGAGTCTTGTTGCCACAGCTGAGGTTCGGATGCGACTGGTACCGGGTTCGGTGGTGATGCAGTTCGCTTCGGTCGGCTTCGACGTCGCGGTATTCGAGCTGGCGATGGCACTGTGCACGAGCAGCACCCTGGTGATCGTGCCGCAGAATGCACGAGTTGCCGGTCCGGCGCTGACCGATTTCATGACGAGCAATCGTGTCACCCACGCGATCATCCCTCCCTCGTTGCTGGCCGCTCTGCCGGCAGGATGTGAAGTGCCGCAGGGCTGCACCGTGTTGGTCGGAACCGAGACGGTGCCACCGGAGCTGATCGGGCGATGGGCGGAGCGGCTGAATTTGCTTGCCGCGTACGGACTCACCGAAGCCACGGTGAACAACACACTGTGGCAGGCAGAACCCGGTTGGAACGGTCCCGTGCCCATCGGAATCCCTGACCCCAACGAACAGGCGTACGTGCTCGACGATCAACTGCGTCCGGTTCCGCCGGGAGTATCCGGCGAGCTGTACATCGCGGGACGCGGCCTGGCGAGAGGCTATCTGGGCCGATTCGATCTGACGGCGCAGAGATTCATCGCCGATCCCTTCACCGCGGGCGATCGCATGTATCGCACCGGGGACCGCGCGCGGTGGCGCACTGACGGGAACATCGACTTCCTCGGCCGCGTCGACGATCAGGTCAAGATCCGCGGTTTCCGAATCGAGTTGGGCGAAATCATCGGAGCTCTCAGTGCCCATCCTTCGGTGAAGCAGGCAACGGTCGTCGCGGATCGGCAGGGCGAAATCACGCGCCTGGTCGGTTACGTGTCACCGGAACCCGGTGTCGTCGTCGACACGACGGCAGTGCGGAACCTCGCGGCACTGTCGTTGCCCGACTACATGGTTCCGACCATGGTTGTCGCCCTTGACGGTCCGCTGCCGTTGACGCCCAACGGAAAGCTCGACCGCAAGTCGTTGCCCACTCCGGACTGGTCGGAGCTGGCGGGTGATGTTGCTCCTCGCACGGCAGTGGAGTCCACGGTTGCGGCTGCGTTCGCGGAAATCCTGCAGCTACCGAGCGTCGGAGTCCACGACAGTTTCTTCGAACTCGGCGGCCATTCGATGGCTTCGATGAAACTGGTCGGTCGCATTCGGGAAGCGTTCGGCGTGGACGTCAGTATTCGAGACGTATTCGACGCGCCGAGTGTTGCGGAGTTGGCGGCCGTAGTCGCGCGTTCGGAAGGTGGGCGTCCGATCCTGGCGCCGGCGGTGAAACGTCCCGAGACGATGGGTCTGTCTGCGCCGCAACGTCGTCAATGGGAGTTGTTCCGCGTGTCCGGCGCGCAACCGCAAGCAAGCCACGCTCTGGCGCTGACCCTGAAATCGAAGATCGATCCGGAGATTCTCGGGCACGCCTTGGACGATGTGACTTCGCGGCACGAACCCCTGCGGACCACCTTCGTCGAGGTCGACGGCATCGTCGTGGCAAGAGAATCGGTGCGTCCGACTGTCGATGTGGTCGATGTCGGCGCCGGCGATGTGGGTCGAGTGGTGTTCGAACTGGCTCAACTTCCGATGGATCTGCGTGAGCAATCACCGTTGCGGGTTCATCTGGTGCTTGGTGAAGACGGCTCTAGGACACTGCTTCTCGTCATGCACTACATCGCCGTCGACGAGTGGTCAGTAGTGCCGCTGTTGGGAGATCTGGTCTCTGCTTATGCAGCCCGGTCGCAGGGAGATCAACCGGTTTGGGACGAGCTTGCATTGACGTACGCCGATTACACCGTGTGGTCGGACGAGCTGTTGGGAGACCCCCGAGACGTCGACAGCCGTGCGTCGAAGCAACTTGCATATTGGCGGGATGCGCTCGACGGAATACCGACCAGTGTGAATCTTCCGTTGCCGGAACGTGACTCGGAGCCTCGAGGTGACGTGATCGCCGTCGACATCGACGCGGGTCTGCACGCCGGAATCGACGCCCTGGCTGCGCGCACCGGCACGAGTATGTTCATGGTCCTGCAGGCCGCACTGGCCAGCGTTCTCACGAAGGCCGGCGCGGGTACCGATCTTCCCATCGGTTCATTGGTTGCGGGCAGGTCGGATCCCCGTCTCGAACCGATGATCGGATCGTTCTTCAATGTTGTTCTCCTGCGCACGGATACGTCCGGTAGTCCGACGTTTGCAGAATTGCTGGCTCGCATCCGGGAAAACAATCTGGAAGCGCTGAGCAATCAGGACGTCTCATATGTGTATGTCGAGCAGGCGCTGGGTAATCCGGCGTCCATGAGACCTCAGGTGATGGTGATCCATCACCAGCAGGCGGATTTGGACGGGCTCGGCGACTTCGGTTCTCTCGTACCGATTCCGGTGGGAGTGCCCGATGCGGATGTGACGTTGAGTTTTTACGAGCCGGTGGGCGATGGGCCTGTCTTTGCAACTCTCGGGTTCCGTGCCGACCGCGTCGATGCGGGTGCAGTCCGCGTATGGGCAGGTCAGTTGGTCGACGTGATCGAGGCTGCAGTCGCCGCCGAAGGGGATGACGCGAGCGAGGGGGCAAAACTATGACATACGTCGCATCGCTCCGTGGGGTCGACCGCTATACGGGGGCTCACAGTGTTGATACCCTCACCTCATTAAGGGTAGCCTTTGCTACTTACTTCGGGACATCGATTGGCGGCCGTACCAGGTCGTTCCGTCGGGGATGGACTACCTGTAATGAGTGAATCACCAAGAGACTCCAGCGCCGAACCTGCCATTGTCGACATCGTCGGCGTCGGGTTCGGTCCGGCCAACCTCGCGTTGGCCATTGCTGTCGAAGAACACAATGCAAATTGTGCGGCCGTTGATCGGGTGAACGCGCGGTTCTTCGAAAAGCAGTCTCAGTTCGCGTGGCATCCCGGGATGCTGCTCGACGGTGCCACCATGCAGATCGCGTTTCCGAAGGACCTGGTGACGTTCCGGAATCCACAGAGCGGATACAGCTTCTTCTCGTATCTGTTCGAGCAGGGTCGACTGGTCGACTTCGTCAACCACCAGACCTTCTTCCCCACGCGCCACGAATTCAACGACTACCTGTGCTGGGCAGCTCGACGAGTCGACGCGGACGTGCAGTTCGGTACAACCGTCGACGGGGTCGAGGGCATCAAGAACTCCGACGGCGTTGTCGATCGCTTTGCGGTTCGCACCGCCGACGGTGAAACGGTGATCGCGCGCAACATCGTTGTCGGAGCCGGACTGAAAGAGCGGATCCCGGAGTGGGCGACGCCTTCGTCGCGGTGCTTCCACAATCACCAGTTCCTCTTCCATCTCGAAGCAATGCCGGAGCCCGTACACAACCGGTTCGTCGTTCTCGGCGCCGGCCAGAGTGCCGCGGAGATCGTGGACTACCTGCACGCGAACTACCCGAACGCCGAAGTTCACAGTGTTTTTGCCCGCTACGGCTACAGCCCGGCAGACGACAGCCCGTACGCGAACCGCATCTTCGATCCCGAAGCCGTCGATCAGCTGCACGGTGCAGACGCCGCGGAACGACGCCGACTTCTCGATTTGCACCGCAGTACCAATTACTCGGTCGTCGACATCGAACTGATCAACAAGCTGTATGCCACCGAGTATCAGGAGATGGTTCGTGGGCCGCGGCGACTGTTCATGCGTCGGGCCTCGGAGATCACGAGTGCCGTGGAGACCGAATCCGGCATCGAACTGGCTGTCCGTAGCAATCTCGACGGCTTGACCGACACGCTGGCGTGCGACGCACTCATTCTGGCCACGGGTTTCACCCCGGCACCTCTGGACGATTTGTTGGGTGAACTCGTGCCGGATTCGTCCGTTCCGCGTAACGTCAGTCGGGATTATCGACTGGCTGTAACGGAGGACGTGACAGGCGGTATCTATCTGCAGGGTGGGACAGAACAGACTCACGGATTGACGTCGTCGCTGCTGTCGAACGTGGCAGTGCGGGCGGGGGAGATTCTGGCGTCGGTGCTGAGCCACCAGAACCGAACTGGTGCGCTTGCTAGTCTGGGCGCACAAGACACGTACGTAACGAGTGAGGCGAGATGAGCACTAACCCTTTCGATGACGAAGACGGCCGCTTCTACGTGCTGGTGAACGACGAGGACCAGCACTCGCTGTGGCCCACGTTTTCCGAGGTCCCCGCCGGCTGGCGAGTGGTGTTCGGTGAAGACAGCCGCAAGGCGTGCCTCGAATACGTCGAGGCCAACTGGACCGACATGCGTCCGAAGAGCCTGCGTGAGGCCATGGAAGCCGATCAGGCTGCCGGTGGAAAGCACGCAGTCGAGAGCTGATTCTCTCACCGCTCGGAACCCCCCGAGTGAACAGAAAAGAGCTGGGCACCGTCAGGTGCCCAGCTCTTTCTGCTTGAACGACGCCTACTTCTCGGTGACGGGAACTCGACGCCTGCGCTTGCGGACCATCGGGCGACGTAGCGAGTCCACGCGCATCAGAATCCGTGGACGACGCAGCGTGCGCGCTCCCCACTCGCCGAGCGTGACGCCCGCGGCCAGGGCGCAGCCGATGCCGAAGGCCGACAGCAAGGCAGTCAATCCGATCAGTACCTGGTCGTTGAGCAGCGCGTACAGGCCTCGGTACAGCGACAGACCGGGGAGCAGCGGAGTGATGCCTGCGACCGCGACAACCAGCGGAGGCGTCAGTGCGCGGCGAGCCATCAGACCACCGGCAAGACCGACCACGGTTGCGGCGATTGCGGCGGCGATCACGGGACCGACGTCGAGTGTCTGCACGAAGATCGACACACCACTGCCTGCCGCACCGCCCAGGAACGCCGCGGTGAGTGCACGCCTCTCGGCGTAGCAGGCGAGCGCGTAGAACACCGACGCACACGCACCGGAGAGCATGAGGATCGGCAACTGCGTGATGGTGGAGACTTCCACATTGATCGGTGGAAGCGTCGAACCCAACATCCCGGTCATTCGCAACGAGATTGCGACGCCCGCGATGATGCCGCCCGTCATCATCACCACTTCGAAGAATCGCGCGACAGCTGTAATGGGTGCACCCATGATCGCGTCCTGGACCGAGCCCACCAACGAAAGCCCGGACAGTAGAACGACCACTCCGGCCGCGATGACCAACGACGGCCGGATACTGATCCCCAGCTGGTCCTGAAATGTATAGAGCGTGGCGGCGGGCGCAGCCGCGATGAGACCACCGACAACCTGCTGGAAGAAGAACGGTAATCCGAACCGGTTCAGTACGCGGTTGACTCGATCGATGACCATCGTCGTCAGAAACGCGACTGTGGCAACGAGGAACCCGCCGCCGAGCAGGACGGAGACCGAAGCCGCCATCGCAGCCCAGGCCATGGTCGCGGTCCACCGGTTGTACGGGTGCGGCGCCGTCGTGATGGCTGTGAGCGCGTCGTGCGCTTGGTCCGGTGTGATCGCCTCACGGCGGATACGACGTGTCAGACGGTCGACGGCCGCCAGCCGCGTGAAGTCCATCGAGCGGTAGTGGACGATGCGCATCGTGCTCGCCGGCGGTCGCGTCGGGCCGCGATAGGCAGAGAGCACAATCGAGTTGTAAGTGACGTCGACGTCACACTGGGCAAGGCCGTACGTGGCGGCGATGAACTGCACCTGCTCAGCGGTGTCCATGGCCGCGGTTCCGGATGCGAGGAGGACTTCGCCCACCCGAACCGCGAGGTCCAGGACCTCTGCGACGACGGCGTCGTCTGTCAGGTCGATCGGTTGAAGCGGTGCGGGAGCCGACGTGACCGTGTCGACGGTGGCTTGCCGGTTTCCCGTCAGGCGTGTGAGTACTTCGGTGAATTTCGCCATCAGGGGGCGGAGTGGGAGTTGCGCATGGGGCCCACGCTATCTAACGTGACCCGCGCGCGGCCACCGTGACGGCTTGGATATGATGGCTCCGCAAAGTCAGTCGCGGCAACGCGTCGGTCTTCGCCTCCTTAGCTCAGTGGTAGAGCACTCGCCTTGTAAGCGAAAGGTCGTCGGTTCAATCCCGACAGGAGGCTCCGAAAGAAGAGGCACTCACCAATGTGGTGGGTGCCTCTGTATTTGCTGAGGTGCCGATAGGCGCCCGGTTCAGTTGGTCTCGGGCTTGTTCGTAGCCTGGCGCGGGTCGATCGCGCCGTCGATGTACTGCTGGGCGATCACTCGCAGTTTGACGTTGCTGCGCTGCGAGTCCTGGATGAGAATGCGGAAGGCTCCGTCGGCGTCGACGTGGTGGGTGCCCATGATGATGCCCTTGGCCTGTTCGATGACGCCTCGCGATTCGAGTGCTCGCTCGAGGTCCATTGCGTGCTTTCTGGCGATGTCGAGGCGCTGCGAGCTGTGCAGCGCGTAGGCCGAGGTCACGGCGAACAGTTGGAGCAATGCCACGTCGGCGCCGGTGAAACCTTGGAGGTCGTGGCTGTAGAGATTGAGGGTTCCGAGCGGGCGTTCCCGGCCAGGCAGTGGCATGGACAAGAAGCTGACGGCGCCGACTGCCTTTGCCGCGCTTGCGAATTGAGGCCACCGGCTGTGGGCTTCGCTGGCATGTGCGCGGACAACGGTTCCCGTGCGTGACGACGTCACACTCGGTCCGTAGTCCAGTCGGAATTGGATCGAGTCGACGGTGCGAACAAGTTGGTGGGTGGCGGCGACGGTTCGGAATGTCGTGTCCGAACCGCCGATGGTAATTCCGGCCATGTCGGCGTCGGCGATGAGATCGACGGCATGCCTGCAGACTTGTTCGAGAAATTGCTCGGCCTGGGCATGTGGATCGAGGTGCGCGTACAGCGATTGCAGGGCGTCCGAGGCGGCGTCCAGGCTGTCCTGCGACGCGGAATTTCGGCCCCCGGTGGGGCCGCGGTGTCCTCTGGCGATGCGCGGCGCCGTCATTGTCTCAACCACCCTTCCCCATCACGTCGCAGGCATGTCCGATTCGTCTCATTGTTGCACCGGACTAACTGTTGTGCACTCTGTTTCGGTGGACAAGTGTCTGATGGGGCGGACGGTTATGTGAAGTGGTCTGCGTATGCCCAATCGTGATGTTTGATTCGGCCGTTAGCGGGTAGTGCGCCGATCTTGGAATTATGTTGTCCTGCAACAGTTAACGTGGAAACTGCGACCGGGGTACAAGTTTTCTCCGCAATGGCGCGCAGGTCACGAACTTGGCCTATTGTCAGCGCCAGCGCACAATCTTGTACGCGTAACCCGTAGACAGTGAAGGGGATACGACGATGAACGGACTGATCGCGGCTCTGAACAGTGGAATGACCGTTGGCTTGGCCAACACGATCCTGACTTTCGGCGGAATCATCATCAACCTCAACATCGTGATCAACAACTGACCGCGTAATCGGCGAGTAACCGTTTGTTATGCCGATTCGATCGGAAGGTCCGGCCCTGGGCGGTCGCTCTTGCTCTTGAGCCACCGATTGGGAAGTTTGCCGGCAAGTTCTCCGAGTGGACCGACTGCAGCGCTGAGGATTCCGACGGTTTCCTGAAGGACCTCGATGCTCGCGCTCATCCGCTCGAGGTTGGGGGCGAGGGAAGTCAAGGTGTCGGACAGTGCAACGATCTGGTCAAGCGGGCCGCCTTCGGCGATGAGCCGTTCGAAGGCGCCGTTCTCTGCCAGGAGTGTTTCGAGGATGCCGTTCTCGGCCAGTGCGCGATCGATGACACCGTCCTTGGCAGTCAGGCGTTCGACGGCACCGTCTTGCGCTGTCAGGCGTTCCAGCGGACCGTCCTCCGCCATCATTCGGTCGAGGAGACCGTCCGGCGCGAGCAAGCGTTCCAATGCGCCGTTCTCGGCGAGCACCCTATCCAGCGGTCCGCCGGGGGCAAGAAGTCTTTCGAGTGGTCCGCCGGGAGCGAGCAGTCGTTCGAGAGTGCCGTCGGGTGCAGTCAGTTTGTCGACCGGACCGCCGGGAGAGAGAAGTCGATCGAGTGGCCCACCGGGGGCCAAGGCCTGCCCGATGGGCCGATCGTCAGCGGTGAGTGATGACAACTGCTGGATCATCTGCATGGGTCCGCGGGGGCTTGCCAAGCCGGCAGCACCCGCCGTCACCGCGCCGGTATTACCGACGGCGATACGAACTGTCGTGACCGTCAGCTCGGCGATTCCCAAACTGATCTCTGCGGCTGCAATGCCCGCGCGTAGGGGAAGCGTGAGCATCTCCAGCAGTTTCATGCGTTAACTGTAACCGGTAACACACAAACACTCACCAGGATCGCCGGTCAGTGAAGGACCTTCAGACCGACGACACAGCCGACGATGCCCAGGATCAGCAGTATCTTGACGATCGACGTGGACTCCGCGCCGGTGATCATCGCATATCCCACAGTCAGGGCGGCGCCGATGCCGACCCAGATCGCGTAGGAAGTCCCGATGGGAAGGGTACGCATTGCATACGCGAGGCCGGCCATACTGACGATCAGGCCGAGGACGAAGACGATGGTGGGCGACATCTTGCTGAATCCGTCGGACTTACCGAGTGCGGTAGCCCAGACAGCTTCGAAAAGTCCGGAAATGACGAGCACGATCCATGCCATGGTGAACAACTCCCAAGGCACCGTCTTTTCGCTGGCCGGGTACGGTGCGCTCGTCCGGATGTCGTCGTTGACCACCCAACCATAGCAACAGAATTCTGCGTTCCGACCCGATCAGCTGGCGATTTAGGTCACCACCGCCGTTCGAACTCTCTTCAGATGGATGGTCGACACGGACACCACGATCGTCGCCGTCGCAGCGAGAACAGTCAGAGGAATCGGCGTGTTCACGGCGGCCGGTCCGTGTTCGACGAGCACACCGGTAGACCACCCGAATTCCCGCGAGCCCGGGTCCAAGAAGGTCGGTGAAACCGAGAACAACGTGAAAGCGACGGGCAGCATCGCCCCGCTCGAGACTGCTTCGACGGCAACAGGCATGCATGACGTGACGGCCAGTCCCAGCGCAAGCGGGAGGATGAGGACGTAGGCAACCGTGGTCGGGGCGGCATCCAGCAATCCCGAGAGTGCAGTCACGGCAAGGAGTCCCAGCCCGAGTTGCGGCATCGGTCTTCTCCAGCCGACGACGACGCCCAACGCCAGGGCAGCAGCTCCCGCGGGCATCGCCCAGGTCCAGTCGGATGGAAAGGAAATCGAGCTGACCGAAACCGCGCTGACTGCCAGTCCGACGAGTACGAAACGACCGTCGTGTGGCGGCAACCGCCAAGCCAGTGCGACGGTAACGGCAACCGCCAATACCACCGCGATCACCCATGACCCAGGTGATGTCGTCGAGCCCAACCACACATAGAGAGCCGTGAATACCAGGGGCAGAACAACTCCCAGCTTCACCAGGCGTGCGTCGATGTCGCCCGGCTCCTGATTCGGTCGTGCGAGTGCGGCGACTCCACCCACGAGAAGAGTTGCGGCGAGCAGAATCCAGACGGGAACCGTGGACGGCACGGGGTAGGAATCGCCCGGAAGTGTGAGCGACCACCTGGGGACGCGATCGCGCCATAAGTCCGCTGCGCCGAAGTACAGGGTCGTCGTGGTTACGCCGAGTCCGAGAGCGGTTTGTGCTCCGCGGTGACCCTTCGTCGGAAATGCCGCTGCCGCGAGGAAAGCGCCTGCTCCGATTGCGTTCAGAGTCACCGAAATCTGGGCGGAGACGGGGACGAATGCAGGTAGCGCGATGGCGAGGGCGCCGACTACAGCGAAGACACTCGCGAGACCGCCACGTCCCCAGCGATGCAGTAGCGCTACGCCGACGGCCGCAACCACCGCGGCAGTTGCTCCCGCCCACTGCGGCGTGATCACCACCGAGATAACGCCGGCGTCGGAGAAGGAGAAGTCGTCAACTCGGGACTCGGCCACTGCGTACGCGGCTACCACACCGCCGACCAGCGCGGACGCCACAGGACCGTAGAGCTGAGCGATTTGAACTGGGCTACGTTGCTGCATAATTCGTCGAATTTTTGCACAACCCGCCGATACGACTGATCGTCACATCGCCGTGCGGATCCATCCACACCGGTTCCCCGTCTCGAAGTCGAGGAACCAGCAGATGGCGTCCTCGACTCGGCCACTGAACGAAGTCGTAGCCGGCCAAATTTGTCTGAACTGCGTCGGCGACCCACACCGCAGCGTCCGCGAATACAGTCTCCATCGACAGTGCGTTGAAGTAGCTGAATCCGCTGATGTCACGTGTGCCTTGCCAGCCGATCGAAGCCTGGATCCTTGCCGGGATCCTGCTGTCAGCTTTCACCTGCACCCGGCCGTTCACAGGAAGCTCCCAGGGAACATACAGCGGGAATCCAGTGGCAGGGGAGAAGATGGTTCTCGTGACCGACAAGACCCCCGAAGCCCGCATCCTCGTTGTCGACGACGAACCCACCATCGTGGAGTTGCTCTCCGTGAGCCTCCGATTCCAGGGTTTCGAGGTGGCAACTGCTTCGAGCGGCGCCCAAGGCCTGGACGTCGCACGGACATTCCGTCCCGACGCGATCGTTCTCGACGTCATGATGCCCGGGATGGACGGCTTCGGTCTGCTTCGACGCCTGCGCGCCGACGGTGTGGACGCGCCGGTCCTGTTTCTGACGGCGAAGGATTCGCTCGACGACAAGATCAGCGGCCTGACCCTCGGCGCGGACGACTACGTGACCAAGCCGTTCAGCCTCGAAGAAGTCGTGACGCGGTTGCGGGTCATCCTGCGCCGCGCCGGTCGCGGTGTCGCGCCGGAGCAGTCGCCGCGGGTGAAGTTCGCCGACATCGAACTCGACGACGACACCCGCGAGGTCTGGAAGAAGGGCGAGTTGGTTGCACTCTCGCCCACCGAGTTCACACTGCTCCGATACTTCATGGTCAACGCCGGGACGGTTCTCAGCAAACCGCGGATTCTCGACCACGTCTGGAATTACGACTTCGGTGGGGAGGTCGGAGTTGTCGAGTCCTACGTTTCCTACCTGCGGCGCAAGGTGGACACGGGGGAGACACCGCTGATTCACACATTGCGTGGGGTCGGCTACGTGATGCGTGAACCGCGGCAATGATCGCCGCCGCGGAAAACGATCAGCTTCCGAAGCGGGGTCGTTTCCGTCTCCATTCACTGCCGCTGCGCTTCACCCTGGTTGCGGCCTTGCTGGTGTTGGCCGCGCTGGGTCTGTTGGCGTCGGGTGTAGCGGTCACTTCTGCTCTCGAGAACTCACTGACCCAGCGAACCGACAAAACGCTGTACGAAGCGGTCGACGGTTGGGCAAAGCCGCACAGCAGAGACCTGCAGCCGCCCAGTGACGTCGGCCCGGGCACCCGCCCACCCAGCCCCTTCTTCGTTCGGACCGTGACCCCGGACGGACGGGTGATCATCCTGAACGACAAGTCGACGACGACCGAACCCGACCTGTCGAAAGATTCCACCAACGGCCCGATCACCGTCGGATCGAGCGACGGTTCGGACGTGAACTGGCGGGTTCTCACGACGGTCCGCGACGGCACGACCACGACTATCGGTGTGCGACTGACGGATAACGAGCAGACCGTCGACGACTTGGTCGGCCTGCAACTCGGCATCGGTCTGGTTGTCCTGCTGATCCTCGGCGGCGCAGCGTATTTCGTGGTTCGTCGGAGCCTCCGTCCGCTGGTAGAGGTGGAGGAGACTGCCGCTGCCATTGCCGCCGGCGACCTTCATCGACGTGTTCCGGAGCGCGATGACCGCACCGAGGTCGGTCGACTGTCCGTGGCGCTCAACGGAATGCTCGCGCAGATTCAACACGCATTTGCCGCGACCGAGGCTTCGGAGGAATCGGCACGGCGTTCCGAGGAGAAGATGCGTAGGTTTGTCGGCGACGCGAGCCACGAGTTGCGCACACCCTTGACGACTATTCGTGGGTTCGCCGAGTTGTATCGCCAAGGCGCCATGACTGATACGGAAACGCTGATGAACCGGATCGAGGGCGAGGCGTCGAGGATGGGACTTCTGGTCGAAGATCTGCTCATGCTGGCAAGACTCGACGAACAGCGTCCACTCGAGAACAATCCTGTGGATCTGCTTGCAGTTGCGGCGGATTCGGTACAGGCGGCACGAGCGATCGCACCGGATCGAACTGTCGAACTTCAGATGACCGGCGGCCCAGGCCTGCCCGAAGTGCATGGTGACGAGGCCAGGCTGCGTCAGGTAGTCGCCAATCTGGTGGGCAACGCGATCAAACACACGCCGCCGGATGCGCAGGTCACCGTTCGTGTCGGTACGACCGAGAACTCCGCGGTGGTCGAGGTTTCGGATACCGGTCAGGGTTTGAGTGACGAGGATGCCGCGCGGATCTTCGAGCGTTTCTACCGCGCCGACACCTCTCGCACCCGTGAGACCGGGGGCGCCGGTCTCGGCCTGTCCATCGTTTCGGCTTTGGTTGCAGCGCACGACGGAACCGTCAGCGTCGAGACCTCCCTCGGGCAGGGGACGACGTTCCGCGTCGAATTGCCGCGTGACCCGAAGGACGACTGACGCCGGATTACCGCAACCGGCCCCTCAGAAGTAGGTGTGCACCGTACCGACGACGCGGTAATCCGAATCGACCTCGGGAATCAGTGACCACTTGTCGAATGTGGTGCAGGGATGCGAGATTCCGCAACCGAGCAGATCGCCGACCTTCACGTCGAAGTCAGCCGGAACGTCGACGTACGCGTGCTGGTCGTTGAGTGCGGTGATCGTCAGCTCTCGTGCTGATCGGTTGGATCCGTCGCGTCGGCGCCACAGGACTATGGGAAAGCCTGCGTCGGAACCGACATCGCGGCGGCCGAAGCCCAGGATCACCCGTCCGGGTTCAGGTATGGAGAGCACTACACCCCAGACCTCTGCGGCTCCCTGCAGAGTTCGCGGACCGTCAGCCCACGGCGAAGTTTCGGCATAGAGACCGTGATCATGGGTGATATAGCAACCGCTGCGCAGCACGATGCGTACACCGTTGTCGAGTGCCCACCGTCCGGCCAGTTCGCGCACAACGAGATCGTGAAACGCACTGCCGCCGAAAGTGACCAGTGGCTGGGGAGCCTTCGCGGAGTTGTTCTCGAACAGGTTCTCGGCCACACAGATTTCCGTGAAAACCCGCGCGGATTTGAGATACGAATCGACGGAGATACGGCGGGCTGCTACCGAGGCTCCGGGCATCATGCCCTCGAACCCCTCGACTCCGGTGAGTATCAACGAAGGTGCCTGCGATGCTGCGCGTGCGACGTCGAGTGCTTGCTCGACAGTGCGAGCGCCCGCGCGTCCGCTGTCGTAGCCGAGTTCGACGAGAACCCGGATACGGCTGGCCGGTGAGACTTTCGCGATCAACTGTTCCATCAGGCGGACGCTCTCGACCGAGTCCACGAGGGTGGTGACGAAGAAATCGGGGTCGGTGGCCTGGGCGTCGCAGATCCACCGAATACCGGCGGGATCGAGAACCTGACTGGCGATGATGATGGTGTCCACACCGAACTCACGCAGAATGCGTGCCTGCGCAACGGTTGCCGCCGTCATCGCCCAAGCCCCGGCGTCGAGCTGCCGTCGAACCAGTTCGGGACTCATCGTGGTCTTCGCGTGAGGCGCCAGATCCACATCGTGGTCGGAGCAGAACCGCGCCATGAGGTCGACATTGTGCGCGATCGCTGCACGGTTGAGTGTCATCACGGGTAGCAGGAGGTTGCCGTCGAGTGCCGAGATCCCCAGCGGCTCGAGGTCGGAACCGTCGCGACCTTCGAGGTCGGTGCCGAAGGCCTTGTGCTGCCAACCGATCGGGGGGTTCGCGAAATCCGTCATGGCATCGATTGTGCCGTTGATTGCAGACGATGTGTTCATGTGTGGTGACTTTCTGTCAGAACTATGCAGGTCAGGATGAGATCCGGCTACGAGCGGCGTACCGGGCGACCAGGCAACGCCTCCTGGACCACGACACCGTCTTCGACGACGGGTACTCCGCCGACCAGCACGCGGCTGATACCGGTGGAGGGGCGGGTGCCGTCGATGTACGTGGCGTTGTCGGTGATTCGCTCGGGGTCGAAAACGAGGATGTCCGCGTCGCTACCGGGGCTGATCCGGCCTTTCGTCGCCATCGAGGGAACCGACTCCTCCAGAATCTGCGCAGGGATCAACGAGCAGCGCGCGATGATCTCCGACAGCGACAGCAGTCGACGCTCGCGGTACAGCGTACGAATCGCACGTGCATAGGTGCCGGCGCCGCGGGGGTGGCCGAGCGCCTTCTTCGGCAGTGGCCACTGCAATGCGTCGGCAGGCGAACGGCCGGGCCAGGTCAGTGGCATCGCGTCGCTCGCGATGGCGGCGCGATCGAAAGTCATCGCCCGTTCGAGGAATTCGCGCTGCACGGTGTCGTTCTCGTCGAGGAACTCCACCAGCACCAGTCCACCGGGGTCGGTGGCCCGAAGATGTTCCAGCTGCTTGCGGTCCGCGATACGTTCACCGGTGGGTACGAATGTCAGCGACCGTGGTGTCAGATTCATCAGGTGCAGCTTGTCGGGATCGAGAAATGCAGCTCCGACGGCCGTCGACCCGGAACCGTACGGATACGCCTCCGTCGTGACGCGCGATCCGGCTGCCTGAACCTGTGCCACCACCGACAGCGCGTGGTCGACGTGCATTCCCGAGGTGCTGTTGACGTGGCAGTAGTGCATGTGTGCGCCGGTTTCGGCTGCTGCACGGGCGATTTCGACGGCACCATCCACCGGGCTCGACGGATCGGCCGAGATGAGAGGGCGCGCATGGGTATAGGTGGGAACACCGGCTCGCGCCGCGAGATCCGCCACCTGTAGGTACTCCACCGGATCGGATTTCGGCGCGTACCCGACCACCACGCCGATGCCGAGAGCGCCTGCGGCCAGATCGTTTTCGAGGAGTTCGAGAATGTGGGCGCGCTGAGAGGCGGTGGGCTCGCCCTGCCAGCTCGGGGAACCGAGATGGTGCAGGAGCGTTCTGATGTCGCCGTCGGGATCGGCCCCTGAGAGTTCGATCATTCGGGCGTGCGCCCACGACGTCGCGTAGCCGTAGTTGATCGGGCGGCCCTCGGCGCCGGCCCGGGCATATGCCTTTGCAACAGGAATGACGCCGGCTTCCAGTTCGAGGGCCGTCGTGACTCCGTCCAATGCCTGAAGTCGCTGCTCGGCGATTTCCTGTCCGTGGCTGTGCAGGTCGATGAATCCGGGGCAGATGACCTGACCGGTCACGTCGATCGTCTGCCGGGCTTCGATCGCGTCGCGACCCCACGCCGAGACCTTGCCGTCGGTGATCGCGATGCCCCGTACCTCGTCTGTCCCCGATGCGGGATCGACGACACGGCCGCCGGTGAACACGATGTCGTGGACCTGCATCAGCGCTGCACTCCTGTCGTTGGTCGAACCGCCTGGCCCGGCGAATGTCCCGATGGTTTCACGGCTCGGGTATCGGATTCTGGTGTGAACGTCCCAAATGGAGGCCGACTCACCGTTCGAGCGGACAAGAAACGGATGCGCTCGAGTGTGAAGGTGAAAGCGAAGTTATCAATTCAGCCGATTGAGATCGATGGAGGACAGGAATGCACGTCTATATTTCGGTGGACATGGAGGGTATCGCGGGTATCGCGACGCTCGATCAGACGATCCGCGGCGGTGGCGGCTACCACCGTGCGCAGATGCTCATGACCGCCGAGACCAATGCCGCGATCGCCGGTGCGTTCGACGCCGGTGCGACGAGCGTCCTGGTCAACGACAGCCACGGAACGATGGACAATCTGCTTCACGCCGACCTGGATCCACGGGCGCGTCTGATCTTCGGAACACCGAAGATGCAGTGCATGGCGGAGGGACTGACGTCCGATCACGACGTCGCGCTGTTTGTCGGCTATCACGCACCCGCCGGTGGGCCCGGCGTCCTGGCGCACACGTTCTCGAGCTTGTTCGCCGACGTCCGCCTCGACGGCAAGTCCGTCTCGGAGACCGACGTCAACACCCTCTACGCTGCCACCCAGGGCGTTCCCGTCGGCCTGGTGACGGGTGACGACATCATCTGCGGCTTGGTCGACGCGGCCTCGCCGACAACCGAGACCGTCGAGGTCAAGAAGGCACATGGATGGTCGGCAACCAATTCGCTGCCGCCGTCGCTGGCGTGCGAGCAGATCCGAGCAGGAGCCGAGCGCGCAGTGCGTAAGGCCGACACACTGAAGCCGGTCGAGCTGCGTGACGAATGGACCCTCGAGATCGTTCACCCCACCACCACGGGAGCTGAACTCGCCGAGGCTGTTCCCGGCTCGCGACGGATTTCGGATCGTACGATTTCGCACACACTCGGCAGCGTCGACGACATTCTCGGTCTGATCACTGTCAATGCCCGGCTTGCAGCCGCAGGCGTCTCGACGATCGTGGCAGTCGCCAATCGCACGTAGTGAAGTAGCGACTCCATCGCGAAATGCCGCCGACGCCGTGTGCGCCGGCGGCATTTGTCATCTCTTGGGGCAGAACATGTTCCGACCGACCAATCGTTGCTTCGGCTATTGGTGAAACGGACCAATGCGGTAGACGTGTTCGCTGTCACACTTCATCAGTCTTTTCAATGTTCCAGTCCATGCGGCACAGGACAATTCGGGAGGCTTGATGAAGGCGGAACGCGTCACAGTGGAAGGACCGTCGCGGGCGAGCGACGGTCCGGTTCGAAATATGATGGACAACAGGTCGATTCGTCGTACGACCACCGTTACGGTGGGGCTGCTCAGTACCATCTGGTTGATCGACATGGTGGATCGCGTCATGATCGGGCTTGCGCTTCCGATGATCGGCGACGAATTCTCGCTCAGCAGTACGCAGTTGGGTGGCGTGGTCTCGGTATTCGCGATCTTCTACATGCTCGGGCAGGTCCCCGGCGGAATGTTGGCCGACCGCTTCGGACCCAGGCCCCTGTTGATCGTTGCTTTGATCCTGTGGTCGGTGTTCACAGCGTTGACAGGGTTCGCGTGGGGTCTCGTCTCGCTGATGGTCATGCGTGCGATGTTCGGCATCAGCCAGGGGCTCTTTCCAGCGGCGTCGTTCAAGGCTTTGGCTGAGCGGACGCGTCCGAAAACCAGAGCGACCGCGATGGGTTTCATGCTCGGCGCCAACAACCTCGGCCCCGGCATCGCACCGCTGATCATCGCGCCGGTCCTCATGGCCGTGGGGTGGCGTGACGCGTTCTGGCTGGTGGCGATCGTCGGCGCAGTGATCGGCACGGTGGTGTGGTTGGTGCTGCCCGCACCGCTGGACACGGAAATCTCGGAAGATCCCGAGGCAGCCTTGCAACCTCTGGCGAGCGAGCACTCTCGCGCCGCGGTGTTCAAGTCCGCGTCGGTGTGGAAGTTCGCGATTCTGTTCTGCCTGGCCAACATGTCCGCGTACGGGCTGATGACCTGGGTGCCGAGTTATCTGCTCAACGACAAGGGACTCTCGCTGATCGACACGGGAATCTTTGCCGCAATCCCCTTCATCGTCACGGCGCTGGCCACGATTGTGGGCGGGCGGTTGGTGGACAAGTACTTCCACGACCGGGCCAGGATCCTTCTGGTTCCGTGTATGGCCACGTCGGCAGTCCTTTTGTTCCTGATGACCACCGCTGACACCGTCGCGATGTTCACGTTCTACGAGACGTTGGCTCTAGGCATCAGCGGTCTGTGTTCGATGTCGATCTTCGCGATGCCGTTGCGGGCACTTCCGGCCGAATTCCTCGGTTCCGGAATGGGTTTGATCAACGGTTGTGGTCAGTTCGCCGGTTTCATCATCCCGCTCGTGATGGGATGGATGGTGGACCAGTTCTCGTACATGGCTGCATTCGGAGTCCTGGTCGGAGCGACGAGCGCTGCCGCATTGGTGGCCATGATCGTTCCTCAGACCCCGGCGAAATTCTGACAAGGAGACCGAAGATGTCGGCAACGGACGGCACACGAAAGATCGAAGACGACGTCGTCACCGATTTTTCCGGGAAGATGAGTTACGGGGCCTACCTCGGACTCGACACCCTCCTGGATTCGCAGCACCCGGTGAGCGAGCCGGAACACCACGACGAACTCTTGTTCATCATTCAGCACCAGACCAGCGAGTTGTGGCTCAAGCTGTTTCTCCACGAGATACGGGCGGCCAGAGCAGCGATCGCTGCCGACGACATTCGGGTCGCGTTCAAGCGGATCGCACGTGTCAAACACATTCAGGCCACCTTGACCGAGCAGTGGTCGGTGCTGGCGACACTGACGCCGGCGGAGTATGCGGAGTTCAGGGGCGTTCTCGGCAACTCATCGGGGTTCCAGTCGTACCAGTACCGCGCCGTGGAATTCGTGCTCGGAAACAAGAACGCGGGCATGCTGAAGGTGTTCGAATCGGATCCGTCCGCCCATCGATTGTTGGAGACCCTGCTCGGGGAGCCGACACTGTACGACGAGTTCTGGCGGTACCTGTCCAGGCAGGGGTACGACGTTCCGGCGTCGGCTCTCGAACGAGACGTCAGCGCGCCCTACGTGCGAAACGACGAACTGATTCCGCTGGTCAAAGCAATCTACGAGAACGTCGAACAGCACTGGACGGCGTACGAAGCGTTCGAGGAGTTGGTCGACCTCGAGGAGAGCTTTCAGCTGTGGCGGTTCCGGCACCTTCGGACGGTGCTGCGGGTGATCGGCATGAAGAAGGGGACCGGCGGTTCGAGTGGTGGTGCCGGCTTCCTGCAACGTGCGCTGGAGTTGAGCTTCTTTCCCGAGCTGTTTGCCGCCCGAACAGAGATCGGTACCTGACACACCTGCTTGATGACACCCAGCTGTTCGTGACACACGACGAATCCGAGCCCGAAGGACAGGAGTCTTGGACAAGATCCGACAGGGTCGCTTCGACCAAGCTTGACTGCGAAGTTGCAAGTCGGTGACAGGAGAGCGTCGGAGTGGACAAGAAATCAATGGTGGCAGACCTGGCGGCGTTGGTAACCGCCGAGTCGCCTAGTTCCGATCTCGGCGCAGTCGATGCATGTGCGGACGTGGTGGCCGACATCGGCGAACGCCACCTCGGAAGCACCCCCGAACGTATCCGCATCGACGGGCGCCAGCACTTGCGTTGGTCGTTCGGCGCGGAGCCGAAGGTGATGCTCCTGGGCCATTTCGACACCGTCTGGCCGCTCGGAACGCTCGCGGAGTTGCCCTGGTCTGTCACCGACAACATCGCCACCGGACCCGGAGTCTTCGACATGAAGGCCGGCATCGTCCAGCTCTTCCACGCGCTCGCATCGCTTCCGTCGCTCGACGGGGTGGTCGTGCTCCTCAATTCCGACGAGGAAATCGGCTCCCCGACCTCGCGCGCACTGATCGAGGAGCAAGCACGTCAGGTCGACGCGGTGCTGGTCCTCGAAGCCGCAGCCGAAGGGGCAGTGAAGACAGCGCGCAAGGGTATGTCGCTGTACTGCGTCGACATCGAGGGACGCGCTGCACACGCCGGACTGGAACCGGAACGAGGTGTGAACGCCGTAGTGGAGCTCGCACACCAGATTCAGGCCGTGGTGGAGCTCGCGGACCCGGTGGCGGGAACGTCGGTGGTTCCGTCCGTGATCAGTGGCGGCACGACCACCAATACTGTTGCAGCGCAAGCGCAACTGTGGTGTGACGTTCGCATGTGGTCGGCGAAGGAACAGGAACGCATCGACCGTTCGATCCGTGCACTGACACCGGCGCTGGCCGAAAGTCGAATTTCGGTGTCCGGAGGCCCCAACCGTGGACCACTGGAATCAGTGTCTTCGGAGAAGCTGTACTTTCTCGCTCACCAGGTCAGCAGTGAGAGCGGTTTGGGGATGCTGCGCGACTGCGCCGTCGGCGGTGCATCGGACGGAAATTTCACTGCCGCAGTAGGAACTCCCACGTTGGACGGCCTCGGTGCCGTCGGCGGTGGCGCCCACGCAGCGACAGAACACGTAGAGATAGATCAGATGATCCCGCGCGCCACCTTGTTGGCCGGTCTGGTGACTCGAATCCTGGAGGGAGGACTGTGACTATGACGTCGCCGAACAATTTCCAACGCAAGACCGTTCAACCATTCGGAGGTGTATCGCCTTCACGGATGCGGCAAGCAATCAGCCAGGCCGAGCAGGCCGCCCTGCTTGCATGTGTGACTATCGAAACCGTCACCGGGCATGCCGAGTTGGAACAGGTATTCGGTCTGTTCGAGAAGGTATGGCAGCCGGAGAGCGGTAACCCTCCCGTCCATCGGGACATGATGAAAGCGCTCGCACACTCCGGTAACTACGTCGCCGGCGCGTTTCGTGGCGGGGATCTGATCGGCGGCTCGGTTGCATTCTTCGAGGAACCGCAACATCGTTCTTTGCATTCACACATCACGGGGATCCTCCCGAACGTGCAGAACGGGCACATCGGCCTCGCGTTGAAACTGTTCCAGCGAGCGTGGGCACTGGAACGGGGAATTCTCCACGTGCGGTGGACTTTCGACCCGCTCGTCGCACGCAATGCCTACTTCAACGTCTCGAAACTCGGTGCGTTCCCGATCCAGTATCTGCCGCGTTTCTACGCGCCGATGAACGACAGTCTCAACGGCGGCGCAGACAGCGACCGATTGCTGATCGACTGGGAAATCGGTAGTAGCAAGGTTGCCGACGTCGTCGCCGGTTCGGGAGAAGTCCCGACTCCCGAGTCCTTGGGGGCGAGCGAACTGCTGTCCGTCTCCGAAGCCGGCCTGCCCGTGTTGAAGTCGACCAAGAATCGATTCGTCACGGTGGCTACACCGAATGACGTGTACACACTGCGTAAGTCGGACCCGACGGCAGCGAACGACTGGCGCCTGGCAGTCCGCGAGACTCTCGGTGGTGTGCTCGCCGAGAACGGAGTGGTTCTCGCAGTTACCAGAACCGGAAAGTACGTGCTGGACCGTGCGCCGGGAACACAGGCAGGCAGGACAACAGCGGAGGTTACATCGTGAAGATCGAAGGAGTTGAATTACGCCGGGCGGCAATGCCGTTGAAAGCGCCGTTCCGTACCTCGTTCGGCACCGAGACCACCAAGGACGTGTTGTTCGTCAAGGTCGTCACCTCGGAGTCGGAGGGCTGGGGCGAGTGCGTGGCGATGTCCGAGCCTCGCTACTGCTCCGAATACACGGACGGCGCCGCCGAAGTCCTTCGTAAGTTCCTGATTCCGTCTCTGGGTGAACTCACCGATCCCGACGTGCACGCACTGAGCGCGACGATGGAACAGTTCGCCGGGCACCCCATGGCCAAAGCGGCATTGGAAACCGCATTTCTCGACGCCGAGTTACGGGCTGCCGGGACGAGCATGTCTTCGTACCTGGGTGCAGTAGTCGATCGCGTACCCGCGGGTGTCTCGGTGGGTATCAAGAATTCGATCGATGAGCTGCTAGAGGAGGTAGGCGGGTTCCTCGATGCCGGATACCTGCGCATCAAACTGAAGATCGAACCGGGCTGGGACATCGAGGCGGTTCGCGCAGTCCGCGAGAGGTTCGGCGACGACGTACTCCTCCAGGTCGACGCGAACACCGCGTACACCCTGGCTGACGCCCGCCATCTCCAGCGGCTCGACGACTTCGACCTCCTGCTGATCGAGCAGCCGCTTCCCGAAGAGGAACTGCGCGGCCACGCCAGGCTGGCCGAGATGATGCGGACGCCGGTCTGCCTCGACGAGTCGATCACCTCCGCGAAGGTCACCGCCGACGCGCTGGCAATCGGTGCGTGCAGCGTGGTGAACATCAAACCGGGACGTGTGGGCGGTTATCTGGAATCGCGTCGTATCCACGACGTCTGCAAGGCCAACGGAATTGCCGTGTGGTGCGGCGGAATGCTCGAGACCGGAATCGGCAGGGCCGCCAACGTCGCGCTTGCCGCGCTCCCCGGATTTGTCCTACCAGGCGATACATCGGCTTCCGACCGGTACTTCGCCGAAGACATCACCGAGCCGTTCGTACTCGACAACGGTTACGTGAAGGTTCCGGAAGGACCGGGCATCGGCGTCGAACCGATCCCCGACCTGCTCGAAGCAATTACCACGTCGGTCGAATGGATCGGCATGGATCGGCTTTGACGAATCACTATGACACACTTCGTTCACCGGACGAAGGAGTGATAGACGTGGGCACCGTACGACCTCGCATCAGTTTGGTGCGGCTTCTCGAAGACGTGGGAACTACGGTGCTGAATCCGGTTGTCGGCGACCCGGAGGCGGTCCAGGAGATCGCCTCGGTGGTCATTCACGACCCCGACGACGACTCACCCTCGACACCGGACTCCATGGTGCTGCTCGTCGGCGTCACCGGAGGCGAACGTATCGCGGAGTCCGTGGCCGGCCTGGCCGAGCGCGGAGTACGCGTGGTGGTCGCGCGAGTGACCGCCGAGGTCAGCGATGCGGACCGCGAATCCGTCATCGCCTCGGGCGTCGTGCTGTTGGCCTTGGCGCGAGGAGTCTCGTGGGTTCAGCTGACAAGCCTGCTTCATTCGGTGCTCTCGGCCCGAAACGAAGTCGGGCACATCCACTCACGCGGAGGCGGCCCGGCCGGCGATCTGTTCGCCTTCGCCAACGCTGTCAGCGCACTTCTCGATGCGCCGATCACGATCGAGGACCGCAGCTCACGGGTCATCGCCTTCTCCGGCCGCCAGGAAGAAGGAGACGGTCCACGTATCGCGACCGTTCTGGAGCGGCAAGTTCCTGACCAGTACATTCGAGTGCTCGAAGAGGCCGGGGTCTTCGACCGGCTCTATCGCAGCGACGATCCGGTGTGGGTCTCGGCCGAGACCCTCGGTACCAAAATGGGTCGTATCGCCGTGTCCATCAGAGCCGGCGACGAGTTCCTCGGCTCCATGTGGGTGGCAACCGGTGAGCCGATGTCCGACGACCGGATGCGTGCTCTGCGCGATTCAGCTGGGTTGATCGCGCTGCAGATGTTGCGGTTGCGCGGCGGCGCCGACGCCGAGCGCCGACTGCGCGCAGACCTGATCGCAACCCTTCTCGACGGTGGGTCAGGTGCGGTCGACGCGATGAATCGCCTCGGCCTCGGGACCGGCCCCGCACTCGTGATGGCTTTGGGTCGTAGGTCTTTCGAAGGATCGTCGAAGCCGGACGATGCCGCCCACGTGGTGCGACTGACCGACGCTCTGGCCATGCACCTCGGCGCCGTCCACTCGCAGTCGGCGGCAGCCTTGGTCAACGGAACCGGCTACGCGGTGCTGTCTGTGCGAGGGCATTCCCCGGCCGAGGCCGAGTTGCAGGCGTTCCGTGTGGCCTCGGACTTCCTGGACCGGACCGGAGCGTCCGGCGACACGATCATCGGGATCGGCCGGGTCGTGACCAGACCGGCGCAGCTGAGCCGATCGAAGCGCGACGCCGAACATGCCCTCGAAGTGTTGTTGGCGGGACGAGCGTCGGGCAGCGTCGCCACCTTCAGTAGCGTCCACGTCGATGCCATCCTGTTGGAGATCGCGTCGGAAGCTGCAGCCGAAGGGTTCTCGGACCTCGGACCGATCGAGGCGATCGCCAGCCACGACGCCGCTCATGCGACCTCGTTCGTGGACACTCTCGATGCGTGGCTCAACGCGTTCGGTGATGTCGGTGACGCCGCGGCGTCATTGCACGTGCACCCCAACACCTTTCGGTATCGTCTCAGCAAGTTGAAGGGTATGGCCGCGTTGGATCTCGACGACCCCAACGTCCGCTTCCGGTTGATGGTGCATCTTCGTCTGCGCGGTCCACGCTAGCTCGAAAGCCGAAAAATGCGGGTCGCACTGATTTCTCAGCGCGACCCGCATTCTTTGTCAGTGGGTTCGGATCAGCTGTTGTTGCGAAGTGCTTCGACAGCGATGCGGCCGACGGTTCCGATGGAGGCGTCGATCTTCGGGGCGCGGTGGGTGAGCTCGTGGGACTTGGTGAAGACACCGACGGCGTAACGCTTGCCGTCCGGGTACGCCACGACGCCGGCTTCGTTTCGTACCAGTCCCAGCGTTCCGGTCTTGGCGGCGACAGTGACCTCGTCGGGGAAACCGGACGAAAGGCGGTGCGGCCAGACCTGCTTGCTCATGATGGTTCGGACCTCTTCACAAGCCGATGCGGGGCCGGCTTCATCCCTCCAGATTGCAGCCAGCAACATTGTGATCTCACGAGGAGTACTGGAATTGGAGCGGGCGGGATCCATGACGGAAATTGTCCGAAGAATTTCGATGGGGGGCATTTCCAGCAAGGTGCCCTTGTCGACGCCGAGGTCGTCGTAGACCGTCTTGAAGAGGCCTCGGCAGTCACGGACCAAGTTGGTCTTCTCCAAACCGAGCCCGCGCAGCGTTGCGACGATGTTGTCGAGTCCGAGACGCTCGTACAAGAAATCCGTGGCGGCGTTGTCGCTGAAGCTCATCATGAGCAGAGCGAGGTCTCGCCAGCTTGCAGTCACGTCGTCGGCGCAGCCGCCGATACCGATGCCGCCGGAGCGGAACTCGGCGGTCACCGTGGCGTGCTCGGTCGGATCAAGGGTGCCTGCCGCTACTTCACGGGCGTACTGAAGCACAACAGGAATCTTGAAAACGGAGGCGAGGATGACACCTTCGTCCGCGCCGTAGCCGAACTCTTCGCCGGAATCGATGTCGCGTGCGTGGACGTAGGCATCGGTCTTCGCTTCGGCGAGTACAGCAGCGATCTCCTGCTGTGCGCTCTCAACGTACGTGGCGGTTTCGGTCATTCGAGAAGCCCTTTCGTCGGTATCCATGTATCTGGGTTATTCGTGGATCTGACGATAGTGAGTCGACGACGGGGGGTCTTGTACGAATCGACGAAGGTTGGCGCACGGTTCGGTGCTGATACGCCGAATCATCCGGGCGTCGGGGTGTTCTCCGGATCAGGACGCATAAGTTTCGAGGCGACATCCGACCAGTTCGGCGACGTCGCTGCGTCGCTTGTCGGAGACCACGCCTGCCAACAGGAGGGTGAACAATTCGTCGATACGGTCGTTCAAATCGCTTCGTCTGGTGAGCACGTTCGAAACCAGTTGAACGCCGGTGAATGCCGAGATCACTACGCGACCCACCGATTCCGGCTCCACATCGTCGCGGATGTCGCCTTCGAGCTTCGCGGCCTCGGCCAGTTTTCGAAGCTCGCGGATCCACGCGACGTACGGGCCTTGCGAACCGTCGGCAGAGGCCAACTCGAGGGTAAGTCGGATTCCCGCACGAACAATAGGTTCTGCGACGAGTTGGCGGCCCATCTCGTGGCACACCATGACGAGCTGTTCCAGTGCCGGTGCGCCTGTGGCTGCAACTGCGGTGAAGGCACTGATCGAGATCTGGTGCTGTTCTTCGATCACCGCCTGAGCCAGTTCGTCTTTGGACGAGAAGTGAAAATAGACCGCGCCCTTGGTCATCTGCGCCGCGGACACGATGTCATTCATGCTCGTGCTGCCGTACCCCGTGACTTCGAACCGATCAGCAGCACCTTGAAGAATCTGTCGGCGACTGATCTTGGCACGTTCCTGCATTGCTCCCTTGTCCTCCGACTGTTAACACGTGAACCAGTTTTAGGGCCCTAGGTCCCGGACCAGCGACCCACGGTAGCAGCGAATCTCGTGCTCGCGCGACAGCGCGAAACGGACTGTTCGGTGTGCAATCGCAGGTCACGGTCGGTAGGAGCGACAAATGCGACCGCCGCAACCTCCGTTGGAGGCTGCGGCGGGGAGTCCAGTTATCGGCCAGCGAAATTCGGTCGAAGGTATGCGATCAACGAGTCGAGACAGTTGCCTCGAAGCCGAGGTCGCGTAGCGCCGACTTGAGTTTGGTCTGTGCCTCGTCGAGAGATTCGGGTGACGGCGAGGTGTCGGCGCCACTGATGTCGAAGTTCCCCATGTCGTATGCGGGGAAAACATGAACGTGAAGATGCGGAACTTCCAGACCTGCGATGAGGAGACCCGCCCGAGGCGCGTCGAACGCCTTCCGCACGGCTTGGCCGAGGTTGCGGGCAACAGCGGTGACCTTGGCAAAGAGTTCAGGATCCACGTCCTGCCACTGATCGACCTCGGCTCGCGGAACCACAAGCACGTGGCCCTGCGTTACCGGCGCGATGGTCAAGAACGCGACGACGTCCTCGTCCTCCCACACGAAACGTCCTGGTAGATCCCCGTTGATGATGGCACTGAAGACTGAAGGCATACCCCGAGATTAGCCCGCGTCCGGTTGCCAGGAAACTCCCAGGCTGGACGCAGGTTCGTCGGAGCCGGCCCGACAAATCTAGGACGCATGACGACAGAAGCCATGCAGACCGCGGGCAGCACGGACGCAGAGGAGGTCTCCGCGACGACTGTAGTGCTGGACGTGGTCGTCCCGGTATACAACGAAGAGGCAGGCCTCGAGACGTGCGTGCGGCGCCTGCGCCGGCATTTACGCACGCAGGTGCCATTCTCTGCACGAATTACCATCGCGGACAACGCCAGTGTCGACGGCACGTTGGCACTCGCACGTTCCCTCGCCGAAGAATTCGACGACGTCCGGGTCGTCCACCTGGATGCGAAGGGTCGTGGTCGAGCACTGCGGCAGGTATGGAGCGACTCCGATGCCGACGTGGTCGCGTACATGGACGTCGACCTCTCGACCGACCTCAACGCCCTGATGCCGTTGATTGCTCCGTTGCTCTCCGGACACTCGGACATCGCCATCGGTTCCCGGCTGGCACGATCGTCCCGCGTGGTGCGCGGCCCCAAGCGTGAGTTCATCTCACGTAGCTACAACCTCATCCTCCGAAGCGCACTGCATGCTCGCTTCTCCGACGCCCAGTGCGGATTCAAAGCCATGCGCGTCGATGTTGCACGGCAACTACTTCCGCTGGTGGAGGACACCGGGTGGTTCTTCGATACCGAATTGCTGGTGCTGGCCGAGCGAGCGGGCATGCGGATTCACGAGGTCCCTGTCGACTGGGTGGACGACCCGGACAGTCGGGTGGACATCATTGCCACGGCAGTTGCCGACCTCAAAGGTGTGGTCCGTGTCGGGCGAGCACTGTCTACCGGTTCCCTTCCATTGGCCGAGCTCAGGGCAAGTTTCGGACGTGAACCGTTGGTTCCCGGAGTTCCACGAGGAATGGTCGGGCAGCTCTCACGCTTTGCCGTGGTGGGAGTCATTTCGACGCTCGCGTACGCGCTGCTCTACCTCGCTCTGCACTCGATCATGGGTGCGCAGTGGGCCAACGCCGTCGCATTGCTGGTGACCGCGGTATTCAACACCGCCGCCAACCGGGCCTTCACCTTCGGGATCCGAGGGTCGGAAGGATCCGCTCGTCACCAGATGCAGGGACTGCTCGTGTTCGGGTTCGGTCTACTGCTCACCAGCGGATCATTGTTCGTGCTCGACGTCATGGCGCCCGATGCTTCCAAGCACGTGGAGCTTGCCGTACTCGTCATCGCCAATCTTGTTGCCACAGTCAGTCGATTCATCGCACTGCGCTGGGTGTTTCGCACCGCACAATCCGTAGGAGCCAATCGATGACCGCCACTGCAGAGACACTCGCCGCGCCGCTGCCAGCGCCGGAACCGCAACGTCAGGTGCGCTGGGAACCGTGGGCGCTGGGAGTGTTGTTAGTGGGCACCGGAGTTGCCTACATCTGGGGCCTGGGCGCGTCCGGATGGGCCAACTCGTTCTATGCCGCTGCGGTACAGGCAGGTTCGGTGTCGTGGAAGGCTTTCTTCTTCGGCTCCTCGGACGCTGCAAACTCGATCACCGTCGACAAGCCGCCCATGTCCCTGTGGTTGATGTCGCTGTCGGTTCGCATCTTCGGACTCAATTCCTGGGCGATGTTGGTGCCGCAGGCACTCCTCGGGGTCGGATCGGTTGCACTGTTGTGGGGAACGGTTCGACGGTATTTCGGTGCGGCCGCCGGCCTCCTCGCGGGCCTGGTACTTGCGCTCACACCCGTAGCGGCGCTGATGTTCCGGTTCAACAACCCGGATGCTCTGCTGGTGCTCCTGATGATCGCAGCAGTGTGGGCGATGATGCGCGCCGTGCAGGACGGCCACACCCGCTGGCTCGTGTTGGTCGGTATCTTCTGCGGATTCGGTTTCCTGACAAAGCAATTACAGGTCATGTTGGTGGTTCCACCGCTGGCGCTCACCTATCTGATCGCCGGACCGCCGAAACTGGGTAAGCGCGTACTCCAACTGTTCGCGGCACTGGGCGGACTGATCGTTTCCGCCGGATGGTGGTTGGCAATCGTCGAACTGTGGCCGGCCGACTCGCGTCCGTGGATCGGTGGTTCACAGAACAATTCGATTCTCGAACTGACGCTCGGCTACAACGGGCTCGGGCGCTTGAGCGGCAACGAGACCGGAAGCGTCGGCGGCGGCGGAATGCGCGGTGCTGGTGATGCCGCGGCCGGCGCTGCTGCGGGCGGTTTCCCCGGCATGGGCGAGGCCGCAGGTGGTATGGCCGGGGGAGGTATGGCACCAGGTGGTGGGGCCGGCGGTGGTATGTGGGGGAGTACCGGCATTACCCGACTGTTCGAATCGGCCCAGGGCGGACAGATCGCCTGGTTGATTCCTGCTGCACTGATACTTCTGGCGGCTGGAATCGTGCTGCGAGGCAGGGCACCCCGCGCTGATACACAGCGCGCGTCATTCATCGTCTGGGGACTGTGGCTGTTGGTGACCGGACTGACCTTCAGTTTCATGGCGGGAATCTTCCACGCCTACTACACCGTTGCGCTGGCGCCGGCGATCGCCGCGCTGATCGGTTCAGGATCGGTAGTGGCGTGGCGTCATCGTGACGTCCTCTGGGTTCGCATCATTCTGGCGGTGTCCTTGGCCGCAACCGTCGCGATGGCGTGGGTACTGCTCGGACGCTCGCCTTCGTTCGTACCGTGGCTTCGCTGGACCATTCTGGTGGTCGGCATCGTCAGTGCCGTGGCAGTGCTGATTTCGGCAGTGACGCGAGGTCGATCGGCTGTGGCAGTGATTCTCGCAGCGATCTTCACCGGTCTGGCAGGTCCGACTGCATACGCGATCGACACGATCAACACTCCGCATGCCGGTTCCATAGTTTCGGCCGGACCGAGCGTCGAAGGTGGAATGGGTGGGCCCGGCGGTGGCCGCGGAGGCTTCGGTGGATTCGGTGGCACGGCTGATGGCGGTAACCGTCGGACTGACGGGGCTGGGACCGGAATGCCGGGCACGCCCCCTGTAGGAATGGGTCAGATGCCCGGTGGTGCAACAGTTCCGGGCGGTACCACGCCGACCACCGACGGAACGCGGGGCGCAATGGGAGGCGGTGCCGGTGGTCTACTGCAGGGCAGCACGCCGGGAGCCGCTGTTGTGTCCACACTCGAAGAGAACTCCGACCAGTTCACGTGGGTAGCCGCGGCAATCGGGTCCAACAGCGCCTCGGGTTATCAGCTTGCGACGCAGTCACCGGTCATGGCTATCGGAGGGTTCAACGGGAGCGATCCGTCGCCGACGCTCGCGCAGTTCCAGCAGTACGTGGCAGAGGGCAAGATTCACTTCTTCATCGCAGGCGGTGGGATGGGTGGCGGTATGAACGCCGAAGGCACCGCTACCGCTATCTCGACGTGGGTGACCGAAAACTTCACCGCCACAACGGTAGACGGAGTAACCCTCTACGACTTGACGGTTGCAGGCTGACCATAATGAACGCACGCCAGGTCCGCATCGGAGGTGCTTCCTCCGATGCGGACCTGGCGTGAAGTTGTATGCCTGAGGTTCGTCCTCAGGTTTTGAAGGTGGTGTTCGCCGGCCGCGGGTGCTGCTGCGGGTCGATCGAGGGTGGCGGGATGAACCAGGGTTTGTTGTCGACTCCTATTCGGATTTCCCATTTGCCGACGAACCCGGATTTGCGGTGCATCAACCGATGATGTGAACGGCACAGCAGGACCAGGTTGTTCATCACCGTCGGGCCACCGTTGGCCCAGTGCCGGATATGGTGCGCATCAGTCCAGGCGGGCACGCATGTGCAGCCCGGGAACGCGCAGCCTCTGTCTCGGGCAATCAACGCCACTCGCTGTTCGGCGGTGACCAACCGTTTTCCTGGTTGCGCATCGAGCGGTGCCCCATGATCGTCGAGCAGAACGGTCGACAGGAAACAATCACACCCGAGAAGCCTGGTCTGCGACACCGACAGCGGTCCGAGCCAGGGCATGTGCCCGACATCGAGATCCGACACAGCCATTCCACCACCATCGGGCGAGGGTGTGGCGGCGCAGTCACGGTGCTCCGCCAGATCCCGAGCATTGATGTGCACATTCACATGCGGACGCTGACCACCATCGGTACCGGTCTTGGCGCAGTCCAGATAGCGGCGGATCAGTTCGGTGAACCCGTCCGCGGTCCGTTTCGCCGCCGACCGAGAATCCGGGGTTCCGTCCGGTGCTGGGGTGGGCATCGTCAGATTCGACAGGGCCGAGAGCAGCATTTCTCCGGTGAGGGCGTCGAAATCACCACGCACCACCACTCGACCGTTCAATGTCGAGGCGATGCGGAGCTCGTTCCGGTCGATGTCTTCGGCGGGCGGGATCTCATCCGATTCGAAGATTCGCTCCAAGGTCGCGATCGCGTTCCGCACTTTCGTGGTCGTCGCTTCCACACCCGACGCAGCCGCAAGCAGTAGGTCGATACAGCGAGGGAGCGCGGCGTCTGGCATGCCTTTCGGTGGTGATTCGCAGAACGCCACGATCAACACGGCGTGCTCGAAGGAGCAGTCCCCGCCATCGAACCGAGCCGCCACCGCCGGAAACGGCCGCAAAGCCGCACCCAGGGCGGCGATCTTCTTCCCGTCCCGAACCTGCAGCATCGTGTTGGCCGCCAACCAGGACCCCACTCCGCGGCTCGCGATCACCTGATCATCCGGGCGCAACGACAACTCGTCGACCACGGCCACTCGAACGGCTTCAAGACGCAGAATCTCCGCACTCGCCGACACCGCAGCAGCACGCAACTCGGCAGCAGTCAACCGCCACAGGCGTCCGCGTAACCCCACCGCAGAACCAGACACCACGTCCGACAACAAGACACTCATTGAATCCCCCGATCCCCTGCCCAAATCATACTCGAACATACGTTCGGGTCAAGGGTCGATTTCGCAGGGGCTAAGCGCTGATACTGTCGAGGTCGTGGACCACGTCGCAGCAGGCGCCGAGTAATTCGCGATCATGGCTGATGAGTAATACACCGACGCCGGTTTCGGCGGCGCGACTCTCGATCAACCGAATGAGCGCGGCCGTCGTGGCGGCGTCGAGCATCGCCGTCGCCTCGTCACAGATGAGGTATTTCGGTTGTTGCGCCAGCGATCTCGCCAGGCAGGCGCGCTGTAGTTGGCCGTCGCTCACCTGGTGTGGTCTGCGCGACAAGAGATCGGGAGTGAGGCCCACTTCTGCTGCCAGCGCGGCCACATCGATTGACCTACTGGCAATGTCACCGGGTTGGCCGATGATCGAGGCGAGCGTCTGCCGAGGGTCGGTCGATGCGCGAGGTGACTGAAACAGCATGGACACCGTGCCGCGTAGTGCCGCGGGTACCGAGAATTTGGTACCCACAACGGGTGATCCGTCGATCCGCACTTCGCCTGACCACGGTGCATCCAGCGAAGCGAGAATCCTTGCAAGTGTTGATTTTCCGGTGCCCGAAGGCCCGGTCAGGCCGATCAGCTTTCCCGACGGAATCTCGAGCGAGACGTTCTCGAGAACTGGCCGGTTGCGACGGTAACCGCTGGTGATTCTCAGAGCTTGCAGACTCATGTCAGCCCACCTTCCGCAGCGTTCGGTACGTGCGGTCACCCAATGTGACGAGTTCGGTCGGGCCACCGGATTGTTTCGACTCCGGGCGTCGTAGGTGATAGACGCACTCCTCGGGGAGATCGGTGAGTTGCGGTGGCGATCCCGGCATGGGAGTCAAACCTCTGGAAGGTAAGGCGCCGAGAAGGTCTCGGGTGTAATCGTGAAGCGGATCTTGGAACACCAGCGCGGCCGGACCGGTCTCCATGATGCGTGATGCGTACATGACGGCAAGTCGATCCGCGACACCGTTGCGGGTAAGGGATGCCAGGTCATGGGTGATGAGCAGGACCGCCGCTCCGGCGTCCGCGCACTCTCGAAGTAATCCCATGACGTGGTCGGTGAGTTCGCGGTCGAGGTTGGCGGTGGGTTCGTCTGCGACGATCACCGACGGATTCCCGGCCAGCGCACCGGCAATGGCCACGCGTTGCGCCATGCCGCCCGACAGTTCGTGCGGGTAGCAGTCCAGGGCCGACGGTTCGAGTCCGACGCGAAGTGCCAAGGCATCGCAAGTGTGATCGCTGCCGAGTGCGTCGATCGTCTCCTGTAGCTGCGATCGCGCAGTGCGGACGGGGGTGAGATGTGTTGCGGCGGATTGTGGAACGAGAGCCACGTGCCGCCCACGGAACGCGGTGCCGGAGAAGACGTCGATCTCGAGGTCCGGTGTTCCGACGGTGACCGTTCCGGTTCGAGAAGCATTCGGCGGCAACATGTTCATGACCGAGGTGGCGATGATCGACTTGCCACACCCCGATTCCCCGACAAGTGCGGTCACCGTGCCGGCTGGAACGTCGAGGTCGATGTCGCTCGCAGCGTGAACTACCGATCCTCCGAGTAGAGGGATCCTGACGGTGAGAGATTCGATGCGCAGGCCGTGGTTCACAGTCGCAACTCCGAAGGTCGAGGGGGCGTGAGCATCGACCGCAGGGCCGAACCGGCGACGGCAACTGCGACGGTGGCGATCACGAGAACTGCGGCGGGGAATGCCAGCGTCCACCAACCGCCGAGGAGCAGAGAACTGCGTGCCTCTTCGAGAAGCGTCCCGAGACTGGGCTTGTGCGGGGGAAGGCCGAATCCCAGGAAGGACAACGTCGATTCGTGCCAGACGGCGTGGGGCAGCAGGAGAACGACTGCGATCAAAGCCTGTGGCGCCGTCGCCGGCACGAGGTGGCGCATGATCACGTGACGTCGACTGGCTCCCGCGAGAATGGCGGCGTCGATGTAGGGACGCTCGCGCAGACTCAAGATCTCGGAGCGGATGATCCGGGCCACTTGGGTCCAGTGGGTCAGTGCGATCGAAAGCACGATGGCGGCAATGCTTCCACGGAACATCGCGACGATGACGATGCCGAGCAACAGGTGGGGGAGTGCGTTGACGGCATCGGTGCCGCGCATGACGAACCTGTCCACCCAGCCGCCGACCAGTCCGGCCGTAGTGCCGACGGCGACGCCGATCACCGTGGCGAGCAGCGCGCAGGCGAGTGCGATCAGAAGTGAGGTTCGAATGCCTGCAGCTATGCGCACGAACAGATCTCGGCCCGCCGAGTCCGTTCCGAAGGGGTGATCGAACGACGGAGCCAGGCGAGCAGCCGAGAAGTCTGTGACTCGGTCGTCGACGTCGGCCAACCATGGGACCAACGCCGCGTACAGCGCAACGAGGATCAGCACGCCGAGGGCGATCTTGAAGCGTCGTTCAGCCATCGGTACTCACTCTCGGGTCGAGTACTGCAACGAGGACGTCGGCAAGCAGTGAGCCGAGCATGACCGTCAATGTCGTACCGACGGTGAGGAACGCGAGCAGTGCCATGTCGAGGTCACGGGCTGACGAGACGATGGCGCCGGCGATCCCTGGCCAACTGAAGACCTCTTCCACCAGCACTGCCCCGACTATCAGCTCGGGCAGTCGCACGCCGACGATGTTGACGAAAGGCGCCAGTGAGGTCGGCAGTATGTGGCGTTTCGTGATGGTCGGCGTCGGGATTCCGCGTGCTACGGCGCCCGCGACAAATCCCTCACTTTTCGAACCCACGACGGATTCTCGGACCGCGAGTAGGAGCCACGGCATCTGCGAGATGGAGAGGACCGTCACCGGTAGGACCAAGTGCCGGATCACCTGTCCCGGTGTGGGATCGGCACCCCCGTCGGTCAACCCGGCGACCGGGAGCCAGCCGAGAGTCAACGCGAAGAGCGCGATGGCACCCAGCGACAAGACAAACGGCGGAAGTCCTTGGACCACGACGCTCAGCCCGGACACGGTCTTGTCCAAGAATCCTCCACTGCGGATTCCGGCGAGAACACCGAGTGTCAGCGAGGCGAGAATCGCGATGAGGAGTGAGATACCGACCAGCAGCAGGGTCCATGGCAGACGCTCGGAGATAACCTGGGAAACAGGCTGATTGAACGATCTGGAGATCCCGAGATCACCGGTGAACACGCCCTGGAGCCAATTCCAGTACGTGCTGTACCAGGGGTTGTCGAAACCCATCTGATCGGCGATCAACGCTTTGTCCGCGTCGCTGGTCGTCATGTATCGCGTGCCCAGGTAGCCGACAAGTGGATCGAACGGTGAGATTGCGGCGGCGGCAAAGAGTCCCGCGGACACCACGGCGATCACCGGCACGATGAACAACGCCCGCCGACCGACCATCGTGAGGATGGCCTTTCGGCGGGAGTTGCCACGGTGGTCGAGCGATTGCCGCGCGTCTACCCGAACGTCGACCGCTGTCATTGCCCTCTGGCCCACGTCTGCAGTGACCACCACGGGCCCCAGGTCACACCGTGTGAGTGTGGCTCGAGTACCGGTCCGGACATCTGCCAGTCGGAATCCTTCGAAACGTACGTATGGTCGAGGAATACGAGGATGACAAATCCGGGATCCTCGACGTACGCCTGCTGCACGTCGCGATACGCGGCGTCACGCGTTGCCTGATCCAGGCTGCGGCGTCCTACTTCCAAGCCTGCGTCGACTGCTGGATTGGAGTAGTCGCTGGCGTTGTCGTAGATGCTGCCGACCCCGGGCGCTATGTACTTCGAGTTCAGCGCGTCGTACGCCTGCGTGTCTGGATCGAAAGGTTCGTCTCCACCACCGAGAAGCGTCGAATCCTGGTTGATTCGAGGGTCTATGCGGTCCCAGGAGAGCGCTTCGAGATCCACCTCGATGCCGACAGCGAGAGCATCGGAGGCAAATGCCTGAGCGAGATCACGTCGAACGGTGTCGACGGAGTTGTACATGATCGTGAACTGCGCCCGCTGACCGTCTTTCGAACGGATTCCGTCGGCACCTTCGATCCAGCCCGCTTCGGTGAGAATTCGCTCGGCCTCGGCCGGGTCGTAGGCGAAGGTTGCGTTCGGGTTGTACGAATCGCCGTAGACCTCGGGGATCGGAGTGGCGGCGACGCGGCCGTGTCCGCCCAGGACGTTGTCGATCATCGACTGGCGATCGGCGGCGAGGTTGAGCGCCATCCGTACGGCTTTGTCGCCTACCACGGGATTGTTCGTCGGAAGTGAGAGACCGCGCCAGTCCGCTGACTGATGGGCAGTCACCGACATGTTGTCTTTGCCCGAGAACGTATTGGCAAGCAGTGGAGGGAGGTTGGTTCCGTCGATCTCGCCCGACACCATACGTTGGGCGCGGGTGTTGTCGTCCGGAACGTAGAGGAGAGTGAGCTTCTTGATCTCCGGTGCACCGTCCCAGTAGTTCTCGTTCGCCTCGAAGACCGCTCGATCCGGTGAGAGATCGACGAGTGTGTACGGACCCGTACCGACAGGCGCGGTGTTCAACGGCGATTCGGCGGCCAGTCCGGGTGTCGCGAGGGATTCCGACGGGACCATGCCGATCAGCATCTTCGTCAGCAGGGGCGCATACGAGTAGGCGAGACGAAACTCGACTGTGCTGTCGTCGACGGCCACGACGTCGCTGATCATGTCGTACGACGAACGCGCTTCGGAGGCGGAAGCGGGATCGAGGATCGCCTTGTACGTGGCAACCACGTCGGCGGCGTCGAAGGTCGATCCGTCGGAGAAGGTGACCCCGTCGCGGAGTTCGACCGTCCAGACCGTCGCGTCGGCGTTGGCAGTGGGCATCTCCGCGGCCAGAGACGGCTCGAAGCCCGGCATGCCGGTCCCTCCGGTGAGCCGGACGAGGCCGTCGTACATCTTGGCCTCACCGGCAGCGCCGAAGCCTGCGACCGGGTTGTAGCCGCCCAGCTCGTAGCCGTCGGCCAAGACCAGGCCGTCGTTGTTGCCCGAGGAGTCGGTGCCAGTCGGGCTACTGCACGACGTGATCAGAAGTGCGCCGATTGCGGCGGTTGCGGTGAGCGTCAGAACGCCTGGTTTGTGGAGTTTCACGGGTGTCCTTTCCCTGGTGGACAGGTGTCCGAAAACATCTGTTCACCTATTCAGGTATTCATATGATCTCATCTCGAAACGGATATTTCGCACAAAGGCCGAACGCTGGGACCTTGGCCCCGTGAGTGGCACTCCGAGAGCGCTGTTATCGCAGGCCGTAGTCTGTTCCCCGTGCGCGTACTAGTAATCGGCTCCGGAGCCCGTGAACATGCCCTCCTTCTCTCTCTTGCTCGCGATCCAGGTGTCACGGCCCTGATCTGCGCGCCTGGCAATGCCGGGATCGCAAAAATCGCCGAGCAGCACCCCATCGACGTCGCTTCGGGTGACGCGGTTACCGCGCTGGCCCAGAAGGTCGAAGCCGACCTCGTCGTCATCGGACCCGAGGTTCCGCTGGTCCTCGGTGTCGCAGACGCGGTGCGCGCAGCAGGTATCGCCTGCTTCGGGCCTTCGGCCGACGCCGCCCGCATCGAGGGATCGAAGGCTTTCGCCAAGGACGTGATGGCTGTCGCCGGCGTCAAGACCGCTCACAGCGAGATCGTCGACAATCCGGCCAAGCTCGACGAAGCACTCGACCGCTTCGGTCCCAACTGGGTGGTCAAGGACGACGGACTGGCCGCGGGTAAGGGCGTAGTCGTCACGACGGATCGTCTCGCCGCGCGCGATCATGCCGCAGAACTGCTCGAGACCGGACACCCGGTTCTCCTCGAGTCCTTCCTCGACGGTCCGGAAGTTTCGCTCTTCTGCCTCGTCGACGGCGAAACCGTGATCCCGCTGCTCCCGGCTCAGGACCACAAGCGAGTCGGCGACGGAGACTCCGGACCCAACACCGGCGGCATGGGCGCGTACACCCCATTGCCGTGGCTGCCCGACGAGATGGTCACGCAGATTGTCGACGACGTCGTCAAGCCTGTCGCTGCCGAGTTGGTCGCGCGCGGTAGCAGTTTCTCCGGCCTTCTCTACGCCGGTCTGGCGATCGGTGTCGACGGCCCGGCCGTCGTCGAATTCAACTGCCGGTTCGGTGACCCCGAAACTCAGGCCGTGCTTGCTCTCCTCGAAACGCCGCTGGGCGGTCTACTCAATGCAGCCTCGACCGGAACACTCGATTCGGTCGGTCCGTTGCAGTGGCGCGACGGTTCCGCTGTCACGGTCGTGATTGCCGCGGAGAACTACCCGTCAACCCCACGCACCGGCGACGTGATCACCGGAGCCGACGCCGACGGAGTCCTGCACGCCGGTACCAAGAAGCGTGAAGACGGTGCCGTCGTCTCGGCCGGCGGGCGTGTGCTGAGTGTTGTCGGAGTGGGCAAGGATCTGACCGAAGCTCGCGACGACGCCTACGCAAAGATCGCCGACGTCAAGCTTCCCGGCGGTCATTTCCGCAAGGACATCGGGCTCGGCGCCGTCGAAGGTCGCATCTCAATTCCCTGACTCGTTCTTTCGGAGGGCCGGTGAACTTTCTGTTCATCGGCCCTTTTCATGGAAAATCAACGGTTCCTCGAAGTTACCCACGAGTATGGACTTCTCGTTCGGTTTCTCCCGGTATATCTCAGCGCGGGGGTCACGGAAAGAGAAGGGCACACTTGAGCATTCGCGCTGGATCCAACGAACGGCACGCACGTACCAATTCCACGCTCTCGCGTAGAAACTTCTTGGCAGCAACAGGATTAGCTGTGGGGGCCGCCGCACTCTCATCCTCGTGGACCACGGCGGCCGCTGCGCCCAGACGAGCATTGAACGACGGAGACCGTGTCCCCGCGCTCGTGATCGGCAGTGGATACGGCGGTGCCGTTGCGGCACTTCGCCTGACACAGGCCGGTATCGACACGCACATGGTCGAGATGGGGAAGTCGTGGACCACACCAGGGTCCGACGGCAAGATCTTCTGCCCGATGCTCTCGCCCGACGGTCGGTCCTTCTGGCTCAGAGACCGTACAGTTCAACCGGTTTCACACTTCTCCGGCGGCTCGGTGGACAAGAACATCAGCCGCTACGTCGGTGTTCTCGACGCCGAGGACTTCGGCGGGATCAAGGTCTACCAGGGCCGAGGGGTCGGCGGTGGGTCGCTGGTCAACGGCGGTATGGCCGTCACACCCAAGCGTAACTACTTCGAAGAGATCCTGCCCGGTGTCGATTCCAACGAGATGTACTCGACGTATTTCCCGCGCGCGAACGCTGCGCTCGGAGTCAACAACATCGACCCGGCCTGGTTCGAATCGACCGAGTACTACAAGTTCGCGCGGACGGGGCGAAAGACCGCTGAGAGATCCGGTTACACAACAACGTTTGTGCCGAATGTCTACGACTTCAACTACATGAAGCAGGAAGCTGCCGGCCAGGTCACCAAGTCTGCTCTGGTCAGTGAGGTCATCTACGGCAACAATGCCGGAAAGAAATCTCTGGACAAGACGTACCTCGCTGCGGCATCCGCCACCGGCAAGCTCACCATTTCAGCTCTGCACGTCGTGACCTCGGTTGCCCCGGCCGCGACCGGCGGTGGCTATCAAGTGGTGATGAACCAGATCAACGAGCAGGGCAATACCGTCGGCACCAAGACAGTGACGGCGGACAAGGTCTTCTTCGCGGCCGGCAGTATCGGGACCAGCAAGCTCCTGGTCGCGATGAAAGCGCAAGGGCAGCTGGCGAATTTGCCGGGTGCAGTTGGACAGGAATGGGGTCACAACGGCAACGTGATGGTGGGCCGCGCCAATCACATGTGGGACGCCACCGGTGCGAAGCAGTCCGCGATCCCCGTGATGGGTATCGACAACTGGGCCGACACATCCGCTCCCGTCTTTGCGGAAATCGCACCCTTCCCGGCCGGTACCGAACTGTGGGTCAGCCTGTACTTGGCGATTGCCAAGAATCCGCAACGCGCTCAGTTCCAATTCAACTCGGCAACAGGCAAAGTCGGATTGAACTGGCAGCGCTCGCAGAACCAGCCGTCGATCGACATGGCGAAGAAGCTCTTCGACAAGATCAACAAGAAGGAAGGCACGATCTACCGGACCGACCTCTTCGGCCCGACGCAGACGTGGGGCGATCAGTTGACGTACCACCCCCTCGGCGGTTGTGTGCTCGGCAAGGCGACCGACGGCTACGGTCGTCTGCCGGAGTACCCGGGTCTGTACGTCATGGACGGATCCCTCGTACCGGGCAATGTGGGAGTCAATCCGTTCGTCACCATCACCGCTCTGGCCGAACGGAATATCGAGAACATCATTGCGAACGACATGAACTAGGGCGGTAACTCGTCAGCAGGTGCGGTGCGGTGCGGCAGGTGCTGCACCGCACCGCTTCTGTGTGTCCCGGAGTGTCACCGCGGTGCGTGATCTCGCAATGATCGATTGACCCGGTCGAGGATGTCGATGGCAGCGGACAATGTGTCGAGGTCGCCCTCGTCGAGGGACGCCAATTCTTCGGCGAGAACGCCGATGCGTAGTTCGGATCGACGGTCTCGTCGCGCGCTTCGCTCGTCCTTCACGAAAAGTGTGCTCACTCGGCCGTCCGTGGGATCGGGCCGTCGCTCGATCAGATCTTTGTCGGAGAGTGTGCGCACCAGTGTGCTGACGGTGTTCGGGCGTCTGGAGAGACGGTCGGCGACAGCCCCGATGCGAGTGCCCGGGTGTTGTGCGACATCGTGAAGTACTTCGGATTGTGCCTCGGGCAAAGTCGCGTCGGTGCCTGACGTAGCCATGTATTCCCGCAGCGCTCGACGCAATTCGAACGCCGCAGCGATGAGTGATCTCGATGCTTCTTCCGCGGTGGGCACGTGATCAGAGTAGCGATCGACCCCGTGTGATCCACGCCCTGGAACTGTATCTGACACAGATATAGTTTACAGTTCTTCAAAGGGTAGGGTCACCTAACCATGACGGAAGATGAAGCTGTCATGCTTCACGACGTACGGGACACGATCATGAATTTTCGAAAGAAGTCACGCAGTGTAATGCTGATCGGCGCACTGACATTGGTGGCAGCTCTCAGTGGCTGCTCGAGCGAGGACGCGTCGCCCACAGATGCCGAGATCAGTGCGTCAGCTCCGGCGGACTCTGCGTTTGTCGCTCCGCGAGAAGTCCCGGTTGGAATGGGGAGCGGAAAGTCGGACGGCGAGTTCCCTCGTACCGTCTCACACTTCAAAGGGGACACCACGATCGAATCGCAGCCCGAAAAGGTTGTCGTCATCTCGACCGGGCAAGCAGATGCACTCCTGTCGCTCGGTGTCGTGCCCGCAGGTTCGACGCGTGGTGACGGTGCGGACCTGGTGCCTCCGTACTTGTTGTCTGCGTACCCCGAATTCCGTACTCAGCTAAGTGATGTCGTTGACGCAGGTGGACGCTTCACACCGAATTTCGAAGCGATCGTCACGCTCGATCCTGACCTGATCTTGATGAATGTTGCAGGAAAGGACGCTGATTCGCTGTACGACCAGCTTTCCGCCATCGCACCCACGGTGGCAACACAGGGAACCGGCGTCTACTGGAAGCAGGACTTCCTGCTGGTTGCCGACGGGGTAGGTAAGACGCAGCAGGCGGCGGCACTGCTGGATACCTTCAATACCGATGCCGCGGCCCTCGGTGCTTCCCTCTCGTCGCCGCCGACGGTGTCGTTCACGCGCCAGAACGGAAATCGTCTGCGCATCTTCGGTATTCCTTCGTTCACCGGCAGTATCGCCGAGGATGCCGGCTTGACCCGTCCGCAGTCGCAGCAGTTCGACGACACTTCCCGAGACATCAGTGAAGAAGAGTTGAACGTGGCGGACGCCGACTGGATCTTCTACGGCGTGCAGGGCGGGGACCCGGCGACATTGACGAACGCGCCGTTGTGGGCGCAGTTACGTGGTGTGGTCGCCAACCAAACCGTCGCTGTTGACGACGACGTCTTCTACCTCAATACCGGGCCGACTGCGGCTCGTGAAGTGCTGAAGGTTCTGCAGAGCGCATTGCAGCAGTAGTCGATTCAGCTTGGTTGTGAGTGCCGACGAATCGGAAGAGGGCTCCACCCACCGTGACGGCAAGCGTCGCGAGAATGGCTCCGGCGATGACGTCGGTGAGCCAGTGCGCACCCAAGTAGAGGCGAGTCAGCGCGACGACGACGGTGACCGTCACGGCGAGGAGCATCAGAAGGCGTTTGACGGCCGCTGTTCGGTCGACGCTCACAACGAGAACGGCAATGCCGAACAGCGCTGCTGTGCCCGTCACGTGACCGGAGGGGAACGAGTGGCCGGTCTCGAGAAGAACCTGGATGTTGGTCGGCGGACGTTCGCGACCGACGAGCGCTTTGATTACCGTGCTGGCGACCGCCGCCCCGCCAACCGTTCCGATCACGATCAGGCCCGGAACGACCGAACGCGCTCGCCATGAGATGAGCACTCCGCAGGTGATCCCGAGTAGCGCGGTGGCGACCGGGCTACCGAGATCTGTGACGGCGACCGCGATCTGGTTCAGGGCGCCGCTCCGATGATCGACCATCCAGTCGGTCTCCGGCCCGTCGAAGCTCGTCAACCACCCGCTTCCATACACCTGGATCGACAGCGTCACCAGTGCAAGCACGAGTCCGCACGTGCGAAGGGCTGTAGACCGAACGCTGGAAGCTCGGTAGATCGAACCGAACGCGAACAGAGCTGCGGCCGCCACGATTGCGGCAACCGCGATCTCTGCGGTGGTGCTCTCGGTCAGGACTTCGGTGACCACGTTTCGCACGGTCGACACAGTTGCAGGCATGAATGCAGTGTGACGAGCCGAAGTTGAAGAAACGCTGAACGGAACTCGGCTCTGGGTCTACCGTCTGCTCTACTGGGTGCATCCGAACAACTGCGTGGCGACGAAACGGGGCCGGTGGTGCGAGTACTGGTGGTCGAAGACGAAGTGCGCCTGGCCGAGACGATCCGGCGGGGATTGGTGGCCGAGGGATTCGTGACCGCGGTCGAACTCAACGGTGACGACGGATTCGCGACTGCGTGCAGTGACGAATTCGACGTGATCGTTCTCGACATCATGTTGCCGGGCAAACACGGGTACGACATCGTGCGGGATCTACGCGCCCGGGAGATCTGGACGCCGATCCTCATGCTCTCGGCAAAGGACGGCGAATACGACCTGGCTGATGCATTCGATCTCGGCGCCGACGACTACCTGGTCAAGCCATTCTCGTTTGTCGTGTTTCTCGCTCGGCTGCGCGCACTGGTGCGTCGCGGCGCTCCACAACGTCCGGCGATACTCTCCGTTGGAGACCTGTCCCTCGACCCGGCCAAACATCAGGTGAGCAGAGCGGGAATCGAATTGACCCTGACGCCGCGGGAGTACAGCGTTCTCGAATTCTTGATGCGCAACAATGGTGTGGTGGTCACGAAGACCGAGATCGTTCGCTCCGTCTGGGACACCAACTACGAAGGTGACGAGAACATCGTCGAGGTGTATATCGGTTACCTTCGTAAGAAGCTCGACCTCCCGTTCGGAACTCAGAGCATCGAAACGGTCCGAGGCGTCGGGTACCGCTTTGTCGGCACTGCCTGATCTTCAGTCGTTCGGTACCGGAATCGTCACCTCGAATCGACTTCCACCGCCCACTCTCTCGTTGACGGAAATGGTTCCGTGGTGCGCCGCAACTATTTCCGACGCGATGGCGAGTCCAAGTCCGGACCCGCCTCCCTGCCTCGACCGCGGCTGGTCCAGGCGGACGAAGCGTCCGAAGATTCGTTCGCGTTCTGCTTCAGGGATTCCGGGCCCGTCGTCCTCGATCACGATGTGGGCTTCGTTTCCGGCTTCGGAGCACTCGAGATACACGAGGGTCTCCGCATGCCGCACTGCATTGTCCACGAGGTTTCGCACCATCCGCGTCAATGCTCTCGGGTCTCCGGAGACCCGAACCGGAGCCACGGCAGCGGCGACCGTAACTTCGGAGATACCGTCGATCCTTTTCTGCTCGGCGAACAAGATGTCATCGAGGTCGACGTCGACGACGACGCCGAACTTTTCGAGTTCGCTTTCGTCCGAGCGTGCGAGAATCAACAGGTCTTCGATCAACTGCCGCATTCGGCGCGCCTCGGGAAGTAGTGCGTCTTCGATCAACGCGTCGTCGAGGAGATCCGGGCGTCGGTGTGCCAGTTCGAGGGCCGTCGTGATCGTGGACAGCGGACTGCGTAACTCGTGTGAGGCATCGCTGACAAATCGTTGCTGGGCCAGCGCGCCTTCGTCGAGGCGCGCCAGCATGTCGTTCATTGTTGTTGCCAGTCGGGCTATCTCGTCGTTCCCTGACGGTACAGGCACTCGTTCACCTTGACGCCCACTCGAAATCGACGCTACCCGAGCGCGGATGCGTTCGACGGGAGCGAGGGCCGAACCGACGAGGCGGTAGGTGGCAAACGCTGCCAGCCCCAGGACCAGAGGTCCGACGATGGCCAGCAGAACGGCAACGGTCGTCACCACGGTTTCAACCGGTTCGCGGTCGGCGCCGACGAAGACGGTGACTGGTCCGGTCGGCGTCTGAGCGCCTCGCCCGATCAGCCAGTAGTCCTCGTCGTCGGACTTCTTGACCCTTCCGAGAGCGTCCGACTCGTCAGGGCCGAGAAAACGTCCGGACAGGAGGTCGCTGTCGGTTCCAGGTGATTGGGCGACTATTCGGTGATCGGCGTCGACGATCTGCACGATTCCGATCTGACTGTCTGTGGACAGAAGCGAAGGGTCGAGATCGGCAGGGTTTTTTCCGTTGAGCTGCTGGACCAATTGCGTGGCGCGAGCTTCGGAGCTGTTCAGCGCGGACAGATGCAGGGAGTTTGCCAGCACGAAAACCAGTGCAAGCCCGGCGATCACCAGGCAGAAGGCGATCACGAGTGTCGAAGCCACGGTCGACCGCGCGCGCACGCTCCACCGGGACGGGTGCAGAATCGACGAGGCAAGATGCTCCATGACGTCCAGTCTGTACTCTCCGGCGCAATCGCGGCGAACGTTCTCAGCTTCCCTTCAACAACCAGGTGCCACGCTGGCCGACATGGCGTTCACGCGTGAAATGGCGAGCAAGGTCCCAGAGGTCACACTGTACTTCTGGCTGATCAAGATTCTGGGCACGACGGTGGGGGAGACTGCCGCGGATTCACTCGACGCGGATCTAGGTATCGGACTGATCGGCACCGCTGCGTTGACTTCGGTGTTCTTGGTCGTCGCGCTGATCATCCAGTTCACGCGGAAACAGTATGTACCGTGGATTTATTGGCTGGTGGTAGTTCTGATCAGCGTAGTCGGAACGCTCATCACCGACATTCTGACCGACGATCTCGGTGTACCGCTCGAAGTGAGTACGGGAGTCTTTGCGGTTGCCCTGGCCGCTACGTTCGGGATCTGGTTTGCCAGTGAACGGACGTTGTCCATCCACAGTATTCGCACGCCGAAGCGCGAAGCGTTCTACTGGTTCGCCATCCTGTTCACATTTTCACTGGGAACGGCGGCAGGAGACTTGATTGCCGAACAGGTGGACCTGGGGTATGCGAAGTCTGCTGTGTTGTTCGGCGTCGTGATCGCCGTAGTGGCCGCCGCGCACTTCGGCCTGAAACTCAATGCTGTACTTGCATTTTGGATCGCTTATGTTGTCACTCGTCCATTGGGAGCGTCCATCGGTGACCTGTTGACCCAAGACCGAGATGAGGGCGGCTTGGGATTCGGGCCGACGGTGGTGAGCATTGTCTTCACGATCGTGATCGTCGCGCTGGTCGCCTTTCTCACTGGCACCAAAGTCGATGTTCTGCCAGAACCGAGCAATGAACGGCAGCCCGCAGACGCAAAAACGGGTGACGCGGTCCGGTGAGATCGGCGAGTTCGATCGCACTTGTTCGGACCGCGTCACCCGTCTAGAGGATCAAGCCACTCGCTTGGCGGTGCGGCCGCCGAATTCGAGCATCACGGCGCGACCGGTGTCGTCGGTGACGAAGCGTCCCAACGCCCGGGTGGTGTCGGCGCGCGCAGCGAAGTCACGGTCGTTGAGGAAGGCGATCGGGATTGCCGGCGGCCAGACGATGTCCTCGTATTCACCGAGATCCTGCGCGCTGCCCATCCGGATGCCGATTCCCTCGTCACCGGGGGCGACGGTCATCGTCAGTGAGCCGGCCTGATACTTGCCCAGGACTGCGTCGACGGCAGCGGGTTCGGGCTCGACCACGTCGAGGGATGCCGGCGTGGGTAGTTCAGTGAGGTTGGCCATGCACCAGTCGACGATCTTCTTGCCGATTCCGCCGCCGAGGGCGTTGGTCAGCACGGTGACGGCGAAGTTCTTCTCGGGCACTGTCATGAACTCGGAGACCTGGAGGTTGCTCACGTTTCCGCCGTGCCGCACTACCTGTGTGGTTCCGTATCGAGTCAACAGCCATCCCAGGCCGACTTCTTCGAACATCATCGCGGCGGGACGCTGCGGCTTCTGCATCAACAACCGGGTGGACTCGTCGAGCGGCTGTCCTTCGCCGGGGTGTTCGCCAGACAGTGCGTAACGTGCCCAGACGAGTTGGTCTCGCACCGAGGACCACATTCCGCCGCAAGGGATCATGCCGCGGTCCAGCCCGGTTTCGTTGGACACGAACGGCACACCGTCGCGGATGTAGTGACCGAGTGCGAACCGGTGGGTCATCACGTCCCAGGGCAGGAAGGCCGAGTTCTTCATTTCGAGGGGGTCGAGCACGCGCTGCTTGACCAGCTCTTCGAAGGTCAGTCCGCTGATCTTGGCCACGACATGTCCGGCGAGAACGAATCCGGAGTTGCTGTAGGAGAAGACTTCTCCGACGGGAAATTCTTGTCGCAGTTCGTTCAGCCGTGAAACCGAGCGTCCCAGGGCGTCTTCGCCCCAGCCTGCCGAGAGGCCCGCGTCGCCGGTGAATCCGCCGGTGTGGGTGAGGAGGTGACGCATCGTGACTGTGCGCGTGGCTGTTTCGTCGGCGAAGGTCAGTTCGGGGACGTACTCGACCAACGGGGTGTCGAGATCGAGTAGGCCGTCCTCGACGAGTGCCATCGCGGCTGTTGCGGCGAACACCTTTGTGGTGGAGCCGATCATGAACATCGTCTTGTCGGTGACCGGGAGTTGGGTTTCGACGCTCTCGATGCCACTGGTGACGACGATGTCCTTGTCGCCGTGCACGATGCCGACCGAGACGCCGGGGATGTTTGCCTCGACCCTCCACTGATCGACGAGTTCTTGAAGCTGTTCTTGCATCTTTGATTCCTCGAGTTCGCTGGCGTTCTGTGTTTCGGCGTTCTGTGTTTCCGTCATCGTATGTGTATCGGTCATCGTCACGCGTTAACCCGTGGTAGGAAGCGGAATCCGACGTACACTCCGTCTCGGTGCGGCCGTACCGTCGTCCAACCGGCGGCCCCGGGTTGACGGGTGGTCCAGGTCCCCGGGATCTGCGACGGTACGAGAGTGGCTACCGTTGCAGGCTTCTTCGGAGCTGTTTCGTCTTCCTCGGGATTCGGGATTACGTCGCCGATGACGGTGATCACGGCCTCGTCAGCGGACTCTCCACGACGGAACTCGATTGCTATCCCGCCCGAGCTGTACTTTCCCAGAACCGAATCCGGAATCGACTCCACACTCGCGGGGTTCGGGGCGAGGGCTTGCGGAGGTTCGAGTCCGACCAACGCGGCCGCGGCTTCGGTGAAGAGATCACGGTAGAGGCCGTCGGCCTTGCCGCCGCTGGTCAGCAGTGCGATCGCGACATTGTGGCGGGGGAAGATACGCAGATATGCGTGCTGCCCGATGGTGCTGCCGTCGTGCCCGAAAATCTCTTCGCCCGACCAGGTTTCGTGGAACCAGCCCAAGCCCCAACCCGACTTGTCCGGGAACAGTTCGCTGATGTCGATTTCGGGTGTGCGCATCGCGGCGGCCGACTTTTCCGACACGATCCGTACGCCGTCGACGCTCTGTCCTTCGAGAAGACCGAGTTCCGCGAACGTGAGTAGATCTCCGATGCTGGCAGTGATGCAACCCGCGGGCCCCATCGAGCGCGTGATCGGCCAGACGGGCATCACGACGGAGTTCCCCGTATGACCCGCTGCCACAGAGTATCTCGGTGTATCTCCGGTCAACGTGAGTGTGTGCGCGAGGCCGAGCGGATCGATGATCCGCTCCTTGAGGATGTCGTCCCAGATGCCGCCGCGAAGAACCTCGACGATACGAGCTGCAAGGACGTACGCGGAGTTCGAGTACGCGAAGCCGTCCTCGAGTGGATGAACCTGACGGAAGTCACGCAGGCCCTCGACGTAGCGTTCGACGACGTCGTCGCCGCGACCCTTGTCGATGAACAGGTCACCGTCGATTCCGTTGCGATGGTTCAGAAGTGCGCGAACCGTGATGCGGGCAGCTGTTTCCTCGTCCTGCAGTGCGAAATCGGGCAGAATCGACCGGACGGTCGCGTCCAGGTCGAGCAAGCCTTCGTCGACAAGCTGCATGACCAGCATCGCGGTCCATACCTTGGTGATGGATCCGATCTGGAACAGGGAGTCGGTGGATACCTCGACCCCGGTGTCTGCATTGATCACGCCGGAAGCCACCGTCGTACGGGTGATTTCCTTGCCGTTGGAATCGAGTGTGAGAATACCGAATTGAGCACCGGTGACGCCGTAACGCTCACACAGTACGTCCAGCGAACGCTTCCACGCGTCGGCTCCGGCAGACGCGTTGGCCAGGCCGGTCTTGGGCAGCTTCGCGGAGGTGTATCGCTTGACCCATTCGATGAGTCGTGTGCTGTAGTCGATTCGGTGCGAGATCGAGCCGTTGACGAGGAACCCGTGGCTTGCACCGGGATACGCCACCAGACGGGTGGGTACGTGCTGCTGGCGCAGTGCGGCGAACCAGGCCTCGGCTTGACCCAGCGGGCACCGCTCGTCCGACTTTCCGTGCAGGATCAGCGTCGGGGTCACCACGTTCTTCACGGCGGCGAGCGGTGAGGCTGCCAGGAGCCCCGCGGAGTTCTCGGGAACAGTCGTGCCGGTGGCGAGTGACGCGAGGTGCGGACCGAAATCGCAGACTCCGGCCATGGCGTTGAAATCGCAGATCAGCCCGCCGGCAACCGCAGCGGCAAAACGATCCGTCGCGGACGTCAGGTGACACGTACTGTATCCGCCGTAGCTGTACCCGGTGATCGCCAGACGGTCCCCGTCGACAAGTCCCTCGGCGACAAGCGCGTCGATCGGCTCGAGGAAGTCGGCTTGGTCGGAGGTACCCCAGGCGCCGTTGACGGCGTACATGAAGTCTGCGCCGTACCCGTCCGACCCACGTGGATTGAGGGTCAGGATGCGCCAACCCTGGGCGGCGAGAACCTGGTGGGCGGGGTGATAGGTATCTGCAACGCCGGTCCACGCGTTGTGCGGTCCGCCGTGAATGTCGAGCAGAAGGGGTGCGGCACCACTGGTTTCGGGAGCGGACAGCAACCAACCATGCACGGTGCGGCCGTCGGAGATGGTGAACTCGCGTTCCTCGGCGGCAAACAGTGTCACCTCGGGGAGTGCTTCTGCGGTGAATTTCGTCAGCGTGGTGACCGCGCCGCTGTCGAGATCGACGAGTGCGACCTCGCCGAAGGACTGCTGCGTGGTGACGATGACGGAGGCGACGCGGGCGTCACGGGCAACGGAGAGCGCCGAGACGACCTCGTTGGGATTGGCGACGAGGGATCGAGAGGTGCCGGTTTCGATGTCGGCCGCGTACAGATGCGTCCATCCACGATCGCGTAGGCAGAACACGATTTCGTCGCGAGTATTCGACAGTGCCGGTGTGCCGCCGGGGTAACCGGGTGCACCGGGCATCACGTTGCGATCGAGATGAGCTGTGAGGGTGACGTCGACCGGTGTCTCGGTTGGGCCGGGGACGGACAGCCGGATCAGGTCTGCAGTTCCGACACGGACCTCGGGTGTGCCGATGGCGACGACCGAATCTCCCTGCGGATGCCACAGTGTGGAGCCCTGCACTCCGGTGGCATGACCGAGTCGCTGCGGGGGAACCGACAGATCGTCGACGAGGATGCGGTAAGCGCTGAACGTGAGGTTCAGATCGCTGTCCGGTTCGAGATTCGCGGTGAAGGCAAGGGCCGTGCCGTCGGGCGACCAGGACGGAACGTCGGCATTCCAATCACCGTCGGTGAGCCGTCGAACTGCCTTCGTCTCCAGATCGACGGTGTGAAGGTGGCGACGGAAGGTGCCGAGCCAACCGGCACCGTCCACCTTGTACCCGAGTCGGTCGGTGACGATGGGAGCATTCGGATCGGCGGAGTCCGAGCGTGAGACCACAGCGGCGAACGCGATGGCATTTCCGTCCGGGCTCCAGGCTGCTGCACCGGCGCCGAGGGGGAGTGATGCTGATGTGGTGAGAGTTTCGGCCTCGCCACCGGCGAGCGGGATCAGGTGCAGCTGCGCGGAGTCGCCGACCTTACGCAGGAAGGCAATCGAGGTTCCGTCCGGAGAGAACCGAGGGGCAGAATCGGCGGGCCCTGCGGTGAGGCGGCGAGCCTGGGAACCGCGGGACACCGCCCAGAGCGATGTAGTTGCCTTTCCGGCAACAATTTCCGAGCGAACGAAGACGACCACGGTGCCGTCGGGAGAGATTGAGGTCTCAGTGGGTGTGACCACACGGTGGAGGTCGTCGAGAACAAATGGACGGTCAGTCATGTAGATCCTTCGAATCGGAGAAATAGATGCAGACGTAAAGCTTTGTCTTCCGGCTTATTTCAGAACGCGAATGCCAGGGCCGGCCAGGGTGCCGCCAACTGGTGCATACAGGGCCGTTGCGCCGTTGAAGAACATGAAGTTCGGCGACGTGGACACCGGAATGACGTCGGACGAGGTGAACAGTGCTTGTTCCGCTTCCTTCCACACCGAGCAGGATTCCTGCCCGGGCAGAACCGAGGCCTTCGCCGCCAGTTCGGCGTACTTTTGATTGTCGATCGATGCGAAGTTGACACCCGACGGTGGGGTGGGGCCGGCGAAGTACGGAACGAAGATGCTGGGGGTATCGCTCTGGACGGTCAGTCCGATCGAGATCGACCATGACGTCAGGTCTTTCGCTGCGAATGTGTTGGAAATGATGAAGTTGTTGTCACCACCACGAAGCTCTACCTTCGCACCGAGCTCCTGCCACTGCTTCATCGCGTATTCTGCTGCTGCAGAGGTGGTGTCGCGGTAGTTGGCAAAGATGACCGTCAATTGCAGCGCTTGACCGTCCTTGGTCAGGACACCGTCGGATCCGGGCTTCCAACCGGCGTCCGCAAGAGTCTTTTTCGCAGCGGCCATGTCGAACTTCGGAACTACACCGGTGACGCTGTCGAAGTCACACGCCCGCGGATCGACTACTGCCAGTGCCGTAGCTCGTGAGCCTTTGCCACCGGTGTTGATGTCCGTGTAATCGTCGAGATCGATCGCTTGCACGAGTGCGGTGCGTACCGCCTCGTCCTTGGTGGGGAGAGCCGCATTGTGGTTGAAGATGAACTGTCCGCTCAGGGTGTTGGACGTCATCGACTCGAGGCCTGAAGCTTCCACACGTTCGATATCCGCGCCGGCAACCGGGGCCGCGTTGACCGTTCCGGTGAGGACGAGATTCGCCGTCGTCGCGGCGTCGGTCACGACCTTGATCGTGACCGTCTTGGGCACTCCGAGCGTGTCCGACGTGGTTTCGCCGTTCGGCCCCCAGTTGTATCCGTCGCGGCGTTCGAGCGTGACGTGATCGTTGGCCACTACTTCGGTGATCTTGAACAGTCCGGTTCCGTTGCTGCTGCCTCGAACACTGGCAGGGTCGTCGAGGGCTGCCTGGCACGCCATCTTGAGAGCGCCGATGCGCTCGAGGAGGAAGGGCGCGGGTTCCGTTGTCTTGATCGTGAGCTCGTCACCATCAGCGGTTGCTACCGCAGTTTCGGGTACGGATGCTCCCAACCACGGCGAGCCGTTGGTCGTGTCGACGACCCAGTTGATGTTGTTTGCCGCTGTCTGGGCAGTGAAGGTCGTGCCGTCTTCACACGTGATCCCCTTTTTGAGGGTGAAGTTCAGCGAAGTTCCGTTCTCGCTCCATTTTTCGGCCAGATACGAGCCCGCTGCGCGGGTTTTGGGGTCGATGGCCAACAACGAGTCGTTCGTATAGCTGTTGATCGCCTGCGTGGCAGTCAGATTGGTGATCAGGGGATGAAGGTTGCCGGGATCGGTGTTCACGATCGTGGTGAAACTGCCGTCCTTCGCGTAGTCGCCGGAAGAATTGCCGCCAGGATCAGAGGTGCTTCCGCACGAGGCAACCGTGAGAACGCCGATCGTGACCAGAGCCGCAGTGGGCACTGAGCGAGCTTTCATCTGATGCACCTTTTGATCGAAGGAAGTCGTTGATCAATGTTGCGCGAGGGACGTGGCCCAGGTCTCGTTGAATCGACTCATGCTGAGCGCCTGAATCTGTCGGATCGTCACAATGGGTGGTCGTCGTTTCTTGCCGCACCACGGTTCGACTACCGTCGGAGTGTGCGCTCAGAATCTCGTCGATCAGATATCCAGACCTTCCATGTCATGGATGTATGGAAGGCCGCGACCGAACGTCAGCGGACACATGGTGACGTCCTGACCTTGGCGGCAGGTCAACCGTCGACGCCCGCGCCGGCACCGGTGCTACGTGCGACGCGAGAGATTCTGGGCACCGAACTACTCGGGTATACCGAGACTTTCGGGATCCTGCAGCTACGCGAGGCTATTGCGCGCTACCACAGCGAGCGATCGGGAATCGCCGTCGACGCCGAAGACGTGGTGGTGACGACCGGTTCGTCCGGGGCGTTCACCTTGCTCTTCCTGGCCGCGTTCGACGAGGGCGACACCGTGGTGGTTGCTCGACCCGGATATCCCGCGTACCGCAATACCCTTGCCGCTCTCGGCTGCAACGTCGTCGAACTCGACTGCGGGCCGGCAACTCGATACCAGCCGACAGTGGAAATGCTCGAGGCTTTGCCGTCGCCGCCTGCCGGACTGATCGTCGCGAGCCCGGCAAATCCCACGGGCACGGTGATCTCGCCCGAGGAGCTCGCTGCATTGGCGACGTGGTGCGAGCAGCACGGAACTCTTCTGATCTCGGACGAGATCTACCACGGCATCGGATACGGCGATCAGCACACGTCGAGCGCCTGGGAGACCTCACGCGAGTCCGTCGTGATCGGCTCGGTGTCCAAGTACTTCTCGATGACGGGTTGGCGACTCGGGTGGATGTTGGTGCCGACCTATCTTCGGCGCCCGCTGCAGAGACTCGCGTCGAACATGACCGTGTGTCCGCCCGCGATCTCTCAGTACGCCGCCGTCGAGGCGTTCTCGGACGAGGCGAAGGTCGAGTTGGACGGGCACGTTCAGCGGTACGCCGTCAATCGTGAACTGTTGTTGACCGGGTTGCCGAAACTGGGCATCACCGAGTTGGCTCCCGCCGACGGTGCGTTCTACGTCTACGCGGACATCGGCCATCTGTGTGGCGACGAGGGCGCCACCGCGTGGTGTGCCCGGTTGCTGACAGATACCGGGGTCGCGCTGGCACCTGGAATCGATTTCGACACCGTCCACGGAAACCGGATGGTCAGACTCTCGTTCGCGGGTGCGACAGCCGACATCCAGGAGGCACTGACCCGCCTCGAGAAGTGGCTCGGGTAACAAACAGCAGGGTCTTCGAGCTGTTTCGCCATGCGGAGGTGCCCTCTGCTGGCACGATGTCGTGGTGTCTTCTGCAGCTACGCCCAAGGGCGAACGACGTCGCCAAGCTCTGGTGGCGTCCGCTGCTGAACTTTTGCTGGAGGGCGGGTTCGACGCCGTTCGTCACCGAGCGGTGGCAACCAGAGCTGACCTTCCACTGGCTTCGACGACCTATTACTTCGACTCACTCGACGATCTGATCGCGTGTGCCGTCGAGCTCAACGGCAACGCCGACATGGAAGCGATGCGCGCCAGAGTGGCTGCGGTGACCCAACGTCGGCGGGGCGCGGAATCAACCGTCGAACTGTTGGTCGAGCTGCTGCTCGGAGACGAAGAGAAGCGGCCGGAGAGCCGCGAGCGTTTGATCTCGCGCTACGAACGATTCGTCGCGTGTGCCCGTCATCCCGCACTTCGTGACGTGCAGTTGCGCCTACGAGCCCAGCTCGACGACCTGTTGACCGATGCGCTTCGACGCTCGGGCCGGTCGGCTCCCGAGGGGCAATTGCGCCGTCTTGTCGCGATGGTCGACGGTGCGATGATCACGGCTCTGGGGGAGTACGACCCGGACCCACGGGGGTTGGCCAGGGGAATGCTCTTGGAATCGATCGACGTGATGGCGCCGCCGGTCTAGCTCGGTCTCTATCGGGGGTAACGGCACTGCTTGGCCCCCGTTAGACTGAGGCCTCGTGAGCCGCATCCCGAATGTCCTTGCCAACCGCTACGCCAGCCCGGAGCTCGTCGCTCTGTGGTCTCCCGAGTACAAGATCGTGCTCGAGCGTCAATTGTGGGTGGCGGTGTTGCGTGCGCAGGCAGAGCTGGGCATCGACATTCCGGCCGACGCCATCGACGACTACGAGCGTGTCATCGACAACGTCGACCTCGAGTCCATCGCGGACCGCGAGCGGGTCACCCGCCACGACGTGAAGGCACGCATCGAGGAATTCAACTCACTCGCCGGGCACGAGCAGGTCCACAAGGGCATGACCAGCCGCGACCTCACCGAGAACGTCGAGCAGCTGCAGATCGTGCGTTCTCTCGAACACGTCTACAACCACGGCATCGCCGTCGCCGCCCGTCTGGGTGAGCGCGCTGCCGAGTACTCGTCCATCGTTATGGCCGGCCGCTCGCACAACGTCGCAGCTCAGGCCACCACCTTGGGCAAGCGTTTCGCTTCGGCCGCCGACGAGCTGCTGGTTGCAATGACGCGTCTGCGCCAGCTGATCGACCGGTACCCGCTTCGTGGGATCAAGGGCCCGATGGGGACCGCTCAGGACATGCTCGACCTCCTCGACGGCGATGCGGCCAAGCTCGAGCAGCTCGAAGCGAAGGTTGCGGAGCACCTCGGATTCGCTCACGTGTTGACCAGCGTCGGCCAGGTGTACCCGCGTTCCCTCGACCACGACGTCATCTCCGCGCTCGTTCAGGTCGGCGCGGGCCCGTCGTCGTTTGCACACACGATCCGCCTGATGGCCGGCCACGAGTTGGTCACCGAAGGCTTCCAGCCCGGCCAGGTCGGCAGCTCAGCGATGCCGCACAAGATGAACACCCGCTCGTGCGAGCGAGTCAACGGACTTCAGGTGATCCTGCGCGGATACGGCTCCATGGCAGCTGAGCTTGCGGGTGCACAGTGGAACGAGGGCGACGTCTTCTGCTCCGTCGTGCGCCGCGTCGCGCTCCCGGACGCGTTCTTCGCGATCGACGGCATGTTCGAGACCTTCCTGACCGTGCTGATCGAGATGGGCGCGTACCCGGCCGTCATCGAGAAGGAACTGACCAGGTATCTGCCGTTCCTCGCCACGACGCGCGTGCTCATGGCCGCCGTCCGCGCCGGCGTCGGACGCGAGACCGCACACGAGGCGATCAAGGAGAATGCCGTCGCAGTTGCGCTGGCGATGCGTGAAGAGGGCAAGGAGCCCGACCTGCTCGATCGTCTTGCCGCCGACGACCGTTTGCCGCTCGACCGCGATGCACTCGACGAGGCCCTGGCCGACAAGGCTGCTTTTGTCGGTGCCGCTTCGGCTCAGGTCGATGCCGTTGTCGCCGAGGTGCAGAAACTTGTCGACGCCAACCCCGAAGCTGCGGCGTACGCGCCGTCGCCGATTCTGTAAGGGCTACGCCCCGTGCGCCTTTCCGGTGGTCACCACTACCGAAAAGGCGCACAGGGGCCGGAGACCATGGACTGCATCTTCTGTTCCATCATCGCCGGTGAGGCCGAGGCCAGCGTCGTCTACGACGACGCGAATGTCCTTGCCTTCATGGATATTCGGCCGTTCACATCCGGCCATCTCCTGGTCGTGCCGAAGCGCCACGCCAGTGGATTGTCCACGCTCGATCCCGACGACGGTGCCAGGATCTTCGCCGTCGCGCAGAAGATCGCCGCGGCGATGCGTACCGGATCTCTTCCCGTCGACGGAGTGAATCTGCACCTCTCCGACGGAGCTGTTGCGGGGCAGGAAGTCTTCCATGTTCATCTGCATGTCATTCCGCGAAATCGCGGCGACGGCTTCGGCCTGCGCGCCCTACCTCGCACGCCCAATCGGACAATCCTCGACAGCACGGCTGCCGTCATTCGAGGCGCACTGAACTAGAGGTTCACCCGGTGTGGGTGATTCGCGCCGAGGTTTCTCCCAGCACCATCTGGGTATGGCCGACATCGAACTGACGTATTCCTGCGGACTTGTCCCGAGGGACGGAGAGCTTCCCGCTCGCGAAACCATCGCAACGGTCTTCGACGAGCTCGACTTCCAAACAGCAGTGCAGGCGTACTTGTGGGCCATACCCATCGTGTCCTGGGCTCAGTGGATGGACGTGCATACCAACATCTTCGGAGCAACTGCCTCCGATATCGTCGTCTACCGCTCATATCGTGACCGACTAGGCCTGATCACCGCCAACGCGACGACTCCGTACATCTTGAACTTTTTCGATCTCGGTGCAACGGGGCCGTTGGTGATCGAATTGCCGCCAGGGCCGACCGCCGGGGGCATCGCAGATTTCTGGCAACGAGAATTCGCGGTGCTCGGTGAGATGGGCCCCGATGCAGGCAAGGGTGGCAAGACCCTGGTAGTCGGCCCAGGCCAGAGTGCCGAGGACACAGGTGATTACACCGTTGTCCACTCCCCGATGATGCACATCATGTTCGGCTTCCGCACGCTCGATCCCGACCCGGCGCGCTCGGACGCGTTGGTCGACGCCGTCCGGGTGTACCCGTACTCCGATCGTGAGAATCCGACTCCGACGCGTCTGGTCTCACCGGACGGCAAGCCCTGGAGCGGAATTCAGCCGCGAGACCTTCGATACTGGGAACTCCTGCACGACATCGTGCAGGACGAACCTGTCGAAGAGCGCGACCGCTTCCCGATGGCGTGGCTTCGGCAGCTGGGGATTGAGAAGGGCAAGCCATTCGCCCCGGATGATCGAGCGAGAAAGATCTTGCAACGGGCCGTCGAAGTGGGGGAGGTGTTCGCCCAGGCGAATGCGTTCGTCAAACGCTTCCCCGGTTCGCGCTACTGGCCGGATCGCCAGTGGGACTTGGCGATTGTCCTGGACAACTCAGCTCAGCGAGGGGACAACTACGGCGAGTTCTACGAACGCGCGTCGTGGTTCTACGAGGCGGTCACCTTCTCCGAGGCGATGAAGAGTACGACGCCCGGACTCGGGCAGGCATATCTGGGTAGCTACGCCGACGCCGAGGGGCACTGGTTGGACGGAGGAAAGAGTTACACACTCCACGTACCCGCCGATGTCCCGGCAAAGTTGTTCTGGTCCGCGACGGTCTACTCGGTCGACACACGCTGCCTTGTCGACAACCAGCAGGGCCGAGGCGACCGTGGCTCGCGAGATCCCGATCTTGTTGTCAACGAGGACGGTTCGGTGGATCTCTACTACGGACCTACAACTCCGGTAGGGAAGGAACCCAATTGGGTTCAGACCATTGCGGGTCAGCACTGGTTCTCGTACTTCCGCTTCTACGGACCGCTCGAACCATATTTCGATCGGACTTGGAAGCTTGGTGACATCGAGCCGGCCTAGAGTGTGGTCTGTCTCACGGACTGCCGATCAGTTCGACAACGGAGTCCAGAAGGACACTGCGCCAGCACAACCAGTCGTGGCCGCCGTCGAAGATCCGACACGACACTTGCGCTCCTGCGGCCTCCAGTGCCTGTGCGACCGCTGCGCTGTGCCCGACCATGTCGGACTCGTGCTTACCTACTTCGAGGACAACGCGTAATCCGTCCGGTACGCCGTCGCGCTCGATGCGTGCGGCTATGTCTCCACCCGGCGGGCCGTCTTCCCCGCGCTTCAAGCCGGTTGGCCACCAGAACGAACCGGACCCGCTGGCGACCAGCGCGAAGTGTTCGGGGAATTCGAGTGCTGCGAACATCGAAGCCAGGCCGCCGAAGCTCTGCCCCGAGACCACCGTTCGCGTTCGATCAGACGAGAAAGGTGTGACGGCGCGCACCTGCGGAAGCAGTTCGTCGACGACTGCACTCCAGTAGTCGCGGTTGCACGGCAATTCCTGCGAACGGCGTTGATTGTCAACGGAATCGATGGCCAGCAGAACGCAGGATTTCAGTTTGCCGGTCTGGACCGCACGATCGAAGGCGGCGCCTGCCGGCATGACCTCGGCCCAGTGACGCCCGTCGAGAAGTATCACGAGCGGCCGTTCTTCGAGCGGTGTCAATCCGTCGTCCACGGTCTCGTAGATCCACACCGGCCGCTCGACGTCCAAAGTCGAACTAGCCCAGGTGAGCTGTACCGACTTCCTGAAAACTGGAGCATCCCAACCGAACTGGACCGGCGCCAAGGGCATCTCGGCGACGGAACGCCTTGTGTCCACACCTGCGGAAAGCGGATTGAGTGGGTCGGCAATTCGGTGCTCGAGCAACCCCAACCAGCGTGTGCGGCGGGTCGAGTCTTCCTTGCCTGCTCCCGGATAGTCGAACTCGTCGACTACGGACTTCGGTACCGGGATGATGCTGTAACTGCTACGCCAGGTGTTCGAGACTTCGGCGGTGTAGAACCACACCGGACTGTCTCCGAGTCGCTGCATCACGCTGAGTTGTTCTGCGTGATGGTCGGTCAGCGAATTTGCATCCAGGTAAACGCGCTCGACCTCGGTCTCCTCGGGCTGACGCCAGAGGAACGTAACTCGAACAGTCTGTGTATCAACGCTTTCGATGATCGGCGTTCCTTGTTGCACTATCCGATTCCAGGACGTCTCGATGTCGGGCGAGGCCGCGAGGGTAGCGGACAATTCGGTCACCGCCTGAGTTAGCATGAGCACAGCCTAACCTAATTTAATGGGCTTTTGAATTCGAGGAGTGGTCCGCCAGTGGGCGTCACAATGAAAAAATCACGCACCCTGAAGGTGCTCTCCGCAGTCTTGGTAGCAGGGTTCGCCCTCGCCGGTTGTAGTTCTGCGGATGCCGATTCCGATGCTGACTCAGCTGCATCGCAGGGTAATTGGCCGCGTACCGTGGAAACGCCGAAGGGGCCGGTGGAGATCACGTCGAAGCCGGAGAGGATCGTCTCGACCAGTGTGACGCTGACGGGCACGCTGTTGTCGATCGACGCTCCGGTGGTGGCTACCGCATCGACGGGACCGAACACCGACGTCTCGGATGCGCAGGGGTTGTTCACACAGTGGGGCGACATAGCAGAAGAACGCGGACTTGCAGTATTGCCGATGGGCGGTGCGAACGCGGAATCCGTTCTGGCGCAGAACCCGGACCTGATCGTCGTCTCGGCAACTGGAGGTGACTCCGTCGTCGATCTGTACGAACAGTTCACGGCCATCGCGCCGACAATCGTGGTGGACTACGGCGGAAGTAGTTGGCAGGAAGTCGCCGCTGTGCTGGGTAAGGCGACAGGTCTCGAAGACAACGCGGCGGCCACGGTCGCGAAGTTCGACAGCGCAGTAGAGGCCGCGAAGGCCAAGATCACACTTCCCCCGCAGCCGACCACTGCGCTGGTCTACTACGAGGACGGCAGCGGCGCCAATATCTGGACGCACGAGTCGGGGCAGGCGAAGTTGCTCACGGCGATGGGTTTCACGGTCGCCGACATTCCCGAGTCCGCGAAGAGCAGTGAATCCATGGGTAAGCGCAAGGACATCATTCAGGTCTCGGCGGAGAACCTCTACGACGGTATCGCGGGCAACACCCTGATCTTGGTCAGTGCCGACGACGGTGCGGTGAAGGCGGTCGAGGCACTTCCACTGTTGGCCCAGCATCCGGCAATTCGTGATCACCACGTCTATGCCGTGGGTCTGGACACCTTCCGTCTCGACTACTACAGCGCAACCAACATGGTGAACCGGTTGGTCGAGCAGTTCAGCTGAGCCATAAGTACTAGGCCTTTCACCTTCAACTAGTGCTTTGGTAGGAGCCGGGAATCGAACATTCCCTTCACGTTCGCCGAATGTGGGACCAAGTGGTGCGCGCATGCCACCATGAACGTCAATCATCGGATGCGGAATGGGGAGTGGATGTTCGACTCGGCTGGTCAGAATGCCCCGGGGCAAGCCCTGGCATCGCGAGGGTGGGGACGTTTCAACCTGAACAACCCGGCCACGGCGGCCGTGATCGTCGGCCTGCTGAGTGTGCCGTGGGTGTTCGGTCTCGCCAGTCTCAAGACTGAACCCGAGACGAGCAATCGAGTGCTGAGCGATCCGGGAACCGTCGTCGGCATCATGGGTTTCCTGACGGTGTTGACCGTTGTGGCGTGTGCGCGCCGGCGGTACCCGATCGCGTACTACGTCCTGACGTTGGCAGGATCCGGCGGATTGATGCTCTTCCTCGGCAGTCGATCGCTGGGGGCCACGCCGCTTTTCTGGTTCGCGATCATGGCAGTGTCCATCCGAGTGACAGGCATGCGCCTGGTCGGACTGCTGGTCCTCGGAATGGCGATGGACGTGATCTTGGCGATGTATCTCACCGAACGGGACGGGCTGACGGTCGCCGAGGTTCAGGTGGGGGAGTTGCCTCACTTGTTCCTCGAACCGGCGGCAAACACCGTCACGAGTTTTCTGGTCGTCGCAGCCATGGGAAAGATCGTCGCGCGCCTGCGAAAACAAGCAGTGGAGAACAGTCAGGCAGTAGCGGATCTGCACCGGGACCGCGAACGCAAGATTGCGAATGCCGTTGTCGCCGAACGGCAGGACATGGCACGTGAACTGCACGATGTCGCTGCCCACCACATGACCGGCATGATCATCCAGGCTCGTGCCGCCGACAAGTTCTTCTCGAGCAATCCCGAACAAGCACAAGCCCTTCTGGGGGGCGTCATCGAGCAGGGTCAGCGGGCCCTCAACAGCTTGCGGCAGATCGTGGGGATACTTCGCCTGGGTGAGGAAGACCCCGATTTCCCGACGCCCATGGTCTCCGACATCGACGAGTTGGTGGACGACTGCAAGCGCACCATCTCGTCGATCTCGTTGGAGAAGGTCGGCCGCTTCGACGACCTGGACAGCGGAGTCCAGTTGACGTGTTACCGCATCGTGCAGGAGGCGTTGTCGAACGTCCTTCGCCATGCGCCGGGTAGCGAGTCCAAGGTGTGTCTGAGTCGAGAAGCCGGTGCGGTGAGGGTACGGGTGGTCAATACTCTCGGGAATGCTCGCCCGGCCTCCGACGGGCAAAACCTCGGAATTGTGGGAATGCGCGAACGCGCGACGCTCATGGGTGGTCAACTGGACGCCGGACCGAATTCGGAAGGTGAGTGGGCTGTGCAGGCACTGGTGCCGGTGAACGGGAGGATCAACGCATGATCGATGTCCTTATTGCAGACGACCAGCAGGTGGTACGGCAGGGGTTCGAGCTGTTTCTCTCCGGTCACCCCGAGATTCGTGTCGTCGGGCATGCCAAGACGGGAGTCGAGGCGTACGAGCAGGTGCGTGCACTGCGTCCGGACGTCGTGCTGATGGATATCCGAATGCCGCATGGCGACGGGTTGACTGCGACCCGGGAGGTCCTTGCCGAGTTTCCCGGGACCCGCGTCATCGTGATCACCACGTTCGATCTCGACGAGTACGTTTTCGAGGCGCTCGACAGCGGTGCCGCAGGGTTCTTGCTCAAAGACGCCGATCCCGAAGAGCTCTCGTCGGCAGTGTTGACCGTGGCCGAAGGTGGTTCGGTGCTCTCGCCGAGATTGACGTCGAGACTGATCGTGGAGTTCGCGAGGCGCAAGCCGGCACCGATGTCCACGGCGCGCTCCGGATCGGATCACGGTCTCAGTGCGCGTGAGATGGATGTGGTGCAGTTGCTGTCACAAGGCTTGGGAAACAACGACATCGCAGATTCCCTCAGCCTCGAACAGAGCACGGTGAAGTCGCACATCAGCAACATCTGCAAGAAGCTGCAGGTGCGTACCCGTGTGCAGATCGTCATCTGGGCGTACCGAAACAACGTGATCGCCGTATCGCGCTGACGCATGGGACGCTGCGGCGCATCCGCCGCGGCACGGGCAGAGAAGTACACGTGCCCCGGGTCCGATCCCTCGTCGAACCCGGGGCATCCGTGCCACTCAGCCCAGCAGTTTGGCTTTGAGCGTCATGACAGTCGCCGGGCTCAGACCCAGGCCCTCGGTCAGGTACCGATCGACTGACCCGTAGGTCTGGTCCAACTGGGCGAGACCGGCATCGAGATAGCTTGCCTCGACACCCAACAGGGGCTCCATGTTGACGGCCATCTGTTCGCCCAGGCTCGCCGCGATGCCCGCGCGCGTGGCCTTCATGCCTTCGGCTGTGTACTCGTTGGTCAGCAAGTAGTCGTTCATGATCACCGCGCGGTCGACACCGGCGATACTCAGCAGCAGAAACGACGTCCAGCCGGTGCGGTCTTTGCCTGCGGTGCAGTGGAAGACCTGTGCACCTTCGGTTTCCGCGAGACCCGTGAGCAACTGCGCGAACCCGGCCCGCTCCGTCGCTCCGGTGACGAAGGCGCGGTTCATGTCCTGCATCATCGATCGTGAGTCCTCGGGGGACTTGATCTTCGCGATCATCTCGGCGATGTTCCCGGACAGGATCGGAATGTTCTCGTACGCAACCCCGTCGGGCAAGACATCGGGCTTACTGGCGATCTCGGGTTCCGTGCGCAGATCGTAAACCTTTGTCAGTCCCAGCTTTTCGAGATTGCTCATGTCATCGCCCTTGGGCGTGATCGCGTTCGCGCGGTAGAAGACTCCCTTGTTCACGGGCAGGCCGAAAGTCCCCGAGTATCCGGCGCCGGTGCCTGCGACGTCGCGGAAATTGTCGATCCCGGTCAGCCGCGGCGCATCTGGGGTCTGCTCGGAACTGCCGAGGTTGCTGGATCCGAAATCCAGCGAGCCGAACAGCGGAGCCGAGGGGCCAGGTTCGGCCTGCGCGATCGAGGCGCCGAAACCGGTGATGAGAAAGCTACTGGTCAACGCAATGGCCGCGGCAGACCGTAGTGAGCAGGTACGGGTGGATCGGGACATGTGTGAGCCCTTCGTCGAGCGGAGAGAGTGGCGAGTCGATGAGGTATCGCGAAGGCAAGGTAGCGAGTTCGCGTGTCCGATTCGAGAGGAATCTTGCTTTGCTCCCTCTCAGTGGGAGGCGTGCTGTTGTGAGCGTGGGCGGCTCGGGAGGCGCAGTTCATTCCTCGGGACCTGTGTTTGTGTAAAGGTCCGGTGCCCTGATATTGGTTAGCCTAACCAAATCAATTCCGGAGCAGTCCGGTGCGTTCAGATGGAGTTCAACATGCGGGTTCAAGGTCTGTCGCGGTTTCGCCGCGCAGTGGTGATCGGCGCAGCAGCTGCGCTGGCGGTCGGCGTCGCCGGCTGCAGCAACTCCGAGGAGGCGTCGTCCGAATCGTCGACGACAGCCGCGAGCTCGCAGACCCGTGTCTTCGAGGCGCAGAACGGATCCATCGAGATCCCGAGCGACCCGCAGCGGATCGTGGCCTGCGGATACGCAGTTCTGCCGCTGATTCAGGCGGGAGCGAACCTGGCAGCAGTATGCGAGTGGACCCGTGAACTCGGCAACATGGACGACAAGACCAAGGCCGCTTACGAAGCTCTGCCGAAGGTCGCGCCCGACGGCAACGTCTCCCAGCTCAACTACGAGGGAATCGTCGCTGCCGAGCCCGATCTGATCATCATGGGTGTTCCCGCTCGAGTCGAAAGCCAGCTGGACATGGCGCAGCTCGAGGCGGCCGCTCCCGTCGTCTTCCTGGGACCGACGGTTCCTGCTGATTGGCGAGTGCTGGGCGAGCAGTTCGCCGATGCCGCGAATGTCTCCGACAACTACGGCGAGTTCAAGGACGACTACGACGCCAAAACCGCCGAACTGGCCGCGAAGTACAAGGACAAGCTCGGCTCGCTGACCTTCGGCGGCGTGTGCAACGTCTGCAAGCCGGAAGCCGGCACCTTCTCACGCGAGTATGCGTCCTCGTACACGACCAATCTCTTCGACGGACTCGGACTGCAGTTCCCCGGCACCCCCGCAGACCCCGCCGACATCCACGTCGAACAGGTATCCATCGAGAAGATCGGTGAAAATCTCGGAAATGTCGACGTGATCGTCTACGGCCTCAATGCCGACGGCTCGATGTCGCCCCAGTTGCAGGAGCTGGTCAATTCCGAGCTGTGGAAGGAATTGCCCGCAGTGAAGGCCGGCAACGTCGTCCAGGTTCAGCATTCGCTGGCCGCGACCTATCAGACGGCCCTTCTGACGCTGGATTCGATCGACGAGGGCCTGTCGAAGCTGCCCGCAAACCAGTAGTTCATCGACTGTGACGGTGGCCTCTCGCCTGCTGGCGAGGGGCCACCTGCATATCCGGATGAGCAGGGCGGACAGCTCTCCGATCGGCGAGGACGCTTACCTGTCCCGGCTACCGGGGTTCTGTACGAACTGCGAACGCCCGATAGGGTGACCGGGTGCGTCCTACACTTGATTCCTACACTCATCTGGCCGGTGGCAAGGTCCGTGACCTTTACACGATCGACGACGAGCATCTGCTGCTTGTCGCGAGTGATCGGATCTCGGCCTACGACCACGTGCTCAGCACACCGATCCCGGACAAGGGTCGCGTGCTCACCGCGATGAGCGTGTTCTTCTTCAACGTCCTCGGTGGCACCAACCACCTGGCCGGCGAGCCCGACGACGATCGCATCCCGGAAGAGGTTCTCGGCCGCGCTCTCGTCGTGCGCTCCCTCGACATGGTTCCCGTCGAATGCGTCGTTCGTGGCTTCCTCACCGGCTCTGGCCTGGTCGACTACAACAACACCGGCGCAGTGTGCGGCGTCGCGTTGCCCGAGGGCCTCGTCGAGGCGTCGCGTCTGCCCGACCCGATCTTCACCCCGGCGTCCAAGGCGGCTCTCGGGGATCACGACGAGAACATCAGCTTCGATCAGGTAGTGGAGAAGGTCGGCCAGAAGCTGGCAGTGCAGCTTCGCGAGGACACTCTCGACGTCTATGCCCGCGCCTCCAACTTCGCAGCCGATCGCGGAATCATCCTTGCCGACACCAAGCTCGAATTCGGTCTCGACTCCGCTGGAAACCTCGTGCTCGCCGACGAGGTGCTCACCCCCGACTCGTCGCGCTACTGGCCTCTCGAAGGCTACGAAGCGGGCAAGGTGCAGCCCAGTTTCGACAAGCAGTTCGTGCGCGACTGGCTCACGAGCCCTGAATCCGGCTGGGACCGTAGCTCGGACACGACACCGCCGCCGTTGCCGCAGGAGATCGTCGACGCGACCCGTGCACGCTACATCGAGGCGTACGAGCGCATTTCCGGTCTGTCCTTCGACGATTGGGTCGGTCCCAGCGCATGAGCCTGATCCCGCCGGTCGCAAAGAAGGTCCCCGCCGAACGTACCCATCACGGACACACGTTCGTCGATGACTACGAGTGGCTGCGGGACAAGGACAACGCCGAGGTAGTCGCATACCTCGAAGCCGAAAACGCGTACACCGACGAGCAGACGGCCGCGCTCGAGCCGTTGCGCGAGAAGATCTTCCAGGAGATCAAGTCGCGGACGCAGGAAACCGACATGTCGGTGCCCACGCGCATGGGTAAGTGGTGGTACTACTCGCGCAGCGTGGAAGGCAAGTCGTACACCGTCCAGTGCCGGTGCCCCATCGCCGGTGAAGACGACTGGACTCCGCCCGACCTGACGCCCGGCGTCGAGCTGGCGGGCGAGCAGATCCTCATGGACGGCAACGTCGAAGCCGAAGGGCACGAGTTCTTTTCGCTCGGCGCGTTCTCCATCAGCGAGGACGGCACGTTGCTCGCGTACTCGGTGGACATCGTCGGCGACGAGCGGTACACCTTGCGGTTCAAGAACCTCGAGACCGGTGAGATGCTCGCCGACGAGATTCCCGATACCGCGCCTGGCGCCACCTGGGCGATCGACCACAGTCACGTCTTCTACATGACGGTCGACGACTCCTGGCGTCCGGACACGGTGTGGCGTCACAAGCTGGGAACGCCGCAGAGTCAAGATGTTTCGGTGTTCCACGAGCCCGACGAACGGTACTGGGTTTCGGTGGGGTCCACCCGCAGCGAGAAGTACCTGATGATCTGGGTCGGTTCCAAGGTGACCAGCGAAGGCTGGATGCTGGAATCGGCGAACCCGGAAGGCGACTTCCGCGTCATCATCCCGCGTCGCGAGGGCGTCGAGTACGGGGCCGAGCACGCCGTGATCGGGGGAGAGGACCGTTTCCTCATTCTCCACAACGACGTCGTCGACGGCATCAAGGCCGAGAACTTCGTGTTGGTGGAAGCTCCCGTGTCGGATCCGACGAACATGACGACGCTGATCGAGCACAGCGCCGACGTTCGGCTGGAAGAAGCCGAAGCCTTTGCCGGACACCTCGTCCTGAGCTACCGACGCGAGGCGCTCACTCGGGTTGCCGTGTGGCCGTTGACGGATGACGGCTACGGCGAACGCCACGAGATCGACTTCGACGAAGAACTCTTCAGCATCGGCATGGGGTCCAACCCGGAATGGGCGCAGCCCACCATCCGGCTCGGGTTCACCTCATTCATCACTCCCGGGCAGGTGTACGACTACTACGTCGCCAGTGGTGAACTGGCACTGCGTAAGTCGCAGCCCGTTCTCGGAGACTTCGATGCGAGTAACTACGAGCAGCGTCGCGACTGGGCAGTAGCCGACGACGGAACCCGCATTCCGCTCTCGATCGTGAGGCGCGTAGGTGCGCCGGAAGGTCCCGCGCCGCTGCTGTTGTACGGCTACGGTTCCTACGAGGCGAGCATCGACCCGTCGTTCTCGGTTGCCCGCTTGTCGTTGCTCGATCGCGGTGTCGTCTTCGTCGTCGCACACGTGCGCGGCGGCGGCGAGATGGGCCGTCACTGGTACGAAAACGGCAAGACGCTCACCAAGAAGAACACCTTCACCGATTTTGTCTCTTGCGCAAAGCATTTGATCGACACCGGTGTCACGTCGGCCGACCGGATGGTTGCCGACGGCGGTAGTGCGGGTGGACTGCTGATGGGCGCTGTCGCCAACCTCGCTCCGGAACTGTTTGCCGGCATTCTCGCCAATGTTCCGTTTGTCGACCCGTTGACGTCGATTCTCGATCCGTCGCTGCCGTTGACGGTCATCGAGTGGGACGAATGGGGAGATCCGCTGCACAACAAGGACGTCTACGACTACATGCGCTCGTACAGCCCGTACGAGAACGTGGAAGCCAAGGACTATCCCGCCATTCTTGCGATCACGAGCATCAACGACACCCGTGTTCTGTACGTGGAGCCGGCCAAGTGGGTCGCAAAACTGCGCGCCACCAAGACCGGTGATGCTCCGCTACTTCTCAAGACCGAGATGAGCGCCGGACACGGCGGTGTCAGCGGTCGGTACGAGAAGTGGAAAGAGGTCGCGTTCGAGTTCGCCTGGGTTCTCGACACGGTTGGCGCAAACTAGCTTCGGTGTCAATCAGGTTCCGCGTCAATCAGGTTCTGCGGTAACGAACCTGAGGGCGCCCAGCGCGCCCGTACTCGGTCTCCCGGGTGAGCATGCCGTCGTCTGCCAGCTTTTCCAGGTAGCGCCAGGCTGTCACCCGGGACACGCCGACCGACGCTGCCACCTCTGCAGCGGTCACGGGTCCCTCAGAATCCCGGACGGACGCTGCGACGAGTCCGAGTGTTTGAGACGCAAAGCCTTTCGGTGCCGCTGCTCGATCGTCGGACGTTCGTAGCGCGGACATCGCGCGGTCGATGTCGTGTTGACTGACCGCAGACTCTCCAGCGGGAAGTGCTGCACGATATTCGAGGTAGCGCTCGAGCTTGTCGCGGAATGCTGCGAAAGTGAACGGCTTGAGAAGATAGAGGACGATCCCGCGAGCCACGGCGCTTCGGACCACCTCCAGATCGCGCGCCGAGGTAACCGCGATGATGTCCGGACTGGGCCGCAAACCGCCCAGGGCGGAAGCCACGTCGAGACCGCTGGCGTCGGGCAACCCGATGTCGAGCAGGACCAGGTCGATGGGCTGGTCGGTGGCGTTGGCCGCCGTAACTGCACGCACGGCGGCGTTCCCGGAATGAACCACGCCATGGACCACGAATTCCGGCACACGCTCGACGTACGAACGGTGCGCCTGGGCGATCAACGGTTCGTCGTCGACTATCAGCACACGGATCATCGCGGTGCTTCCGCCTCGCGCAGCGGGATACGGACAACCAGCATGGAGCCCATCGCCGGCTCGCTGGTGAGCGTGCCGCCGTGCCGTTTCACAACTTGAGAGACCAGTGCGAGACCGAGTCCGCGAGAGCCGGATTTTGTGGAGTAGCCACGGCCCTTGGCCTTTTCGAGTGCTTCGGGTGTCATTCCCGGGCCGCTGTCGGCGACGGCAACAACCATCATCGAATCCTCTTCCATTACCGTCACTTCCACCCACGGAGACTCGCTCGCGCGCGATGCGTCAATAGCATTGTCCACGAGATTGCCGACCAGCGTGACCAACTCGCGTGCATTGAGCGAAGGAACCGGACCGAGCGCGGTGTCTTCGGTGATGGTCAGGTCGACCCCGCGTTCGGTCGCTTCACTCATTTTCCCGAGCAGCAGTGCGGCGAGCGCCGGTTCGTGGACCGCATTCATCAGACGATCTATCAACTGTTGGGACACTCGCAATTCATTGGTGGCGAAGGCCACTGCGTCTTCGTTCCGGCCCAACTCGACCATCGTGATGATCGTGTGCAGACGATTTGCACTCTCGTGGGCTTGCGATCGAAGCGACTCGGCAAAACTGCGTACCGAATCCAATTCCCCGAGTACGTTCTGCAATTCGGTGTGATCGCGAATTGTCAGCACGGTGCCAATTCTGTTGCCCTCCCACTCAACCGGGTGTTGGTTGACCACCAGCACACGCTTGTCGGTGAGGTGCACTTGATCCTTCGCGGGAGAGGCGTCGTCGACTCGCATGGTCTCGGGGATGGACGAAAGTGGCACGGGCCCGTCCGGTAGATCGAGGAGGCGACGCGCTTCGTCGTTGACGATATCCACTCGCGCATCTCTGCTTCGGCCTCGCCCGATCACCACCAGACCCTCACCGATGCTGTGCAGGACGGCGTCGTGGTGTTCGTACATGGTGCGCAGTTCATCCGGCGCCATCCCCAGGGTCTGTCGCCGGATACGCCGACTCACCAGAAGTGAACTCAGGAGGGCGGCAAGAAGACCGCCGCCGGCAACGAACAGGATGACCGGAACACTTTGGGCGAACTGCTTGCTGATCTGCTCGCGGGTGACACCGGCAGAAACCAGACCGACCAGGGTTCCGCCGGAATCGTAGACAGGAGTGACTGCGCGGATCGACGGCCCCAGCGACCCGGCGTACGTCTCTGTGAAGGTCACGCCGGCAAGTGCGCGGTCGATGTTCCCGGTGAAGAGTTGACCGATCAGCTCCGGGCTCGTGTGGGTGAACCGAGTGCGATCAGGCGCCATCACCACGATGAAATCGACGCCGGTTGCCTGTCGGATCTTCTCGGTCTGTGGTTGCAGAATCGCGGTCGGGTCCGGACTCGTCAGGGCTGCCGCCGTCGAATCCGACAGGGCGAGAGTCTGCGCTATCGAGCTCACCTGCCTGCGGATCGCGTCGTCGCTGTCTCGGCGTTCGTCGACAACTGCGAGCGCGGCCCCCACACCGATGACCAGCGCCAACAACGCCAATTGCAGGAGCAGGATCTGCCTGGCGACGCTCATACGTCGGCCGGTCTTTCGTTCGACCATCGAGCGCCTCCTGAACGTAATGAACACAAACTTCCGGGCCCACCTGTTTGCAACAAGAATTCTCCACGACTCGAAGTGATCCCGATCACTTCACAGATATCCGATCCAAAGGACACCCCATGAGCAGCACGGCAACAGGGACAGTAGACGGTTCCCCACAGCCCGAGGGCACCAAGGCAAAGCGCGACAAGACGCATTGGCTCTACATGAGCGTCATCGTCGCGGTCATCGGAGGCATCCTCGTCGGTTGGCTCGCACCCGAGTTCGGTAAGTCCGTCGGTGTACTCGGCACGTTGTTCGTCAGCCTGATCAAGATGATGATCAGCCCGGTCATCTTCTGCACCATCGTGCTCGGCATCGGCTCGGTTCGAGCGGCGGCCAAGGTCGGCAAGGTCGGCGGCCTCGCACTCGCCTACTTCATCGGGATGTCCACCATCGCACTCGCGATCGGCCTGGGCGTCGGCAACCTGCTCAACCCGGGCAGTGGCCTGAACATCACGCCCAATGCGGCCTCCGTGGCCAAGCTTGCAGATCAGGCCCACAGCGCGGGCGGTACCTGGGACTTCATCGCGTCCATCATTCCGACGTCGATGCTGTCCTCCCTCACAGCCGGCAGCGTGCTGCAGACTCTGTTCGTCGCCCTTCTGGTCGGCTTCGCGATCCAGTCGCTCGGCAAGTCGGGTGAACCGATCCTCAAGGCCGTCGGATACATCCAGAAGCTCGTGTTCAAGATCCTGACGATGATCCTCTGGCTCGCCCCGATCGGTGCTTTCGGTGCCATCGCCAGCGTCGTCGGCCAGACCGGTTTGAACGCCGTCGTCCAGCTCGGCACGCTGATGATCGGCTTCTACCTGACCTGCCTGATCTTCGTCTTTGGTGTTCTCGGAACGCTGCTGCGCGCGGTCACCGGATTCAACATCTTCAAGCTGGTCAAGTACTTGGCCCGTGAGTACCTGCTCATCTTCGCCACGTCGTCCTCCGAATCGGCACTGCCGCGTCTGATCGCCAAGATGGAGCACGTAGGCGTCGAGCGCACCACGGTGGGCATCGTCGTTCCCACGGGCTACTCGTTCAATCTCGACGGCACCGCGATCTACCTGACGATGGCCTCGATCTTCATCGCCGACGCCATGGGACAGCCACTCGGTTTCGGTGAACAGCTCTCGCTGCTGGTGTTCATGATCATCGCCTCCAAGGGCGCTGCCGGAGTCAGCGGCGCCGGTCTGGCCACGCTGGCAGGCGGACTGCAGAGCCATCGCCCCGAGCTTCTCGACGGCGTCGGACTCATCGTCGGAATCGACCGCTTCATGTCGGAAGCGCGAGCGATCACCAACTTCTCGGGCAATGCGGTTGCGACTCTCCTGGTCGGCGCCTGGACCAAGACGATCGACAAGGAACGCGTCGTCGAGGTACTCGACGGGAAGATTCCGTTCAACGAAGCCACGATGCTCGACGACGAGGACGAAGAAGAGCAGCACAAGCTCGAAACGGCTCCGACCGGCACCAAACAGTCGTTCGTGAGCCATCACTAGAAACGTCCGCTCTGCTGAACGTTTGACTGCGCTGCAGGCGCGGAACCCGATCTACGATCAGTGATCCTGGTCGTAACGATGAAAGAGACCGCCGCACCAACCGTGCGACGGTCTTTTTCTGTTCGTGGCTAGGTGTACCAGGTCGGTTCGGGAATCTCGCCGGTCAGAAAACGACTACCGACTTCACGGCGCTTGTACGCGAGCGGATCGTGAAGGGTATGCGTCCGGATGTTGCGCCAGTAGATGTCCAGGCCGACGTCGTTGGACGTGGCTCGGGCACCGGTCAGTTCGAAGATCTTGTTGCTGATCTCCAAGGAGACGTCGGCGGCGCGAAGTTTTGCGGCCGCAATGCGTACGGCGAGGTCGCCGCGAGCCTGCTCGGTGAGGTTTTCGCGAGCGTCGTGGAGCACGGCGTCGGCCTCACGGCTGACCTGGTCCACGAAGGCCTCCGCTGCCCACAGCTTGGATTGCAAGTCGCCGTAGCCCTCACGGAGGTACCACTCGTCGGTTGCGATTTCGCGGTTGTCACCGCCGTACGGCCATGGACGCGTACGGGTTCGGGTGTACTCGGCGGCAGTGTCCAGTGCGCCACGAGCGATCCCGAGGTAGAAGTTGGCGAACACGATCTCGATCGCCGGGAAGTTCAGGGTGTTGTAGACCAGAGGTTGGAATTCCTTGTCGACAAAGCCTGCCGCACTTGCCCAGTCGACCTCGACGTCGTTGATCTCGACACTGCCGGAATCGGTGAGGCGCTGCCCGAGATTGTCCCAATCACCGCGGAAGACTATGCCGTCCTGAGCAGTCGGCACGATTGCGAACACATGCGTCGCAGTTCCGTCGATGATTCCTTCGAGCACCGTGAGGTCGGTGACTCGGCCGCCGGTGGAAAACGACTTCACACCGTTGAACACCAGGGTGTCTCCGCGGTCCGCGACGGTGAGGTCGGTGTCTCGAGGGTTGACCGCGCCGCCGAAGAAGAATCGGTTGCTCGTGTACAGCTCCTCGACAGCGGAGATCTGCGGATCTGTTCCGACCAATCTGGCTGCCCATGCCCACAGGTAGTGGTATCCGAGCAGTTGTCCGATGGAGCCGTCGGCGCGGGCGATCTCCCGAACCACCTTGTAGGCGGTCTCCCATCGCTGCCCGCCGCCGCCGAACTCGACCGGGCCCAGGAGCGTCACAAGACCACTGTCCTTGAGCAGCTGAACTTCTCGGAACGGTGGTTCGCCGGCTCGGTCGCGGGCGAGTGCGTCGGCGGCAAGGATGTTGCTCACCTCGCGAGCCCGGTCGATCCAGCCCTCGGATGTGTCGGGAACGCCGACGAAGACTTCGGTTTCACTGGTCACGGTCATGCCTGTTCATCCTTTTCGGTCGGTGCGGTCCCGATGGCCCACACGTAAATCGGTTCGGTTCTGTTGATTTCGTAGTCGCCGACAACTTTGGATTTGAAGACGACCGGATTGTGGCTGGCGACGGTGCGGGCGTTGCGCCAGAATCGATCGAGATCGAGGTCGCGGCTGACTCCGGAAGCACCGAGTGCGTCGAAGATCTTGGCCGTGGCCGGCACGACGAGTCCGATCGAGGCGACTTGCCCTCGCCCCGAATCGATTTCGGCTGCGATGTTGGCGGCCTTCTCTTCCTCCGGCGAGCCGGAGAATGCGGCTTCGTAAGCCCATTGGGACGACTGTGCTGCGTGCAGTGCAACGGCCTCGGCTGCAAAGGCAGCAGAGGACACCTCGCCGACAACTTGCTGGATCTGCGAATCCTGCGCGTATCTCGGAGCGTTGCCGTGACTGAAGGTTCGAGTACGAGAGGCAACTCGACGAGAGATCTCGATCGTAGCAGCCTTGGCGATGCCGGCGAGAGTGGCGAGGTGGAACAATTGGTAGAACGCGGTCTGGTATTTGAATCGTGTCGAGAAGTCGAAGATGTTCTCCGGCTGTACAATTGCGTCCTCGTAGACGGACGAACCGGAGCCAGTCGTCTGCTGACCGAACCCGTTCCAATCGTCACTGTGTGTGACACCGGGTTGTCTCGCCTCGACCGCCGCGATCACGAATGCGCCGGTGTCGGTGCGCTGCGAGTACAGGTCGATCCAGTCGGCGAAGATGGAACCCGTGCTGTAGAACTTTGCCCCGTTCGCCAGGAAATGGTCGGCATCGGGTGCGGGCGAGACCTTGGTATTGGCTTCGCCCAATGCAACGTCGCCGATTTCGGTCCATGCGTTGCCGACCAACTGTCCCTCCGCGAAGCGTCGGAGCCAGATGTCACGCTCCGGGCCGGGGTCGGCGACCAGTCGGTCTTCGACAAACGCGAAATGTCCGCGCAGGGCCTGGGTGATATTGGAATCGGCGCTCGACAGCTCGACTAGTAAGCGGATCAATTGCGGGATGCTCGCACCCGATCCACCGTGTGTTGTCGGCACCCGAACGGCGCCGAAGCCTGCATTCTTGAGTGCGTCGATCTGTTGGAAGGGAAGTACGTGATCGCGTTCGCGTTCGACGACGCCTTGTGCGATGTCCGCGAAGATCGGACGGAATTTCTCTGCCAGTGTTTCGTAGTCGACCTCACTTTTGATCGGATCAGCAGACCGGGGTACGGCATTCGGCGTCAGTGCGGTGGTCATGGGAAGAATGCAAGCTGTAAACACCAGGGGCGTCGATCCTTCATCGCGACCTGATTCGAAGTGTTGTCAGTCAGCGCAAATCTCGGTTCGATGGCCTGCCGGGCACTCTTGTCGAAATCGAGTGGTCAGTGGGGTTGCTCGCGAACGTGCTCGACGGTCCATCCGCTCCATTCGACGGTCCCTCCGGCACCACAATCATGTCGGAACGGCAGCCCTGGAGGACCGGAGCGAACGACGACGCGAAAGTCTCTCCCCTCCAACCGAAGATCGACAGTCGTGTGTTCTCCGTCCATACTCTCGCTGATGCTCTCGAGTGCGTCCGTGGCGACGATGTCGGTGGCGCGTCGGACTGCGTGTTCGGCGGCCTGAGCGGCCTGTGACAGTGCCGCCCGGCCGCGCAGGTGCAGCAGCTCCAATTCTCCGGCTTGGTATTTTTCGGCTGCATCGATTGCGGAGTTGCCGTCCAGTCGGCTGAAATAGACTGCGGCGGGCCACGCAATCATGTTGGCCGCGAAACGATCTCCGCCGATGTGACTGCATTCCCACACATCTGCGATCTGTGCCGCGTTCAGCGCCGCCACGACCGGGCGGCCGAGTTCCGCGCAGCACGCATCCTTCTTTCCATGTGTGCAGACTGCGAAGAGCGGTTCCGTGCGGGAGCGGCCGAAGTCGGGTTCCGCTCCGGTGGCCATCGATTCGAACGGCAGTACCGACAGGTCCTCGTATCGGTCGACCGACCCTTCCCGCATCCATTGGCGTGTGCCGTCCGTCCAGGCGAGTACGCACGTCGGGGTGAGGACTCGGCGGTTGCGGGTCCGCCGGATCACCACGACACGGATACGGCCCTGCGCTGCGTAGATTTTTTCGGTGAGCGCGACGGGGAGAATGTCGTCAGGGGCGGACGCCGGCCAGGGGCCGGGGTGCTCGATCAATACCCACAGATGTGTCATTCCGGCGCGACCGACCATAGGTTCGCCGGCGGTCGACGACTGCCGTGTACAGGCGTGAGGGCGTCGACTGGTTTGCGGATTGGCGACAAATTCCGGAAAGCACTGCATAGATGCCTTCCCCAGGACACCGTCGCTGTGGCAGGGGAGGGAAGACATGATGAGGCTCCAGTCTCGTAGGTTAGGCTCACCAGACTATTGGATGGTGAATCCTTTGCTCAGCCGTGGTGAATGCGCGTGGCTGTGACGGTCGAAAGCAGTCGGTAACAGGAGTGTTGGGAATGAAACGCAGTAACTCGCGGGCGAAGTACGTGCTGGGTGGTTTTGTCCTCGCCGCCATCGTGGCAACGACAACGGCGTGTGGCAGTGACGACAAGACCGATTCCGGCAGTCAGTCTGCCGACACCGTGCACGCGGTCACCCACGCCCGCGGAACTACCGACGTACCGACGGATCCGCAGCGAGTTGTCGTGCTCGAGCCGGTTCAGCTCGACACGTCGGTAGCGCTCGGCGTGATTCCCGTGGGCACCGCGGTACTCAGCGAGACGACCGGCGTTCCGGCGTACCTCGGTGAGAAAGCGGCGGAGATCGAGATGGTCGGAACCGTCGCGGCACCGAACCTCGAGAAGATCGTCGCACTGAGCCCGGACCTGATCATCGGAACGGAATCGCGGCACGGTGATATGTACGAGCAGCTCGCTGCCATCGCACCGACCGTCTACATGGCAACTCAGACCGATCCGTGGCAGGACAACGTCCAGTTCGTCGCAGAGGCGTTGAACAAGACCGATCAGGCAGGTGAACTGCTCGGTGACTACACGGCACGCTGCGAGGAAGTGGCGAGCAAGCACAGCACCGAGGGCAAGACCGCTCAGCTGATCCGCCCACGCGACGACGTTCTGACGCTGTACGGACCCACGTCGTTTGCCGGAAGCACTCTCGAATGTGCTGGACTCACGATTCCCGCACGCGACTGGGAGAACTCGATCTCCGTCGACCTCTCCCCGGAATTCGTCTCCGGAGCCAACGCCGACCTCATCCTGGTCACCTCCGCGAAACCGGCCGATGCCGGCACGATGCCGAAGGCCGTCGCAGACAACGCCGGATTCTTCCCGAACCCGCATCTGGTGGACATGTCCTACTGGATAACCGGCGTCGGACCGCTCGGCGGCCTCACCGTTCTGGACGACCTCGATCGCATTCTCGGAGCGTCGAATTAGCAGTGCGCGAAGGAGCAGTGCGCGAGAGAGTCGCTAAGTTGGAGCCTATGACAACTCCAGTACAGAACATCGCGATCAACACCCTCGGTGGCGTGCCCACCTCTTTGGGTGAATACGACGGCCGCGCCGTCCTCGTGGTCAACGTCGCGTCCAAGTGTGGACTGACCCCGCAGTACTCGGCGCTCGAGAAGCTGGCCAGCGAGTACGCCGATCGCGGTCTGACCGTGATCGGTATCCCGTGCAACCAGTTCATGGGGCAGGAACCGGGTACCGCCGAAGAGATCGAGACGTTCTGCTCCACTACCTACGGCGTCACGTTCCCGCTTCTCGAGAAGATCGAGGTGAACGGCGAAAACCAGCATCCGCTGTACGCCGAGCTCACCAAGGCGGCCGACGCCGAAGGCGCTGCGGGAGACATTCAGTGGAACTTCGAGAAGTTCCTGATCGGACCGGACGGCACCGTCGTCAACCGCTTCCGTCCGCGGACCGAGCCGGACGCACCCGAGGTTGTCGCCGCGATCGAAGCTGCGCTTCCCAAGAACTAGAGGTTTCCAAGAACCAGTAGGTGCGCTGAAAACTGCCGCCGGATGATCATCCGGCGGCAGTGTGCTGTTCACCCACAGCTGCCACTATCGGAGTATGTCCGCAGAACTGATCGTGTCGGTATCCGGAATCAGAGACGAGACATGTTATCTCGCTGCCGGATTCGCAGACGAGATGGACACTCGAGGTGTCCGCTTGTCGCTCCTGGTGGCGCCGCGACTGAAGGACAAATACCGACTGGCCGACGACGCGGTGACGACGGCTTGGCTGCGTGAGCGTCGCGAGCACGGCGATGCCATCGTTCTGCACGGCTACGACCAGGCCGCAACCAAGCGTCGCCGAGCCGAGTTCGCCACTCTGTCGAAGCACGAAGCGAAACTGCGACTACTCGCTGCGGACCGCGTTCTCGAGCATGCAGGCCTTCGGACCCGGGTGTTCGCACCGCCGCGCTGGGTGGCATCGCCCGGTGCCATGTCGGTGTTGCCGGAGACGGGCTTTCGCACGATGGCAGGCCTCGGGGCAGTACATGATCTGACCCGCGGAACCTTGCAACGGGGAAGGGTTTTCGGGATCGGCGAAGGCTTCAAGGCCGAGCCGTGGTGGTGTCGCGCATTGGTTCTCGGCGCCGGGCGTGCCGCCAAACGTGGGGGACTGGTCAGATTGTCGATCACGGCCAAGCAGTTGGGAAACGAGGGCCCACGTCAGGCCGTCCTCGACGCCGTCGACCTTGCCCTCTTCCACGAAGCCGACTCGCAGGTGTATCGGTGGAACTCCCCGTCTCAGGAGCTCGGCGCTGCCTGAATTCGGCAGTTGGCAACTATTTGATAGCTACGAGACTATGTCGTCTGTCCGGGTTGTCCGAGCGGGCAGACTCTTCGCGTTTCTCCACTTCCTTGCTGGTAGTAGTGCAGAGTGGGTCAAAATCGCATAAAACGGACGATTAATTAGAGCGCTGGGTCAGCCAGCTCTCCCACTGCTAGAGTGCGTGCAGTTAATCTGCCGCTAGTAGATGGGATTGGGATCTCGCCATGCGCACGAGAGTGTTCTCCAAGTCGGCCGAGGGTCTTGTCGCCGTGGCTGTGGGCGCAGTCGTCTGTGCTGCGTTCGTTCCGGCGCTCGCGTCTGCCGCTCCGACCGGCGCGGTTCACATGCTGCCGACGGGCAGTGTCGACGGCGGGTCGAGCGGATCGAGCGGATCGAGCGGATCGAGCGATGGCGTCCGCACCGCAACCGTCGACGATGAAGGTGAGCAACTCACACTGCGCCTTCACAAGATGAACCTGCGGGGATCCGAGTTCTCGATGGCTGTGCAAGACAGCGACGGAGAGCTGACCGACGCGGTGATCCCGGCGCCCCGTTCGTACATCGGCAGCGTAGAAGGGCGTCCGGACGCAATCGTCTCGGCCATCGTCGACTCCGCCGGAACACTGCGCGGGCAGGCGATTTTCGATCGTGGTGTTTCGATAGAGTTCGTCGGATCCGAGGTGGTCGGTCGCAGCACGGCGCCGATCGACGCAAAACCCAAGTGGCCCACCGCGGCCATTGCGCCGGCCTCGGCCGCAAGGGTCGGCAAGACGGTCAAGCAGTTCGTGGTCGGACTGGACCTTAGTGGCGAGTGGTACTCCGCGCACGGCGCAGGCAGTGCCGCCGTCGCTCTGGATCGGGCCGAGGAATCAATGGCCCGCACCGCTGCCATCTGGATCAGAGACGTCGGGATTCGGCCGGTCCTCGGTCGAGTTGTCCTGCGGGCAGATTCCGCCGGCGATCCGTACTCGAGCAGTTGTGAAAATCTCGAGCAGTTGGAAGATCTGTGGTCCGATCAGGTCGGGTCGAGTGTCGATCAGGCGACCGTCGTGTGCGCATCCGGTGGCGGAAATGCCTACTACTCGAAGTTCGAACTCGACCACAGCTACGCGCATGTCGGTGCCGAGTCCGACGGCAACTTCAGCCGCGTTCTCCGCCACGAGTTGGGCCACAACTTCTATGCCGACGACTACCACGGCGGCGGCGCCGAGGGATCGACCATCATGAACGGTAACGACCTCTCGCGCTTCGACGGCACCGAATTCGCTGCCATCGTCGATGCGGCGGAGGTTGCCTCGGCTCGACTCGACGACGTCGGTCGGTACACGGCAAGCCCGATCCCGCCGTACGCCGCACTCGACACCGCGCGGGTCCGCTCAGGCGGCACAGTCACCGTCGACGCCGTCGCGAATGATCATGACAGCAACGGAGATTCGATCACAGTGACCGGCGTCGGGGCGACGTCACTTCTCGGTGGCACCGTGAAGCTCGAAAACGGCGAAGTGGTGTTCGAAGCCGGAACGAAGGCAGGCACCGACAGGATTCTCTACACACTCACCGACGCAGCCGGTGGCACGAGCACCGGCTGGATCATCGTCGATGTGAGTGCGTGAGAACCGAATCAGGCGACTTCGACGCTCGACTCCTCGTCGAGAACTCGGAACTCGGTGCCGTCGGCAGCCATTTCCGAGTAGCGACCGTAGAAGATGCCTGCGGCCTCGTCGCGGATGATCGCTTGATGAATGGGAACCGCAACGCGCGGCGCCACCGCGCGGAGGTAGTCGATGGCCTCCGAGATCTTGAGCCACGGTGCGGCGGCGGGGAGGGCGAGAACGTCGATCTTTTGTTCGGGGACGTAGAGGGAATCGCCGGGATGCATGAACCGTGCCGGGTTGGTGGCGTCACCGAGGAGGAACGCGGTGTTGTCGATCATCGGTAGGTCCGGATGGATGATTGCGTGCTCTCCGCCCGTTCCGGTCACCTCGACGTCGCCGATGCTGAACCGGTCGCCCGGCCGGACGCCGGTCCAGCGCCCACCGAGCTTTTCAGCCGTCTGCGGATCGCTGTAGAGCACGGCGTCAGGATTCGCTTCGGCCAGTTCGGGCAGCCGCGCCGGGTCGGCGTGATCGGGGTGTTGATGTGTCACGAGGATGGCGTCGAGGCCGGTGATGCCTTCGAATCCGTGCGAGAAGTTGCCGGGATCGAAGAGGATCTTCGAGCCGTTCAACTCCACGAGCACACAGGAATGGCCAAAATGTGTCAGTCGCATGATTTCGAGTATGCGCCGCCCCGAAGGGACTCGCAGGCGGGTTTCACAGGTGGTGGCCGTCACGCCCCGATCACTCGATGCGAACCATCTCGGGTCCGCCCGGTAAACTGGCCATCACCCGAGCGTTTCACTCCGGGTTCGCGCACTAGTACCGAGGAGCAGCACGTGGCCCGTGTCGTCGTCGAAGTCATGCCCAAGGCCGAGATTCTCGACCCCCAGGGACAGGCAATTGTCGGGGCACTGTCTCGCCTGGGCTTTGCAGGAGTATCCGATGTCCGTCAGGGCAAGCGGTTCGAGTTGGAGATCGACGGCAGTGTCGAAGACGCCGAACTCGAGAAGATCGCCGAAGGCCTGCTGGCCAACACGGTGATCGAGGATTGGACCGTCAGGCGAGTCGAGGCATGAGCGCACGTATCGGAGTAATCACTTTCCCCGGCACGCTCGACGACATCGACGCGGCGCGGGCAGTGAACCTGGCCGGCGGTGAAGCTGTCGAACTCTGGCACGGCGATGCAGACCTCAAGGGTGTCGACGCGGTCATCGTGCCCGGCGGATTCTCGTACGGCGATTACCTTCGTTGCGGCGCGATCGCACGTTTTGCTCCCGCGATGGGCAAGGTCGTGGAAGCAGCCAAGGGCGGCATGCCGGTCCTGGGCATCTGCAACGGTTTCCAGATCCTCTGCGAAGCAGGTTTGCTGCCCGGTGCCCTGACCCGTAACCAGGGTCTGCACTTCATCTGCCGCGACGAGTGGTTGACGGTCGAAGCCAACAACACGGCGTGGTCCTCGCGATACGAGGCCGGCGCGCAGATCCTCATCCCCCTCAAGTCGGGTGAAGGTCGCTTCCAGGCGTCCGAGAAGGTTCTCGACGAACTCGAGGGCGAAGGCCGCGTCGTCTTCCGTTACTCGGAGGAGAACCCCAACGGCTCGCAGCGTCGTATCGCCGGCATCTCCTCGGCCAACGGCCGGGTCGTCGGTTTGATGCCGCACCCCGAGCACGCCACCGAGGCTCTCACCGGTCCCAGTGACGACGGATTGGGCTTGTTCTACTCGGCCCTCGACGCGATCGTCACTGCCTGATCGCCTGCTGATTTTCACCACTGAACGCCGACCGGAAATCCGGTCGGCGTTCAGTCGTATGTGGGCCCGGTACCCAGGGCTACTGGCTGTAGGAACTGAGGAAGTTGCCGAGTCGCTCGAGTGCCGTCGAGAGATCGTCGGTGTTGGGGAGAGTCACCAACCGGAAGTGATCGGGTTCGATCCAATTGAACGCGCGACCGTGGCTGACAAGAATCTTCTCCGATTCCAGTAGATCGAGAACGAACCTCTCGTCGTCGACGATGCCGAACTTGTCGACGTCGAGCTTGGGGAACAGGTACAGCGCCCCGTCGGCCTGTTGGCAACTGATCCCGTCGATGCTGTTGAGCGTGGTGTGTGCGAGATCGCGCTGGGCCGTCAGCCGACCTTGTGGGAGCAACAGGTCCTCGATGGACTGGCGTCCGCCGAGTGCAGTCTGGATAGCGTGCTGCGCCGGCACGTTGGCACACATTCGCATGTTGGCCAGCAATTTGATGCCTTCGATGAAGCTCGACGCCCGCTCGAGTGGTCCGGTGATGGCCAGCCATCCGGCTCGGAATCCGCACACGCGGTAGGCCTTGGACAGTCCCGAATACGTCAGACACAGAACGTCTCGCCCGGTCATCGTCGCAAGGTTTGTCATGGATCGGCCGTCGTAGACGATCTTTTCGTAGATCTCGTCGGCGAAGAGCATCAGATCGTGTTTGCGCGCTAGATCCACGAAGCGTTGCAGCACCTCCGTCGAGTAGACGGCGCCCGTCGGATTGTTGGGATTGATGACGACAATCCCTCGGGTGCGCGGCGTGATCCGAGCTTCCAGATCGTCGAAGTCCGGTGCCCAGCCTTGGCTTTCATCGGTGAGGTAGTGGACGGGCGTGCCGCCGGCAAGTGAAACCGAAGCCGTCCACAAGGGATAGTCGGGAGCGGGAATCAGGATCTCGTCCTCTGGATTGCAGAGGGCCTGCATCGTCAGGGTGATCAGTTCGGACACACCGTTTCCGAGATAGATCTCGTCGACGGTGACGTCGGTGATACCCCGCGTCTGGTAGTACTGGACCACCGCAGTGCGCGCCGAATACAGTCCGCGAGAATCGCAATATCCCTGCGCGGTAGGGAGATTGCGGATCATGGCCATCATGATTTCGTCCGGAGCTTCGAACCCGAAGGGGGCCGGATTGCCGACGTTGAGTCGCAGGATCGTGTGTCCCTGATCCTCGAGTTCTTCGGTCTTGTCGAGAATTCGCCCTCTGATGTCGTACCTGACATTCTCGAGCTTGCGGGCCTGATCGATGGGTGTGTTCACGCGGTTACGTACCTCTCCGGTTCGGGTGGGCGAGTTGTGTTTCAGATGAGAAGGGCGCCTCAGGGTTCGGTCTGGAAACGGACATTGATTCGCGATAGCGCTAGCGGCGAAAGAGGAGTAGCGCTACTATGATTCGACATGTCCAATGATAGCAGTTCGAGGATTGTCGCAGCCTTGCGTGAGTGGATCGCGACGGCTCCTCCAGGCGCGAAGCTTCCGTCCACTCGGTCGCTCGTCAGCCTGCACGGGGCGAGTCCGGTCACCGTGCAGAAGGCGCTGCGAACACTGGTATCTCAGGGGGTTGTGGAGGCTCGTCCCGGTGTGGGGACCTTCGTGCGCGCGGCGCGCGTCGTGCGACCCAACGACTACGGGTGGCAGACAGCGGCGCTTGGATCGCCGAACTATCGTCTGCAGCTGCCCATGGCGCTGCAGTCCACCTCCAACGACGTGATCGCGCTGCATTCCGGCTATCCGGCCCGAGAGCTGTTGCCGGAAGGTCTGGTTCGTGCAGCCTTCACCAGGGCGACGCGAACCGACGCCGTGTTCAATCGGCCCCTCGCTGCCGGGCTTCCGGAACTGCAGTCCTGGTTTGCCTCCGAATTGGGTTCCGCCACTCCTGCCGGGATCACTCCGCCGGGGCCGAACGACGTGGTTGTACTTCCCGGCAGCCAGGGTGGGCTTGCGACGTCCTTTCGCGCGTTGGTGGGGGAGGGGCGTCCGTTGCTCATGGAATCGCCGACCTACTGGGGAGCGATCCTGGCCGCCGCGCAGGCTGGAGTCACGGTCATTCCGATTTCCAGCGGCGCCAACGGTCCTGATCCTGAAGAGCTTTCGCGTGCATTCGAACAGACCGGTGCCCGTGCGTTCTACGCACAACCGAGCTTCGCGAGTCCGACGGGAGCGCTGTGGTCGCCGTCGTTGGCTGACAAGGTTCTCGACACCGTCCGTCGGCACGGCGCATTCCTCATCGAGGACAGTTCGGCGCTCGACTTCGGAATCACCGCAGATCCCAGCCCCATCGCTGCACGAGACGACAGCGGTCACGTCGTCTACCTTCGTGCGCTGACCAAGAGCGTGTCCCCATCGGTGCGAGTTGCCGGATTGATCGCTCGGGGTCCGGCGTACGAGCGGATTCTGGCTGATACACAGGCAGATTCGATGTATGTCAGCGGGATGCTGCAAGCGGTAGCGCTCGACGTCGTGACCCAACCGGCCTGGCGAACGCACTTGCGTAGGCTTCGTCACCAACTCGAGGCCAGACGCGACCTCCTCGTCTCGAGTCTGCGCGAGCACGCACCGGACGCTCACCTCGACGCCGTACCGAAAGGCGGACTCAACCTCTGGCTTCGGCTCCCGGACACCACGAACGTCGAACGCGTGGTGCAGGACTGCCGGTCGGCCGGCGTCATCGTCGGGGCCGGTGACGATTGGTTCCCGGCAGAACCGACTGGAAAGTTCTTGCGGCTCAACTACGCCGGACCGAACCCGGGTGAGTTCCCCGACGCCGCCCGCATTATCGGCCGAGCAATCACGCAACATATGTAGAACTTCACCTCACTGGTGGTTGACCTGAACTTCCGTTGAGGTTTTATCGTCGTGTGCATGAACAAACAAGCGATGCAGCCACCGGCCAACCAGCCGATCGGATTCTGGACCGCGCGAGCCGGTGAAGCGATTCGCACGCGCACGCGCGGAGCACTCGAAGCGATCGGCGTCACCCAGCCGGGGTGGTGGGTCCTGCACCAACTTTCGCTGCACCCTGAAGGGGTGGAGCGTGCTGTCCTCTTGCGGACGATCGGTCCGAACGAATCCACCGACGTGATCGATGACGCCGTCGACTCTGCCCTCGAACTGGGGTGGGCGCGCGAAGACGGGTCTGTCCTTCGCCTGACTGGTGCGGGCTCCGAGCAGTTCGATCGCGCCGCGCGGGTACAGCAGATGCTGCAGGAAGAGCGGATGCAGGGAATCACCGAAGAGGAGTTTGTCACCACCATCACTGTGCTGCAGCGAACCATCAAGAACGTGGGCGGCGACGCCTGGCACTGGTAGCAGACATTATCTGGGCCCGCTGCCGGGTAGAGCGGCTTCGATCAATTCGACGGCACGGGACACACCGCCCGCCGCTGCGAGTTCTTCTGCCAACTCCGTGCTGCGTCGGCGGAACTCGTCGGCGCTCACCAGAGTCAGCGCCTCACGAAGCTCTACTGCCGTGACGGTAGCGCTGTCGACGCGTACTGCGACACCGGCGTCGACGAGCGAGTCGGCGTTGCCGAACTGATCGACGGCTTGCGGCACTGCGATCATTGGTGTCCCGGTCACCAGTCCCTCGCTGGATCCGCCCATACCCGCGTGGGTCACGAACGCGTCGGCCTGCTGCAGAATTGCGAACTGCGGTACCCAACGGTGTATTTCGACGTTGTCGGGCAATGGTCCGAGATCTGAGATCTGCACCTGCTTTCCGATCTGGAGGACGACGTGCCAGCCGTCCATCTGGCCGAAAGCCTCGACGCAGGTGCGGTAGAAATCCGGATGATCGGTGAATGCTGAACCCAGCGAGATCAACAAGAGCTTGCGTTCGGGATCCGGGTTCACCCAAGGTTGACTGCTCGGTTCGAGTGCGGGGCCGACGAACGTGTAGACGTCGCGGTTCACGCGTTCGGCGTTGGGCTGCATCGATTCTGCGATCAGCACGATTGCACGGGGTGGGCGTCCGGTGAACTCACGCGGATCGACCTCGACGCCTTCGGCGCGGAAGAACCGGGTCTCCCGATCGAGCAGGTCGACGCCTCTCGGATCGGAACGAATTTCGTCGTACATCGGTGCGGCGTCGGCTTCGTAACCGTCCCAGGCAACGTACGTCGGCGACAACTGGATGATGGGAACGCCCCACTACTGAGCCAGTATTCGTGCCGGAATGCCGGCGATGTCGTAGAGAAAGAGGTCAGGGCGATCGTCTTCGTAGATTCGGCGTAGCTGCGGCAGCATCGACTCGTAATCGTCCTGGAAAATCGTCAACTGATCGATCAGATCCCCGTCCCAGCTCTTCTCGGGTTCGGCGCCGTCGGGAGAAGGGACGAGGCTGGGCAGCGTGGAGACGTACGGTGCGAATTCGGCCCCGGTCGCCTCGATGATCTCACGCATCGACTCGTCGTTGGCATAGGTGACGCGGTGACCGGCGGCGACGAGACGCGCGATGATCGCCAGGCTCGGATTGACGTGGCCCGGTGCCGGAATGCTCACCATGGCTATATGTCTGCGGGTCATCGATCACTCCTGCCGTCTGACTGTTCTGGAACAACTCCGGATACCGGACCGAGACTATCCACCAGGATGGGTAACGGCATCTGATTTTTGCCGGGGAAGTACCGAGCGCACTCGAGTAGGACTACGCATCCGAGTGCCGGGATGGGCGAGCAGACTTCGAAGCATGAGCACACCGACAACACCCTCGAAGACCACTGCAGCCTTCTATCTTCAGGCCGGAATAGCCTTTGCCGTCAGTTTTGTCGGCACCCTCCTCGGAATTGCGTATCTTCCGATCGATGCGTGGCAACGCGGATTTCTCGGAATGTCCTTGCTGTTCTTGGTCACCAGTACGTTCACGTTGGCCAAGGTGATTCGTGATCAGCAGGAGGCATCCACAGTCAGGGTTCGAGTGGACGAGGCTCGACTCGAGAAGCTGATCGCCGAGCACGATCCGTTCAAAGCGGCAGCCTGAAACCTGTCGGCAAGGTGAGGATCAGCGTGCTGCCGAGAGGTTGCTCGTTTCGGAGCGCCGACAGATCGCCGCCGTGTGCGAGCGCGAGGCTGCGCGCAATCGTGAGCCCCAAACCGGAACCGTCGGATCGATCACCGCGATGGAAACGGTCGAAAACTGATTCGAGTTGGTCTGCGGGAATTCCGTCACCGGTGTCGGTGACGGACACCGAGAGGTGGTCACCTTCCCGTGCGAGTGTCACCCTCACCGAACCTCCGCTCGGAGTGTGCCGCAACGCGTTTTCGAGCAGATTGGCGAGGATCTGTTCGATTCGTTGGCGATCGACCTCGGCCGTGATCGGTTGCGGAGGTAGCGCGGTCGTCAATTCGACTCCACGATCGGCGAAACGTGGCGCCGCTGCTGCCGTTGCGCTGCAAACGATGTCGTCGATCTTCTCGTCTCGGCGATCGAGTTCGAGAGCGTGTTCGTCGGCCGCGGAGACGTCCGCCAGATCGCAAGAGAGCCGACGCAGTCTTTCGAGTTGATCGCGCATCACCGACCATGAAGAGTTGTCCGTGGGGAGGACGCCATCCTCGATGCCGTCCACGTACGCAGCCAAAGTCGATAGCGGAGTGCGTAATTCGTGGGCAAGATCGGCAAGCAGGCGTTTGCGGACCCGATCCGAATGATCAAGGCGTGCCGCCATGTCGGCAAAGGCAGTTTCGAGACGCGTGAAATCGGCATCTACGTCGGACCTGCCGATAGTCACGTCGAAGTTCCCGTCTGCGACGCTTTGAGCCGCCTCCGCCAGCGTTGAGATCGGGGCCGTGATGCGTCGGACGATGTAGACCGCGGCGATGCTTGCGCCCACCAGTGCGACCGCGATCCCGCACAACAGTGCAATGGTCATGGTCTGAGCGAATGCCTCTTCGGTGTGGGTACGGACATTCGAGTCTTCGATGCCGGCCATCATGAGGTGGTTGTGAAAGAGCGGGGCAGCGACGGCAATGGCGACTGCGGCGATGGCGAGGCAGGAGACGAACAGGACGACAAGCTGCGCCAGCAGCAGTTTTCCGCGTAGCCCGAGTTTCTTCATGACGACCTCGTTCATGACGACCGCGTTCATGACGACCTCAGGGAGTATCCGACGCCCCTGACGGTTCTGATGAACCGAGGATCGGTCGCGTCGTCGCCGAGTTTGCGGCGTAATGCACGGACATGGACGTCGACGATGTGTTGGTCCCCGAACCAGGGCGACCCCCACACCGAGGCGATGATGTCTGCTCGACTCCAGGCGGCGTCAGGTCGGGTAGCGAGGGCGGAGAGCAACGCGAACTCGGTGGGTGTGAGATCGACCGGGCGGTTGTCGACATGCACGGTGCGGGCGAGGACGTCGATGTCGAGACCGGGTGGCGTCGGCAGCGCTTCCGGCAGCATGCTCGACGCACGTGGCCGTCTGAGCAGTGCTTTCACTCGCGCAACCAACTCGCGGGGGCCGAAGGGTTTGACCACGTAGTCATCTGCGCCAGCTGCCAGTCCGGTCACCTTGTCCGACTCGTCACCGCGGGCGGAGAGCATCAGGACGTACGCGTCGGAAAACGTACGGATCCGCCGGCAGACTTCCAGACCGTCGAAGCCCGGGAGCATCAGGTCGAGCACGATCAGCGCGGGCTCGAATTCGCGCACCGAACGTACTGCGCTCGGCCCGTCGTGGGCGAGGCGCACGGTGAATCCTTCGCGTGTCAGATAGTTGGCGACAACCTTGGCGAGGGCAGTCTCGTCGTCGACGACAAGAACGCGCCCCGGTTCCTCGCCAGGTCGTAGTTCGGCGCTCATCAGACCGAGGTTAGTCGACTGCGTGTCTGCATTGCTGGCGCGTGGTGGTTTCCACTCGACTGTGAAGATTCGATGAAGGAAGCCTGTTCGAGCCGGTTATCGGGCTTCGCGGTGGATTTTCGCCGGTAACGTGGCAACTGTGCATGTGCAGCATTCTTGTCAAATCAATTGTGGTGCAGTGCATATCGAACAGAATCTATTCTCGGGAGTGAAAACATGTCTTTGACGGTCAGGAAGAGCGCCGCGCGGTTCGTTCCGGTTGTGGCAGCGGCAGCACTGTTGATTGCCGGATGCTCGGACAACTCCGGGGAGAGTATCAACCATTCTTCCGAAACAACCAGTGTTGCAGCACAGTCGGAGATTCCTGCGGGTGTCAATGCTGCCGACATCGAGTTTCTCGAAGGGATGTACCCGCATCACGCGCAGGCATTGAACATGGCCAGGATGGTCGACGGTCGAACCGACAATGCCGAACTTCTCTCTCTTGCAGCGCAGATAGAGGCAGCGCAAGGCCCGGAGATGGCTCAGATGACCGAATTGTTGACGGAGTGGGGACGCCCCGAGCCTTCGTCGAGTTCGATGGAGGGCATGGATGAGTCGGCGCACGCGGGACACGGCGTCGAGATGGCCGAGATGCCGGGAATGATGTCGGCCGACGACATGACCGCCCTCACCGATGCCAGTGGCGCGGAGTTCGACAAGTTGTGGCTGACGATGATGATCGAGCACCACAAGGGTGCCATCACCATGTCCCAGACCGAACTCGACAACGGGCTCGACCCGTCGGCGGAGAAGATGGCAGAAGCGATCATTGCCGGTCAGCAGGCGGAAATCACTCAGATGGAAGCGATGTTGAAGGGGAGTTGAACAGGAGGCCTTGGCCGCGTGACCTTGCTCGGGTGGCTACCTGGGCATACGTTCGAGGCTGATGGCTTGACCGGTGCTGTGCTGCAATCACACGCGAGGGGATGACCGCCACATGGATCACAGTCAGATGGACCATGGCCAGATGGACCATAGCGAGATGAGCCATGGCCAGATGGAGCATGGGGCACACGGTGGTCACGGGGATCACGTCGCACAGTTCCGGACGTTGTTTGCAGTCATGCTGGTCATCGCGGTTCCGGTCGTTGCGGCAGACGCGATGTTCGCTGATCTGGTCGGGTACACACTGCCGGAAAACTCTCTGGTGGAATGGATCTCACCGGTACTCGGCACGGTGATGTACTTCTGGGGTGGCAAGCCGTTCCTCACCGGCGCTGTTGCCGAAATCCGTTCTCGGCAGCCGGGAATGATGCTGTTGATCGCGCTCGCGATCACCGTGGCCTTCTTCGCGTCATGGGCTGCGAGTCTGCACTGGGTGGATCACACTCTCGATTTCTGGTGGGAGCTCGCGCTTCTGATCGTGATCATGTTGTTGGGCCACTGGATCGAGATGCGTTCGCTCAGTCAGACATCGAGCGCCTTGGATTCACTTGCCGCTTTGCTGCCCGACGAGGCAGAACGGGTGGTGGGGGAATCGGTGGAAACCGTGCCCACCGCAGCTCTGGCGACCGGCGACCTGGTGATAGTTCGTCCCGGCGCCCGTGTTCCCTCGGACGGAACGGTGGTCGAGGGAAGCGCCGACATGGACGAATCCATGATTACAGGCGAGTCGAAGACCGTCCGCCGGACTGTCGGAGATCAGGTGGTGGCCGGCACGGTAGCCACCGACTCGGCACTTCGGCTTCGAGTCACCGCCGTGGGAGAAGACACCGCGCTCGCCGGTATCCGGCGCCTGGTCGAACAAGCCCAGAACTCGTCGAGTCGCGCGCAGGTGTTGGCGGACAAGGCCGCTGCTCTGCTGTTCTGGTACGCACTGGGCGCGGCAGTGCTGACCGCGATCGCCTGGAGTATCTGGGGCACCCCGGAGAGCGCAGTCACCCGGACGATCACCGTTCTGGTGATCGCCTGCCCGCACGCGCTCGGGTTGGCGATTCCACTGGTCGTCTCAATCGCGACGGAACGGGCGGCTCGCGCTGGGATCTTGATCACCGACCGCATGGCCCTCGAGGCGATGCGTAACGTAGACACCGTTCTCTTCGACAAGACCGGCACTCTCACCAAGGGGGAGCCCGCAGTGGTCGGTGTACGCGGTGTCGACGGGTATTCCGACGACGACGTTCTCAGCGCAGCGGCTGCCGTCGAGTTCGACAGCGAACATCCACTCGGGCGCGCCGTCGTCGCGGCGGCGCGGGAGTTGTCGCTCGAATTCACTTCGGGTTCCGACTTTCAGGCGCACAACGGGATCGGGGTTGCTGCGGACGTCGCCGGTGCACGCGTCGGTGTCGGCGGACCGGGGATGCTGCGATCGGTCGGGGCCACCGCGATCCCGGGGACCGAAGAGTGGCTCAGTGACGGGTCGACCGTCCTGCATGTAGTGCGTGACGAGAAGGTAATCGGCGCATTGGCATTGGCCGACGAGATTCGCCCGGAATCAGCATTGGCCGTCGACGCCCTCCATGCTCGCGGTGTGCGGGTGGCCATGGTCACCGGAGACGCGGAGGCCGTGGCCCATTCGGTGGCTCGCAGGCTCGGGATCGACGAAGTTTTCGCCGAAGTGCTTCCGCAGGACAAGGGAGCGCAGGTATCTCGGCTTCAGGCTGCGGGCCACCGCGTGGCGATGGTCGGTGACGGGGTCAACGATGCGCCGGCACTCGCCCAGGCGGATGTGGGCATCGCGATCGGTGCCGGAACCGACGTGGCGATCGCGTCGGCGGGAGTTGTTCTGGCCAGCGATGATCCGCGTTCGGTGAGCTCGGTCATCGAGCTCTCCCGCGCCACCTACCGGAAGATGGTTCAGAACCTTTGGTGGGCAGCGGGATACAACGCGATCTCGGTTCCTCTCGCTGCGGGAGTACTGGCGCCCGTCGGGTTCGTGCTGCCGATGGAGGTCGGAGCAATCCTGATGTCGGTATCCACTGTGGTCGTTGCCGCGAATGCCCAGTTGTTGAGGCGCTTGGACTTGCGGCAACCACCGGTGACCGCGCTGGAGTCGAGAGTGCTCACATCGCAGTAGTGAGCGGTTGAAGGTGGACTACTGTCGGCTCAGGAAGGGAATGAGCGCACGCAGTACAGCATCGGAGTCTGCGACTGCGCTTGCGTGGTCAGCCCCTTCGATCACAGTCAAGGCACTGTCCGGGATCAGCGACGCGAGATGCTCGGTATCCGGCAGGCGCTCGCGATCTCTCGATCCGACGAACAACAACGCCGGTGTGGTGATCCGTTGCAGCACGGCGTCGTCGATGCCGTGCTCCTTCTCTGCGCGGCGCATGTAGGCAGCGAGCGCGAGGGCATCATTGATTCGGAAGGCAGTCGCAGTCTGAGGATCCACCGGTTTGCCGCGCCTCACGCCCCAACCGGTCAGAAATCCCTCGATACCGCCGCTTTCGAGTACGTCGATGCAGCCCGGGAAGAACAATGCGTCGAACGCGCCCGTCATCGGTCGGCTGCTACCGCCCCCGACGGTCAGCGATCGCACCCGTTCGGAGTGCTCGACTGTCAGCGACATCACCGAGCGTCCGCCGAACGAGTATCCGAGGACGTGTGCCGGTTCGAACGGAGACTCCGTGTCGAGGATCTCCAGGAGATCGCCGACCACCAGATCCATTGCATACGAATCGGAGTCGTGTGGTTTGTCACTGCGTCCGTGACCCCGCATGTCGACGAGGATCAGACGATATTGCTCCTGAAGTGCCTTGACGTACCCGAAGCCACGCCAGATGGAGCGCGACAACGCTGTGCCGTGCACCATCAACAGGGGTGGGCCATCGCCCACGATCTGATAGGTGATCCGCGCACCGTCCACCGGATTTCTCACGTCGTGCAACACCCGTCCAGTATGGGTGCCAGTTGCTACGCACGTGAACTCGAGTAGTCGTCCGGTCCCATTCGACGGATGGCGTGGACTCTCACGAACAGTCGGGCCGTCAACTCGGCCTCCCCCAGAGCTACCGGTCACTGCCCGGCGGGGCAGTACCCACTGTTCCAAGCAATGCATCGGTGGAGGGGTCTGCAGTGCTGACGCCTGCGGCTATGCCCCGAATCAGAGCCTCGAAATCAGCGGCGACGATGGTGACCTCCTCGAACTCCGGCTCTCCTCCACGGACAACCTGACCGTCGGGTGCGAGCGCCAAGTACTCGTACCCATTGCGCACCGACAGCAGGACCGGGAGGTGAGTGGACCAGAAGGCGTTGATCGCCGCGCGCTCCGCCGGCCCGGAAGCGACCGCCAGGCTCTCGTGCCGGAACGCATTCCAGGGAAACGCCTCATCGCTGACGCCAACGCCACCGGCATAGTTCTCCGCCGAGAGAAACCACACCTGGTCGTCGGAGCTGGCAAGTACGGAGAACGAACTCGCCCACACTACGAGTTGGTCACAACCCCGACCAGTGGTTGCGGAACTGGGGCAGAGGCCGATCGAGTGGGTTCTTCGCGAACCCAACCTGCGAGCGACAGCGCGGCGGTTGCGTCGAGGTGAAGGCACATCGCCCCACGGTAGGCCAGACCGTCGAGCACCGACAGCGTCAACCGTCGGCCTACTCGGGATCGATGTCTCGAATACCAGTCTCGTCCATGCTGATCCATCGCGTTATGCCGATGCCGCGAAGGAACGGCAGATCGTGACTCACCACCACCATGGCGCCGCGAAAATCGGAAAGTGCCTGCGTGAGGTGGGCGAGACTCGGTAGGTCCAGGTTGTTGGTCGGCTCGTCGAGAAGAAGCAGCTGGGGCGCGGGCTCGGCCAGCAGGATCGTGGCTAACGCCGCACGCAATCGTTCACCGCCGGAGAGTGCGGATGCCGATACGTCGGAATCCGTTCCCCGGAAAAGGAACCGTGCCAACTGCCCGCGAATTTCCTCGGCTGTCGCGTGTGGCGCGGCCAACGCGACGTTGTCCGCCACCGAGAGGTCCTCGTCGAACACGTCGAGACGTTGGGGGAGCGCACGAGAGGCTACGAACGGAGTCGACGCGGCGAGTGCATCGAGCAACGTCGTCTTGCCGATTCCGTTGCGTCCCACTATCGCAATCCGCTCCGGCCCGGTGATCTGGAGCGATACCACTTGGCCGCTCCGCAACGTCACCTCGTCGAGCCGCGCAACCTGCTGCCCCGGATGAACCTCTGTAGCAGGCAGATCCAGACGAATCTCGCGATCGTCTCGAAGGAGTTCCTCTGCCTCCGACAGGACAGACTTGGCCTCGTCCACCTTCCCGATATGGTTGAGGGCCAGCTTTCCCGCCGAAACTTGGGCCTGACGTTTTCGTGTCTGCGCGATGATCGGCGGCATCCGCTTGTTCTCGAACATCTTCTGCCCATAGCGCTTACGTCGGTCCAGTTTCGTTCGAGCGTCGATCAGCTCGCGGCTCTGCTTTGCCAGATCGGCCTTGGCGTCGCGAACGGTGGCGAGTGCGTTTTCCTGCTCAGCGGTCACGACCTCCTGGTAGTGCGAGTAGTTGCCGCCGAACACGCGTAGATCCCCCCGACGTAGTTCGATCGTGTACTCCGCGGTGTCGAGCAGTTCCCGGTCGTGGCTGACGATCAGCACGGTTCCCGGAAACTGTTGGACTGCAGCATGAACTCGTGATCGAGCGTCACGGTCCAGGTTGTTGGTCGGCTCGTCCAGGAGCAGTACCTGTGGATTCTTCAGCAGCGTTGCGGTCAGGCCGAGTAAGACGGTCTCTCCGCCGGAGAGGGTGCCGACAGTTCGGCTCAATGCTGCGGTATCCGGAACCACCTTCTCGAGGCCGAGTCGATGCAAGGTGGAGAGAGCGCTCTCCTCGATATCCCAGTTGTTGTCCACGAGCGCAAAGTCGGATTCGGAGCCGTCGCCGGTTTCGATGCGGTGCAAAGCGTTTCGGAGTTCGTGGATACCGAGGATGTCATCCACCCGAACGCTCGGATCGAGTGTGATGTCCTGACGGAGGTAGCCGACCTCGCCGGAAGCGGTCACGGATCCGGATTCCGGTGAGAGCTCTCCTGCGATCAATCGCAGCAGAGTCGACTTTCCCGATCCGTTGAGTCCCACGAGACCGACACGGCCACTGGGGAATACAAAATTGGTGTGGGAAAAGACTGATTCGCCGTCCGGCCAGATGAAGGTGAGATCCGAGAGCGACAGAGAAAGATGGGATTGGGTCATGAGTACTCCAGAGGGTGCTTGGACTGTGCGCCCGGCTCAGCAAGTGCTGATGGGTGCGAGTGCCTTCGCGTGATGAACCTCTAGAGGAGCAACGGCCCGTTTCCTGTTCTGTCGGGAATGATTCGTGTTCCAGGTTAGAACACTCGAACGGTCCCGTGCAATCGAATTATTCTGTGCTGTCGGTCTCGTCGGTGTTCGGTGCTCAGATTTTCGGGCCGTCAGATTTTCGGACCCTCGGATCGGAGGTCGTCGACCTTCGACATCGCTTCGCGGAGTTCGGTGAGCCATTGTTCGCTGTGCTTGCCCGCCAACCGGACTGTCCACATGAGGGCGTCCGCTCGCGAACGAGCAACACCCGCGTCCACCAGAGTGTCGAGAACCTTGCGTTCGGGCTGACGTAGTCGTGTCATCACCGGAACTGCGAGATGTGTGAACAGGACGGTCTTTTCGTCCAGACGTACACCCCAGGCGACCTTGCGCCCGTAGCGAGCCTCGGCCTCGTCGGCGATGCGCATCCGGTCGGCGCGCGTGGTTTCGCGAAAGCGTGAGATCCTTCCGTCCGCGGCGGCCTCGCCACCGTCGACTGCCGGGAGTTCACCGATCACGACGATTTCTTCGCGGTCGACCTGGACGTCGGCCGTTCCGGTGAACCAGTCATCTGGAAGTCGACCGGCAAACCAGTCGGACGCATCACTCGCGTCGGGAACCGACGCCTGTTGCCAACCTCCGGGACGGCCGAACCTGCGGTCGCCGGAGTTTTGTGAGTTCTTCATGGCGTTCTCCTCGGAGAGCTGGTGGAGTGTGGCGTGCATCTATTGCACTGATTACATGATTACACCGATAGTCGAACTGGCGCCACAAATTCGGGCATGATCGGAGTCGTGCGCCTTTCACACGCTCGTCAGAGCTTCCGAACTTTCCGTCGTCCCGTGGCTGCCGTGGCTCTGGGGGCATTGGCCGCAGGATCGGTAGTTGCCTGCAGTTCTGGCCCTGACCAGCCGAAATCAGTGGCAGAGGAGTTCGCCTCCGCGCTCACGTCCGATGACGTGCAAGCGGCGGCAGCCCTGACCACCGATCCGGCGGCGGCGTCGACTGCGATTTCGGCTCTGATCGACGGGCTGGGCAAGGACGAGGGAACATTCACCGTCTCCGACGCCACCGAGTCCGGTGATTCTGCGGGGAAGTTCACACTCGATGCGGCGTGGAAGTTCGGTGAAGGTCAGGACTGGAACTACTCGACGCAGGGAAACGCGTCGAAAAGCGGGGACAACTGGCTGATTCAGTGGGACCCGGCGCTGTTGGCTCCGGATCTGACCTCCTCGACGACCTTGCGCTACACACCCACCACCGGTGCTCCGCCGTCGGTGCTGGACGCGGCGGGCCAGCCGATCATGGAGCAGCAGGTGGTGACGCTGGTCAATCTCGATTCCGCCGCGGTGCCCCCGGTGGACACGGCAGCCGTGGCGGCCCTTCTCTCGCCCGTCGCACCGACGATCACGGCGGCATCGCTGAGCGGCGATCTTGCGTCGGCAAGTGGGAAGCCGGTCACCGCAATCACTTTGCGGGCCGAGGATCTTGCACCGATCGAGGAGAGGTTGGCGGCGATTCCCGGAGTGAGCTTGGCGCCGCAGGCTCGGTTGCTCTCGGTGGACAAAACTCTGGCGTCGCCGACTTTCAGTGGGTTGTCCGATCTGTGGCAGGAGGGGCAGGACAAGTCCGCGGGCTGGGCGGTACAGCAGGTGAAGCAGAACGGAACCGTCACCACCGTCGCCGGCCAAGACGGGCCGGTTGCTCCGAACATCGCGACAACGATCGACCGACCGATGCAACTCGCGGCCGAGAATGCGCTCGCCGGGGTGACACAACAGGCGGCGATCGTTGCGCTGCAGCCGTCGACCGGAGCGGTGTTGGCGGTGGCCCAGAACGCCCCCGCCGACGCACAGGGCCCGATCGCTCTGACCGGCCTGTACCCACCGGGTTCGACGTTCAAGACCGTGACGACGTCCGCGGCCCTGCAAGCCGGCGTCGCTACACCGGACACCGTTCTGCCGTGCCCGGGTACCGAGAACATCGAGGGCCGTCAGATTCCCAACGACGACGAGTTCGACCTCGGATCGGTTCCGCTGCACACCGCGTTCGCGAAGTCGTGCAACACCACAATGGCGAGGATGGCCGTCGGTCTGCCCGCCGATGCTTTGCACAAAGCGGCGCTGCAGTTCGGGCTCGGCGTCGACTACGTCACCCCCGGACTCACGACGGTGACGGGCAACGTCCCTGACGCGAACACCCCCGCCGAACGCGTCGAGTCCGCGATCGGACAGGGCACGGTGACCGCCACGCCCTTCGGGATGGCTCTCGTGGCGGCCTCGATCGCCAACGGAACGACACCCGCGCCGATGTTGGTCAAGGGACAGCCCGGCGTGGCAGATCACACCGTTGCACCGGCTCCCGCGGAGGTGACCGAACAGTTGCGGGTGATGATGCGCGAGACCGTCACAGGCGGTACGGCGACGTCGTTGCAGGACATTCCGGGGCTTCTCGGCAAGACCGGCACGGCCGAAACCGAGGGTGGCCCGGCACATGGGTGGTTTGTCGGAATCAAGGGAGACCTCGCATTTGCGGTATTCATCGCGGGTGCGGACAGCTCTTCGCCTGCAGTGCAGGTAGCGGGCACTTTTCTGCGCTGAAACCTGTTTTCCGTTGCAGTTGGATCACACCGTCGTAGCTCAACCGTGACACGTTCGTAGGCATCCCGTGCTTGTTACTCGTGTGACAGAAGTAAAGAGTTACATGCATGGGGCCCGGAGGACAGCACAACCGTCGTGGAAAATATGTCGTTGCGTCGATAACTGCTGTCGTTCTGACAGTGGCGCTCGCGTCGTGTGTCATCGGTGGGGAGAAGAAATCCGACGCCGCCTCGGTGGTGGAGGACTTCGTCACCGCCCTCAACAACCACGACGCCGAAGCTGCTGCGGCGCTCACGTCGTACCCCAACGCGGCGCGGCCGTCGATCCAGCAGATGTTCGACGGACTGGCCGCCAAGTCCACCGACTTCGACGTCGCTCAGGTCATGGATCTGGGTAGCGACTCCGGACTCTTCACACTCGACGCGTCCTGGAACTTCGGCGAAGGCAAGGACTGGAGCTACCAGTCGCAGGGTGAGGTTCGTGATCTGTCGGTCGGCTGGCGTGTGTCCTGGGACCCGTCGGTCCTCGTCCCCGACCTCGGCAACGGTCGCACCGTTTCGTACACCCGCACGGACGCAGCGCCGCCGAAGGTAGTCGACAGCACCGGCACCCTGCTCATGAACGAGCAGACCATCAACGCGATCACTCTCGACCCGGCCACCATGCCGGACCCCGTCGACACCACTCGTCGCCTCGCCACGGTGCTCGAACCTGTCGCACCGTTGGTCACTTCGGAGTCGATGTTGGCCGACCTCGCCGCAAACCCCGGCAAGCCCGTCACCGCCGTATTGCTCCGCGATCCCGACTACGCCTACCTGGAAAGCGATTTTGCGATCCCCGGCGTCGTCGTGGTCAAGACACCCAAGCTGATCGCCTCCGACCGTCGAATCAACTCGCCGTTGCTGGACCCACTGCGGACCGTGTGGCAGGCCAATCGCGACGCCACCGCCGGTTGGGCGGTCAATCTGGTCGAGCCCAACGGATTCCCGATCAAGCAAGCCGGCTTCCAAGGACCTCCCGGCCCCGACGTCGCCGCGACCCTCGACTCGCACGCTCAACTCGCCGCGATCGAAGCTGTCGTCAGTGCAGGTACTCCTGCGGCCATCGTCGCGATCCGCCCGTCGGACGGCGCCATTCTGGCTGCCGCACAGAACAATCAGGCCATCGAACAGGGCCCGATCGCCTTCACCGGGTTGCGCCCGGCCGGCGGCGCCCTCGATCTGGTCCGTCTCGCATCGTCGATGCAGAACGGCGTCGACCCCGGCGCCGTGTCACCCGAGCAGTTGGCAGACACCGGGCAGCAACTCGGACTCGGCAACGGCTTCCACATTCAGGGACTCGAACAGCAGACAGCAGTGCTTGCCGCGAACCGCCCCGGCGTGGACCAGGCGATGAACAACGTCATGGCCAACAAGACGTCCAACGACGCGAGCACACCGACGGTAACTCCGTTCGGAATGGCGATGCTCGCGGCATCGATCGCCCGCGGCAGTGCCCCGATGCCGATGATGGTCTTCGGACAACCGGCTACCGCCGACGTCACGCCGACGGCGTTGCCCGGCGACGTCAACAATCGTCTGCGTGACGCCATGCGAGGTGCCGGCGGACTGGCTGGGTACCCGGACATGATGGCGGCCGGTGCAGCGAGCGGTGACGATCGCTGGTTCTACGGATCACGCGGAGACTTCGCGTTCGCGGTGTTCGTCGCAGACGCCGACGGCGGCGATCGAGCAATGCAGATGACGGACAAGCTCTTCCAGGAACTCGGCAAGCCTGCCGACAAGTAGTAGCGGGCACCGCGAGTAGATTCCTGGTTCGTGAACCTGCTCGATTTCCTTTTCCTCGTCGTAGCGGGTTTCTTCAGCGGTCTAGTCGGTTTTGTCACCGGTCTTGCATCGATCGTTTCGTATCCGGCGCTGCTGAGCGTCGGGCTCTCACCGGTCAGCGCGAACATGACCAATACCGTCGCGTTGGTGGCCGTCGGCGTCGGAGCGTTGGCGAACTCGTCCCGTGAAGTTGCCGATACCGGTCCGAAACTTGTTCGCTGGTCTCTCTATTCGGCGGCCGGTGGCATCATCGGTGCCCTCATCCTGTGGCTGGCACCGGAAGGTTCGTTCGAATCCGTTGTGCCGGCGATGGTCGTGTTCGCCTCGCTCGCGCTGCTGCTGCAACCGAAGATTCGTGAGTTGTCCGGCGGCGGTGACCGCCCCGGAATCTACTCGGCAGCACTGTTTGCCGTCGCGGTTTACGGCGGCTATTTCGGTGCCGGTGCCGGAGTCATCTTCCTGGCTGCGACGCTCATCCTCACTTCCGAAACGGTGTGGCGTGCAACGATCCTGAAGAGTTTCTTTCTCGGCATCGCCAATCTTGTGGCTGCACTCATCTTCGCCTTCTCCGGACAGGTGCATTGGGTGGCCGCGTTGGCGATGGCGCTCGGCGCGTTGGCCGGAGGTTGGTGTGGCCCGCCCGTCGTCAAGAAAATCCCGCCATCGGTACTGCGTGTGGCAGTAGCGATAGCGGGATTCGTGTTGGCTCTGTGGTTGTGGGTGAAGTGAGCCCGTCTACTTCACGCCCTGCATCAGCTTCTTGATCCACGGCGAGGCAAGAGCAAGAATCACTCCGATTCCGATCGACGAGAAACCGATGATCAGGAAGAACGGGCGACTGTCGTCGATGTCGAAGTAACCGGCCAAGGTTCCCGCCATCGAAGAACCCAATGCAACGGACAAGAAGAACAACGCCACCATCTGAGTGTGGAAATGCTCGGGCGCGAGTTTGGTTGCAAGGGAAAGGCCGACGGGGGACAGGAAGAGTTCGGCGAAGGTGAAGAGCAGAAGCACACCGGCAAGGCCGAGGAGCGGTGCACTGTTCGGTCCGCCCCCGGTGATCGGGATGAACGCCAGGAACGCCAGACCCATCGTGCCGGTACCGAGCGCGAACTTGATCGGCGACGACGGCTGACGGTCACCGAGTTTGGTCCACATCGCTGCGAACACACCGGCAAAGATGATGATGAACACCGGATTGATCGACTGTACCCACGTCGGCGGGAAGTCCCAACCGAAGAGATTGCGGTCCAGGAGCTTGTCTGAGATCACCGGCACGGTGGTGAACTGCTGCTGAAACAGCGACCAGAAGGCCGCGCTCGCGATGAACATCGGGATGAACGCAAAGACTCGACTGCGTTCGACCTTGGTGACCTTCTTGCTGGTGAGCATGAGGAGGAAGTAACCGACCGACGCGACGATCGTGAGTCCGACAACGACGTCGGACATGTTGTCCGCCGTGATCAAGCCGGTGACGGGGGCGACCGCGACGACGACGATCGCGGCAATGCCGATCCCGATGTAGAGTGCGCGCTTGTCCGCGGGCAACGGGTTGCCGGGTTCGGCACCGATTCCGTGAAGATGCTTGCGGCCCAGCGTGTACTGGATCAGGCCGAGCGCCATGCCGACGGCAGCGAGAGCAAAACCGGCGTGGAATCCCCAGGCGTCCTGGACGGCTCCGGTGAGCAGCGGACCGACAAGACCGCCGATGTTGATGCCCATGTAGAAGATGGAGAATCCGGCGTCGCGGCGAACATCCTGTTCGGAATAGAGATCTCCGACCAGAGAGGTCGCATTGGCCTTCAAGCCGCCGCTGCCGAAGGCGACCATGACGAGGCCGACGCCGACACCCCACATGCCGGGAAGAACCGACAGTGCGATGTGGCCGGCCATCACCAGCGAAGCACTGTAGAAGAGCGTGCGCTCGGAGCCGAGCAGTCGGTCGGCCACCCACGCCCCGAGAATCGTCGACAGGTAGACGGTGCCGCCGTACGCGCCGACGATGCTGGTCGCTGCCGCCTGGCTGATGCCGAGGCCGCCGTCGCTGACGCTGTAGTACAGGTAGTAGATGAGGATGCCTTGCATCCCGTAGAAGGAGAATCTCTCCCACATCTCGACGCCGAACAGGTTCGCCAGCGCAAAGGGTTGGCCGAAGAACCCCCGGTCTTCCTTCTCGCTACGTTCGACGGGCTCCGTAGTGTTGCTCATCCGAAAAGTGTCCTACGTGCTCGGGCATTTCGGGTGGTTCCGAGCCGTGGAGTTTGGTTACGACTTGGTGCGGATTCTCACTACCAGCGGAGCGAGTGCGCGCCAACCGAGAAGGAACGCGCCGAGGACCAGCGTCGCGACGACGATGAAGCTGAACTGGGTGCCCTGGCCACTCAACACTCGCAGGATCATCCCGAAGACGACGGCGCCGAGCCAAACGACAACGCCGGTGGGAACAAGGAGAACGGCGTTGAACTTGTCGCGGTAGAGCGCGAACGTGGCAGCCCATCCGATCACCAGGCCGGTCAGGAAGGGCCAGGATGTCTTCGCCAGACCGGCGAGCGCATTGGCTTCTTCGTGGGTACGGCGCCCTATCGCGCAGAAGATTATGACAAGAATGGCGTCGATCAGCAGGAATGGTGCGTACTTCTTCACGCTCACACCATACGACTGTGCGCCTTTATTAACCGCGGGCGGTTAATAAAGGCGCACAGTGCTGTTAGGCCTGGAGGCCGGCTTCGATCTCGAGGGTGATCGTGATCTTGTCGCCGACAACTGCTCCGCCGCCTTCGAGGGGCATCTCGATGGAGATGTCGAAGTCCTTGCGGTTGATGACGGTGGTGGCTTCGAATCCTGCGACGGGGCCCTGGCCCATGCCCGGGTTGACGCCGTTGAACTCGAGGTTCAGCTCGACCTCGCGGGTGACGCCGTGGAGCGTGAAGTCGCCGGCGAGGACGAAGTCGCTGCCCTTGGAGCGCACTGCGGTGGACTTGAAGGTGGCCTTCGGGAACTTCTCGACGTCGAAGAAGTCAGCGGACTTGATGTGGCCGTCGCGCTGCTCGTTCTTGGTGTTGATGGAGTCCACGGAGATCTCGGCCTCGACGGCGGGGGTTCCGTCTTCGGCAACGGTGATCGTTCCGGAGAACTCGTCGAACGTTCCACGAACCTTGGAAACCATGAGGTGGCGAACCGAGAATCCGACAGTGGAGTGGACGGTGTCGATGACCCAGGTTCCGGCGGTCAATGCGGGCAAGGTTGCGGTGGTCATGGAAGCTCCTGAATAAGTAGTTGAATGTTCAAGTTCTTGTAGCTTCAACTATGGACCCCAGGAAATCCTTCCGCAAGATCATGTGAGCTGCATCACAGTGTTTGTGCTTGCGGCGTAGACCGCGTGAAGCGCCGACGCTGTCACCGACTGATGCACCGCAATGCCCCAGCGCCCTTCGGCGTTCACCACGCACTCTGCAATGGTGACTGCCGAATTCGCACTCCCGGAAGAATTCGGGTTGCGGGGCAGTGAATGCTGGGTGAGCGAGACGACCTCGACGGCTGAGCCCTGTTCGGTCAGGATTTTGCTCAATGCCTCGACCGGCCCGGACGCACTGGCCGCGGCGGTGACCTCGCGCCCGTCGCGATCGATGGCAACGAACAACTGATCACCGTCGGCGGTGTGTTCCAGTGAGTACCGACGCACTCCTCCGTTGTACCCATACTCGCGCAGCAGCAGTTTCCACAGCTGGTCGGCGGTCATTTCGGTGCCCGAGTCGTCGGTTTCGAGCTGCACCCGCGAGGCGAAGTCGATCTGCAGGCGCCGGGGGAGTTCGATCCCGTACTCGGTCTGCAGCAGATATGCGATTCCGCCCTTGCCCGACTGGCTGTTCACACGAATGACTGCCTGGTAGTCGCGGCCGACGTCGGCGGGGTCGATCGGCAGGTAAGGGACCGCCCAAGGCGCCGATCCCGGATCGACGCCGGCAGCCTCCGCGCTCTCGTAGTGATGCGCGAAGCCCTTCTTGATCGCGTCCTGGTGGGTTCCGGAAAATGCCGTGTACACGAGATCGCCGCCGTACGGGTGGCGTTCGTGGACGGGAATTCTGTTGCAGTACTCCACCGTTCGACGGATCTTGTCGATGTCGGAGAAGTCGATTTCCGGATCGACGCCCTGTGCATGCAGATTCAGCCCCAGTGTGACCAGGTCGACGTTGCCCGTCCGCTCGCCGTTGCCGAACAGGCATCCCTCGACGCGCTGCGCGCCGGCCAGCACTGCCAGTTCGGCGCACGCAACGCCGGTGCCGCGGTCGTTGTGCGGGTGGACCGAGAGGATCACCGAATCGCGTCGGGCCAGATTCTGGTGCATGTATTCGATCTGATCGGCATAGATGTTGGGGGTGGCGATTTCGACTGTGGCAGGGAGGTTGTGGATGACCGGGCGATCGGGGCTGGCGTCCCAGAGTTCGGTGAGACTGTTGCAGACCTGCAGGATGTAGTCGGGTTCGGTGAGGTTGAAGACCTCGGGTGAGAACTCGAATCGCCAGCCGTCGTGGCCTTCGCCGCCACGAGCAACGTCTTGCGCGGCGCGGAAAATCATGTCGTGCAACTCTTCTCGCTCCTTGCCGAGAACGACGTTTCTCCACGTCGGCGCAGTCGCCGTGTACATGTGGACAACCGCGTCAGGCAGCCCCTCGATCGATTGATATGTCCGTTCGATCAAATCCGTACGCGCGGCAGTGAATACGACGATAGTGACGTCGTCGGGAACGAGATCGAAGCGCACCAGGTCGCGAACGAAATCGAAATCGGTCTGACTCGCGGAGGGGTAGCCGACCTCGATTTCCTTGTAGCCGATTGCCACCATCAGTTCGAACATTCGACGCTTGCGTTCGGGGTCCATCGGTTCTGCGAGGGCTTGGTTGCCGTCACGCAGATCGACGGGCACCCACAGGGGCGCCGCGGTGGTGCGATTGGACGGCCACGTCCGCTCGAAAGTCGGAATGTCGACGCGATCCCACGCGGCGCGATAGCGCTCGGACGGCATGGGTGACGGCTTCTGGTTGTTCCAGCGGTTGGCTCGGGTAGTACTCATCTTCGGTTTCTCCTGCGGTCGAGTCGAGAGACCGGCATGGCGAAACCCCGCGGAGGGGTGCCGGTCTTTCAGGCCCCGCCGCGGCAGTCGAGAAGGAGTGCTCCTGTAGCCATGCGGGCTACACTAGAACGAAATCACTTATCAGACAACCTGAGGAGTTCACGTGTCCCCGATCGTCGAGCGTCGGCTGCTCACCGACCAGGCCGCGGAGTTGCTACGCGCGCGGATCGTGAGCGGTGAATGGGAAGTCGGCGCCAAACTTCCAGGTGAAACCACTCTTGCTGCGCAGTTGGGTATCGGGCGGTCCACTATCAGGGAAGCAGTGCGGACTCTCGCGGGCCTCGGCATGCTCGAATCGCGGCAGGGCGCCGGGGTCTTCCTACGGAGTACGACGCCTCCGGATCAGTGGCCCCGAGTGCTCGAAGCCGAGGCGATCCTTCACGTCGTCGAGGTGCGCAACGCGGTCGAGATCGAAGCAGCTCGCCTCGCCGCGCAGCGGCGCGATGCCGTTGACGTCGCGGCTCTGCGGCAAGCGCTCGACGGTAGAACTGCCGCAGCGCACTCTGGCGACGCAGCGTTCGTCGACGCCGACATCGCCGTCCACCGAGCAGTGGTGGACGCGGCACACAATCCCGTGCTGTCGGAACTCTTCGAGACCTTTGTACCGCGTCTGCGGGCGGCGTTGATCGAGTTGATCGCGGTTCTGGACCTGCATCCCCACAGCCAGCCCGACGCGGACGAACATCGAATGTTGGTGGACGCCATCGAAGCCGGCGACGCGGAGGCAGCCGTTCGGATCAGCCGGGCACACCTCGACGACATGGCGGCAGCGTTGCGACGCTAGACGCCCGGCTGTTCGCGGCGTTCGAACTCGAGGTCCATCTCGAGGTCTTCGTGGTGGGTTGCACGGAATGACACGAGGAAGACGAGCCATCCCACCAGAGCGACAAGTACGAAACTGATTATCCGATAAACGAATACCGCTGCTGCGGCTTGCGCCCAGGTAGAGCCCGCCATGGTCAGTGCTGTGATGAGCACGGGCTCGACATAGCCTAGACCGCCCGGCATGAGGGGAATACTGCCCACCGCTTTCGCCGCTGTGAACGCGATCAGCAGGCCGGCGAAGGACGGATCGGCTCCTACTGCCCAACAAGCGAAACCGAGACAGAGGACGTCGGCAACTCGGTGAACTGCCGACCATCCGAAGGCAACCGCAGTGTCGGTCCGACTGAGTTCAACCGAGTCCAGTTGCTTGAGAATTTCGGACCAACGGTGCATACCGCGCCCGGTCGGGTTTTTGCGGGAACGATTGTACAGCGCCAGAACTCGGTGCCCGATGCGTTCGATGCTGCCGGGATTCTGGGCTACGTATCGCAACGCCAGAAACAGTGCCGCCATGCCGACGAGCGAAATCGTCAGCGTCACCGGGCTGACTTTGGTGCCGAACGCCACTGCGCCAGTGGCACCGAGGAGTGCCAGAGTCGCGGCGGCGATGACACCGCACATTGCCAACTGCCAGGACGCGACTACAGGCGTCGCCCCCCACTTTCGAGTCTGCTTGTACGTGAACGCTGTCGAGAAGACCTGGCCGGCAGGCAACGTCAACGCCATCGCCGTGCTGGCGTAGATGACCGAGAGGTTCTTGAGGTGACCGGCGACAACATCTGCCGCGTTGAGAAGGCGCTGCTGAACGGACGCGTAACCGCTGAGGGACACCGCCTGGGCGGCTACACAGGCAGCCACCCAACCCCAATGGATTTCGGTGAGAGCTTGCCAGTACTCGTTGAGACGAGGCCACAGGATGATTCCCTCGACGATCAGAAGAGCGATCAGAGCCACCCCGAGCAGCCACTTCAACCACCAGAAGCGCCCTCTGGCCCGACTGGTCTCGGCCACGGGCGAGCGTGGTCGTCTCAGTCGCCGTGGGGTGTTTCCAGGCTGAGCCATCGACTCACCCTAACCAATTTGATCCGGATCGACCTCTGGATACTTTTCGGGCCACGCCAGATGCGTCAGTCGTCGGCGCCCACGCAGTTGGACTTGCTCGCCGAGTTCCCACTCGGCCTGTTCCTCTTCGTCGGCGAAGTACAACGCGCTCGTCGACGCCAGCACCCGGCTGGGCCGAAGTTTCGCGAGCTCGGTGAGCCGTGACGCCTCGTTGACCGGATCACCGATCACGGTGTACTCGAAACGTTCGGCAGCACCGATGTTGCCGGCGACCGCGAGCCCCGCGCTCACACCGATTCCGACGTCGAGGCCGGTGATGTCGTTGAGCTTGAACCGCAGCTCGCGAGCCGCAGCGAGGGCTGCCGTCGGAGCGTCGGGTCGATCGAGTGGTGCACCGAAGATGGCGAGCGCTGCATCACCCATGAACTTGTTGACAAAACCATGGTGACGATCGATGACGTCGACGACCACACGGAAGAACTCGTTGAGCAGTTCGACCACTTCACCCGGCGGGCGCTCGGCCGCGGCACCGGTGGATCCGACCATGTCGACGAACAGAACTGCCACGAATCGAGTTTCGCCGCCCAGCTCGGTACCGAACTTCAACGCGCGCCGGGCCACATCCTCGCCGACGTGCTGACCGAACAGCTCACGCAGCAGACGACGCTCGTCGGACTCTTTCATCATGCGGTTGAAGCCGACCTGCAGCCGGCCGATCTCACTGCCGTCGAACACCTCGACGCGTACGTCGGTGGCGCCGCGCTGCACCCGCTCGATGGCGCGTCGCAGTTGGCGGATCGGATCGGAGATCTGGGTAGCCGTCAGCATCGACAGCGCAAAGGCCTGCACGATCGCCATGATCGAGATGAGCAGGATCGCCCACGCGAGAGAGTCGGGGGAGAACTCGAGATCGGTCGTGAGCTGCGTCGAGCACAGCAAGATGATGCCTGCGACGGGCATCAGCGTGCCGAGACCCCAGGTCATCGCCAGCCGGGTTCCGACGCCAGGCGCCATGGTCCGATCGAATTCGCCCTCGCTCAAGGCCTGGGCGGCGACCGGACGCAAAATGCGCTCACCGAGCATGTAGGTGAACCCGAAGGTCGTGGTCGCGGCCATGCAGACCGTCACGATCACGGCGATCGCGAGTCCGGGCATCTCGGTGATGGTCAGGAACACGAAGATGATGCCGCCCAGAATCCACAGCACCAGGTGGACGATGGCCTGGCGAAGCGGCGCGTGCAGTGCCGCCATCTGCTCGGACCTCGTGGGTGGACCCCCGCGCAGCCGCCAGCGAATGACCGACTTCAACATCATCGCCGCCGCCGTGAGGCTGACGGCGCCGGCGAATGCCAGGTACACGCCGAAGATCGCGAAGTTGCGGACCCGGTCGGCAACTATCGCGTCGGACTCCTGGATCGGCACGCCGTACCGGACGAAGGCAAAGACCAGTACCGCGCCGATCAGATTGGCTGCGAGCATGGAGAGCATATAGAGGGGCCACCGGCTGCGGATGGTCACCGCTATTGCTCTGTATGAGGCCCGCACAGGGTTCAATTTAGCTGGCAGAGGTCGAAGTGTTGGTACGCGCGTCCGATTATTCGTCCGCTCACCTGTGTCGGCCGGGCCGGTTAGGCTCGCGATGTGAACGCAAACAGGGGGCGTGCGGAGCGAGCATCGAGGATGAACAAACCCATCTCCGCCGACGCTCGGGCGGTGCATCCCGGCGTGCGCATCGCTGCGGAATGGTCGTGGCGTCTCATTGTGATCTTCGCCGGACTGTTGGTTCTCGGGTACGTCGTACTCCGCCTCGAAACCGTGCTCATCCCGGTGGGGCTGGCTCTGCTGGCATCAGCTCTGCTGATCCCGATTGTCGATCGGCTACAGGTGTGGGGTGTTCCCCGCTCGGCAGCCGTCATCGTCGTTCTGCTTGCCTCGATCGGGCTGGTCGCGGGAATCATGACGTTTGTCGTCGAGCAGTTCATCGACGGGTTGCCCCAGCTCACCGACCAGTTCACGGCCAGCGTCACGCAAATTCAGAACTGGCTCACCAGCGGTCCGCTGCACTTCAGCGAGGATCAGATCCGCCAGGCAGGTGATTCGGTCGTCAAGTCGGTGCAATCCAATCGTGAGTCCCTGACCAGCGGCGCTTTGACCACGGCGACAGTCATCGGCGAGATCTTCACCGGGGCATTGCTGACGCTGTTCACTCTCATCTTCTTCCTCTACGGCGGCGATCAGATCTGGCAGTTCGTCACCCGGATAGTTCCCACCGACGCGCGTCGTCGCGTACGGATCGCCGGTTCTGCAGGTTTCGGGTCGCTGATCGGCTACGTGCGCGCCACGGTCGCGGTTGCCGCCGCCGACGCGATCGGTATCGGTGCCGGCCTGGCGATCCTCGGGGTGCCGCTCGCCCTGCCGCTGGCGTCGTTGGTGTTCATCGGCGCGTTCATTCCGATCGTCGGTGCATTTCTGACCGGTTTTCTCGCGGTGCTTGTCGCTCTGGTCACGAAGGGTTTCCTGACGGCGCTGATTGTCCTCGGCATCATCATCGGCGTCATGCAGCTCGAAGCGCACGTGATGCAACCGCTGTTGTTGGGTCGCGCTGTTCGCCTGCATCCGCTGGCAGTCGTTCTCGCCATTACAACGGGCATCGTTCTCGCTGGAATCGTCGGCGGGCTCTTGGCTGTTCCGATCGTCGCGGTCCTGAATACCGCTATTCGTTCCCTCCTCGCCGACGACCCGGACATCGCGTACGCCGAACTGCACGTCGAAGATCCGGAAACCCCACTGTTCCCCGCCGAACCCGACGAGCCGCGCGCCGAGCCTCGCATCGTGAACCCCACTCCTCCCGATGACTGAGCCCACCCGCCGTCGTCGGCTGCACTATCAGCCGACCGTTCGCGAGGCGTCGGGCGTCGACACCGACCCTGATGCCCCGCTGTGGCGGGCGGCGCAGGCATTTCGGCTCGTCACGCTGGTGTACGCGATCAGCTACCAGTTCGCCTCGGCCTCCGACTACACCAACTCTCGGCTCAGCTGGTTCTTCGTCGCTCTGATGGCCGTGTGGACCGGGGTGTCGGCACTGTTGCTCGGGACATCCGGTGCTTTGTTCGGGAAGAAGCTGCCGCGGTATCAGGTGGTGATCGCCGATCAGGTGGTCGTCATCTTGCTGATGGCGTCGACGAGGCTGGTCTCCGACCACGAGTGGTATCAGAATCACCAGACGCTGCCCACCACGCTGTGGGCCACCAACGCGGTCATCTCCGCGGCAATTCTCGGCGGGCCGTGGCTCGGTATGGCGTCCGGAGTTGTCATCTCGGCGGCCAGCGCGATCATCCGCGACCAGGTCAACCTGGACCTCTGGCGCGATGCGACGGCTCCCGTGCTCGTATCGGTCGGCCTGGCGTTGGGCTTGGCCACCACCACCGCTCGGCGCTCGCATCGACAACTCGAGCAAGCCGTCCGTCTGGCGGCGGCCACCGAAGAGCGCGAGCGTTTGGCACGCGAAGTACACGACGGCGTTCTGCAGGTGCTGGCGATGGTGCGCAGGCGAGGTGCGGCACTCGGCGGCGAGGCAGCTGAACTGGCTGCTCTGGCCGGTGAGCAGGAGGTCGCCTTGAGAATGCTGATCTCCGAGCAGGTTTCGGGCGCCGCGGCAGACGTCGGCGGACAGACAGTGGATCTGTGTCCGCTGCTGACCACGCAGGCAAGCACGTCGGTGTCGGTGTCGACGCCCGCGCACCCCGTCGTGATCGAGCGTGATCGAGCCATCGAACTGGCAGCCATCGTCGACAATGCTCTGTCCAATGTCGGGCTGCACGCCGGGCCCGCGGCGAAGGCATACGTATTGCTCGAAGATTTGCCGGACGAGGTGATCGTCAGCATCCGCGACGACGGCGTCGGAATCCCCGAGGGTCGCTTGGCGCAGGCCGAAGCCGAAGGCCGCATGGGAGTATCGAAGTCCATTCTCGGCCGAGTGCAGGTGCTCGGCGGCACTGCAGTCCTGCAAACCGGGCCGGGGGAGGGCACCGAATGGGAGATCAACGTTCCGAAGGGGAAAAGTGAGCGCGGCTGACGAACATGGCGAGAATCCGGTGACGGTGATGGTCGTCGACGATCACCCGATGTGGCGCGACGGTGTCTCCCGGGACCTCGAAGCTGCCGGCTTCACCGTGAGCGCCACGGCGGAGGGTGTCGAGAGTGCGCGCCGCCGGGCCGCCGCCGTGCAACCGGCGGTGGTTCTGATGGACATGAACCTGCCGGACGGAAACGGTGCCGACGCCACCACCGCAGTTCTCGAGGTTTCGCCGAAGAGCAAGGTACTGGTGCTTTCGGCCTCTGCCGAACGTGACGACGTCCTCGACGCGGTCAAAGCCGGAGCGTCGGGTTACCTGGTCAAGAGTGCTTCGGTGGCGGAACTGCTCGAGGCCGTGCGAGCGACTTTCGACGGACAAGCCGTCTTCACCCCCGGCCTCGCCGGATTGGTGCTCGGTGAGTACCGCCGGATGTCGACGGCACCGGCCGACGATCGCGCACCCGAGCTGCCTCGGCTCACCGACCGTGAGACCGAAGTGCTCCGTCTTGTCGCCAAGGGGCTGAGCGCAAAACAGATCGCCACGAGGCTCTCGCTCAGCCACCGGACCGTCGAAAACCATGTGCAGGCAACGCTTCGGAAGCTTCAGTTGGCCAATCGCGTCGAGCTCACGCGATACGCGATAGAACAAGGTCTCGAATAACGTTTATCCTGGAAATCATGGAGGCCAGGAATCTACGCGTATCCGATGCCGAACGAGAGCATGTCGGCGAGCTGCTGCAGAAAGCTGTCGGTCAAGGGATGCTCTCGCTCGGTGAGTTCACCGAGCGCATGGACACTGCCTTGGCCGCAAAGACACGAGGTGAGCTCAACTCGGTTCTCGCCGATCTTCCGGGCATCACACTGATCTCCGACTACGACCCACCCGCGTATCCCAATGCGGGTCAGCCGATGTACCAAGGCCAGCCCTACCCGGCGCCGACGTACCAACCCCAACCGCCGCCGGTTCATCCGAGCCCGCCTTACCGCGCTCCCGTCGGGGCTCCGGTTGTAGGTACTTACGGAGCGGCAAATGCTGCCGTGATCCGTGGACGAATGGCGACGGTGACGCGGAACGGTGCCTGGATCGTTCCACCAGCTGTCGTGGTCGACACCAGAATGTCCAGTGTGACTATCGATTTCACGCGCGCGGTGATGCAGACGCAGGTCGTGAACATCTCGATCGACGACTACGCCAGCTCGATTTCACTGATCGTTCCCGAAGAGGCGACGGTGGACATGAACGGTGTCGAGGCAGTCGGGGGAAGCGCGTCGAACAAGGTTCGTTCCGGCCCACAGATGGGCCCGCTGCATCTGGTGGTGCACGGCAAGGTGCGATTCGGCAGTGTCACCGCGAAGCATCCCTTCGGTACCACGATCCGAAAGATGTTCGGCTCCTGACCTTTCAGTGATACGCGCGGGTCAACATCTCGGCGACGCACACGGGCTTGTCACCGTGTTCTCGTTCGAACGTCTGCGTCACCGTGATCTGGACACCGCCGTTGATCGGTTCGACTTTGCTCAACGTCGCGCGCATGCGGACACGAGAGCCGACCGGAAGCGGAGCGGGCAACCTGACCTTGTCGAATCCGCAGTTGAGAGCAAACGCAAAACCTTCGAGCGAGAACATTGCGTACGAGAACTTGGGGCCGAGTGAGAGCGTGTAGTTGCCGTGCGCGATGGTTCCGCCGAACGGCGACTCCTTCGCGCGATCCACATCGACGTGAATCCACTGATCGTCGCCGGTGACCCGGGCGAACTCGTCGATGGACTCCTGGGTGACATCGTGCCAGTCGCTGACGCCCAGCTCTTGGTTCAGGTTGGCGCTGAGGTCTTCTGCTCCGGTGAGTACAAGCATGAATTTTCCTTCGATCGGTAGGTGCTGACAGTCGGTCAGTGACTTTCGATGCCGAATCCCACACCGTGTGTCTGTGCGATCTCGGCGGTGGCAACGAGATCGAATTCGATCCCGAAGTCTGCTTCTACCCGCGCTGCAACCGATTCCGCGGCGGAACCTGCTTCGGCCAGTAGTTTCGGCATCAGTTCGAACAGGTCTTCCATCCCTCCGGGCGTGATGATTTCGAGAATCCGTGCTGGAGCGTCGTCGGGATTCCACACGGCGTGCCACTGGCCACGCGGTTTGAAGATCATGGCGCCGGTCTCCGCGTAGACGACCTCGTCTCCGACCATCGCTGCGACGCGGCCACTTTGAACCACCGTGTACTCGTCTTCCCGGCTGTGGCGATGGACCGGTGAGGTCATCGAATGCGGAGCGATGCGGTGTTGTACAAGAGAGAAACCTCCCTCGGTTTGTTTGTTACGAACCATCATCCGGACGCCGGTGGCCGCGAGGGTCCCGGCGAGGTCTTCGTCCGGTCCGAGGACGGTCGTGGTGGTGTTGTTCGGGGAATTCGGTGACATCGATTCAGTCCTTCGTCGTCGTGAGCGTCGTTGACCGCGCTCCGGTTTGTTGATTCCCGAATCATGTACCAATCGGTCTAGTGATGCAAGGTTTTGACAATTTATGCACTTCAAGTGTTGTCGATATGTGTACTGATCGGTATATTGAACGTATGTCTACGAGGGATTTGTTGGTCGATGCCGCTGCCGATTTGTTGCAGCGGAAGGGCTACGCCGGAACGGGGGTGTCGGAAGTTCTCTCGGCTAGTGCGACTACCAAAGGTTCCTTGTACTTTCACTTTCCCGGCGGCAAGGAAGAACTCGCAGGCGAGGCTCTGAGGCGACGTGGCGAGGCAATGGCCGATTTCATCCGGCACCTGCTGGAGAGCTCACCCGATGCAGCCACCGCGATCTCGGCATTCGCCGCCGCATTGGCTGCGCGTTTGTCGGATTCGGACTACGAACGTGGATGCGCCCTGGCTACGACAACACTGGATGCCGCAACCGAATCCGAGGTCATCCGCGGTGCTTGCGCGGACGGGTACAACTCGTGGCTCGCACTGCTGGCTCAGCGCCTCGAGGCAGACGGTTGGTCCCGCGAAGACGCCGAGTCCGAGGCAATTCTCGCTCTGTCCGCACTCGAGGGCGCGCTGGTCCTTGCTCGGGCGCGTCAGGATCCCGCTCCGCTTCACACTTCGGGTCGGCTTCTGTCCGAACGATTGCGGAACGCGGCACCTCGGCGTTAGTGCCCTGTCAGTCGATGATGCAGTCAGTCGAGGGTGCTGTCAGTCGAAGGTGTCCTCAGTTGAGTACGAGAAGTCCCCAGGCTGATCGAGTAGTACTACTCATCTGATCGGTTCGGCCACGCAGCAAGCTCGAAGCCATGACCACACCGAGCTCTTCCGCCGTCGATCCGCGACTGGTGACCGCCCTCTCGGCCGAGTGCGACAGCATCGGCCGGCAGTTGCGTCACATGGGCCAGAACCTGTCGATCCTGCAGACTCAGCTGGCCTCGGCTACTGCGACCCCGCCCATGGCGGTAGTCCCGGCACCCGCAGCTCCGGTGCCACAGGTGCCGCAGATGCCGCCAATGCGTTCTCAGCAGAGCGTGCCCGCGTGGCAGCCGCCGACGTATCCGGTTGCCGCACCTCGCCAGCCCTGGTGGCAACGCGACGGTGTCATCAGTCGACTCCTGGCCGCGGCCGGTGTTGCCGTCACACTGATCGGCGTCGTGATGCTGCTGGTACTTGCAGCGCAGGCCGGATTCTTCGGACCTCCGCTGCGGGTGCTCGGCGGTGCGCTCCTTTCCGGCGCCTTGGTGTTTGCCGGGGTGCGGGTCCACGGACGGCCAGGGGGCAAAGTGGGGGCAATTGCCCTGGCTGCCACAGGTTTTGCAGGGATGTATCTCGATGTCGTCGCAGCCTCCGTTCTCTACGGTTGGGTGACGACGCCGCTCGCGGTGGTGATTGCCTTCGGAATCGCCGCCGCCGGCGTTGCCCTCGCCGTGAAGTGGGATTCCGAATCGCTGGCGCTCATGATCGTTCTGGGAGCAGCGCTGCTGGCTCCCGTATTGACGTCGGGAATATCGTTGACCCTCATCGGTTTCCTCTTCGCGATCCAGTCGGCGACAATCTCCGCCCAGATCGGTCGTGACTGGAAGTACCTGGGCATGGCGCGCACCGTACCGGTGGTTCTCGCACTGCTCGCAGCGATAGCGTCGGAGTCCATCTTCGACGAATCCGGTAACAGTGCAGTGCAATTGGTGATCAGTGCCGGCGTGGTTGCAATCGTGGGGGCCGGCTGCGCGATGGTTATGCAGTGCACGGGTTCGCCCTCGCGTGACGGCATTGCAGGGGCGTGGTCCACCGCTACCTTTGTTGTCTCGTCCCTTCCGCTGATGAGCGTCGGAGCCGTGCTCGGGCGCACCGAATCCGCAGTGCTGTACGGAATTGCTGCGGCACTACTTCTTTCGGCTGCAGCGGCGGCCAAGCCTTTGCCGACGCAACTGCGATTCGGACTGGGCGCAACCGGCGCCCTCGCATTGTTGCTCTGCTGCTTCTCCGGGGCGACGGAATCTTTGGTCGTGCCGCTGATCCTCACGGTCGGAATGATCTTCCTCGGAGTCTCGCTGTATGCGGGTTCGCGCTTCGTCTTCGCCCTCGGAACCGTCTTTGCGGCAATCGGATCGATCGGATACCTCACGACGGTTCCGCCGGAAGCGTTGACGACCGCTCGCGCCGCGTCCAGGCAACTCGGTGCGATGACGGCGCTCTCGAGCCTGACGGCGATAGGCGCGCTGGTGATGCTGGTCTGGGCGATTCACCGACTGAAGTTGATTGCCGATTCCAACGCGGCGGTTCTATGGGCGGGCGCAGGGTTCGGTGCCCTCTACGCGGTGACGTGCGCGCTCGTCTCATCCGGCGTCGAAATTTTCGACAGTGCAACCGGTTTCGTTGCCGGGCACAGCGTTGCAACCATCGTCTGGATGCTTGCCGCCACGTCAGCGCTGGTGCTCGGATTGAACAACCGCCAGCACGCTCGCGTCTTGCTCGGAGCCGGGCTTGCTCTCACCTGTGCGGCCGTTGCAAAGCTGTTCCTCTTCGACCTGGCCACACTCAGTGGGCTGGTGCGCAGCGTTGCCTTCCTGGTGGTCGGCTTGCTGCTCCTGCTGGTCGGGACACGTTATGCACGAGCCTTCGCCAAGCAGGAGCAGGAGCAGGTCAGCTTCGCTTCTGGCGAGCGATGAGCTCGCTCACGCTGATGGCGCCTGCGTCGTCAGGCCGGTGCCTGCCGGTGGCGTTGTCGTCGCCGTCAGGGGTGGCGTCCGAGACTCGGGGCTCGTTGGTAGGCGAAGGCGAATCCGTGAAAACCCCGTTACGACGCTCCGGAGCGGTCGGTGGAGGCGGCGACTGGGGGGTCGCCTCCACCGAGGTCGGGGCTGAACCGTTTGTTGCAGAGCCGTTGGTAGCACCGTTTGCGGAGCCGTTCCGGCTCGCGCCGTTGGAGCCTGAACTGCTGCTGGCAGCACCGTTGGTCGCCGAACCGTTTGTCCGCGAAGGCGTCCGGACCACCGGCAGTGGACGTGAGGCCGGGGGAGTCTGTTCCCGGGCCCGCAGGTCCGACAACCAACTCTCGATGGGACGCTCGGCCGGCGCAGCGGGCGTGGGGTTTCTGCGCTTGTCGCTGGCATTCGGTTGCGGCCGGTACGAGGGATTGGGTACAGGTGCCTCGATCAGGTTCTGGGGGGCGCTGGCTGCACTCCCGATATCGAGACGACGTCGCGGTGCCGGCTTCTCCGCGGCGGGAGCCTCCGTGTTGGGTGCCTTGATCGCCATTTCGCTGAGTGGAATGGGCTCGGTGAGAGGATCGGGAACGCGAGGTCCGCTTTCCGGCTGTGCAGCCGGGGCAGGCGGCGGCATGACCCGCGAGGCCGCTTCGATCTTGCGCGGCTGACCCGGTCCGGCGATCGCACCGACAGGCGCGATCTGCGGGACGTTCGCGAGTACCAGCTCGTTGTCGAGGATCGGCTCGCCCAGCCCGATCTTCTGCTGGATCCGCTTCATCCAGGCCGGAGCCCACCAGCAGTCGTCGCCGAGCAGTTTCATGGTCGCGGGGACCAGGAACATTCGGATGAGAGTCGCGTCGATGATCAGCGCGGAGATCATGCCGTAGGAGATGTATTTCATCATCACCAGATCGGACAAGCCGAATGCGCCGGTGACCACGATCAGAATCAGTGCGGCAGCGGTGATGATTCGTCCGGTATGTGCCGTGCCGATACGGATGGATTCGGTAGTACTCGCGCCCTGCGCTCGCGCTTCGACCATGCGGGAGAGCAGGAACACTTCGTAGTCGGTCGACAGGCCGTAGACGATCGCGATGATCAACACCAGGACGGGAGACATGATCGGCCCCGGTGTGAAGTTCAACAGACCGGAACCGTGCCCGTCGATGAAGATCCAGGTCAGGATTCCGAGCGTCGAACCCAGTCCGAGCGCGCTCATCAATGCGGCCTTGATGGGCAGGACGAGCGAGCCGAACGTCAAGAACATCAGCAAGGTCGTCAGCAGGATGACGGATACGACCATCAGCGGCAGACGATCGAGCAATGCGTCGACGCTGTCCTGCTCGATGGCCGGAGTGCCGCCGACCAGCACAGTTGTGCCCTCGGGCCAGTCCGCGGACCGCAGATAGTCGATGGTGGGACGTGCTTCGTTCCGCTCCGTCAGACCGGCCTTGAGGACGTTGACACCGTCCTTCGTCGCAACCTCCGGGGTGAACTTCTCGACCAGACCCGGCGCAGCATTTGCGGTCTTGGAAATCTGACCGAGGGTGGTGTTGTCGGCTCCCTCGATGACGAGTCGAACGGGCTCGGTGCGATTGCCGGGGAAGAGTTCGTCGAACTGCGCCTGCGCGACACGCGTGGGGCTGTCCGGGGGCAGGTACGTCTCGTTGATACCGCCGAACTTGATGCCCGTCAGCGGAATGATCATCAGCAGTAGAGCCGCGACGATCGGGACCGCGACCTTGAGCGGATGCTGCATGACCCAGCGGGTGAGCTTGCCCCAGAAACCGTTCTCGATTTCCTCGTTGGTCTTGGTCTGGCGCAGCTTCTTGAAGGTCAGCGCGTCGATCCGCTTGCCGAGAATGCCGAGAATCGCGGGAAGAATCGTGATGGACGAGATCGCGGCAAGCATGACGGCAGCAATGGCGCCGTAAGCCACCGATTTGAGGAAGCCTTGCGGGAACAACAGCAGACCGCCGAGGCTGACGGCAACCATGGTCGCCGAGAACATGACCGTTCTACCCGCCGTCATGACTGTTCGGCGTACAGCGGTCGGGGTGTCGTACCCCTCGGCTATCTCTTCTCGGAAACGGCTGACGATGAACAGTCCGTAGTCGATCGCGAGACCCAGGCCGACCAGAGAAACCACGGGCGCAACAAACGCGTTGACCTCGGTGAAGTTGGTGATCAGTCGAATGATGCCGTTGGCGCCGATGACGGTCAGACCGCCGACGATCAACGGGAGGGCAGCAGCGACGACGCCACCGAAGACGAAGAACAGTAGGACACCGACAGCAGGAATCGCGAGCATTTCCATGCGCTTGATGTCGTTGGCCATCGTGTCGTTGAGCGAATTCGCGACAGGTTGCAGGCCGGCGAGTTGCACGTCGACGCCGTCGATGTAGAACTGCGACTCGACGTCGCGGAAGTTGTTGGACACCGCGGTGTCGTTGTCTCCGGCGATCGCGATGCTGGTGACCGCGTGTTGCTTGGTCTTGTCCGCCAGGGCCGCCACCGAGAGACCGTTGTCGACCTTGAAGTACGAGCCGTTGATCTTCATGATCTGGTCGGGGTTGTCGGCGACGAGTCGCTGCAGATTGTCGATGACCTTCGCTTGGAACTCGGGGTCGTCGACGGTCTTGCCCTCCGGCGCCGTGTACAGCGCCAGAACGTCACCCGTCGTGCTGCGTCCGAACGTGCCGTCAGCGAGTTTGGCAGCCTCTACCGATTCCGACCCCGGATCGTCCCAGCCGCTCTGGCTGAGATGATCCTGCAGGCTCAGGCCGTACGCAGCGAGCCCGAGGAGCCCCGCCACCATGACAGCGATGACGGTGAAGCGGGCTCGATAGACGATGCTTCCCCAGCTGGCGAACACTGATCAACTCCTACTCGGCAACACTTTTTCGCCCGATGAGCAGGGCAGAAAGCGGTCGGAACGGCTGCAACCAGGCGCCCTCGTCGGGCAGGGTGTCCAGGCTTACCCGTGGCAGAGGCTCACGGAAGACACCTGGGATGTCCTCGAGATCGACGAAGTCCAAGATATCGGACGACACAGCCCAGCTGGCGTGTTCACGGAACCCGAGAACCTGGACCGGGATACCGGTTGCTGCGATGTCCTCGAGAGGTTCGCGGAACGCTTGGCCGTCGGCGGACGCGACCATGATTCCGGCGAGGCCCTCGCCGTACCGGAGCGCGATGTGCTCGAGCATGTCCGAATCGACATCGCTGTCTTCATCGACCTTCGGCTTGGCGAACACCGCGAAACCTACGTTACGCAAGGCTTCGACCCAAGGACGAACGACGTCGGCGCTGCCGGACGCGATGTTGGTGAAGACGGTCGCTTCAGGCTCGAGCGTGCCGCTGTTCTGTGCGGACAGTTCGGCGGTGCGAGAGAGCAGCCAACGACCCAAAGCGTCGAATCGTGGCCGGTAGGCGGCGGTAGGCCGGCCACCGAGGATAGCGCCGAGGCCCATGTCGAGGTTAGGGGCGTCCCAGACCAGAAGCACCCGCTTGGGGTGGCGGGAGTCACGACCGAAGTCGAGAGGAGATTCCGACGACGTCACGTCGTCGGATAGCTGTTCGCTGACGCTCATGCTCTGATCTTCCCCCATATAAGCTCGGTGATTGCACTTCCGACCTTATGGGCTTTGTCCTCGAACTTGGTGACCGGACGCTCGTGGGTCATCGGAGACTCCCAGTCGAGTGCGGTCAGCAGCGGCTCGGCATTGCCGGCTTCTTCGATCCATTCGGCGTACTCGGCGTGATCGGTTGCCACGTGCAGGACTCCGCCGGGCTTGAGGCGGTTGGCGATCAGCGAGAACGTCGGCCCCTGCAGGAGGCGACGCTTGTGATGGCGGGCCTTGGGCCACGGATCCGGGAAGAACACCCGGACGCCCGTCAGGGACTCGGGGGCGACCATGTTCTCGAGTACGTCCATCGCGTCACCGCGCAGTACGCGGACGTTGGGAATTTCTTCGCGTTCGACCTGCTGGAGAAGCTGCGCGAGCCCGGGGCGGTACACCTCGATCGCGATCAGGTTCACGTGCGGTTCCGCCTTGGCCATTGCGGCCGTCGCGGTGCCGGTACCCGAACCGATCTCGATGATCAGGGGTGCTTCACGTCCGAACCAGGCGTTCGCATCGAGCGGTGTGTCCGAGACGTCGGCGCCGATGAGCGGCCACTGACGGTCCCAAGCCTGCTGCTGTGCGTCGGTCAGCGCACCCCGGCGAGAGCGAAAGCTGGTCACTCTCGGATGGAGACGGGACCCCTTGGTGTGGTCCGTCTGCCCCGTGTCAGGGGTCTGCGGTGCATGCTGATCGGCTTCGTTCACGAACCCATTGTCACGCATGACCCCCGTTTAGCGCAGACGGGTCTGAAGTTTGAGTTGAGACTTTCCACGGAAAGTCCTGAAACCGTCGACTTCGGACTGTCGGCGAAAGGGCGGTGTCACCTGCCGTCCTTGCCGAGAACCTGACAGAATCTCACCGACACGATGGGGACGTGGGGTGGGGATGAACACAGGATTTGCATGCCGTGAGTGGTCACGAATGTTGCCCGCAGAATCGATCGACGACGCCTGCTCGGAGCCGATCGATCAGCTGCGCGCTCTGGCATATCGGCTGACGCCGATCGATTCGGGAGCCGCCGAGGCGGTTCACTCCGTGCTCGGATCGCTGACTGCGCCGCTCGAGCTGGTGGTCGCCGGACGGGCCGGGGTGGGGCGGTCGTCGTTGGCGCGAATCCTGAGGCGCGACGACCGGTTCTCGCGCAGAGTCGTCGGCGCACCGGTTGTGGTGACCGAGTCGAGGGCATTCGATGTCCCTGGAACGTCGAACCCCGATCTGGGTCGTCGTTGCGTTGTCTACGTGGTGGTCGACGCGGTCCGCGACGTCGACGGCCGAGCCATTGCCCGAGTTTCCGATCGTGTGGTCGTCGCTGCGAACAAGGCTGACTTGTTCGGTCCGCGCTGGGACGAGGCGCTGGGACGGGCCGCGGAAATCTCCGAGAACGTCGGCGTGCCCACGGTTCCGGTGGAGACACTGACCGGGCGCGGCGTCGAAGAGTTGTTCGCGGCTCTCGGACCTGTTCTGGAGGCGCAGTGGTGGGGCCGGGTCGAGCAGATCGGCCCGGCGCTGAGGCGATCTGCCTCGCGCAGCGCTGCGGGCAGGGACGAAATCGAGTTGTATCTGAGTTCGGACTCCGCGGTGTTGTTCGGCGCTGCGGCGGCGATGATGAGCCCCGAAATTCGAGCCCTGCGTCAAGGCGAGCCTCCCGATCCTCGTACCGCTGACGACGCGGGCACGTGCAGCCGGTGGTGGAGCGAGCTCGTGAACGAGTCGGAACAGTGTCCGCAACAACGGGTCTCACTGATTCGACGCGGGTATGTGCGTCGGTGGGCGCAGCTCGGAGGCGGTCGCTCTGCCCCGGCGGTGACCGATGAATAGCGTTTCGGTACTTCCGGATTCGGTGCTGCGCGTGGTGCAGCGATGGAATCCGGCATCCGATCCGGGTCGCCAGGTCGCCGCCGAAACATGCAGGGGCACTCGCATTTACGTTGTCGGTCCACCAAGGTGTGGACGGGAAGACGTCGCGCAGATGTTCGATGCTTCGGATGACTGTTCGACAGTGACACGCGAGGTGGACGCCGACGTCGTACTTCTGGTCGTCGACGCCGCCAGTGTGATCGGACGCGAGGATCTTCTTCTTCTCGACGACGCTGCAGAGAGCGGAATCCCGGTGGTGGTCGCGCTGACCCGCATCGACGTCTATCGAGACTGGCAGGCGGTGCGCCGGCGTGATGCCGAGATTCTCGCTTCGCACTGCACCGCTTTTGCGCAGGCTCCCGTGGTCCCGATTGCGCCTGGTCAGGAGCAGTCACTCGTTGCGGTCGTGAGCCGGGCGGCACGGGAGAGGGAAGCAGGTGGTTCGGATTCCGGAGTCATCGCACAGACGCGCCGGATGATCGAGATGGAGATCCGGAATCTACGTGACGGTGTTCCTGGTGCCGAACTGCGGGCAGAGCGATCGCAGCTGCTCGCAGACCGTGACGGCCGGCGAGGCGAACGCCTGGTGCAGGTGCGAAGCCGACTGCAACGAGCGCGCGGGGATCTGTCACAACAAATCGCCGAGGCAACCCGGGCGACGGTCGCCGGGGCACGTGCCTGGGTCGACACGGCCTCGCGAGCCGAATTGGGCAGCGTGCCGACGCGACTGCAGCACGAGGTCGACCACCACACCCGGGTGTTCGATGCGGCGATGGCGGCAGCGGTGGAAGTGGCGGGCACGACCGGAAACATGCCTTCCCCACGGATTCCGGAGGGCCCGCCGCGCCGTCAGCGCGGAAACGAGGACCGGGTGACAATTCTTGTCGGCGCGTCCGCGGGTCTCGGCCTCGGCCGTATCGCGGTGACTCCGCTGGAGATGATTCCGGCCCTGGAGTTCGCGAGTATCCCCGTGACGTTGGTTCTGGGTGGCGCCGCGGCCTGGTGGTTGGCGCGAACTCGCGGGCTGACGGCGGATCGTGCCTACTCCAGGTCGTGGATCGTCGAATCGATGTCGACGGTTCGCGCTCAGTGGGAGCAGCGAGTGCAGAGCGTGCTGCTCGAGGCCGAGGCGGATCTGGGAGCGGCGATCATGGCGGAGAGTCGCGAGCAGTTGGCGTCGGCGCAGGCTCGAATCGTGGAGATCGACGGTGAACTTCGTGAGCTCGCCGCGGCCAGATCGGGTCAGCTCGCGTCGTGCGAGCGCGACCTCGCCGTTTTGAACACCGCCTACTGATCATTTCGCGAGTGCAGAGTTCTCCACAGTGCTGCAATTTCGGCCACGACTGATCGTCGGGGTCTGGTAATACTGAGCGGACGGTTTCGGTAGGGGTTGCCGAAGCAGTAGGTCACCATCCAGTAGGGGGAGTAATGGACGCATTTCTGATCACGGCCGGACACATCGACGGGCACGAAGCCGAAGCGCTCGATCCTGGGCGTATCGAGCCCGAGACCTTCGGGCCCGCGTCGGGACCGGTCGATGCCGGCGACCTGAACTTCGACGCCTTCGACTTGGACGGTGACGGAACGGTCGACAGCCGTGTCGTCCACTCCGACGACGCTGTCGTGATCGTGTCCGATTTCGATCGCGACGGTAGCGCCGATCGCCTCACGATGATCGAGTCGGACGGCGACTACTCGGCCTGGGAATGCAGTCGAGACGACGAAGGCGCCCTCGTGTGGCAGAAAATCGATGCCGGAGCGCTCTGAAGAGCTTCCGTTTATGTGCTCTGAGCGCCGGGTAGGCACCTGAACACACCAACTGAATCGTTTCTGTGACATTTCTGACCGCACCCGATTACCTGCAGGTGAACAGCCAGCGTTAACCTCAATACATAGGACACCCGGCGTCCGTGAAATCCACGTGAGTGGATGACGCGGCTGGACCCCGTCGAGAGGGGGACACCGGGATCGACTGGTATCGGGGCGCTGCAGTTCGCATCCGGTGTCACGAGAACCCGGTTCCGGCTCACCCCAGGAGAGTTTGATGACCTCAGCGACCATTCCCGGTCTCAATGGAACTGACGGCACGCCCCCCACGCAGCACAAGGAACTGCTTGCATGGGTGCAAGAGGTTGCCGAACTCACCCAGCCTGATCGCGTCGTCTTCGCAGACGGCTCGGACGAAGAATGGGACCGACTGACAACGAAGTTGGTCGAGGCAGGAACCTTCACCCGCCTCAACGACGAGAAGAAGCCGAACTCTTTCCTCGGCAACTCCGATCCGTCCGATGTCGCGCGAGTCGAATCGCGTACGTACATCTGCTCGAAGGAAGAAATCGACGCAGGTCCCACCAACAACTGGATGGACCCGGCGGAGATGCGCACCCTCATGGGTGACCTGTACCGCGGTTGCATGCGTGGACGCACCATGTACGTCGTGCCGTTCTGCATGGGCCCCCTCGACGCCGAGGACCCGAAGCTGGGCGTCGAGCTCACCGATTCCGAGTACGTCGTCGTCTCCATGCGCGTCATGACCCGCATGGGCAGCAAGGTTCTCGACAAGCTCGGCACCGACGGGTTCTTCGTCAAGGCGCTGCACTCGCTGGGCGCTCCGCTGGCCGAAGGCCAGGAAGACGTCGCGTGGCCGTGCAACGACACCAAGTACATCACCCACTTCCCCGAGGATCGTGAGATCTGGAGCTTCGGTTCCGGCTACGGCGGAAACGCTCTCCTGGGCAAGAAGTGCTACTCGCTGCGTATCGCCTCGGCAATGGCGCACGACGAGGGCTGGCTGGCCGAGCACATGCTCATCCTCAAGCTCATCTCGCCCGAGGACAAGGCCTACTACATCGCGGCGGCATTCCCCTCCGCTTGTGGCAAGACCAACCTCGCGATGATCCAGCCGACCATCCCCGGGTGGCGCGCCGAGACCCTCGGTGACGACATCGCCTGGATGCGTTTCGGTGAGGACGGACAGCTGTACGCCGTCAACCCGGAATTCGGTTTCTTCGGCGTGGCTCCCGGCACCAACTGGTCCTCGAACCCCAACGCCATGCGCACCATCGACCAGGGCAACACGGTCTTCACCAACGTCGCTCTGACTGACGACGGTGACGTCTGGTGGGAGGGCCTCGAAGGCGACCCGCAGCACCTGATCGACTGGAAGGGCAACGAGTGGACGCCCGAGTCGGGCACCCATGCGGCTCATCCCAACTCGCGTTACTGCACCCCGATGTCGCAGTGCCCGATCATGGCTCCCGAGTGGGACGACCCGAAGGGCGTGCCGATCTCGGCAATCCTGTTCGGCGGACGCCGCAAGACGACGGTTCCGCTGGTCACCGAGGCTCGCGACTGGCAGCACGGCGTCTTCATGGGTGCAACGGTCGGCTCCGAGCAGACCGCAGCAGCCGAAGGCCAGGTCGGTACGGTTCGCCGCGATCCGATGGCAATGCTGCCGTTCCTCGGCTACAACGTCGGTGACTACTTCCAGCACTGGATCGACCTCGGCAAGTCCGCGGACGCGTCCAAGCTCCCCAAGGTCTTCTACGTCAACTGGTTCCGCCGCGGCGACGACGGACGCTTCCTGTGGCCAGGCTTCGGCGAGAACTCTCGCGTCCTGAAGTGGATCGTCGAGCGTATCGAGCACAAGGCTGCCGGTATCGACACCCCGATCGGCGTCGTTCCCACCGGATCGGCACTCGACATCGAAGGCCTGGACGTGTCGGACGCCGACATCACCGAGGCCCTCGCGGTCAACATCGACGAGTGGAAAGCCGAGATCCCGCTCATCGAAGAGTGGTTCGACTTCGTCGGCGAGAAGCTGCCGACCGGCATTCGCGACGAGTTCGAAGCTCTGAAGCAGCGGTTGGCCTGATAAACCGCCCCCGTATGTAGTGGCCTGATGCCGCATTGGTTCAATTTGATGAACCGATGCGGCATCGGTCGTCTGTATGCCCTTGCCTGTAGCCGTTAAGCAGTTCAGCCGTTATGCAGTTCAGCCGTAAAGCAGTGATCAGCGAGCGGGTCGACACACTCGATCCTCAGGAGGACCAGATATGAGCGGGATCTACAACAACGTGACCGAATTGGTCGGGCGCACCCCGATCGTGCGGCTCAACCGTCTGACCGAGGGCCTGGACGCACAGGTCGCCGTCAAGCTCGAGTTCTACAACCCGGCCAACAGCGTCAAGGACCGGATCGGCGTGGCGATCATCGACGCCGCCGAGAAGTCCGGTGCACTCAAGCCCGGTGGCACCATCGTCGAGGGAACCAGCGGTAACACGGGTATCGCACTCGCCATGGTCGGTGCTGCTCGCGGCTACAAGGTCATCCTGACCATGCCCGAGACCATGTCCACCGAGCGTCGCGTGATGCTGCGTGCTTACGGCGCCGAGATCGTGCTGACCCCGGGATCCGAGGGCATGGCCGGTGCGGTCGCCAAGGCCAAGGAAATCGTCGAGCAGACCGAGAACGCTGTCTCGGCCAGCCAGTTCGCGAACCCGGCCAACCCGGCCATCCACGAGGCAACGACGGGCGAAGAGGTCTGGGCCGACACCGACGGCGCCGTCGACATCTTCGTGTCCGGCATCGGCACCGGCGGCACCATCACCGGCGTCGGACGCACCCTTCGCAAGTACAAGCCCGAGGTCAAGATCGTGGGCGTCGAGCCCATCGACTCACCGATCCTCAACGGTGGCCAGCCCGGCCCCCACAAGATCCAGGGAATCGGCGCGAACTTCGTGCCCGACGTCCTCGATCGCGAGATCTACGACGAGATCATCGACGTCTCGTTCCCCGATTCCATCGAGGTCGCTCGCGCACTCGGCACCAAGGAAGGCATCCTGGGCGGCATCTCGTCCGGCGCCATCGTCTGGGCAGCACTCGAGTTGGCGAAGCGTCCGGAAAACACCGGCAAGCTGATCGTGGCTGTCGTGTGCGACTTCGGCGAGCGTTACATCTCCACCCCGCTGTTCGAACACATCCGGGACTGAGACTTGTGAGTATCCTCGGGACAATTCGCGAGGACCTGCAGGCTGCGCGCGGTCAGGATCCTGCCGCGCGCAGCAATGTGGAGAACGCGCTCGTTTATTCAGGGCTGCATGCCATTTGGGCACATCGGGTTGCGCATCGCATGTGGGCCGTCCCTGCGCTACGCGGCCCGGCGCGAGTGCTCTCGCAGCTGACACGCTTCGTCACCGGCATCGAGATTCATCCCGGTGCCACCATCGGTCGGCGGTTTTTCATCGATCACGGCATGGGCGTCGTGATCGGGGAGACGGCCGAGGTCGGTAACGACGTGATGCTCTATCACGGCGTCACTCTCGGTGGTCGCTCGCTCGAGCAGGTCAAGCGTCACCCGACGCTGGGAGACCGGGTCACCGTCGGCGCTGGTGCCAAGATCCTCGGACCTGTCGTCATCGGTGAAGGTAGCGCTATCGGCGCCAATGCCGTTGTCACCAGAGATGTTCCGGCCGAATCCATCGCGACGGGTATCCCGGCGGTGGCGCGGCCACGGACCACCAAGGAAAAACTGGTGGACCCGAACAGTTACATCGACCCTGCGATGTACATCTGAACGTATTCCTCGGATGGCCACCCCTCGTGTAGACGACGGGTGGCCATCGGCGTCTGCTCAGGCGTGTGTCAGGCGCCACCCGAGACGTCCCAGTACGGCCGCCGTCAGAGCGCCCAGTGCTGCTCCGATCAGGGGATAGCAGGCCAGGACGAGCCAGCGCGGTCCGTCCAGGGGTTCGTAGGCGGTGGCTATCGTCGACTCGTAGTCCCGAGCCATCTGCACGTCCCGGAACGGTACGTAGGAACCCTGATAGACGATGGTCTCGTCAGGACTGGTCATCACGTCGATCAGACTGCCCACCAGGGGAATTCCCCCGACGACAAATCCCAGAACCGCCAGAATCACGATCAGTGCGCGCATCGAACGAGCCTATCGCCCGGCCGGAAGTTCAGACTGTGATCGACGGTTCTTCAGGCGTCGAGAGGGTCAGGATCGCCCGCACGACACGTGGGCTCTGCTCGAGTGAGCGCTCGAGTTCGCGCAACGTGTGGGCCACACGGGATTCCGCGTAGTCACCGACCAGATCGACGCTGGCCACCAGGTACACCTGCCGCGGACCGAGGTATTCCATACGCAGGAACGTGATTCGGTTGATCTCGGGCAGTTGGGTGAGTGCCTCGACGGCTGCTGCCCGCAGCGTCGGCGAGGCCTCTTCGCCGACCAGGAAGCGGCGGTTCCGATCTATCAGGATGATTGCGATGACCCCGAGGAGAATGCCGACGAAGATGGAGCCGAGGGCGTCGGGGATCGGTGAACCGGTGACCTGGTGCAACAGAACACCGACGAACGCGATGACCAAACCGATAAGTGCCGCAGCATCTTCGGCGAACACGGCCCGAGTCGTCGGGTCGGATGTGTTGAGTGCCTGGGTCATGACGTCGCGGTTCACGGCGGACGCTTCGTTTCGGAGTTGTTTGTACGCCTGCCGGAACGAGATGCCTTCGAGGATGAACGAGACGCCGAGGACGGCGTAGGCGACACCGAAGTCGGAGGCCGGTTCGGAATGGAACAGTTCCTGGATGCCGTGGGTGATCGAGACACCCGCGCCGAGTGCAAACAGTCCGAGGGCGGCGAACATCGACCAGATGTATGCCTCCCGGCCGTACCCGAGTGGCTGGTCTCGGTCGGGAACCCTTTTCGAGCGGCGGTTCGCGATCAGCAGCAGCACTTCGTTGCCGGTATCGGCCCAGGAGTGGGTGGCCTCTGCGACCATCGATGCAGATCCGGTGACGATGGCGGCCGCCGTCTTGGCACCGGCGATCAGCGCGTTCGCCGCAAACGCCAGTACGACCGTCGTGGTGCTCTCGTCGGCCGATGCTTCCGTTTCGGTGCTCACGATTCTCAGGCTAGGCGGGTGACGACGGTTTCGTGCGGTGACGCTCGGCGACGGAGCGCAGCAGTGTGTCGACGGCGTCGTGGAACTGCGTCAGGCCCGGCTCTTCGACGGGAAAGTGCCCGCACCCGTCCAGCATCACGAATTCGGTGGGTGCGTTGATGCGGCGGAGGAACTGCAGGCTCAGTTCGGGTGGCGTCCATCGGTCGTCGGCCGGGTGGGTGAGCAGAACGGGCGTCGTCCGAAATGCTTCGGGTGCGGTGTGCTCGAACGAGAAGTAGCTGCTGAGGAATCCGAGTGGCACCCGAACACCGCCACCGCGCGGATCGGTTGCGCACAGCGTCGCGAGTTCACGGTTGCTGCTCATGTTCGCGACGTCGGCGACCCAACGGATGGGCACGCGGATACGGCCCACCAGTCGTTCGGTGCGGCGCATCAGGGGAGCGCCGTAGACGCCCATCGGGCCGAACCGCGCCGCGGCAGCTCTGGCCGACGGATTCGAGGGATCGAGCAGACAGGTGGCGACGACGGCGTCGGCCAGACCGGTCCGCGCGGCCACCTCGTAGGCCAGCAGACCGCCGATGCTGGCTCCCAACAACACCAGCGGCCGATCGTCGGCTGCCTTCTCGGCCCGGACGAGATCGCAGAGGAGATCGACCCACTGCTCGTACCGGACGCCGGCGGGATCGGCTACGACGGTGTCGCCGTACAGCGGAAGGTCAGGGAAGAGGACTTCGGCTCCGAGTTTCACGCCGATCCCGGCGAACGGCCACAACGCGCCCGAGTAGCCGCCGGCGCCGTGGATGCCGAGAACACGAACCGGCGCGTCTGGAACCACGGCCCGTGCGACGTGGACGGTGTTGCCGTTCCACTCCCACCACGTCGTGGTCGGCGCCGGCATGTGGTCGGTGTACCGGTCGGGCATAAACTTCGAGTAATCGGCGCTGGTCACCTACACAATTCTCGGTATCGGCGTCGCGGCTGACAACTCGCATCGGAGGACCGTGTCGACTCGACGGAAAAGGCCCTCCCAGCAGCGCTCGAGGGCTACCTACGACGCGATCCTGGAGGCAGCTACTCGCGTTTTCGCTTCGGAAGCCATGGCAGCGACCACCAACCGGATCGCTGACGAAGCAGGGGTGTCGGTGGGCTCGCTCTACCAGTATTTCGGCGACAAGTACGAGATCCTCTCGGAGTTGGCGAACCGTCACGTGAGTGCTGCGCGGGAGAGTTTTGCGCTCTGCCTTGCCGACATCGTCGAGCGTGAGCTCACCCCGGACGAGGCCGTCCGGATGTTGGTGGAGTGCGCGGTCGAAGTGAACAGTAAGCCGCGAGAGTTCTTTCACCTGCTCTACGATCAGGTTCCGCGTACGCGTGAGCTCATCGAGCAGGTCGAAGAAATGAATCGGCAACTGGTACTAGGCTTTTCGGAGTGCCTCCAGTGCCACGGTTTCAGTGCGGAGGATGCGTTGTTGACGTCGCGGCTGACCGTGACTGCCGTGGACAGTCAGGTGCATCGGGTTGTGCTGGAATCGGATTCACCCGAAGAACTTCGAGTGCGAACGGAAGCCGTCGTACGGCACGCGAGATCGATGATCGGGTCGCAACGTTGATCCGGTGTCGAGAATGGTGACCGCGGTCCGTTATGGTTCTGACGTCATCATCGAGGTAATGGGAAGTCGGTGCAATTCCGGCGCGGTCCCGCCACTGTGAGGTCGTCCCTGCGTCGACCGTAGCCAGATACCACCCTCGTTGACGTTGTGTCATGCCACGAGGATGGATCGGTCACACCATGAATGCTGTTGGCGGAGCTCTGTCTCCACCTACCCACCTGCCTGCGCCGAAGGCTGGTGCACCGCGAGGACGACTCGGTCCGGGTATCGTGCTGCCCGCTCTGGTGATCGTCACCGTGCTCTCTGCTGTGTGCGCGTTGGCGTTCGGATCCGAGATGCTCCCCGTGTCCACTGTGGTGGACGTGGTGCACTCGCGCTTCGGAGGCCCACCCGTCACGCGTTCCGAACTTGCGATCGTGTGGGGGATCAGAGCACCTCGGGTACTGCTCGGTCTGGCCGTCGGCGCTGGTCTTGCCGTCGCCGGCGCGGTGGTGCAAACCCTCGTCCGTAACGCTCTCGCCGATCCCCACCTGCTGGGAGTGTCGTCCGGCGCGAGTGTCGGTGCCACCGCCGTCATCACCACCGGACTGTTCGCCGGCGCGGGAGTGTGGGCGCTCAGTTTCGGCGCGATGATCGGGGCGTTGGGAGCTGCGATTCTCGTCTTCACCATCGCGACGCTGCAAGGCGGTATCACTCCACTGCGATTGGTTCTGACCGGCACCGTTACCGCATCCGCCCTGTCGGCGATCGCGAGTTTTCTGGTGCTGCGTACCAATGATTCCCAGGCCGCGCAGTCCGTATTGTTCTGGCTCCTGGGAAGTTTGGCCGGGGCATCCTGGGACAAGTTGTGGGCGCCGGTCATCGTTGTGTTCCTGCTGACGGCAGCGGTGTTCGCGCTGCACGGTTGGCTGGACGCGCTGGCGGCCGGACCGGACGTCGCGGCTTCGCTCGGTATTCCCATCCGAACCCTGCGAAACGTGCTGTTCGGCGTGCTGGCAGCGTTGGTCGGCACGATGGTTGCGGTGTCCGGCGCGATTGCCTTCGTAGGCTTGGTCATACCGCACGTCACACGCATGCTTGTCGGAGCCAGACATCGAGTGGTGTTGCCGGCGGCAGCGCTGATCGGCGCGTCGTTCCTCGTGTGGGTCGACGTCGTGGCGCGGACCTCGTTGCGGCCGACCGAGATCCCGCTGAGCGTGGTGACCGGGGTGATCGGTGCACCGCTGTTTCTCCTGCTTCTCGGCCGTCGGCGCTACCGATTCGGTGGCAGTTCGTGAGCGCCCGAGCCCTGGCGCTGACCGCGTCCGGAGTCGTTGTCCGCATCGACCGTCGAACCATCGTCAAAGGCGTCGACACCGCGGCCGACGCCGGCGCAGTGGTCGGCGTGGTTGGTCCGAACGGCTCGGGCAAGTCGACGTTCTTGCGTGCTCTCGCCGGTCTCGGGCCGATCGCCGGCGGTGACATTCGTGTCGGCGGCGACTCCGTGCACGCGATGCCCGCGCGGTCGCGGGCCAAAGCCATTTCCTTTGTGGCGCAGGAAGAGCAGAGTCCTGCCGATTTGTTGGTTCACGAGTACGTGAGTCTGGGCCGCACACCACATGCAAAGCCCTGGAGCGTCGGTGGAAAGCACGAGAATGCCGTCGTCGATCGTGCTCTGGGCGAGGTCGGAATGATCGAGCACCGGTTCTCTTCGATGGACACGCTTTCCGGCGGTGAGCGTCGGCGGGTGTTTCTCGCCCGAGGTCTCGCGCAGGACGCCGGCGTGCTCATCCTCGACGAGCCGACCAATCATCTCGACATCCGGCATCAACTCGAACTGCTCGATCTGGTCCGGTCGTTGGACCGGACGGTGATCATGGCACTGCACGACCTCGATTTGGCTGCGGCAGTGTGCGATCGGGTGCTCGTGCTCGCGGATGGAGTGGCCAGGGCGTTCGGACATCCATCCGACGTACTCACCACCTCGGTGGTGGCAACTGTCTTCGGCGTCGAGACTTTCGAGCTCGTGAACCCCGCGACAGGCCGTTCACACCTCGTATTCGAATCACGAAATTCTCAACTACAACAATCATTTTCGGAGAGTGCACTTTGATACATGTCAAGACCCGCGCGTCGTTCGGTGCGGTTGTAGCCGCGACAGCGTTGTTGGCCGTTTCCGGATGCTCGGCAACTGCACCGGTGGACGAAGCCGCGGACAAGACTTCGGTGACATTGGAGAACTGCGGAACGGAAAGCACTTTCCAGCTTCCGATCGAGAACGTCGTTGCGACAAGCAATGCGGCCAATATCGGCACCATTCTCCGAGTCGGCGGTTTGGATCGTCTCGCTGCCGTCGTGTTGAACACGAACAACGACGCGGTCATGGAGTCGATGTTCGGCCCTGGAATTGCGGATGTCCCACACCTGGACGGAACGATCACGATGGAGACGATTCTGGGTAAGCAGGCGGACCTGGTGGTCGGCTCCTACAGTGGCTTGTTCAAGGGAGCCTCCGGTGTGACGCCGGAATCGCTGCAGAGCAACAACATCGACTCATACGTGATCTCCGACAGTTGTCGGCAGAGCGCGGCAGCGGATTCCGCGCTCGGAACGATGGGGCCGTGGGATGCCCTCCGTGCGGACGTGACCAATTACGGAAAGCTGTTCGGTACCGAGGACACCGCCGCCGAGGCGCAGACCGAATTGGATTCGCGTTTGGCGCGTCTGGAGTCGGCGCCGGATGCCGCCGACAAGCCGAAGGTGCTGATCTATGACAGCGGTGAGGAAGATCTGTACACCAGTGGAGGCAACGGAGCCCCCAACGGAATCATCGACGCGGCCGGGGGAACCAATGTGTTCGCCGACGTCGACAACACCTGGTTCAAGGCGAGCTGGGAGACCGTCGCGAAGTCCGAACCCGACGTCATCGTGATCATGGACTACAAGAAGAGTGCCGACGAAGTACAGGGCAAGATCGACGCGATCAAGAGCCGAGAAGGCCTGCGTGACCTCGACGCAGTCAAGCAGAACCGTTTCGTCGTACTCCCGCTCGCCATGTTCACCAGTGGGTTCCCCAATATCTACGGCGCGGAACAGTTGCGCGCGAAGATCGAAGAGTTCGGGCTGGCTCCGTCGAGCAGCATCGACTGGACAACCGCGCCGTCGGCATGAGCAACAACCGGTGCTCGCGTCGGGTGATTGTCGTACTGCGGCCGACCGTCAGCGGCCTCGACGAGTCGGCCGCGCGACGGATGTTCGACGCTGTTCAGGCGGGCACCGACGCCGACGTTCGCGTTGCGTACCTCGATGTCGCTTCGCCGAGCCTTCACGAGGAACTCGATCGAGCCCATGTCGATGACGTCGACAAGGTCGTGTTGATTCCAGTTGCGGTGCCGAGGGATCGGTACCTGCTCACGTGGACAAGCAAGGCGGTTGCGAACTGGCGCGAAACCCGAATCGACGCCGAACTGGAAGTGACGCTCCATGAAACGGAAACGCTCGAAGGTGCGGTGGCCGGGCAGGTGATCGACGAACTCGACTCGGCGGGAAAGCAGATCACCGCGAGTCCGGCGTCGTATCGCAGTCCGGCGTGGTCCGTGATCGAGCAGCACGATAGGCATCTGTTGGTGTGCAAGGGCCCTCGTTGTATGGCGTACGGAGCAGGACCGTTGCACCGGGCGATGAGCGCGGCGGCCAAAGGTACCTCGTCGAAGGTGACCGGAACCGGTTGTCTGAGCCCGTGCAACCTGGGGCCGTTGGTGATCGCGAACCCCGGCGGTACCTGGTTCGGGCACGTGGACGCCGGTGATGCCGAGGCCTTGGTGTCCGGTCACGAGGATCGATTGGTGGATCACGTTCTGGACCGGTAGATACCGGGTCGGTGAAAGCAAAGAACCCGCTGGGCGCGAAGTGCGCTCAGCGGGTTCTGTTGTCCTGTCTCAGGAACCGAAGGGAAGGGTTCCCGGCGGGATCTGGTATCCACTGCTGCCGACGGAGGCGCTGCCCCAGAGTGCGAGGAAAGCGTTGATGGCGTTGGTGAGCATATGAATGTCCTTTGTGAGATGACTGATTCGTTTTCGACGGTACCGGGTGGATCTGTGGATTCGCTGGGAGTTGGCACCCATTTCATGGGGCTGGCACCCGTTCCGGCAGGTCGGAACGGGTGCCAACTGTCAGCAAAGGGTGCCAACTCCCGGGTGGGTCAGCCCACGTAGCCGGGCGGCATGAGTACGGACTTGGTCTCGCAGAAGGCTTCGAGGCCCTCAGGTCCGTTCTCGCGCCCGATACCGGAGTTCTTGTAACCACCGAACGGCGATCCGGGATCGAAGGCGTACCAGTTGATCGCGTAGGTACCCGTGCGGATCTGCGCGGCAACTTCGAGTCCGTGATCGATGTCGGTGGTCCACACCGATCCGGCGAGGCCGTAATCCGAATCGTTGGCGATCTTGATGGCCTCGTCCTCGGAGTCGTACGGAATCACCGAGAGAACGGGTCCGAAGATCTCCTCGCGTGCGATGGTCATCGAGTTGTCCACGTCGGCGAAGATGGTCGGCTCGACGTACCAGCCCTTGTCCAGGCCGGCGGGGCGTCCACCACCGAGTACGACGCGCGCGCCTTCTTCCTTACCCTTGGCGATGTAACCCTCGACGCGCTCGCGCTGCTTCTCGGAGATCAGCGGGCCGAGTTGTGCTGCGGGATCGGACGGATCGCCGACGGTCATGAAGCCTGCGGCGGTCTTCATTCCCTCGATGACCTCGTCGTAACGCGAACGGGGAGCGAGGATTCGGGTCTGAGCGACACAGGCCTGACCGGTGTTCATCAGGCCGGACATGACGAGCATCGGCATTCCGGCGGCGATGTCGGCGTCCTCGAGGATGATCGCGGCGGACTTGCCACCCAGTTCGAGGGAGCAGCGCTTGAGGTTCTGTGCGGCGATGGCACCGATCTTGCGGCCGACGGCACTGGATCCGGTGAACGTGATCTTGTCGATGCCCGCATGAGAGACCAGATATTCGCCGGTCTCGGCTCCGCCGGGGAGCACGGAGATGACGCCTTCGGGAACACCTGCCTCGGTGAAGATCTCGGCGATCACGTGGACGGAGAGAGGGGATTCGGGTGCGGGCTTGAGCAGTACGGTGCAGCCGGCGAGCAGTGCGGGGGCCAGCTTGTTGATCGCCAGGAACAGCGGGACGTTCCAGGCCAGCACGGCGGCGACGACGCCGACGGGCTCACGGGTCACCTTGGTCTGCCCGAATGCGCCGGTGCGCTTCTCTTCCCACGCGAACTTGTCGGCCAGCTCGGCGTAGTAGCCCAGCGTCGCCATCGACGGGGTCTGCTGCATCATGCCGACCATGGCGGGCGGCTGGCCCATCTCGTTGGAGATGAGCTGGTTGATCTCCGCGCTGCGCTCTTCGATCAGCTTGGCGGCCTTGGCGAGGATCGCGCCGCGCTCGGCGGGGGTGGTGCGTGACCACGGTCCCTCGAACGCCGCGCGGGCTGCGGACACGGCCGCGTCGATGTCTGCCGGTGCTGCGATGGGACAGCTGCCGACGCGCTCCTCCGTTGCGGGAGAGAACACTTCGAGTACCTGGTCGGTGGCCGGGGCCACCCATGCTCCACCGATGTAGAGCTTGTCGTAGTCAGTCATCAATTCATTCCTCGGTGTTGTCGGTCGCCGCGAGGGCATACGCGTCGTCTGCCTGTGCGGTGTCGGTGAAACTGGTGAATCCGTATTTCTCGTGCGGTCCGATGGCGGCTACCTCGAAAAGACCGGTGCCGGTGTTGGTGTTCGTGCCTTCGGTGAGCGTGAAGGACGCGAGGTTGTCGACGGGGGAGAACATGCGTTGGAACGGTTCGATCTCGTGGACCTTGTGGCGGAGCCCTTGTACGACGAGTTCGCCCTGCCACATTCCGTGACGCCAGTCCTGTTCGAGCCCGTAGCCGGTGCCGATTCCGATGTAGTTGGCCAGCAGCAGTTCGCAGGCGACGGTCAGGACTTCACCGCCTGGCCGGTGGAAGGTGATGGTCGCTCCGGTGACGTCGCGGGTGTCGGGGCAGAACGTCAGTTCGTGTTCGGGTCGGCCGAGCCATTCGTTGTCCCTGGCTTCGTCCGGCCACACTCGCATGGCTTCTTCGACGATGCGCCTGCCTTGCTCGTCTTCCTGCATGATCACCGAGATCGTGAACTCGTCGAACTGCATGACCGCGTAGATCCAGAAGAAGTTCTGGATTCCGTCGACGGCGCGTCTGCCTTGCGGTTCGGCTTCACCGACCGGACGCACACCCCACGAGCGGTCGCGGTTACCTCGCCACGTCTTCGGGTCGATCGCGAAGTCCTCCCCGTCGACGGTGAGCGATCCGGTCCACGTGCCGGTCTGCAGGAAGCGTGAGGTGTCGAACGTGACTCGTTCGAGTTGACGGCGAAAGTGCTTGGGCTCGAGCGCCGCGGGGATGGTGGCATCGAAGGTGATGTCGAAGGAGAGATCGTATTCGCTGCCCGGTTCGAGGACGACGCGGAGCTTCTGCAGCCCTTCGAGCACTTCGATGCGCAAAGGCCCGACGGTGGTGTCGGTGCGGTCGGCGCCCAGAGCCTTCGACATACGAGCAACGATGTGGTCGTCACCGCGGCGCAGTACCGCGAAGGCGTCCATGACGCCGAGGTTGGGGTACTGGCCGAGTCCGACGATGAGGAACACGTCGGGGGATTCGGTGGGGTAGCAGTTGAAGTAGTAGCGGTCGTAGAAGTTTCGATCCGAGGTGGCTACGTGACGGATCGGTTCGGCGATCTGGTGAACGGGATAGTCGTCCATCGGTGAGAGCATGTCAGGTCAACCTCTCCCAGTAGGTACCGTCGAGCATCGCGGCGAGCGAAGCGCGGTGCATGATCATGTCGTCGGGGTCTTCGGGTCGCTGTGACTGGCCGAAAGCTATGGCGCGAGCCTGGATTCGCCACATGATGACCGCCTGACGCAGTGCGGCATAGGTAACGTAGAACTCCAGATCGTGTGGGGTGTGGCCGGTGATCTCGGCGTAGGTCTGCGCGAGATCCGGCAGTCGAAGGAAGTCGGGAAGACCGGGTAGGTTCGCCAGTCCGGCGATGTCCTCGAAGAACCTGTGCAGGAATGCCATCCAGCCCAGATCCATCTCCCGCGGGCCGAGAGTTGCCATTTCCCAGTCCAGTACGGCTACCGGCGCGAAGTCCTGGTACATGACGTTGCCGATGCGCGAGTCGCCCCAACAGAGCACTGCCGGCGAATCGTCCGCGGGATTGTTCTCCTCGATCCAGTCGAGGGCACGTTCGATGAGCGGTGATCTGATCCCGTCGGAGACCACCCACTCGTAGTACGCGCGCTGCTCGGCGATGTGCGCCGTGAATGCTTCTCGTGCAGTCGTTCCCGAATTCGGGAGTCGGAGGAAGTCGAAACGCTCACCAGGTTTGTCGATGGCATGCAACTGAGCCAGGACGTCGACCGAGCTGCGCTGCAGGGTCTTTCGCTGCTCGGGTGACGCTTCGGTGACCCACGATCCGAAGTTGTACGGCATGACGTCCGGTGGCACGTCGCCGGAGATGCGTTCCATCACGAAGAACGGCGCACCCAACGCGTCCGGGTCGGATTCTGACCAGTACACCGCGGGTACGGGCACTGCCGAGTGCTCGCGCACCTGAGCCATGGTGCGGAACTGGGATTCGAGGTCGTAGGCAGGAAAGACCGGCATGGTCGATTCCGTCGGCGCCACCCGAGCGACCAAGGGATGATGTTCGCCGTCCCAGGTGGCGTCGAAGAGGATGGTTTCGCTGGACATGCCGTTGGCTGCGGGCAAGGTGACGTCGGCGACGGTCACAGTGGATCCGCTCGGCACCTTGCCGGCCATCCACCGTTCCAGGCGCTCACGGAGGTCTTCGGTGTCGCGGAGGGAATCGCTTGGTCGGGCGACCTGGGCGTGATGCTCGGTTTCATCGGTCGAAGAAGCAGTCGAGGCAACGTCAGATGAGGAAGCGTCTGGGCTCACGGTCACCTCCTTCCCGTAGGCGTCACGTGCAATGCCCGTAACGGTGTGAGTCAGAACACTAAAACACGTTACAGAAATTGGGAACAGGTGGCACCCGTTTAGTGGGACTCCCTGCGGATTTATCGGGGAAGAACGCGTGTCAGATAACGGCGGTGAGCGCGAGCAAGCCCGCACCGGTCAGAGTTCCGGCGCCACCTAGCTCGGAGGGAACGATCCGGAGCCCGGCGACGAACGACAAACGGGCATGTCGGGCAGCCGCGTCGAGCATCGGTTCCCACAGCGGTGCACCCGACTGGGCGAAACCGCCGCCGATCACCGCAAGGTCCACGTCCAGGAGGGCAGCCGCCGAGGCAATGGCACCACCGAGCGCCGTGCCTGCGCGGTGAAGCGAGTCCACGGCGATCGCGTCGCCGCTGCGTGCACCCTCGGCTAGTTCACGGCCGGTGTTCCCCGACCAGCCCTGGCTACGAGCCCATCGCACCGCGGACGGTCCACTGGCCACCGTCTCGAGGCAGCCGACGCCCCCGCAGCTGCACGGTTCGGAAGATCCTGGAACGACGAGGTGGCCGATGTGACCGGCGTTCCCCGTACGACCCCGAGCAATCTCACCGCCGAGAACGATTCCTCCGCCGATTCCCGTCGAGACGACCAGGCTCAGGAGGTTCGGGGTTCCGCGTCCGGCGCCGTGGTGGAACTCCGCCAATGCCGCTGCGGCTCCGTCCATGGCGAGGGCGGTTCCGGCATCGGGAAAGACGCTGCGGACGCCCGCTACGAGCTCGAATCCCTGTGCCCACTCGGTGATGTTGATGGGAGCGACGAACCCGGCGACGGTGTCCACCGGCCCGGCGCACGCGATGCCGACACCGTCGACCTCTCGGCCGTCTGCGACTCGTTCGAGCAGCGCCGCACAGGATCCCCACGGGTCGGTCTGCGGCGTCGGAACGCTGTCGAATACGGGAACGCGGCCGTCCTCGGACACGACCCCGGCCGCCATCTTGGTACCACCGATGTCGACTGCGAGGCGCATGTCGCTATCGCTTTTCGAGAACCACGACGAGGTTGCTCACCAGGAACTCCCGCAGACCGGGGACTCGGACCATCCACCACGCCCACGACGGGTGGTAGCGCGGGATCGCGGCGAGCAACGTGCCCTGGCTGGTTCCACGGGCCCAGCGTAAGCCGTCCGTGGCGCCGACTTTGAACAACGACACCCCGAATCTGTTCTTCGGTTCGTGTCCGGTCTTGCGGAGGTACCGCTTGGCTGCGTACTCGCCGCCCAGCGCGTGCCACGGTCCGGTTTCGTGGCCGCCGAACGGACCCCACCACAGGGTGTACGAGAGAACCATCAAGCCGCCGGGCTTGGTCACGCGCAGCATTTCCTCGGCCATCAGCCAGGGCTCGCTGACGTGTTCGGCCACGTTGGAGGAGAAGCAGATGTCCACGGACGAGTCCAGGAACGGCAGTGCCAAACCGGATCCACGCACCGCGCCGCCCACGGTCAGACCTGCTGCGTGCATCTCCGACGGATCGGGTTCGACGGGAATGTAGCGGGCACCTGCGGCCTGGAAGACCTCCGCGAAATAGCCCGGACCGCCGCCCACGTCGAGGACGGTGAGACCGTCGAGGGAGCGCCCGGTGTGACCTTCGTGCAGGTCCGAGATCAATTCGACGGAGTCGCGCGCGAGCGCGCCGTAGAAGATGTCGGGCGCGGACTGCTCGTGGCGGAAGTCGCTGAGCAGGCCGAACGAGCGTTTCAGGGTTGCCCGTCGGCCGAAAATGCGGGTCACTGCGGGCTTGGTCACGGGTAGCAACTTTAGCCACTGGGGCACCCGGTCCACGAACACCGTCAGGAGCGCGGCAATACGGACGCTCGAACAGTTAGGGTGTTCGGCAGGGTTACCGGCCGGTCAGGCGGGGCATCCCGCAGGATCGCCCGAACCGGGGTGGCCACCGACCAACTCAGGGAGTAACGCACGTGCGCGAGGTTCTGTTGCTCTGCTGGCGCGATACCGGGCATCCCCAGGGCGGTGGAAGCGAGCGTTACCTCGAGCAGGTCGGATCCCAGTTGGCCGAGCGCGGTATCAAGGTGACGCTGCGGACGGCGTCGTATCCCGGGGCGCCCGCGTCGGAGGTTCGAGACGGCATCACGATCAGCCGAGCCGGTGGACGTTTCAGCGTGTACCCCCGCGCTCTGGCCGCCATTGCCGCCGGACGTCTGGGTTTCGGATCGCTCAAGGGCATCCGCCCCGACGCGGTGATCGACACCCAGAACGGCATCCCCTTCTTCTCGAAGGCCGTGGCGGGTGCACCGGTCACGCTTCTGGTCCATCACTGCCATCGCGAACAGTGGCCGGTGGCAGGCAAGCTCGTCGGCCGGATCGGCTGGTGGGTCGAATCGCGATTGTCACCGCGCACCCATCGACGTAGTCAGTATCTGACGGTGTCGCTTCCCTCAGCGGAAGAATTGGTGGACCTCGGTGTCGAGCGCGAACGAATTGCCGTGGTGCGCAACGGCGCCGATCGGCTCCCGGTCGGTGTCGACGCGGGCGGATCGATCACCAGGGCCGAGCGTCCCACCATCTCGGTTCTCTCACGGCTGGTGCCGCACAAGCAGATCGAGGACGCACTCGAAGCGGTCGCAGCCCTGCGGCCTACGCTTCCGGACATCCATCTCGACGTCATCGGTGGTGGTTGGTGGGAGCAGAACCTGCGCGATCGCGCCGCCGAGTTGGGGATCGGTGACGCCGTCTCGTTCTACGGCCACGTCGACGAGGCTCGCAAACACGAACTGCTGGCGCAGTCGTGGATCCACCTCATGCCTTCGCGGAAGGAAGGGTGGGGCCTGGCGGTCATCGAGGCTGCGCAGCACGGTGTTCCGACGATCGGTTACCGCAGTTCGAAGGGTCTGACCGACTCGATCGTCGACGGAGTGACGGGCCTTCTGGTCGGGGGAGAGAACGCCGGCGACGGCGACATCGCCGATCTGACGCAGGCTGCCGGCACTCTGCTCCGCGACCACGAACTTCGCATGGTGCTCGGTGAGAAAGCTCGGGTGTGGTCGGGCGAGTTCTCCTGGGAGCAGACCGGCACCGGAGTGCTCGAGGTGCTGACCGCGCACAAGGACGGTCGGTGGGTCTCAGGACTGGCCGCGCCTCGCGAGTCGAATTCGGTTCTGGTTCAGTCCGACTGAGATCAGCGCGATCGCACCCATCAGTATCCACGCGAGATGCGCAGCGATGACGGCAGTTCGGGCACCGGTCGAGGCTTCCTGCGTGGCAACATCTCCGGGTACCCGGTAGAGCGCGAGATCGTTGTCGGCAAAGACCTGTTCCAATCCGTCGAGTGTCGCTGCCGCCTTGCCGAGTTGGCCTGGTGTCTCACGCTCGATCAGTACCCATTCGACTCCGAGATCGGCCAACTGCGTAGGACTTCCGCCGGCCAGCAGTAGGTCCTCGACCCGAGTTGCCCGAGTCCCCTCGCCGCCGACAGCACCACCGGCAACCACCAGTTGGCCGGTCTGCAGAACGTCGAGGGGCAGGAAGCGTGGTGCAGGGTCGAGTACCGGCGCATCACCGCTGTAGGGGAACGCGCGGAACATTCCGGCGGGAAGCACTGCAACGTCACCGGTTTCGTCTCGCAGTTGATCGGCCACCACGGTCCAGGAACCGGGGTAGTGCACGGGCTTCAACGCGCCGCCGACACCCCACACCAGATCCGGCAGTACCACGATCGTCACCACGACGGCGGCAACCGAGAATGCCGGGCGGGGGAGGGAGAACCGATTTCCTGCCCACATCACCGCGGCGGCCGCAGCAAGTGCGTAGAACGGGACGGCCAGCGCGACCCACTTCTGCGCGTCACGCAGTAGACCGGCGCCGGTGAACACCTCGACCGACCATCGGCCGACGTCGAGCCCCCACGGAGTAGCGCCCAGGGTCGGAGCGAGCACCGCGAACAGGGCCAGCGCGCCGAGTCCACTGACAACGGGGTTCCGGCGTCGGCGCCATAGAGCGGGCACACCGGCAAACACCACGACAAGCAGAAGAACTGTTCCGACCAACGCGAAGAGTGTTGTGCGCGTGGACGGTACCGCTGCCGAGTTCCAGATACCGCCGAGCCCGGCGAGGCTGCCGAGCGTCGCGAGTCCCGGTTCTGCTCGGGCGGCAAAGGCGGCGACTCCCGCTGGATCGGAACCGTCGCCTGCTGCTCCGGATACGAAGGTGGCGACCAACCACGGCGAGGCGGCGACGAGGAACAGCCCGATAGCGCCGCAGACACGCCGCATGGCCGAGGTTCGGCCTCCGGGGGTGGCTACCACCACCAGCGCGGCTGTCAGAGCGAGCAGAGCGCCGGTAGGTGTCAGGCCCGCGAATGCCAGTGACGCGGCCAACGCCCACCAGGACCCGGGCGTGGCTCGGCGAACTCCGATTCCGGCACACACGATCCACGGCAGTGCGGCATAACCGGTCAGCAGGCTCCAATGTCCTTGTAACAGGCGCTCGGCCACGTAGGGATTCCAGAGCATCACCGTCGACGCGACCAGTTGTGGACCGACACCGGCCGTCGGCAGCAGGACGGCGACCATGCGCGCCGCACCCCAACCGGCGAGCCAGAGCGCCACGAGCAGGATGAACTTGACCACCAGTCCGCCGTCGATCACGGTGCTCAACGCTGCGATCAGTGCGTCCTGGGGAACGGCGCGGGCCGCGGCGTCGGTGAGTCCGAGGGCGGAGTCGGTCAGGTACGAGCGCGGCGTGCTGACGGCGTCGCGCAGCAGGAGGTAGCCGGGGCCGAGCAGCGGTCCGAGGATCAACAGTGCCAGCGCCAGGCTGTACGCCGCAGGCAGGTAACGGCGGTATCCGGCTTGCACTGTCATGACGCGCACGATACGTGGTGCATCATTACTGCCATGCCTCGCCAACCACTCGATCGCGCCGCCGCGGCCGGGGTCGGCATGGTTTTGGTGGGATCGATGACGGCCAATGTCGCGTCGTACCTGTTGGCATGGTTGGCCAGCCGATGGTTGGGTCCGGTCGGCTACGGCGAGTTCGCGAGTCTGCTTGCCGCCCAGTTGGTACTTGCGGTTCCGGCTTTGGCGTTGCAGACGGTGGTCGCCCGCGAGGCGGTGCGTGGCAAGAGCACAGATGCGTTGCGGTCGTTGGGGTATCGATGCACCGCGATCGTCGCCGTCCTCGCGGTGGCGCTCACTCCGGCGATGGCGTGGCTGCTCGACACCGGAATCGTGGCGTCGTTCTCGGCATTGGTGACTGCGCCCATGTTGGTTCTGCTGGCCACGGAGCAGGGGTTGTTGCAGGGACACGGTCGGTTCGGCACTCTCAGCGCCGTGCTGGCCGGAGCCGGGGTGATGAAAGTCCTTCCGGCAGTGATCGTTCTGGCTTTCGGTGGCGGGGCAGGCGCGGCATTGGTCGCGGGCGCGGCCGGAACTGCGTTGCTGGTGGCGATAGTTCGAGTGGTCGACCGAACCGTCTCGGTGAGCGAGGACCGTCCGGTGCGTATCGGCGTCGTCTCCGTGCTCGCGGCGTCACAAGTCCAGCTTGCGTTGATCGCGTTGTCTTCGCTGGACCTGCTGATCGTCCGCGTCGTCCTCAGTGAGTACGACGCCGGTGTCTACGCACTCGGCGCCGTCGCGACGAAGGTGGCGTTCTGGCTGCCACAGGCAGTGGGCGTCGTGCTGTACCCGAAGATGGCGAATCCGGCGCACTCGGCGCAGGCGGTTCGCTCGGCGTTGGCGGTGCTCGTCGGTATCGGCGCCGTGTTGGTTCTGGGGGCGGCGGTTGCCGGCCCGCTGGTGCCGATGCTCGTGGGCGACGCGTACGCCGCCGTGGCTCCGATGCTGTGGGCCTTCGCCCTGCACGGTGCAGCGCTAGCGGTACTCCAGGGTGCCTTGCTGTCCGCAATCGCGTCAGAACGCACGCGAGTGGCCCTTCTGGCGTGGGCAGGACTGGTTGTGGAGGCGACGGTCATGCTGGTGTGGGCGAAGACGCCGGGAGAGTTGATTGGCGTCGCCGTGGTGGTTGCGTCGACGACGGCCTTGGCGGTGTCCGTCGCCGCAGTGCGAAGTGCCGACCGCGCCCGGCCGGCACCTCACACCGGCGTCAGTTCTCCAGACGCGTGAACAAATCGTCGAAGTAGTCGAGCGTACGCATCGCGGTGTAGACGGATCCGTAGTTGATGTTCCCACCCGTGTAGACGACGTTGTCTCCTTGTACTGCGCGGATACGGTTCCACATCGCGCGGTCGTCGCTGACGGGATCCACGCCGGGCGCGGTGGTGACGATCATTCCGTCAGCCGAGTCGAGGGAAGTCACCAGGTTTTCGGTAGAGATCTCCTTCTGTCCCTCGACCGGCCACTGGAGCTGGACGCCGAGGTCTTCGGCCACCTGCGTGGAGATGCCCTTGCGGTTGACGCCGTTGACCTTCTGATTCACGTAATTCAGCAGCACGATCTGCTTGCTCGCCAAGCTCGGGGCGTGACGTTCCTTCAATCCGGCTGCCTTGTCCTCGTACGCTCCGATGACCTGACGGACGTCGGGGTTCTCGGTGCGATTCAGCCAACTCGCCAGCTGATCGATGTTCTCGCGCCACGGACGCGTGAAGTCCATCGGAAGCACAGGCGCTGTCTGGCTCAACTGCTGTAGCGGCCACATGTCGGAGGCCTCACCGATGTCGGTGCAGATGATCAGGTCCGGTTCCAGCGCGAGAATTGCCTCGACGTTGACCGGTGCCTCGAACACCTGTGCCGTGGGATCGGCCGGAACCCACGGCTCGGCGGCGTCGAAGCTGTACGCGATGACCGGCAGGCCCATCGCGACGGCTGGTTCGAGGTCGAGTCTGGAGTCGATGGCGACGACGCGCTTCGGGGTGACCGGAATGTCGTAGGTTCCGAGCGAGGTCGTGACCGTGCGCATCCCGGCCGAACCGCCCTCGGTACCGGCGGACCTCGCGCAACCGGCGGCGAACAGCCCGGAGAATGCAGCCGTGCCGACAACAAACCTCCGTCGCGTCAGATCGCTGACACAGATGTGCGAACCCAGAACTGTTGATGCGGGCATGTGGCTCCTCGTGTTCGGGGTGGTCTGGACTTCCAGAAAACGCTAAGCCCGCAACCACGCGGTGGGAACGACCCGTTGCGCCAATCCGTACGCCGATCCGGCAACAAAGCCCCGAAACGCAGCAGAGCGCCCCTTCCGTGTGGAAGGGGCGCTCTGCTTACTGTCTGAATCAGTCCTTGCGCAGATCCGGACGCGGAATCACCTGAGTGTCGTCCGAGGTCCAGTCGTGCTCACCCGGAGCCGGCTCGGGCGAGCCCTGGCCGCTGGGATTCTGGTTCGTTCCGCCGTGTGCAGCGCGGGCCGGAGTTCCGCCCTTGCCGCCGCGAATGCCGAGGAAGATACCGGCGATCAGCGCGATGACGCCGAGCACACCTGCCACGATCGGGACTGTGCGGCCGAACAGCGAGAGCTTGTCCATGCCGTCACGTGCCTGCTGGACCTGGTACTCGATGGTTGCTTCGTCGAAGGGCAGCGTGACCTTGAGAACCTCGACGTCGACGGCATCCTTGTTGCGTCCGTAGTACTGGTGCAACTGCTCCTGGCCCTTGACGACGACACCGGTCTTGGGCTCGACCCACAGGTCACGGACGTTGGTGTACCAACGCGTCATCGTGATCGGGGTAGCGCCACCGGGAACGCCCCAGGTGTCGGCGGGCAGGCTCAGCTTGTTGGTGGGGGAGTTGACGACCTTCGACAGGTCGACGGGATCGATCGTCTGCTGGAAGTGGTACACCTTCAGACCGTTGATCTCGGTCTCTTCGACGAAGTCGATGTCCTTCGTGGCGCGAGCGTTCAGGTCGAAGTAGGGGTAGCTCTTCTGTTCCGTGTTGAACGGGAACTTGTACTGCAGACCGTCGCGGGAAACTTCTTCGGCGGGCTGGTCGCTGGACGTCTGGACGGTTCCGACCGGATCGTTGGTCGGCATCGAGCTGACGCGATCGAGCGTGACGCGGTCCAGGGTTGCGGTCAGCAGTCCGGTGTCGCCCTGCTTGTCGGTACGACGGACGGTCTGGCCGGCTTCGACGGTGATGATGTCGGCGTCGGACGGGTCCTGCGTGGTGACGTAGCGCTGAGCGACGATCGGCACGTTGGTGTCGACCTGTGCCTTTCCGCCGAGGAGGGCCGCCGAGTTGAGGACGCTACCGGTGCCTGTGGCGACAGTGGTCACCTCGAGGTCGAGTGGCGTCTTCTCCAGCTTGCCTACCGTGTAGGTAGGAATGAGGATGGCGATGGCCAAAAGGAAGGCACCGAGGCCCACCAGAATGCAAGGAAGTATCCGGCTCGGCCCTGAGCGTTCCGCCATGCTGTGACTCCTAACCCGTTAAGTCTTTCGAGGTTCCCCAACCGGCACAATATGAGCTGCGCAGATCGCATGGGGCCCCCGATGGACACCATGTGTGGCAGAACACTAACAGTCCACCGGCCCGGTTTGTCGCATGAGGGCATGAATTGGCCAGGCATTTTGTTGTGAGTCCCTGGTGGTTTCCCTCAATCGGCCTGGGGTGCACACTTATCCGTGATGATCAGTTCCACGAATTCCCCTCAGACGGTCCCGCCACAGGCTCGGGGCTTCGTTCCGGCTTTGGACGGTATGCGTGGATTGGCGGCGCTCGGTGTCCTCGTCACCCATGTCGCGTTCCAAACCGGTGAAGCGCAGTCCGGCGCGATCGGGCGCGCGTTCGGTCGACTCGATCTCGCCGTAGCGGTGTTCTTTGCCTTGTCCGGATTTCTCCTGTGGCGCCCCCACGCGGCAAAGGCCCGCGGAATCGGGCAACCGCAGCCGACGGTCCGATATGGGATCTCGCGTGCAACGCGAATCCTGCCGGCGTACTGGGTGGCGGTGGTGCTGATCCTGCTGTTCCTGCCCGGTGCCGGCGGGGGCTACCAAGTGTGGTTGGCGAATCTCGGGTTGGCGCAGGTGTTCGTGCCGTTGACACTCACCGAGGGCCTCACGCAGATGTGGAGCCTGTCGGTCGAGGTTGCGTTCTATGTTCTGCTGCCGCTGTTCGCGTATCTGATGGTGCGACTACGCGGAAACTCGGCCCGGTTCCGGCTACCGCTTCTGCTCGGGGTGTCGGTGTTGGCGCTGACGTGGGCTTTCATTCCGATCCCGACTCCGGACGCCATTCACCACGACAACTGGCTGCCGGGCTACCTGCCGTGGTTCGGCGCAGGCATGGTGCTGGCCGAGTTGGCCGTGGGCCCGTCGACGTGGGTGCATCGCCTCGCGCACCGGCGGGTGCTCCTGACTTTTGTTGCGTTTGTGGCCTTCGTTCTCTCGTGCACCGATCTGGCCGGGCCCGAAGGTCTGGTGCGGCCGGAGCCGTGGCAGTACGCGATCAAGATTGCACTCGGCGCGATCATCAGTTTTTCGTTGATCGCGCCATTGGTGTTGCGCGATCAATCGCAGCATCGATTCCTGGCGAGCCCGCTGGCGCTGGCAATCGGACGCTGGTCCTACGGCCTGTTCATCTGGCACCTGGCCGTACTGAACGCTGTGTTCCCCGTGTTCGGCATAGTTCCGTTCTCGGGCAGCTTCTTCTACGTCCTGGCGCTGACGGTCGTCCTGAGCGTCGCTGTGGCCTCGGCCAGTTACGCCTTGGTGGAGGAACCGGCGCGCGTCGCGGTCACGCGCTGGGAGAAGCGCCGCCATATCGGTGAACCGGCAAAGGGCAACGCGGCCAACCCGGTCACGACCAAGGCCACCAACATCGAGAACTGAATCGCGAACGAGTCGCCCACATAGCCGCCCGGTGCTCGCCACGGTCCGGTCGAGAGCAGCGTGATGCCGATCATCGCGGCTACGCCGGCGGTGCCGACGAGAATGCGTGCGGTCCGAGCGGGGCCGAAGATTCGCAGCGCGGCAAGTCCGAGGATCGAGCACACAACTGCGATCGCCGCTCCCACTCCGCCGCCGATGACGGTGGCCGCCGCGAGCACGCCGACCCATCCTGCCGCGACGCTGCGCCACGGTCGGGGTGGTGTGAGGGGCTTGGGCTCTCGGCGCGTGGGGACAAGTGCCGCGAACAGCAGCGGGATCAGCAACACGAGCCCGCCGAATATGCCGAGGCGGTACCAACGATCGCTGGGGAAGTCGATGGTGACGGTTCCCGCGGTGCCTGCCGGCACGATCCAGCCCTGCTGCCAACCGTTCACGACCACCGGCGTCAGCTCGGAACCGTCCGGCGCCGTGGCGATCCAACCGATGCTGGTGCTCTCGGGATTGACGATCAGCTGATCGGTGGACGAGTTCGTGACGGTGAGTTCGCGGTGATTCGCCGTCCACGCGGTCGATTCGAGCGGTGTATTCCGTTGCGCGGCTGAAGGACCGACCGCCGTCAGATCGAGGTTGTCGACCGAGAATGCCGGGCCTGGTTCGACGACCACTTCGGGCTGGCCCGCCGGCAACGTCGCCGAAGCGTCCAGACCGCACACACGTGCCTCGACGGGTGCGCCGGTCCGGAGTTGCGTCGCCGTCGCCGTGATCGAGGTGGGGAATTGCTGTCCGGCAACCGAAATGGTCGGGCCATCGCCACAGGTGACGGTGACGGTGCGGTTGTCGAATGAGTCCGAGCCCTGCACTCTCGAACCGGCGATCGGGGTTCCGTCGGCACCGATGACGCCGACCTCGGCGAGGCCGGTGGGCTGCGCCTGGGCGAAGCCGAGCGCCGTCTGATCGAGGACCGGTTCCCAATCGGTGATGCTCAGGACGATCTTGTCGGTGACGAAGGGGGAGAGGGTAATTCGACTGGTTCGAGGCGTGTCGTCCGAGGGTTCGGGCAGCTCTCGCACCTGCGGTCCGTTGCCGAGATTCACCGCGACGCTGGTTGGCAGCGACGGCAGGGTGCCGAGTCCCCGCGTGATGTCCAGGCCGGTGACCAGGGTGGGCTCGGGAAGATTGAGAGTCAGCGTCGGTTTCGGGCCGCCGGGTTCGGTGGTGCTCTGCGGCGCCGACCACGTGGTGCGTGCGTCGCCGTCGGTGGCAGCGAAGGCAGATCCGCGTGTGTCGCCGATGTCGCTCGAACCCGAAGCCGTGATTCGGCCTGGGACGGCAAGCAGATCTTCGAGGGCGTTGCCCTGACGCGCTCGGACAGTCAGTGTCGGTGTAACGATTGTGTTTTCGGGCACCGTGAGCGTGCGCTGGAAGCGGCTCGGCTCTTCCGGTATCGCCATGAATGCATTGCTGCACCGCACGCGGTCGGTCGAGTCCGCGCACGCGTTGCGACCGGGGAACTCCTGGCTCAGATTCCAGGCGTTCACGGATGCGCCCGTCGGCGTATTCGGCAGGACCGTGTCGAAACGGATCGGTACGGTCTTCGGTGCGCTGCGATCGGAGAAGTCTTCGACGGAGAGTTCGCTGATGCCGAACTGTGTTCCAGGCGATCCGTTTTCGGTGTGAGTCGCTGTGATGCGTACCCACGGAGTGGTGCCGCCCGGGATCGAGACGGTGATGGGCTCACCGGGACGCTCCACCTTCACCGCTGTGCTGCCGTTCGGTGTCGAGACCTCGAGCCATTTGACGGGAGCTCCGATTGCCGCGGCACTGGTGGTCAGATGAAGCAACCCACTGGAAATCGGTGTGTCGAAGTCGATCTGCAACCACTGGCCCAGTGCGCGCTCGATGCCGTTGCTGAACCAGCCGGTGGCGGGATCGCCGTCGACCGTCGACGCGGGACTGCTCGACGGTGAAGTGCCGCCCAGCTGGGTGGCATCCGAGGCGGCGCTGGAGACGGTGATCGAAGCTCCGCTCCAACGGCCTTCCACGAGAGGCGTGTTCGCAACCGGGTAGTCGGGCACCAGATTGTAGGTACGACGAGCGTCGTCGGGGGTGCGCAGGGCGGAACTGTGGTTGTCGACCTGACCGAAATCGGTTTCTCGATCGCGCGGTGTGTCGGTGACGGTGACCGAATCGACGGGCAGTCCCGCAGCTTCGGCGTCGGCGGCAAGAATCATCGGCCCGGTCCCCGGAACCAGCCCGCTTTCATGAAGTCGCACAGACGATTCCGGCCCACCTTGTACACGCGGAACCTGGTTCAGGTCGACGGAGTACGGGCCGCTGACCGCCGGGGTGCCGTCGGGCGGGGTGACCTCGAAGATCTCGATGGCTGGGTAACCGGGACGCAGATCGCTGTCCGCGACCAGCCCTTCGATCGGTTCGGGGCTGTCGTCTTCACCGAAGTGGGCGACTCGCTTGATCCCCGGCGAGCCTTCGACCGCCTGGTGCACGAGTATCGGCCTGGCCGAGCGCGACGTTTCGCCGTCGAGGTCGTTGCGCATCACCAGGTAGTGGATGCCCTGCCCCAGCAAGGTCTGTGCGAGGCCGTCCGACGGACGTCCGTCGGCGATGAGACGTTGCACCGAATCGAGCGCTCGGATGGCGCCGGGAGGGGTCAGCGGGACCGAGTCACGCACCGCCCACGGCGTACTCGCCAACGCCTGAAGCGGTTCGTCGCGCGTCAGACCCCAGACTTGGCTGCCGAAGGGCGCTCCCGGGACGACGAGGGCACGTTCGGCTTCCGACCCGGGGGAGGTGTTGTCCTCGAGCCACTGCGCCGCCTCGTTCCAGTACGAGGGGACGTCCGGATACGCACCGCGGGGAGCGAGCTTTCCCGTCCAGGCCAAGGCGGTCGAGAGGGTGAGGGCAACGAGGATCAGGCTGGTCAGCGCGACCATCGGTTCGCGCTCGGGATGGGCGAACGCGCGGCGCCATCGGGCGAGTGGAACCGATCCCGGCAGTGGCACTTTGGCCAGCAGGTGTGCGAGTCCGAGCACCAGCGGCAGACGGACCAACGGCTCGAGCTTGTGGACGTTGCGCAGCGGCGCGCCTGCCGAGTCGAGGAACAGGCGCACCGACTCCGACACCGGCGAGCTGAGTTCACCCACGTAACCCGCGGCCAGGCCGGTGATACCGACGAACAGGATGAGCGTCAGCCGGCCGCGAGCAGGCATGGACCGCATGCAGAGCCCGGCGAGGCCGGCGGCGGCAACCAGGCCGGTGGCGACGACTGCTGCGGGTTGGGTGACCAGGACGGCGCCGGCAATGCGTTCGGGGGAGACGAACGGGGTCCAACTGTCCGTGCCGCGAAGTATCTCGGCGAGCGATGCCCACTGAGTGGTGACACCGGCGGACTCGATGTAGTCGAGAAACGGTGGGCTGATCTTGCCGAGCAGAAGTAGCGGCACGATCCACCAGAGGGTGCCGAGAGCGACGAACAGCGCCCACCACGCGGTGAACGTCAGCCATGTTCGGTTGGGTTTGTGCGAGAGCCACCAGATGATCGCGACCAGGCAGGCCGCGGCGGTGGCGACGGCGTTGATCGAACCCATGAGTGCGACGGCAAGTGCGGATTGTGCGGCCAACCGCCTCAACCCCCGTGAGTGGTCAGGGAGTCCAGGGACTCCTTTTCCACGCACAGGGCCGAAGGCCAAAACCACCGGCAACAACACCCACGGCGCCAACATCATCGGAAGGGTTTCCGAGGAAATCGAACCGAGCGTGGTCAGCACGCGGGGAGAAAGAACAAAGGCAACCGCTGCGATCACGCGCGAACTACGGCTGCCGATGCCGAGAGCCTCGGCAACTCGGATGATGCCCCAGAAACCTGCGATCAGAAGCAGCGCCCACCAGATGCGCTGGGTGACCCACGGCGGAACGTTCGCCAACTCGCCGAGCGCGAAGAACGGCCCGTGCGGAAAGAAATATCCGTAGGCCTGGTTTTGAACCTGGCCGAGCGGGGCCTGACTACTCCACTGATGCGAGGCGCGTTCGAGAAAACCGAACGGATTCTGCGTCAGGTCGTACTTGGTGTCAGCGGTGATCAGACCCGGCGATTGCAGAAAAGTGAGAAGAAACGCTACGACGGAGGCGCCGAACAGCCACCGCTTCGACAGGGGCTCTGCCGACGGGGCGGTGTCTACCGAAGACACCGCTGCGTCGGCGGAAGAACGGGAACTCGCGAGGCCTGCGCTCTCAGCGGCTGCCGTACTCAACCTGGTTCAGCACGGAAGAATCTGCGTTTCCGCTGCGGTCGATCTCGGGACGAGTGTTGTCCGACGCGGCGGCCGTGACACCGAAGATGACGCCGGCACCCAGAACGGCACCGATGACAGCGCTGGCCACACCGGGGACAAGGAACTTCGTCATCGCGGATCTCCCAATTGGTCGTTAGTCGGTCGTTCGCGGTCGGACGGACTTACCGGCCCGTACGAACTGCTCGGGTCAAGGTATCACCCGCACTCGAGAATCCGGACGATTACCCTCGTGACGTGCTGGTCAGTCGAGGGTTTCGGCACCAAGCGCGGTCAACAGAGTGCGCAGTTTCGTGGACGTCTCGTCGAGTTCGTCCTGCGGATCCGATTCGGCGACGATTCCGCCACCCGCGCTGGCCCAGGCAGTGAAGCCGTCTGCACCGATCTCGGCGCAGCGGATGGCAACCACCCAATCGCCGTCACCGGCCTCGTCGCACCATCCCACGGCGCCGCCGTAGAAACGCCGAGGTTCCTCGGTCTCGCGGATGACCTTCAGTGCCGCGTCAGTGGGTGTTCCGCACAGCGCGGGCGTCGGATGCAGCGCGATGGCGAGGTCGAGCGCAGTAGTGTCGTTTCGCAGCGTGCCGCGGATCGGGCTGGCCAAGTGCCAGACCTCGTGAGTATTGGTCAGTTCGGGAGTTGCCGGCACCGACAGATCACTGCACATCGGTTGCAGGACCTCGCGGATCCACGACGTCACGAAGGCGTGCTCGGCCAGATTCTTCGTCGAATGCAGAAGGCTTTCGCCTGCCTCGCGGTCTTGATCGGCGTCGGCGGATCGCTTGGTGGTCCCGGCCAACGGGCGACACGTCACGACGCGCCCGCGTCGACTGACCAATACTTCGGGCGTCGCGCCGACCAGGCTGTGGCCCGCGAATTCGGCTCCCGCAGCAGAGAGGTCGACGGCAAAGGTGTTGGCGACGGGATTGAGCGCCGCCATGCGTGCGGCGAGCGCGGTTGGGGAGATCGGGGTCTGCGTGCGAAGTTCCACAGTGCGAGCCGCGACAACCTTGTCGATCTCTCCACTGCGGAGGCGTCCGATCAACTTTTCCACTCGACGAAGATGCTCCGACGACGACGGGATCTCCCGGTCAACCCGGGTCGTGGGCAGGGCCTGGGGATCGCGCGGTTGCCACGGCCGCGACGCGATCGTCGCCTCGGCGGGTTCGTACAACGCCGTTGCGGCAGCCGGGTCGAAGGGGAGCGCTCCGACGATCAGCTTTGTCGTACCTGCCGACAGAGCGTGGGTGGCCGCGTCGGAGCTGTCGAAGCTGCGTTGTACGCCGCGGGTGACCACGCTGTGATCGGGGCGCGAGAGAACAAAACCGTCCATGGTGCTTTCGACACTAGTCGGCCACGGATCAGGAATGCGCGAAGGTCACTTCCCCGGAGGGACGATCAACACCGGCCGATGACTGTGACGCAGAACATGATCCGCGACGCTGCTCTGCAGTAGCGACCGCAAACCCGTGGTGCCGCGGGTGCCGGTCACGATGATGTCGACGTCCAATTCGTCTGCGGTTTCGACGATTGCAGACCAGATCGCGGATCGGCACTCGGCGCTTCTACCTTCGACGGTCAGGCCTGCGGCCTCGGCCAGTGCGACGCCCTCGGCGAGGGTGACTTTGGCGTCGGTGTACGCGATGTCCTCGACGTCGTCGTCGGGAACCCACTCCGGTTGCATCACCCCGGACAGGCCGGACATGCGAGCGGCCTGGCGAACCATGGGCTCCCAGGCAGTGACGAGAACAGCACGATTGGCGGAGAGGAAACGCCCCGCATAGTCGACTGCACGCTTGGCGTTGTCGGAACCGTCGTACGCGATGAGCATCAGACCTTGTGGCATCACGACCTCCTCGTCAGCGGGGGAATCGGTTCTCTTCCAGGCTACCGTCCCGATGTGCCCGTGAGGGAGTGTATGGGTACCGGGTCCGTTACGGTCGAGGTATGCGGATCAAGTTTCTGAAGGCTGCAACGACCATTGCATTGTGCGGAGGGTTGGTTGCGGGATGCTCGGGCGAAAACGGGACCGCCGATCCGGTTTCGAGCGCCCCGACCAGCACCAGCACCGAGATCACGTCGACGCCTGCGGCATCGAGCTCCGCACCCGTCGCCGCGTCGTGCGGTAGTGACCTTCTAGCCTCGCTGTCCTTGCGTCAGAAACTTGCCCAGCTGCTCAACGTCGGCGTCACCGGGACCGACGACGCGTTGTCGATAGTGCAGAACGAGGAGATCGGCGGCATATTCGTCGGAAGTTGGACCGATCAGTCGATGCTCACCAATCGCGAAGTGCCGCAGGTTGCTTCGGCGTCGAAGTTGCCGTTGATGGTGACGATCGACGAAGAAGGTGGACGGGTTTCGCGCGTCGCGGACATCCTCGGGCCCGATCCGTCGGCCAGGGAAACGGCGCAGACCATGACAGTGGAACAGACGTACCAGATGGCACTCGAGCGTGGACGCGGTTTGAAGGATCTCGGGATCACCGTCAACTACGCACCCGACGTCGACGTCAGCAGCCAACCCGACGACTCCGTGATCGGGGACCGCTCGTACTCCGACGACCCCCAGACCGTGGTTGCCTACGCCGGTGCGTACGCGCAGGGGATGCGCGACGCCGGAATCTTCCCGGTGATCAAGCACTTTCCGGGGCACGGCAGCGCGTCGGGTGACTCGCACCGCGGTGAGGTGACCACGCCGCCGCTACAGGATCTGATCGCGTCGGACCTGATTCCCTTCCGCGAGCTGTCGGGAACCGGAGTCGGCGTCATGATGGGTCACCTCGAGGTTCCCGGTCTGACCGAGCCCGGTACCCCTGCCAGCATCAGCCCCGCCGCCGTCGCGTTGCTTCGCGACGGAGTGGGTTACGGCGCAGCGCCGTTCACCGGCCCGGTGTTCACCGACGACCTCAGCGGCATGCAGGCGATCACCGACCGATACGATATTGCCGACGCGGTTCAGGCTGCGCTGGTGGCTGGAGTCGATCAGGCATTGTGGCTGACCACCGACGACGTTCCGCGGGTTCTCGACCATCTCGAGCAGGCCGTCGCGTCGGGTGAGCTTCCGCAGACGCGGGTCGATCAGGCCGTGGTCACAGTTGCCGCTGCCAAAGGTGCCGTGACCTGCTGAGTCGAAGTCAGGATTCGACGCGCAATCTTACCGTAGAGTAAGATCGACATTTACCCTGTGGTTGGAGGAAGCATGGCCGGCGGTACCAAGCGACTGCCACGCGCAGTGCGTGAGCAGCAGATGCTCGACGCGGCTGTGGACGTGTTCTCCGACAGGGGATTTCACGAAACTTCGATGGACACCATCGCGGCCAAGGCCGAGATCTCGAAGCCGATGCTGTACCTGTACTACGGCTCGAAGGAAGAGCTGTTCGCGGCGTGCATTCATCGTGAAGGACTCCGCTTCCTCGAAGCGCTCGCCCCGGCCGGCGCGCCGAACCTGACTCCGCGTGAACAATTGCGCGCCGCTCTCGAGGGCTTCCTCGGGTTCGTGGGCGCAAACCGCAAGTCGTGGATGGTGCTCTACCGTCAGGCCGTCGGGCAGCAGGCTTTTGCGGGCACCGTGCAGTCCAGTCGCGATCGGTTGATCGAGTTGACCGCGCATCTGCTCGAGTCCAGCACCAAGGATCCTGATGCCGCGCACGACTACGGGATCATCGCCATCGCGCTCGTCGGCGCAGGTGAGGCAGTAGCCGACCGAGTCGCCGGTGGGGAAATCGAAGTGGATGCCGCAGCGGATCTACTCGAATCCCTCGCGTGGCGCGGTCTGTCGGGCAAGAAGAAGTCCGAATAGCTCTCAAACCAATCTGAGCGAACGTACCTTTCAGCGCATCCAAGGCGCCGAAAGGTACGTTCGCTCAATTGGGGCGGGTGGGAACCCGACAAAACTCAGGTCAGCGCAGCGTCGCAGTGACGTGCGGGTAACCCTTCTTCGGGTGGCGCAGTGACAGATCCCAGCCGTCGTCGGTGCGATCAGCGTAGGCATTCAGCGTCGCCGGTAGCAGAATCGGCTTCCCGAAACGCACGCTGTAGGTGACCTTGTCCGCGACGGACCCCTCGACGGTCCGCAGAACTGCCGCGGCACTCCACATTCCGTGAGCAATGGTCTTCGGGAAACCGAAAGCCTTCGCGCCCAGAGACGAGACGTGAATCGGATTACGGTCGCCGGAGACAGCGGCGTACTTGCTGATCGTGGTCTGGTCGACGCGGATGGTGCTCATCGGCATCGGCGGGACCTCGTCGGCCTTGGGCTCCGGACCGGGCTGGCCGGACAGGGAGGTCTTCTGCTGGTTCAGGAAGCTCGAGGTCTGTCGCCAGACCAGTTCCCGTCCCACCCGAATTTCGGTGATCACGTCGATCAGCAGGCCCTTGCGGTGCTCACGCAGGTTCTCGGCATGCACCGAGAGGTCCAGCGGTTCGCTGACGGAGATGGGCCGCAGTGACTCGATGACGTTCTCGGCGTGAACGGAGCCGACGGCGGCGAAGGGGAAGTCCTTCGACACCATCAGCTTCATCACGGTCGGGAAGGCCAAGGTGAAGGGGTAGGTGATCGGCAAAGTGTCGCCGAACCGCAGTCCGGTCACGCGGCAGTACGCCGCCAGATTGTCGGTGTCGACCTTCAATCCGGTGAGGGTGAAGGTCTGCTGTGGCACCGAGCGTGAGTTGGACTTGTTCCACGGCAACAATCCCAGTACCGCGCGGGAGTAGATGTCGAGGGTCTTCGGCTGCTCGGTGAGCGCGACGGTCTTTGTTGCCATCATGCGCCCAGGAGGCTCTGGCCGCAGACGCGAACGACCTGTCCCGTAACGGCATTGGAGGCCGGGCTGGCGAAGTATGCGACGGTCTCGGCGACGTCGACGGTCTCGCCGCCCTGCAGGAGCGAGCTCATTCGGCGGCCGGCTTCGCGGGTGGCGAAGGGGATGGCTGCGGTCATGGCGGTCTCGATGAAGCCCGGTGCGACGGCGTTGATGGTGATGTTCTTCTTCGCCAGGACGGGAGCTTCGGCGTGTACGAGACCGATGACGCCGGCCTTGGAGGTGCCGTAGTTGGTCTGGCCGCGGTTGCCCGCGATGCCGGCGATGGAGGAGACGTCGACGACGCGGCCGCCTTCCTTGAGGGCGCCCTTCTCGACGAGGTGCTCGGTGATCTTCTGCGGTGCAAGAAGATTGACGTTCATGACCATGTTCCAGCGGCCCTCGTCCATGTTGGCGAGGGTCTTGTCGCGGGTGATGCCGGCGTTGTGGACGATGATGTCCGCTCCACCGTGACGCTCGAGGAGGTGAGCTGCGAGGACCTCGGCTGCGTCGGCTGCCGTGACGTCGAGGGCGAGGGACGTGCCGCCGACCTTGTTCGCGGTCTCGGACAGCGCTTCGCCGGCGGCCGGGATGTCAGCGCAGACGACGTGCGCGCCGTCGCGGGCCAGGACCTCGGCGATGGTGGCGCCGATACCGCGGGCTGCGCCGGTGACGACGGCAACCTTGCCTTCGAGCGGCTTGTCCCAGCTTGCGGGCGCGACGGAATCTTCAGCGCCGACGACGATGACCTGGCCGTCGACGAAGGCGGACTTTGCCGAAAGGAGAAAGCGCAGAGTCGATTCCACGCCGGAGAGTCCGGTGGATGCCTTGGGGGAGACGTAGACCAGCTGAGCGGTGGAGCCGCGCTTGATCTCCTTGCCGACGCTGCGGGTGAAGCCTTCCAGAGCGCGCTGCGCGACATGCTCGTCGACGCTCGACGTTTCTTCCGGCGTCGTGCCGAGAACGACGACGCGAGCCGACGGTGCGAGGTTGCGGATTACGGGCTGGAAGAACTCGAACAGCTGCTCGAGCTCGCTGACCTGAGTGATTCCGGTGGCGTCGAACACGAGTCCGCCGAAGCTGCTGTCGTGTGCCTGAGCCGCCGGGTAGTCGGAGAGCAGTACGCGAAGTGGTTCTGCGAGTCGACCCTTGCCGCCGATGAGGACAGGTCCGGCGAGTGCGGGTTCCCCTGCTTTGTAGCGACGCAGGTTCTCGGGCCTGGGCAGGCCGGCCTTCGACGCGATGAATGCGCCGGGGGCGGACGAGAGGAACTGTGAATAGAGGTCGGGAGCTCCCTTGCTGGCTGCCACGGTCCTACCTTCTGTTGTGTTTCGGGTTGTCTCTCACCGGGCAATCGAAAGAATGCGGCGATAGACAAGTAACTTACTACTGAGTAAGAATAGTCTTCAACAGGTAATCGCACCATCCTTGGAGACGCAAGTGACAAGCAAAGCCCGTTCAAATGCAAAGCCCGCCGCACCGCGCACTGCACCGGCCGCAGCCGCTGCAAATTCTGCAGGTCAGCGCCGTCCGGTTGCGATCGTCGGCGGAAATCGCATTCCGTTCGCACGCTCGGACAAGGCGTACGCACAGGCGTCCAACCAGGACATGTTCACTGCGACGCTCGACGGTCTGGTGAGCCGATTCAATCTGCAGGGCGAGAAGCTCGGCATGGTCGTCGGCGGTGCGGTGCTCAAGCACAGCCGTGATTTCAATCTCATTCGCGAGTCCGTTCTCGGCAGCGCGCTGAGCCCGTACACGTCGGCGTACGACCTTCAGCAGGCGTGCGGCACGGGACTGCAGTCGATCATCGCCGTCGGCGACGCCATTTCGGCCGGCCGCATCGATTCGGGCATCGGCGGCGGCACGGACACCACGTCCGACGCCCCGATCGGCGTCAACGATCAGGCGCGCGAGTTCCTGCTCTCCCTCAATCGCGCGAAGTCCACGGGCGACCGCATCAAGCTGCTCGGCAACGTCCGTGCGGGCATGCTCGGCCTGGAGATTCCGCGCAACGGCGAGCCTCGCACCGGCAAGTCGATGGGTGACCACGCTGCGATCACTGCCAAGGAATTCGGCATCAAGCGCGAGGACCAGGACGAACTTGCCGCTGCCAGCCACAAGAACATGGCAGCTGCCTACGACCGCGGCTTCTTCGACGACCTCGTCACCCCGTTCCTCGGCCTGACCCGCGACGACAACCTCCGTCCCGGTTCGACCGTCGAGAAGCTGTCGACGCTCAAGCCCGTCTTCGGTACCAAGCTCGGCGACGCGACGATGACGGCAGGCAACTCGACGCCGCTCACCGACGGCGCTTCTGCAGTGCTCCTCTCCACCGACGAGTGGGCAGCCGAGCGCAATCTTCCGGTTCTGGCGCACCTCGTCGATTCCGAAACCGCTGCCGTCGACTACGTCCACGGCAAAGACGGGTTGCTCATGGCTCCCACGTACGCGATCCCGCGTTTGCTGGCCCGCAACGGTCTGACCTTGCAGGACTTCGATTACTACGAGATCCACGAAGCCTTCGCTTCGGTGGTTCTCGCAACCCTGCAGGCCTTCGAGTCGGACGAGTACTGCAAGGAACGCCTCGGCCTCGACGGCGCATTGGGATCGATCGACCGAAGCAAGCTCAATGTCAACGGATCGTCCTTGGCTGCAGGTCACCCGTTCGCGGCGACCGGCGGACGTATTGTGGCTTCCCTCGCAAAGATGCTCGCGGAGAAGGGTTCGGGCCGCGGCCTGATCTCGATCTGTGCGGCCGGTGGCCAGGGTGTCACGGCGATCATCGAGCGGTAACCGCTCCACAATCTCCCCATGCGACTGAAAACTGCGCTCACCTGCAGTGATCGTCGCGAGGGGATGCGTAATCGGGGATCCGGCCACGAGGGGTGGCCGGATCCCCGAACTCTTTGCAAACTTTTTCGCGCAGGCGTGTAACGCTGCAGAATAGCTACCGATATTCATGACAGCCCCGTGTTGCTGCCTGACCCCCGACCTGGCAGCAGCGCGGGGCTCTCGTATGTCCGGATATCCTGTATTGAGTTGTCGGTGAGCGCCGCAGCGACGGTTGATGCAGCGAGGAGCCAACAGGTGAGTGACGAAGAGGGTCCGTCCGTCGAGAAGACGAACAGCGAGGACTCGTCCCTCCCAGAACAGGAACTCGAGTCGGTCGAGGAACCTCAGGCGGTCGAAGAGACCGAGTCGGTCGAGGAAACCCAGTCGGTCGAGGAAACCCAGTCGGTCGAGGAACCCCAGTCGGTCGAGGAACCCGAGGCCCCTGAGGACACCGAGGCCGTTGTCGAGGCTGAATCAGTAGAACCTGAACCAGCCGAAGCACCAAGGCCTGTCGACGAAGAAGCAAGCGATTCCACGGAAGCGACAGTCGACGAATCGGCAAACGAGGTCACCACCGTCATCCCTGTCGTCCCAGCGGAGGACGCACCGCCGTCGGAAGTAGTCGACGAGGTTCCGGCGACAGAAGCCATCGACGAGCAGACAGAGCAGTTCGAGCCCCCGGCAGTGGTGGTTCCCCCGAAGCCGCCGCGTCCCGAGTTCGTGCAGCAGTACGACACCCAGCAACTCGAACCCATCCAGCAGCAGTACGAGCCTGTTGTCCGAGAACCAGAGGTAGTTGCACCCCCGGCGCCGCAACAACCGGTGGTGCCCGCTTCGCAGTCTTCCCGCAAGTGGGTCAAACCGGCGATAGCAGTCGGCGCCATCTTTGCCGTCGCAGCGATTGCCTACGGAGTGGACATCTTCACCTCGTCCGGGAAGACACCACGCGGCACTCAGGTCGCCGGGGTGGACATCGGTGATCTCACGCCCGCCGACGCGGAAGCCACGCTGCGCGCCCAACTCGGCCCGAGGCTCGTCGAACCGGTAGCGGTACATGCAGGCGGCGTCGACTCCGAGATCGTTCCCGCGTCTGCGGGTGTGGACGTCGACTGGTCGGCGACGCTGTCGGGCGTGAACGCTCAGCCCATCAACCCGATCACCCGCATCACGTCGTTCTTCGGCTCCCGCGAGGTGCCCGTGGTGTCGGCAATCGACCAGGGTGCGTTGGATGCGTCGATGGCGCAGCTCGCGGCGAACAGCGATCGTGCGCCCGTCGAAGGTGCAGTCGTGTTCGAGAACGGGAAGGCGACTGGTGTTTCGCCCGCTGCCGGTCAGGCGCTCGAAACGCAGCAGGCGGGTTCGACCTTCGCCGCTGAATGGTCCGATGGTGGCGTCGTCGATCTTCCGGTCGACGAGGTTCCGGTGACGGTCACTCAGGCCGGTGTCGATCGTGCGCTGCAGGAGATCGCTATTCCAGCTGTCTCGGGTGACGTCGTGGTCAACGGCCGTGACGGCAAGGTCGCGACACTCGGCGTCGATCAGATCGGCGAGGTTCTGACCTTCACACCCGACGGCTCGGGTGGGCTGACTCCGCAGTACAACACGGATGCTGCGATCAAGATTCTGACTCCGCAGTTGGCGTCGACGGAAGTACAACCCAAGGACGCGTCGTTCACCTTCGCCGGTGGCAAACCGTCGGTTGTGCCCGGTGTCGTCGGTGATCTGATCAACTGGCCGGACACGGTCAAGGAACTTCCGGTTCTGTTGGGCAGCACGGCTTCTCGGGCAACGCCCGCCGTTTACGGACCGGTCCCGCCGGCGTTGACCACCGAAGCCGCGGAGGCCCTCGGCATCAACGAGGTGATCGGCGAATTCACTACCGGTGGTTTCGAATACGCGTCTGGTGTGAACATCGGCCTGGCCGCGTCGGAGATCGACGGGGCCGTGATCAAGCCCGGGGATACGTTCTCGCTCAACGAGTACACGGGCCCGCGCGGTGCGGCGCAGGGATACATCGAGTCGGGGATCATCAACAACGGTCGCCCGGACAAGGCTGTCGGCGGCGGTATCAGCCAGCTCGCGACGACGCTCTACAACGCGACGTATTTCGCAGGTATGGAGGACGTCGCGCACACCGAGCACAGTTACTACATCTCGCGGTACCCCGAGGCTCGTGAGGCGACCATCTTCGATGGTGCGATCGACCTGCAGTTCCGTAATCCGGCGAAGACCGGCGTGATGATCGAGACGATTGCGACGTCGTCGAACATCACCGTTCGGATCTGGGGAACCAAAACTGTCGATGTCACGTCGACGACCGGCCCGCGGACGTCGCCGACGTCGCCGAACACCGTGACCTTGCCGGAGGGGCCTGGCTGTGTGGCTTCGAGCGGTGCGCCCGGGTTCACGGTCAGCGACACTCGCGTGATCACCGACCACGCGAGTGGCGCCGAGATTTCCTCGAACACCCGGACCGTCAAGTACGACCCGGTGCCGATCGTGAAGTGCGAGTAGGGAACTACTTGCCGACGAGTGGGGCGAGGGTGCGGCCCGCGAGGTCGACGATGCCTGGCTCTTCGCCGTTCGTGATCAGGTTGATCACGACGCCGTCGATGCCGTGGTCGAGGATGCGCGTCTGGACCTGCTCGGCTACGTCGTCCGGGCTGCCGACGAAATGGCGTTCGGTGGCCTTGGCGACCACGTCTTCCGGCGCGGTGGTGATGTCGAGGCCACGCTCCGCGAGAAATGTTCGCTGATGCGCGCGAGCCTTGTCGCCGTCCTCGTCGATCATCATGAACGTCAGGAAGCTGGTTTCGAGGGTTGCGGGATCGCGACCGGCTTCGTCGCAGCGTGCCGCAAGTGCTTCCATCTTGCGGGGCAGTTCCGACGGGTCGCAGATGATGTTGAGGTGATCCGCGAAGCGAGCGGCGAGGCCGAACGTTTTCTTCTCACCGCCACCGCCGAGCAGGATCGGTAGGTCGTCGCGGACGCGAGGCTCGTTGATGGCGTCCTCGACGTGGTACCACTTGCCGTCGAAGGTGGGGCGATCACCGCGGAGCATCGGCGCGATGATCTGCAGGGCTTCGTCGAGTTTCTGGAAGCGCTCGGTGAAAGTGCCGAACTCGTATCCGAACGAATTGTGTTCGAGTTCGAACCAGCCGGCGCCGATGCCCAGGATGGCCCGACCGCCGCTCACCACGTCGAGGGTGGTGACGGTCTTGGCGAGCATGGGCGGATTGCGGTAGGTGTTTCCCGTGACCAGTGCAGACAACTGGATGGTCTCGGTGGCCGTCGCCAGCGCGGAGAGCGCGGAGTAGGCCTCGAGCATCGGGGCGTCCGGCGCTCCGATTCCGGGGAGTTGGTAGAAGTGATCCATCACGAATGCAGTGTCGAAGCCTGCGGCTTCGGCTTCGCGGGCCTGCGCTATGACGGTGGGGAAGAGGTCCTTGACCGGACCGCCGTAGCTGAAGTTGGGCATCTGGTATCCGAGGCGAGTGCTCACCGTTTCGACGTTACTCGCGATCGGTTGACCTGGCACGATTTTACCAACTCTATGGATTCCGTTGTGCTGGGCAGACTTCCGGAATTCAGAGAAGTTCTTCGGCCGCTTCGCGTCGCTTGGCGCGCTGCTGGTGAAGTTTGACGATTGCGATTGCGACGCCACCGCCGATGATGGCGCCTACCAGCGCGCCGACCCAGGTTGACGATTCTTCGTACGAATCGAATTCGAGACGGGCCATGATTCCGACAGCGGCCACGAGGTAGAGCGCGATGCTGATCACCACGCGAGGACGGCCGTAGGTGGACAACACGTACACATCGACGTCGCGACGCTTCGCATAGATGATCGTGATCAACGAGCCGAACAACGCAACGATCAGCAGCGCGAGCGAGATCCACGCCCCTGTTCGGCCGGCGACCCAGGGCAGAATCGCCGAGCTGACGAATATTGCCCAGAAGACACTCTGGAGTCCCACCGCCGAGGCTTCGTTCCAGACGTCGCGCTGACGCTCGTCCTTGTAGAAGTCGTCGTCCAGATCGCCGACGAACCGCATTGCCTTCATCATGGTGCTCATGCCGTCTCCTCTGGAATTTCTGTGGTGAGTTCCGATTCGGGTAGGGGAAAGAGCGCTTCGACGGTGGTCCCCAGTGCCAGTGCCAGGCGTAGTGCCAGGTAGACACTCGGTGCATAGTCGCCGCGTTCGACGGAGACGATGCTCTGTCTGCTCACCTGACCTGCCGTGGCCAGTTGCGCCTGGGTGAGGCCGGCGAGGCGTCGGTGCTCCCGCACGTTGTTGTCGCCGGCCTTTCCAGTCATGCAAAAAGTAAAGAATACTTGTCACTAGATGTCAAGTTTGCTTGTCATATGAGAGGCTGAAGAGCATGCGTGAACGATTTCTCGAGATCGCCCTGGCCAATCCGGTGGTCGCAACGATCGTGGATCGGGCACCGAAGCTGGGATTGCCGGAGTGGTACCTGACGGCGGGTGGGCTCTTCCAAACCGTCTGGAATCACATCGACGGCCGTGACCTCGGCGCCGGAATCAAGGACTACGACCTCTTCTACTTCGACGCCGGCGATCTGAGCTACGACGCGGAGGACCGTGTGATTCGTTCGGCGGCAGAACTGTTCGCCGATGTCGATGCCGATGTCGAAGTACGCAACGAAGCCCGCGTGCACCTGTGGTACGAGCAACATTTCGGGATTCCCGGCGTTCCGTTCACCAGTTGCCGCGACGCTATCGACCACTTCGCTTCCACAACTTGCTGTTTCGGGATCACCAAGGGATCAGACGGCACCGTCGACGTGTATGCCCCGCATGGCTACGACGACCTTTTCGACATGATCGTCCGCCCCAACCCGGTACTGGCGCCGAGAGAGGTGTACGAGGCCAAGGCGGCACGGTGGCGCAGGGAATGGCCCGCGCTGACCGTGGAGCCTTGGCCGGAGAACCTGACCTAGACTTCGATCGGCGGATGCAGCCTGTCCATGGTCCATTGCCGATTTCGGCGTGAGAGGCGTGTCTTCCCTGGTCGCAGTGCGTCCGCCACGGCCACGAACTGTGGCCGATCCGTGTCGACCCTGCTGTCTCGTCCGTCCGTGCATGGAGACAACCGGCCGGATTCAACGCATCCAGCTGTAGTTCTGGTAGTTGAACCCCCGCAAGACCTTGCGCCTTTCGGAATCGTCTGCGCTAATTTCACGAACTTTCAGTGTGCTGCGACGTTCATCCATGATTGTCTGGGTCCCCTCATGGTGAAAATCTCTTCCGATATTTGGTGGATTGTTTCTAATACTTTACGTCTAATTCTTTAGTGCTAATAAGGTTTCTCCAATGTGAATAGCAATCATCACTAACAAATGAACATTCTACGGTGAAAGTGTGGTTTGTCTATGTGACTTTTCGTGCAACGTGCGATATATCGGAATATTTTCTGCTCGACGACTGTCGTGGCTTTTCAAACTTCTCGACTATTTGGATTGTCGGTTTAAACGCTTTGCATTCGATGCTCGAAATTTCATTGAGAAAAATATCGAGGTTGGACGAAAAATTTCTAGAACCTGTTCCCGGATGGACGAAATGTGAGTACAGTGACTCACGTCACCAGAGCTTCGGGTCCTGTTCAATGCGAGCTCTCACCAGGGCATTCCCTTTTAGGGAAAGCTGTAGCCCTGCGAGCAGGGCCATAAATGCGAAGTTGGCGATAGCCCCGAAGATAGCAGGTCGGTTGGTGATAAGAGATGGTCAGAACAGATCGGGTTGGAGCGTTAAGGACTCCGCGCTCTCGCCTATGAATTGAACGCCTGGGGTCTATCAATTCAACCGAAGGAAGAACTCGTGAAGTTGACTGCCAAGAATTCCGTCAGAGGTGTCCTGCTCGGTACCGCAGCCGGTGCGATGGTGCTCGCCGGAACCGGTATTGCATCCGCTGCCACCGTCGGCGCTGCTGGCTCCGCCGTAACTCTTTCCGCATCCTCTGCGTATCAGGTATGTGGCAATTTCTACGTCGGCCCGGACGCCCACGTGGCGGGCGTGCCTTCTGGTGCCAAAGCGGTAGTGGGCGCCCAGGTCACTGGCAAGCTATACAGCTCATCCTCCAGCACGACTCCGATCACGACCTTCACCGCCACAACGAATGCCGCGGGTGGATGGTGCATGCAGGGTGACTCGGCGATGGCTAGCACCGTGACGAGCGGTGGTGAGGTCAGGATGTCCACCGACACTCCGACCGTGTTGGACGGCACAACAACTCGCACAGGGCAGTGGTCGGGCGGCGGGGCGGACGCCGTCATCGATGCAGGGGAGTTCCTCCTCCATGGCAATGCGTTCATCTTTTCGGATAGGGCCTCGAAGGTGAACTTCTACTACCAGTAAGTCGATCGGCTGCAAGGTTGATCGTAAGAACCTGGACGGGTTGGAGTGCGGGTCTCCGTGCTCCAACCCGTTCGCCGTATGACGCCGTGTTGCGAGTTCGGGTGTGTGTTTCGGCAATTGTGACAATGGGCGCGGGTGTCGCCAGGGAGATGGCGAATGCTGCTTCGGCTGTGACGAATGCAGGCCTGTCTCTGCGGCTTTGTCTCGCAGCCTGCTCGATGTAATTCGGTCGTCCGGCACGGATTGGACGGCATCGGTATCGTCTCGAAGTCATGGCTTATGGGCAATCGCCGTAAGGTTGGCTCGCAATCAATTCTTGTGCCACTGAATAGTGTTCGTGAAGCCGTGATCGGGAAGTTGGCTGCGCGACCTGAATCCGTGATTCGGGTGGCTTTCTGATCCTGCCAGCGGTTCCATCTCGCTTTCGGTGCAAAATTTCTAGTCCTAAAGATTTAATGAACCGAACTATAGTACTAGGACTTTAGTGCTAACTAAATGAATTCCATCTATGGCAAGAAAAATTCCTAGAACGAGTTCCTAATTTGCAAATTTTGGGTACAGTTGTCGGCACCACGAGGAGTTGCGGGCTTCCCCAAAACCTCGCTTGGCAACCACTGTTGTGCCGGATAAACCGACCTGGCCCCGCGCCACAGTCAGAGCAATTACCTACTGGAAACGGAGTAACAAATGTTAGGTCAGTTCATGGCCCTCCTGCGGGCATTTATCCCGTCCTTTGCAACATCGTTAGGCGACGGGCTTGATGGATTGAACGCCATCTCGCTCGACATGTCCGCGAGTGGAGGAGAGGGCTGATGGGATCCGTGCAGCAAGGTACCGCGTCGCTGGGGCAGACCGTAGAACAGATGCTTCCGATGTTATTTACATATCTGATGGATATCCCGCTCCAACTGTCATTCGGTTACCCCCGGTGACCCTGTTCAATCTGAGGAGAAACTAGATGTCGCTCAACGCAATGAGCACGGACCTGGCTGAACTTGCAACCATGACGTTCTACGCCCTTAGGTTTCCGCTTCAACAATTCCTTGTCGGACTCTCGTAAAGAAGGGTGAACTCATGTCGTCTGATTTCTGGACCGGAAGTGTCAAGAACACGCTAGCGTTTTACGGGCTGACGTTGGTCGGGTTGTGGACCGCATCAATGGAAGGCGGCGGGTGGGCAAGCCTCGATCGATGAGCGCGAAATAGAATATTCGACGTGAGCTGATCGGCAGCTCCGACGATATCTGAGATAGCCGAATGCAGACCCTGTCGTAAAGGTTCCTGGCAGGGTCTGCATCACGTGCGAGGCAGCTTCAAAACATGATCGTCCGCCCCTCCCGGTGCTGGCGCCGCGAGAGGTTTACGAGGCCAAGGCAGCACGGTGGCGCAGGGAATGGCCTGCGCTGACCGTGGAGCCTTGGCCGGAGACCCTGACCTAGACTTCGATCGGCGGATGCAGCCTGTCCATGGTCCATTGCCGATTTCGGCGTGCAGCAAGTGAACTGGCCCCGAGTGAGGCGACGAGAAGGCCGCCGAGGACGGCGATCGAGACCCACAGCCTCGAGTCGATGCCGCCGACGGTGAGTTGTCGAAGCCCGTTCACCGCGTAGGTCATGGGGTCGAACGGGTGGATGATCTGGAACGGTTTCGCGGTGGTTTCCACGGGATAGATGCCGCCGGCCGAAACCAGTTGCAGCATCAGGAACGCCAGGGTGATCACGCGTCCGACGGAGACTCCGAAGATGGCGTTGAACGCCTGGATCAACGCCATATACGTGGCAGTGATGAGCATCAGGAATCCGACGGTGCCGAGGGCGTGCGTGGGGTGCAGGCCAACGGCGAAGTGCACGACCAGGTACATCACGATCACCTGGCAGATGCCGATGAGCAAGGCCGGCCAGTACGAGGCGAGGACCACTCGCAGCGCGCCGAGTCCGTTTGCGATAGGCCGGTTCTGGAGCGGCTTGAGCAGCATCCAGGTGATGATGCCGCCCACGAACAGTGCGAGGGGCAGGAAGAACGGAGCAAAACCGGTACCGAAGGTGCTTGCCCGGTTCTCGTAGGTCTCCTGCAGCTCGACCGGACTGGAGAGGGTTTGAGCGGTTGCTGTTCGCTGCTGATCGGTCCAACTGGGAACCTGGCCGGCGCCCTCGGTGAGTTTGGTTGCGAGTTCGGCAGACCCGGCACGGAGTTGCTCGGTTCCGTCGGCGAGTTTGGCTGCACCGTCGGAGAGTTGGACGCTGCCGTCGGTGAGTTGAACCAGTCCACTGCTGAGGGTTTGAGCGCCGTCGTTGACTTGCTGACCGCCGTCACGCAGCTGTACCAGGCCGTTGCGGAGTTCACCGCCGCCGTTGGCCGCGGCGCTGAGCCCGGCGCGGAAGGTGCTCGAGGGATCGTCGAGTTGGTAAGCGAGTTGTTGTGCGCCGCTCTTGAGTTCGCCCAGTTGACCCATGGTCGCTTCGCCGAAGCCCTGAGTGCGCAGCATGTCCTGGGCAGGCGCGAGGGCGTTGGCGATCTGTTGGCTGACGGGATCCGGGTTCAGTCGAAGGCTGGCCACTGCCTGACCGACCAGCTGTGCGACGTCTGCTTGTGTGTTCCCGAGTACGCTCAGCTGGTCGACGACCTGGGTGACGCCACCACTGAGTTGGCTTGCGCCGTCGCCCAGTTGGACGGCCCCGAGATCGAGCTGCCCCAAACCGTCGGTCAGTGCGAGGACACCGTCCGTGGCGGTATTGATACCGGTCGAGAGTTGCGCTGTACCGCCGGCAAGAGTGGCTGCGCCGTCACGTGCGGTAACCATGTTGTCGGCCAGCGTTTTCGAGCCCGACGCCAATTCGCCGGCTCCGGCGTTGGCAGTGTTCACTCCGGCCGAGAGCTGGAGTGCTCCGTCGGCGGCCTGCTTCAAACCTGCACCCGCGTCGGTCAATCCGACCAGGACCGTCTCGACGGACTGCGCGCCGATCTTGTCGCTGACTTGACTGAGGACCTGCTGGGCGGCGTTTTGGCCGATGATGGTGCCGAGGTAGTTGTTGACGTCGTTGAAGGTGAACTGCAACTGAGCTTTGTGGGGGTCCTTGGTCGTCGGGGAGGCCACGGCCTCGCTGAAATTCTCAGGCAAGGTGAGAGAGAAGTAGTACGTGCCGTCCGAGACTCCCTGAGCGGCTTCCTGCTGTGAGACCAGGTGGAGATCGAGCTCACCGGAATCGAGCAGCGCTTGGCTTACCTCGTCGCCCGCGTTGAGTTCCTGACCCTGCACCATCGCACCGCGGTCTGTGTTGACCAGCGCGACGGGGACCTTGTTGACCTCACCGAACGGATTCCAGAAGGCCCACAGGTACATCGCGCCGTACAGCAGTGGCATCAAGATGATGGTGACGAGTGCGATCCTGGGCATCGCGCCGCGGGAGAACCGCTTGAGTTCGGTTCCGAGAGACATTCCAGCGAGCATCGCGGTTACCTCGCCCCTTCTTGGTCGGGATTGGTGACTTCTTGGAGCAGGGTGACGGCATCGATGGGTGATCCGTCGGGCAGCGGGTTGACGGTCGACGCGATGATGGTCTGGTAGCTCCCCATCTCGACCAGTCGCTCGACGAGATATGCGCGCTCGGAGTCACGCCGCACCTGTTCGAGATCGTCGACGACCAGCAAGGCCGGCTTCTTCGTGTTCGCGACGGCGATACGCAGCAGGGTCGCCTCGAGTTCCCCGAGATCGCTGACGTATCGGCCGAGCGCAGGCAACGGATGATCGCCGAAGACGGGAGCGCACACCGCTTCGAGTTCGCGGTCTCCGGCGCGTCCGACGAGTTTGTACCAGGGAGCATCCCAGCGAATTTGTTCGGTGATCAGATCGCGGACGGTGACGGACTCGGCAAGCTCGTCGATGTCCTCGAACCCGGCGATCCCGGCGATCTCGAAGATCTCTCGGGGACGCGTTCGACCGAAGACGGACAGTGATCCGGAACTGGCTTTCATTCGCCCGCTGAGTGTCAGAAGTAAGGACGTACGTCCTGAACCGGCCGAGCCTTCGAGGATGGTCACACCGCCCGCACGAATCTCGAGATTGACGGGTCCGAACACCGGCCCCCATGGGCCGTCGAGCGCCAAGTCCGTGGCGGTCAATGCCAGGTCAGGGGCGTAATCGGGTTGTGCGTGCTCTGGTGCGACCACGATGATCACCTGTCTGTTGATCTACTCGGCCTTCGAAAGAACCGAGTGCTGGTTCAGTGGACGTTCGTGCTCACCCAATCACATCGGTAGCGGGCGAGCTGTCCCATGAATGGGATGTGTCGGACACGTCCGGCAACTTGGAGACCGAACGGTATGTATTCTGTTGGAAACGGAACGGGGGAGTCGAGGTGCCGGTTCGTAGACGCGGGATGTGCGCGGTGCTGGTCATGGCCACCCTGTCGGTTGTCTCCTGTGCCGGTGAGCGCGAGTCGCCCCCGTTCGTGTCGAGCGAGAGGCTTTTCGAGTTCACCGGTCGCAATGTCGGACCCGTGACCGTTCCGCCCTTGCCTTCCGATCGGCACGAGTCCGAAGCAGCGCCGTACGGAGCCATCACCCTGTCCGGTGGGTGGAGCGGCGCAGCCAATGTCTCGCTGCCCGGATCCGTCACGTGTTTCGAGCACAACTGGGCGGATTCGCTGCCCGCCGGTCACCGCCAGTGGGCCTACGAGGTGCACACCAGTTCCTTTTACGAGTACGACGGCGGCGGCGAGTATCCGGGACGTGATTTCCAGTTGCAGGTCTACGTGAACGAAAAACCGGAACCAGGTCAGCACGGGTCGGCGATCATGAAGTTCTCGGATCAGAGCGGACAGTTCGTGTCCTTCGGGGGCGGTGACGACAAGTCCATCGAAATCGTCAGTTCTCCGGACCGCAGGCGCGTGGCGCTTTCCCTGGTAGGAAGGGCGGCACGGCCCGGCGAACAACCGACGACGTCCGTACTGTCCGCACAGATCAGCTGTCCGACCGTCGAGCGCAGATGACCTCGGATTCCATGGACCGCTGAGCATGAAAATGCCGGCCCCGAAACGTTCTCGGGACCGGCACTTTTCATGAATCAGGAACGAATCAGAATGCTGCTTCGTCGATCTCCATGATGTCGTTCTCGGTGTTCGCGATGATCTCGCGTGAAGCGGTGAGCTCGGGCAGGACGTTCTTGGCGAAGAAGGAAGCGATGGCGACCTTGCCCTCGTAGAAGCCCTTGTCCTTGTCGGAAGCGCCGTTGTCGAGTGCTGCGAGAGCGATCTCGGACTGGCGGAGCAGCTGCCAGCCGATGAGCAGGTCGCCGACGGACATCAGGAAGCGGACGGAGCCGAGGCCGACCTTGTACAGCTCGGTGGGCTGCTCCTGAGCTCCCATGAGGAAGCCGGTGAGCGTGGCGGCCATGGCCTGGACGTCTTCGAGTGCGGTGGCGAGCAGTGCGCGCTCCGCCTTCAGACGACCGTTGCCGGCTTCGCTGTCGATGAAGGTCTTGATCTGTCCGGCAACGTGAGCGAGCGCGACGCCGCGGTCACGAGCGATCTTGCGGAAGAAGAAGTCCTGAGCCTGGATGGCCGTCGTGCCTTCGTACAGCGAGTCGATCTTGGAGTCGCGGATGTACTGCTCGATCGGGTAGTCCTGCAGGAAGCCGGAGCCACCGAGGGTCTGCAGGCTGTCCGTCAGGTACTGGTACGCACGCTCGGAGCCGACGCCCTTGACGATCGGGAGCAGCAGGTCGTTGACGCGGAACGCGGTGTCCTTGTCTGCGCCCGAGACGAGCTGGGCGACAACCTCGTCCTGGTGAGCTGCGGTGTAGAGGTACACCGCGCGCAGGCCTTCGGCGTATGCCTTCTGCATTGCCAGGCTACGACGCACGTCGGGGTGGTGCGTGATGGTCACGCGCGGTGCTGCCTTGTTGGTCATCTGGGTCAGGTCTGCGCCCTGCACGCGCTGCTTGGCGTAATCGAGAGCGTTGAGGTAACCGGTGGAGAGGGTGGCGATTGCCTTGGTGCCGACCATCATTCGAGCGTGCTCGATGACGTCGAACATCTGGGCGATGCCGTTGTGGACCTCGCCGACCAGCCAGCCCTGTGCGGGGATGCCGTGGCCGCCGAAGGTGACCTCACACGTGGCGGAGACCTTCAGGCCCATCTTGTGCTCGACGTTGGTGACGAAGACACCGTTACGCTCGCCGAACTCTTCGGTCTCGAAGTTGAAGTGCGTCTTCGGGACGAAGAACAGGCTCAGGCCCTTGGTGCCCGGTCCGGCGCCTTCGGGGCGAGCGAGAACGAGGTGGAAGATGTTCTCGAACAGGTCGTCCGAGTCGGCCGAGGTGATGAAGCGCTTGACGCCCTCGATGTGCCAGGAGCCGTCGTCCTGCTTGATCGCCTTGGTGCGTCCGGCACCGACGTCGGAGCCGGCGTCGGGCTCGGTGAGGACCATCGTGGCGCCCCATCCGCGTTCGACGATGGTGGCTGCCCACTTCTTCTGCTCTTCGGTGCCGTTGTTGAACAGCACGTCCGCGAAGGCGGGTCCGGCCTGGTACATGTGCGCTGCAGGCTGTGCGCCCAGGATCAGCTCACCGATGGCCCACACGACGGAGCGGGGAACCGGCACGCCGCCGACCTCTTCGCTCAATCCCATGCGGTACCACTCGGCATCCCACAGAGCCTTGAACGACTTCTTGAAGGATTCCGGAAGTGCAACGGTGTGCGTCTCGGGATCGAAGACAGGGGGGTTGCGGTCCGCATCGGCGAAAGATTCGCCAAGCGGTCCCTCGGCCAGGCGTGCGACCTCTGCCAGCATGTTGCGGACAGTGTCGGCATCCAGGTCGCCCCAAGCGCCTTCGCTCAGTGGCTTCTCCAGTCCGAGAACCTCGAAGAGGTTGAACTCCAGGTCCCGAACGTTGCTCTTGTAATGGCCCATGTCTTCTGCTTCTCCCAGTGAGGTGGTGCGGTCCAGCACTCCTAGTACCGCCCGAAGTTTATTACTCGTCGGTAACTTAATACATGTTACTAGCCGTTCTTTGCATTGCCAACACCGGATTTGCGTCCGATGACAAGCGCGTCGACCGCGATTCCCGTTTCGGTGTGCCTGTGGGGATTTCCGGCGATCTCGAACTCGAGCTTTCCGCGGAACTCCTGCATCAATTCTTCTGGTGTGTAAAGGATTTCGGGATCTTGCGGCCCGCCGACGCCGTAGTCGATGTTGCTTCGGTCGTGACCCAAAATCATGAGGATTCCGTCAGGTTTCAGAGAATTTATGGCACGGTTCACAACCAGGGTGCGTTGTGGTGCGGGCAGATGAAGGTAAAGAAGCAGGGCCAAGTCGTATCCCTGCCCGTTCCTCGAGGCGTAATCCGCGACGGTGACGTCGCCGCATCGGTAGTCGAGCCGGTCGAGAACCGATCGGGGCGAGCGGGCCGCGATCGTGCGGGCTTTCTCGATCGCGACGGCCGAGTAGTCGATCCCGGTGACCTCCCAACCGCGGGTCGCGAGCCACAACGCGTTACGGCCCTCGCCGCACGCCAGGTCCAGTGCCTGGCCGTGGGGGAGGGCCGTCGCGTATTCCACCAGCAATTCGTTGGGAGGAGCGCCCCAGACGAGCTCGGTTTCTTCGTACTTCTTGTCCCAGGCCGCCGCATCCATAGATGACGACGGTAGTGCCACTCAGTGGTTACGCACTCCGTCCATCGGGTTCTTGCGTAGAGCGGCGCGCGTCGGGATCGCGATGGAGACAAATCCCAGAACAGCGGTCACCGCGACGATGGAACCGTAAATCGCCGGTGAAATCGCCGGGATCGGCTGCCCGGACACCGCTACGGCAATGCCCATCAGAGGCGGCAGGGCGATCAGTGATCCGACCACGACGGCGATTCCCACCACCATCAACGACTCGATGCGCATCATTGCTCGGACCTGCCTCGTCCGCGAGCCCACCAGTTGAAGGAGCGCGAACTCGCGGGAACGCTCGGCAGTGGCGGCGACCAGGGTGTTCACGACTGCGACTGCGAGATAGCCGAGCAGGACGAGGACGGCGAGGATGCTGACCCACGACTGCATACGGCGCTGATCTTCGCCCGCGGCCCCGAACTGGTCCTGGTTCATCGCGGCGATCGAGGGGAACGAGCGCAACGACTGCTGGACTTCGGCCGACCGTCCGGGTTCGGCAGCAACCAGAACGGTGTCGATCAGAGCGTCGGTGGAGTGCTGACGCAAAGTCTCGATCGGCATGGTCACGTCCCCGAATCCGAGGCCGCGACCATATTTTGCGACGACCATGGGATGTACCAGTGTTCCGTCACCCAGATAGAGGTCGACGCGCTGGCCTACCTTGGCTCCGAGGGTGAAGGCGCCGTCTTCGCTCACGGCAACGGTATCGCCGGTCAGAGCGCTGAGGTCGCCCTCGGTCACTGCGAGATCGAGGGTCGCGTCGGCGCTGGCGGCGTCGATGCCCTGGGCCGCGATCGCGCTGTCGGCTGAGCCGCCTTCCTCACCGCTGGGTACCGGGAGGACTTGACTGCGGACCACCGGGTTTGCCGCACTCACTCCGGGCACCGATGCGATCGACTCGAGGAGCGAGGGAGCGATACCGGCTGGTGCGCCGACGATCAGGTCGGCGGTGACGCCCTTGATCGACTGGTTGGTCGCCTCGGCGGCGACGGTGCTCTGGCTGAAGAACTGCACCGAGCCCAGTGCGATTGCGAGAGCCAACGGAACAACCGCCGACGAGAGCCGTCTCGAATTGGATTCGGCGTTGGCGGCAGCGAGAACTTTGGACGCCGACCCACTGCGGCGCAGCGGACCGCCGATCACCTTGATGATGCCGCGCACCAACAAGGGGCCGAGCAGCGCGACCGAGAAGATCAACAACAGTGCGCTCGAACCGGCTCCAGCGGCCGCCACGCTGCCGGGCAGGAAAGCAGGGAGGACGCAGGCGCTGAGGCCGGCGGCGCCGAAGATCAGCCCGGTGACGATGCGTCCGCGGCTCAGTTTCGCCGGGCCGCTTTCGGATTCGCGAAGCGCTTCGACGGGGTCGAGCTTCGCCGGTCGTCGTGCCGCGATCGCCGCTGCCGCGCGGGCAGTGAGTACGCAGATCAGGAAAGCTGCGATCGCCGGAAGCGGGCTGTAGGCCAGCGCGAAATCGGTGGGCATGACCCCGGCGTCGGCGAACTGTGCGCCAAGCACTCGGGCGAGCAGGTATCCGGGCACCGCGCCGAGAGCTGCCGCCGCAGCAGCAACGAGCAGCACTTCACGTCCGATCATGACGTGCACTTGCCGCGTGGTGGCCCCGATTGCCCGCAACAGAGCGAACTCTCGGCGCCTGGCGTTGATCGAGAGCGACAGCGTGCTGGAAACGACGAACATACTGACCATCAACGCGAGACCGGCAAACGACGCGCAGAGCACGATCAACTGCGTCCGCGCAGCACCGGCGTCGAGGAATTCGATGCCTCCGCGTGCAGTGCCGGTCGAGACCTCCGCACCGGTTCCGGCGAGTGCATCGCGGGCGAGAGCGGCAGCATCCACGCCTTCGGGAGCGATCAATCCGACTGCGGTGACAGCGTTCTGGTGCGGCCACAACCGTTCGGCCTCTGCGTCGTCGAGGAAGACGAGTGCCGGACGGTCGGGTGACGGCACCGAAGCCGAATCAGCTGTGCCGACGACGGTGTACTCGTCCGTTACCGCGCCGTGAGCCAGCGTGATTCGCTCGCCGAGCGCGGCGCCCGTGGTCGAGACCACCTCGTCGCGGCTCTGCGGAGCGCGCCCCTCGGTGAGCGAGTACGGCGCCAATTGTGCTGTGTTCCAAGGATGTGCATCGAGTACGACGCCCTCGGCCGTGCTGACCGGCACGGAGATGTCGGGAACCACCGTGACGTCGAGTGTGTCGAGCTTGCGGACCGTATCGCCGTCGAGGAGAACTCGCTCGGCAAAGGGCTGATCGGCGTCTTCCTTGACCTCGAGCGCCTGTGGTGCACTCACGACGGCGTCGGCACCGGCGTAGAGATGTGGTGAGACACCGCCCCGCACTCCCGATTCCAGCAGCACACCCAGACCGCAGGTGAGGAGCGCTGCACAGAATACGGAGACGAACACGGCGACGAAACCGGAGCGATGCGCTTTCAGGTGCGCAAAGGTGTGCGCTTTCATCATCACCAGTCCCCGAGGTGCGTCATGCGCTCGGCGATCTGCTGCGGGGTCGGGCGGTCGATGTGCCCGACAAGTTTCCCGTCGGCGAGGAACAGCACACGATCGGCGTACGACGCGGCCACCGGGTCGTGCGTGACCATGACGATGGTCTGGTCGAACTCGGCGGCTGTCCGGCGCAACAACTCCAGAACCTGCTTGGCGCTACGGGAGTCGAGGGCGCCGGTCGGTTCGTCGGCAAAGAGTGCGTCGGGGTGGGTAACGAGGGCGCGTGCGATGGCGACGCGTTGCTGCTGACCGCCGGACAACTCGGAGGGTTTGCGCTTGCGGTGCGATCCGAGTCCGACGGATTCGAGGACGAAGGTCAGGTACTGCTTGTCGGCTCGTCGCCCGGCGAGGAGTAGGGGGAGCGTGACGTTCTGCTCGACGTCGAGAGCGCCGAGCAGGTTGTAGGCCTGGAAGACGAAACCGATGTGATCGCGACGGAAGATGCTGCGGGCCTTCGGCTTCAGTTGTGAAATTTCGGTGTCGCCCAGCCACACCGATCCGCTGCTCGGTCGGTCGAGGCCCGCGGCGCAGTGCAGGAAAGTGCTCTTACCTGATCCGGACGGGCCCATCACTGCGGTGAAGGTGCTGCGCGGCAGAGTGAGGCTGACGTTGTCGAGGGCGGTCACGGCGCCGCGGCCGTTGCCGTAGACCTTGCTGACCCCTTCGAGTCGCACGGCAGATGTTCGAGCTCCCGTGGCACCAGGAGCCGGCGGGGCGAGGACCGAGTGTCGATTCTTCATGGGAAGAACGCTATGGAGATTCGCCATTCGTCGACATCCAGCAGAGTCCCGAATCAATGGTGTAGCCAGCTGTAGTGGATCGTGCGGTGTGGTGCGGCATGCTGGGGCAGTGAAGAAGAGAACCAGGGCTGCGGTGTACGTGCTCGTCGAGGGCGCGGCAGCTGTGGTTTCCCTGTTCTTGCTGATGGTCGGTCTCATTCTGTTGTCGCTCTCGATTCTGATCGTCGGCTGGTTGCTGTTGCCGTCGTACGTGCGAGTGCTCCGGTGGTGGGCCGGCCTGGCTCGCAAACGCACCGCTGCGTACACCGGACGCCCTGTTCTGCAGCGATACCCACCGATGCCCAGCAATCCGACATTCGGGGACTGGAGCCGGTTCCTCACCGATCAGTCGACGAGGCGCGACGCGGCCTGGTTGTCGATTCATGGTCTGGGTGCTTTCGTCGCGGCGATGCTGACCATTGCTCTGCCACTCGGTGCGCTCAATGCGATTGCAGTCCCGCTGTACTGGCAGCAGATGCCCGCCGGTGAACCCGTCAACAATCCGTACCCCGTGACGTCGTGGCTGGGCGCTGCCGGAATGCCGTTGATCGGCATCCTGTACTTCCTGATCGCGTGGTGGTTGATCCCCGCGATGGCGAAATGGATCAGCTGGTCGACCACGACTTTGCTTGCGCCGGATACGCGTTCGGACCTCTCGAAGCGCGTCACCGCCCTGACGGCCAGCCGCGCTGCGGCGCTCGACGCGCATTCGGCCGAACTCAAGCGCATCGAGCGGGATCTGCACGACGGAGCGCAGAACCGTCTGGTCGCGGTGGTGATGATGTTGGGGATGGCCGAGCGGTCGTTGCAGAACAATCCGGACCAGGCTCTGCCACAACTGCATCGGGCCCAAGATGCGGCCACCGAGGCGTTGAGCGAACTCCGGACGTTGGTGCACGACATCTACCCGCCGATCCTCGACGAGTTGGGTCTGGAGGGCGCGATCTCGGCGCTCGCCGGGCGCTCCGCCGTGCCCTGCGTACTCGAGATCGACGAGCTCCGCCGTGCCCCGGCTGCCGTCGAGGCTGCTGCGTACTTCGTCGTCGCCGAGGCCTTGACCAACGTCGCAAAACACAGCGGAGCCCGCAGGGTCACCGTCACGGCACGGACGGAGACGTCGGACGACTCGTCGGGTGAGACGATGCTCATCGACGTGATCGACGACGGTCACGGCGGCGCGAACGAACGCCCGGGCGGCGGCGTGGCGGGTATTCGACGCCGGGTCGAGGCTTTCGAAGGAACCGCAGTATTGGAGAGCCCGGAGGGTGGACCGACAACGATGAGGGTGGAACTACCGTGCGGATTCTGATTGCCGAGGACGACGCTCTCCTGCGAGAGGGGCTGGCCCTGCTGCTCCGCGGAGAGGGCTTCGAGGTGTCTGCTGTCTCCGACGCCGCGCAGTTCCTCACGGTGTTCGAGGAGACCGCCCCCGACGCCGCGGTGCTCGACGTCCGGATGCCTCCTACTTTCACCAACGAAGGACTTCGAGCGGCGATCGAGGTGCGCAAGCTTCGCCCGGGCTTTCCCGTCCTGGTCCTTTCCGCTTACGTCGAGGATCGCTACGCCGGTGAATTGTTGGCAGGAGGCGCCGGCGGGGTCGGGTACCTGCTCAAGGAACGGGTCGGCAAGGTAGCCGAGTTCGTCGACGCATTGAACCGGGTCGTCGACGGCGGAACCGTGATGGATCCCGAGGTCGTATCCCAACTGATGAGCCGTCGACGCGCCGACGATCCGATCAGATCGCTGACGCCACGCGAGTCCGAGGTTCTCGGACTGATGGCGGAGGGGCTGGGAAATCAGGAAATCGCCAGGAAACTGGTCGTCAGCGACACTGCTGTGAGCAAGCACATAGGAAATATCTTCGCAAAACTCGGCCTGTCGGCTTCCGAAAGCGGGCATCGTCGTGTTTTGGCAGTTCTAGCTCATTTACGCGCCTGATCGTGGATCTGGACTACATACCTGACCGAAGCGTAATGTGAGCCAGCCTCATGTTGTTGCCGTGATCGAACGGTGACCTGAGAGGCAGGGGCTTATGTCCTGTACGTAACGTGTGATGTCGAATGCGCGTCATCACCAGAAACCAACGAGGAGATCGATCAATGGGTAAGCCGATTGCCAGTGTGGCCGGAGGTCGGCAGTCCGTCCTTCTCGGGCTCGGCGTTCACCGCCCGGAGCGAGTCGTGACCAACGACGAGATCTGCGAGCTGATCGATTCCACCGACGAGTGGATCCAGACGCGATCGGGTATCAAGTCGCGCCGGTTCTCCGGCGAAGGTGAAGGCATCCTCGCGATGTCGATCAGCGCGGCGCGTAAAGCACTGGACGTCAGCGGCATTGCCCCTGAGCAGATCGGCGCCGTGATCATCGCGACGTCGACGTGGGACCTGCAGACTCCTCAGGCTGCGTCCATCGTCGCCCACGAGCTCGGCATCAAGGGTCCGGCTGCATTCGACGTCGCGGCAGGCTGCGCCGGTTTCTGTACCGCCCTTGCGGTGGCCAGCGACCTGGTTCGCGGCGGCACGGTTGATCACGTACTCGTCGTCGGCGTCGAGTTGATGAGCGAGGCCACCGAGCCCACCGATCGCAGCGTTCGCTTCATCTTCGGTGACGGCGCAGGCGCAGTTGTCGTCGGCCCGAGCGATACCGTCGGAATCGGCCCGGTCGAGTGGGGTTCGGACGGCAGCCAGTCCGACGCCATCGTTCAGGAGCCCAGCTGGCTCGACTACACCAAGAACCCGACCGGACCTCGGCCGTGGATCAAGATGGCCGGCACCGCGGTGTTCCGCTGGGCTGCCTTCGAGATGGGCAAGGTCGCCACTCGCACCCTGGAGAAGTCGGGGCTGGGTATCGAGGACATCGACGCTTTTGTGCCGCACCAGGCAAACCAGCGCATCAACGAGGTCATCGCTCGCAGCATGAAGCTGCCCGAGGGCTTCCCCGTCTCCAACGACATCGCCGAGACGGGCAACACGTCCGCGGCCTCGATCCCGCTCGCCATGGAGCAGATGCTGCGCGACGGCCAGTGCAAGCCGGGCGACAAGGCATTGCTTCTCGCCTTCGGTGCGGGTCTGTCCTTCGCCGGTCAGGTTGTCGTCATGCCGCCGTTGGCTGGAGCAGAATCCGCCTGATTGTTCCTTTCGCAAGGGCGCCTCGAACCCACGGTTCGGGGCGCCCTTCCGTTTCCGTCCGGATCGTCGAACGTCTGCGATGTGGCACTCTGGCGAGATGGTCGAGAACGTGGGGGAGTCCGAACGAGAGTCCGAACGTAATGGTGTGACGGGCGGCAGCTTGGCGAAGATGGGCGGGCAAGTGGCGCTCGCCAGCACGGTCAGTCGGATCACCGGCTTCGTCCGCACCCTTGCCCTTGCCGCGGTCCTGGGCATCGCCCTGGTCAGTGATGCGTACAACGCGGCCAACAGCTTCCCGAACATGGTCTATCAGCTCCTCCTCGGCGGGATTCTCGCCAGCGTCCTGCTTCCGTATCTGACGCGGCAACGCAGCCGTGGGCGGACGCTCGAACGAGAGCAGACGCAGCGCGTTCTCACCGTCGGAGCGCTGGCTCTTGCGCTCGTGACGGTAGTGGCCGTGGTGTGCGCGCCGCCTCTGGTCTCGGCCGTGATCGATGATCCGGCTCAACGAGAGCTGACGACGCTCTTCGCGTACTTGCTTCTTCCGGAGATCTTCTTCTACGGCGTCACGGCGATGATGACGGCTGTGCTCAGCGTTCGATCGGTGTTCGGCGCGCCGGCCTGGGCACCGGTGATCAACAACGTCGTCCTTCTGGTGACGGTCGCGGTCTTCCTGTGTATCCCGGGGCCGGTGGCTCTGACTCCCGAGTCGATGACCACCGCGCAGGTTCTGGTGATCGGTATCGGCACTCTGCTCGGGATCGTGGCGCAAACCGCCGTCGTTGCTCGAGCGCTGCACCGCAACGGGTTTCGGTGGCGCCTTCGCGTGCGCGTCGTACCGCACACCTGGCGCCCGGTGCGCGTCGGGGCGCCGTTGCTCGGCTGGGTACTTGTGTACGTCGTTGCCGGCCAGATCGGTGTGTGGGTGACGATGAAGGTCACTCTCTCCCGTCACGTCTACTCGATGTACACGCACGCGGATCTGCTGTTTCAAGTGGCGTACGGCATTCTCGGTGTGTCGTTGTTGACGGTGCTGATGCCGCGGATCGCCAGGTCGGTTGCTGCGGGTGACGACGTCGGCGTCGTATCCGATCTCGGCCGGGGAGCCCGGTATTCTGTGGTGGCGCTGATCCCGGTGACTGTGGCGCTCATGGTGTTCGGTCCCTCGTTGACCACCTTGATCTTCTTCGGCCGGGTCGACGGCAGCAGTGCCCGGTTGATCGGGACGGCCGTTGCGGTCAGTGCATTCGGGCTGGTGCCCTTTGCGATGGTCATGCTTCAGCTGCGAGTGTTCTACGCCGACAACAACACCCGAACTCCCGCGGTGATCGCCCTGGTGATGGTGGTCGCCAAGACTGCGCTCGTCCTTCTTGCGTCACTGTCGGCGAGTGACGAAAGGCTGGTCCTGGCCGTCTGTGCCGCCGGCTCGTTCTCCTACGTGTGTGGAGCGGTGCTCGGCCACATCCTTCTTCGAAAGCGATACGGGCTGTTGGGATTCCGTCGCGTGCAGGCCACCGTCGGAAGGATTTCGGCGGCGGCAATTCTGGCAGGTGGTTGTGCGCTCGCTTTGGTGGTGGCGGTTCAGAACCGAGTTCCCGAGCCCAGGCTTGCTGCTGTTATTTCATTGTCGGCGGGTGCGGCCGTCGGTGCCGTCGTCCTGTTGGGCGCATGCAAGGTCGTCGGTGTTCCCGAGATTCGCCGGGCGCGAACCCTACTGCTGTCCTGAGGACAAGAGCGGTACCAGCAGTTCGTCCGGAGTGAGGGCGCCGTGCTGTCCACGGAGGCCGGACAGTCCCGATTCGACAGATCGACGTACGACGGCCACGTCCCCGGACGCAATGGCGATGACGTCACCGATCCGGCCGTGATACTCGGAATGCACTGCAGGCCCGAACAATCCTGCGACTATGCCCTCGGACCTCGTCCCGATCCACATGCGGTCACCCAGTTCGGCGCGCCAGCGGTCCGCAACATCTTGTGCAGCGCCTTCTCGGGTGTGGATGTGACGACATCTAGGTTCACCGGCAAGAGCGAGTACATCTTTGGACAGAATCGGAGTGTTGTCGAAGTCGATCTTGTTCTCGTCCGACACGTCGACCATTCCGTGGTCTGCCGTCACCAGCAATCTCACGTCCGGGCCGAGAGCCGCGGCGAGTTGCTCGACCAGTCGATCGACCAGCATCAGTTGGAAGATCCACGGCTCGGACTCGGGTCCGTAGACGTGGCCGAGTGCATCGATCTCGCTGATGTAGCAGTACGTGAACGTGCGGTCGGCAGATTTCGACGCCGCCACGGTGCGAGCGAGGAGGTCTCCGTATGCCTGGATTCCGGCGAACTGGGCACCGCGCATCCCGGCACGGGTGAGGCCGCTGCCGTCGAACTTCGACGGTACGACGGTTGTAACGGTGATGCCGGCTGCGGCGGCGCGATCGAACGTCGTGGCCTGCGGCTGCAGGGTCTCCGGGACGATGGAGTCGGTCTGAGATTCCTTCTTGCCCGCGCTGTGCCAACCCAGCCAGTTGAACACCGAATCGGCTTCTTCGACGTAGGACTGGTAGCCGGTGATGCCGTGCGCTCCCGAAGGCAGACCGGTCCCCAGTGAGACGATGCTGGTGGCCGTCGTCGTGGGGAAGCCTGCCCGGATGGGCGTTCCGACGAGTGAATTCAGGAATGGTGCGTGTTCGGCGTTGCGGGCGAGCAAGTTCGCGCCCATCCCGTCTACCAGTAGAATTACGGTCTTCTTGCTGGGCTGTAGATCGAGACGGTTCGCTTCGCCGCTCACTCCGAGAGAAGCGAGTACCGACGGCGCAAGCGTCGACAGAGTCGGCTGCGAGTACACATCGAGGAGAGGGGCGGGGGCGGGCATCCCATGAGATTAGGCGTTGGACGCAGAAAACTGCATACCTTCTGGGCGAGTGTTCAAATCTGTGCGGTCAAATCCGGACTTTCCAGATGATCAGCGCGCAGAGACCGCGGACCGGTGCGGCCTCCGCGCGGAGATTCATTCCATGATCGTGGAGATCTGGAACTTGGCACCTAGTGGATCGGCCACCGACGCGAGACGACCGAAGGGCGTGTCCTCGGGATCGCGCAAGACGCTGCCGCCGAATTCGACGACCTTGGCGACGGCCGCATCGGTGTCGTCCGCCCCGAAGTACACCTGCCAGAACGACGGCGCCTCTGCCGGGAGGAACGAGCTGGCATCCATCAAACCGGCGACGACGGTGTCACCCTGCTTGGCCTGTGAGTACCGGAACTCGTCGCTGTCACCGATCGACTCGTAAGTCCAGCCGAACACGTCGGTGTAGAACGGCAGGACCGCGGCGTAGTTCTTGGACAAGGTCTCGTGCCAGACCGGCGCTCCGGCCTCGCCGACCAAACCGAAGCCGTGATGCTGATCTGCCTGCCAGATGCCGACGACGGCACCGGCCGGATCGCCCACGATCGCCATGCTGCCCTGAGGACCGACCTGCATCGACGGCATCATGATCGTTCCGCCCGCGGCTTGGGCCTTGGACGCCGACGCTGCCGCATCAGTCGAGGAGATGTAGGTGGTCCACACGTTGCCGTAGGGGTTTCCCTCCTGCTGGGGTCCGAGCCCGGCGATGGGCTGCCCGTCTTTGCTGAAGATCGCGTAGCCGCCGTACTGCGGGTCGTCGTTTGTGTCAGCCTGCCAGCCGAACACGTTGGTGTAGAAGGATTTGGCAACCTCGGTGTCGGAGCTGGTGAGGTCGATCCAACAGGGTGTTCCGTCGAGCGCTGTGCGTGCGGGCATCTGAAAACTCTCCTTAACCGAAACGGATACACAAGCAGGGGACGCGGAAATGCTTGGCCGAGGAAGGCCTGAATCTCACGCTACGCGCGTACCCCGACACATTCCCAGGGTTCGAGAGCTTTGGGGTATGTGTCCGTTTCGCGTTCCCCGGTGGGCCGGACCTGCCAACGTAGACGACCGCCGAATCGTTCTTGATACTCCGAAGTTGATGGGGCACTTGCTCGATCGGCAAGGGCGTTCCACCGGGGAGTGTTGGTACGTGTCAGCTCCTGATCAGCCCCGTGCGATCGAGCCACGCGAGCGCATGACGGGTGAACTCGTCCGGAATCTCCAATTGTGGGGTGTGGCCGGTGTCGCCGAGAATGATGGTGGTCCAGTGTGGATGTGCAGCAGCGGCTGCCCGTGCGGCCTCGACCGGGACAAGCCGATCGCGATCGCCGTGCATCAGGAGCGTCGGAGTCGTGATCTCTCGCAATGTCTTTCGATAGGAGGCAGGACGGGCGAGGGTCATCAGCAGTGACCGTGCTGCCTGAAGGAATTCGGCATCCTGGGTAGGTTCGTTGCGGCGAATCGCCGTCAAGGCAGCGCCCGCGTCGAGGACCGCGGGGTCGGCTCGCGTCGGATCGGCAAAACACAATCTGGTCATCTGAGCGGCCAACTGCCGGTCTGACATCTTTCGGCGTCCGAAGCCGAGAACCTGCTCACCGACGTACGGCATCGAGTAGAGCGCGAATTGGGCGGCGACGGTCAGATCGGGAAGTTGGACGGGCAGGGGGAGCGCCGGATCCACCAGGACCAGGCCGGCGACTGATTCGGGACTGGCATGGGTCGACATTGCCGAGACCATTCCGCCCATGGAATTGCCGAACAGGACGGCGGGCTCACCCACCACTGTGTCGAGAAAGCGATTCAGAAGTACTGCGTTGGCGTCGACGCCGGTGTGTCGCCCACGGGCAGAGGTGAGTCCGAATCCGGCGAGGTCAAGTGCGTACACGCGCGTGCGCGCCGCCAGCGCCGGTGCGACCCGCACCCAGTTCAGGTGCGAGCCGCCCAGACCGTGAACGAGCACGATGGGCGGCGCTCCGCTGGGACCGCCGAAGTCGATCCAGTGAACGTCACCGCCGAGATCGGTGATGTTGCTTGTCCCGCCCCACGGGTGTGTGAGGGTGCTTCCGTCGGTGAGTTGGGCCGAAACAGCGGATTCCATACCTGCCAGGATGCACCGAGGTGTCGTCGTAGTCACGCACTCGTTCCGGTTCGGGATCCGAATATGTGTCATCGATCACGGCTTCTCAAGAAGCTCAGGAAACGGGCAAAACGGAATTTGACTGGTGTTCAGCACTTTTCGAGGCTGTCGCCGCTTTCCGGCGGCCGTGGCGCGCGTCCGGCGGAGGTCGGTTCGGGCATACTGAAAACCATGTGGTGGATGGTCGGGCTCATTGTTCTGGCCGCCTTGGTTTTGGCATCCGTTCTGGTCGGTTTCGTTTTCCGCCGCCCGATCGCCGAAGCCAAGTCGGCGGTGCTTGCCTTCGACGACGCCAGCTCTCAGCCCCAGCGTGACTGACCACCGTCGAGCGGAATTGTTGCTCCAGTCAGATACGCGGCATCCGGGCCGACCAGGAAAGCCACCGCGGTTCCGATGTCCGTTTCGCAGTCGCCGATCCTCCGTAGCGGAATCCCGGCAACAAAGGCGGCAGCCTCCTCCGGGCGTGCATCTGCCCACCGCTGCAGCCCCGGCGACGACGCGTGGGGAGCAACCGCGTTGACCCGGATCCCGTCGACGCCCCATTCGCATGCTGCCGCGCGACTGAGGGCTCGGACGGATTCCTTCACGGCCGCGTAGCCGCCGTAGCCGGCAGCGTCCCAGCGGACGGCCACGGAGCTGACCATGTTGATGATTGCCCCGCCGCCGCGCTCCTTCATGAACGGGTAACAGGCTTGCATGGTTCGCAGAGTCGCGACGGGGCCGGACGTCAATCCGTCGGCAAGGCGCTCCGGAGTGAGGTCGAGGACGTTGCCGAGCGGGTTGAGGCTGGCGTTGTTGATCAGAATGTCGACGCCGCCGAACAGTTCCACCGTTCGCGCCACGGCTCCGGTGATGGAATCCGCGTCGGCGATATCCATGAGCACCGGTTCGGCACGGCCTCCGCGTTCGGCGATCTCGTTACATGTGACGACGAGTTTCGACTCAGTGCGGCCCGCGACCGCGACGGAAGCGCCCTCCTTGGCGAGCGCAAACGCAACTCCCTGGCCGACGCCTTGCCCTGCGCCAGTGATCAGGGCCACTTTTCCATCCAACTTGCCCACTGCTGTTCTCCTGCTCGTCATTCAACGGTTCCCGAAGCGTTGTCCGAATCGCGCATTGTTACTCGTGGGTTCCCGCTGGATGAGATGTGAGTTACGTCCCACTCAGCGGCACCGCTTCAAATTTCGGTCGTCTTACGTATATTGTGAGCGCCGTTACATACCGGGCGCGCGGACCGCGTACACATTCCATGATGAGGAGCTAGACATGGCATTCACCACTGGCAGCAGCAAGACGGACCTCGCAACTCTCGGCGACTTCCAGAAGATCATTGCAGGCCTGGGCGGCGTTCTCGTCGGCATCGGCGCAGTTGCAGGTCTTCTCGGCGCAATTGGTGGCGCAGGAAGCTCGCAGCCGAAGGCTTGATTGCTTCGCTGAACCGGATTTACGGCCCCCGGCCCGCATTCTGAAGGTATTGCCTTCGTGGATGCGGGCCGGAGGTTTGTCTGCAGATGAATACCTGTGTCTTGCAGGCACATTCAATTCTGTGATACGTCAATTGCCGCCGGAACATCCGCACCTTCTTCGTGGGCTTGGGGTCCGAAGTTCGGCAGCGGAGTGAAGTCGAGTGCCGCCTCCGAACCGCGGTAATGGTGGAAGTAGAAGAGGGATCGGTCGGGCCGCACCAGGCTGTCCGGTTCGCTTGTCTTCCATCCCCAGTGGACGTCTGCTCGCAAAATCTCCGACAGCTCCAGTATGTTCTTGCAACCATGGCTCTGTAGCCCAAGGCATTTCAATTCCTCGACGTCTCGCAATTGCCCGTCGCGCGTCCACCTGGATTCGTAGACCAGAGCATCGAGAACGACGCGGTGCGAACCCGCTTGAGTAACGCCGGCAAGTAGAACCTCCCAGTCCAATCCTGGTGCGTGTTGGAGGTACTCGTCGGCGTCGATGAATGCTGCCCATGCGACGGTGTCGCGGTACCGGCTCACGTAATCGACGTACGCCTCTACCTGTCCGTGCACGATCCGACCGTCCGCGTCGCGCGGTTGCCAGTCGACGATCGTCACCGGAAGGTCGTGCAGTTCTTTGCGGAATGCGACCTGAACTTCACTGTCCGACATCGATCGAGTGAAGGCGCCGTAAGAGTTGCCTCTCTTGTCCTCGCTGCGGCCGTGCCAACGGTTGAGACTGAATGCGCTTGTCTTGCGGGTGGACCCGACGGAACCGGTGTTGTCGTAGAGAACAACCTCCCAGCCTTGCTCGATGTGGTGCAGGCACCAGTCCCTGATGAAGGGGAGATGTTCGCGGGGGAGCAGGACCGCAACCACGGCGCGGCGCCCGGAGGCAGAGCTGTTCGGATGATTCTTCGGATCCGTGATCACCCGACACACGATAGTGCTCTGCGTGGATGCGAGTTACTCAATGCTGCTCGTAGGAACGGTTGATCGTAGAACGTTGACACATTCGGCTATTTGTCTCATAGTCGAGTCATGACAACTTCTGTGTCACATTCGCCACGGTTTGTACCTTCCACCGGGGAGTCCTGGCGTTCGCCCTGGGCCATGTACGACGCATTGCGCGAGAACGACCCGGTGCACAACGTTGTGCCGGACGCTGCGCCGCAGGACGACTACTGGGTGCTCACCCGTCACGAAGACGTCTACAACGCCGCTCGCGACTACGAGACGTATTCGTCGGCAAAGGGATTGACCACTGTCTACGGTGAACTCGAACAGATTGGGATGCAGGACAATCCGCCGTTCGTGATGCAGGATCCGCCAGTGCAGTCGGAGTTCCGGCGCATGGTGTCGAAGGGTTTCACTCCGCGTCAGGTATCGGCGGTCGAGCCGATGGTTCGCGAATTTGTCGTCGAACGTATCGAGGCGCTGAAAGCGCGTGGCAGCGGCGATATCGTCGTCGAGCTCTTCAAACCGTTGCCGTCGATGGTTGTCGCACACTATCTGGGTGTGCCGGAATCGGACCGTGACCAGTTCGACGGCTGGACCGAAGCCATTGTCGCTGCCAATTCGGCAGGTGGTGTGGCCGCGGCAGCGACGACGGCGCAGGCCGCCACCGGTGAGCTGATGATGTACTTCGCTTCGCTGATCGAACGCCGCAAGGTCGAACCGGGTGACGACACGATTTCGCACCTACTCGCCGCTGGACTCGGTGAAGACGGCGACATGTCCGGCCTGCTGTCGATTCTGGGCTTCGCCTTCACCATGGTGGCCGGTGGAAACGACACCACGACAGGAATGCTGGGTGGTTCGGTGGCGATGCTGACCGAACGCCTCGATCAGCGTCAGATCCTGCTGGACGATCCCGCATTGATCACCGACGCGGTCGACGAGTTGCTTCGACTCACCTCGCCGGTCCAAGGACTGGCACGCACCACGACGCGAGATGTGGCCTTGGGTGGCAAAGTGATTCCGGCAGGACGTAAGGTTCTGCTGATGTACGGTGCGGCCAATCGTGATCCCGAGAAGTACGGACCCGACGCGGCGGAGTTGGACGTCTTGCGTCGACCGCAGAAGATTCTCACCTTCAGTCATGGCGCCCACCATTGTCTGGGCGCGTCGGCAGCTCGAATGCAGGCGCGAGTTGCTTTGGAAGAGTTGCTTTCCCGGATTCCCGACTTCCATGTCGACATCGACGCGATGCAATACGCGCCGGGCAACTACGTGCGCCGTCCGCTCTCGGCTCCGATGTCGGTGACTCGGCCATGAGCAACGACTGGCTCGGCGAGGGGCGCGCCTTGGCGGCAGCCGAGAAGATCCTCGACAGCGCGGCACAATTGTTCGTCGCGAAAGGCGTCAACGCGGTCGGTATGGCGGAGATAGCCTCTGCTGCAGGATGTTCCCGGGCCACCTTGTATCGGTACTTCGAGAATCGGCAGGCTCTTCACATTGCGTTCGTTCACCGCGAAGCTCGCAGGCTGGGAACTGCGATCGCGGAATCGGTAGCGACCATCGACGATCCGAGTGAGCGTCTGGAGACGGCCATACTCACTGCAGTGTCCGCGGTGCGTAGCACTCCGACGTTGGCTGCATGGTTCACCCCGGGTGATGCGAGTCTTGCCGGTGAACTTGCCAATTCATCCGACGTCATCAACGGACTTGGTGTCGCGATGCTGGGTGAACTCGGAGCAGGCACAGCGTCGCGGGCGCGCTGGATCGTGCGAGTGATTCTCTCGCTGCTCATGGTGCCGGGGGCGGACGAGAACGACGAGCGGACGTTGGTGCGTGAGTTCGTCGTTGCGCTGTTGATTGCTGGACGGGCCACCTGATCATCCCTTCCGGGTGATGTGCGAGGGCTGCGTGGGGATCGAGGATGAACCGATATCCCGACACAGGTCATCGCGAGTTCCCGAGGAGCGTAAGAGAAGATGTCTACACCGTTCGAACTCGACCCCAAGCCCGCCACCGAAGCGACCGCCTGGCAAATGCCCAGGTTCTCCGTGACCTTCCTTTCGACGACACCTTCGACTTCGAACTGATTTCTCGAGGTCTCGTGGCACCGCTCATCGATGGCGGACTGGTCAAAGGTGACAAAGGGCAGTTCATCTTCTCGTACGACGCCTACGGGTTCGCCGACGGCGATGCACCGGATACCGTCAACCCGAGTCTGTGGCGCCAAGCCACTTTAATGGGAAAGGGCGGTGGACTGTTCAAGCTGGCTGATCGTCTGTACCAGGTGATCGGCCAGGACTTGTCGAACACGACGATCATCGAGGGCGACACCGGGTTGATCATCGGTGACACTCTGATGTCCGCGGAAACAGCCGCTCTCGCGCTGGAGTTGTACTACCAGCACCGCCCGAAGGTTCCGGTCAAGGCAATCATCTTCACGCACTCCCACGGCGATCACTTCGGCGGTGTCAAAGGATTTGTCACCGACGAAGAGATCGAGTCCGGTGCCGTAAAGGTCTACGCACCAGACAGTTTCACGGAGGAAGGGATTTCCGAGAACGTACTTGCCGGCACGGCGATGACACGTCGCGGAATGTACATGTACGGATCGTTCCTGCGTCCGGGGCCACAAGGGCAGGTATCCGGTGGTCTCGGCCTGTCCACTTCTCACGGCACTTCGACGTTCGCCGTGCCTACCGACGTCATCACCGAACCGGTGCACGAAGAGGTCATCGACGGTGTGCGCGTGACGTTCATGCTCGCGCCGGGAACCGAAGCGCCGTCCGAAATGCTCTTCTATTTACCAGATTTCAAGGCTCTCGGGTCAGCTGAGGACGTCACGCACACGATGCACAATCTATACACGTTGCGCGGCGCCAAGACTCGCGGCGCCAAAGCGTGGTCGCACTACGTGCGTCTGGCAATGGAACTGTTCCCCGACGTCGAAATCATCTTTGCGCAGCATCATTGGCCCACGTGGGGCAACGACAAGATCTTGAATCTGATGTCGGATCAGGCAGATCTGTACAAGTATCTGCACGATCAGACGTTGCGCCTTGCCAACAAGGGACTGACACCGGTAGAGATTGCCGACCAGATCGAGGTACCCGACGCGATCGGAAAGCAGTGGTACAACCGTGGGTACTACGGCTCGCTCAGTCACAACGTCAAAGCGATCTACACCTTCTATCTCGGTTGGTTCGACGGCGTTCCCGCTCACCTCAATCCCCATCCGCCGGTGGAGAACGGCAAGCGCTACGTCGAAGCCGTCGGCGGACCGGACGCACTTTTGACCAAGGGCAAGCAGGCGTTCGACGACGGCGACTACCGCTGGGCGGCCGAGCTGGTGAACCATCTGGTGTTCGCCGATCCGAGCAATCAGAAAGCGCGAGAGTTGTTGGCGAACACGTACGAACAACTCGGCTACCAAGCCGAGAACGGTACGTGGCGCAACTTCTACCTGGTCGGAGCGATGGAATTGCGGCATCCGCTGGCGCCGATGCCGTCCAACAACCCCACTGGCCCGGCCGTGGTCGCAGTGATGCCGCTCGAGCAGATGCTGGACTTCTGGGCAGTTCGCCTCGACGGTCCCAAAGCAGCCGATGTAGACCTGTCGTTGCGATTCGTGTTGTCGGATACCGCGGACAACGTCCTGGTCACAGTGCGCAACGGCGTGCTGAACTACGACATGGACAAGGCAGATGCTTCGGCCGCCCTGACTCTGACCTTGACCCGTGCCGTGTTCAACGAGGTGTATCTGGGAACGACCTCGCTCACCGAATCCATCAAGGCCGGAACGGCAAAAGCTGTGGGAGATCAGTCCGAACTGGAGACGTTCATCTCGCTGCTGGAGGACTTCGATCTGTGGTTCGATATCGTCACGCCGTGACAGTCGCACCAGTCACGCCGTGACTGGTGCGACTGATCGGTGATCAGTGTTCGTGAATGATGACTCCGCGCATGATCTTTCCCGACTTCATGTCGTCGTAGCCCTGGTTGATGTCTTCGAGGCGGTACTCGGTGGTGACCATTTCGTCGAGCTTCAGCAGTCCGACTTCGTAGAGGTTCAGTAGTCGGGGGATGTCGGCGCGAGGGTTACATTCGCCGAACAGGCTTCCGCGGAGCTGTTTTTGGAACAGGGTCATTTCGGCGAGGTGCAACTGTGTGTCGGTGGCGCCCATCGGTGAGACTGCCGTCAAAACCACGCGGCCACCCTTGCGGATCAGTCCGACCATCGGCTGGATCATGTCGCCGCTCGCTACTCCGACGGTCAGGATCGCGACGTCAGCCATGACGCCCCAGGTCAATTCGTTGACCAGCGTCATGGCTTCGTCGATCGACGAAGCAAAATGTGTTGCTCCGAGAGTCTCGGCCATGGCTTTCTTGTCCGGCGAGATGTCGACTGCCACGATGTGCCTCGCGCCTGCGATTTTCGCTCCTTGGAGGGCACTTCCACCGATCCCGCCGATTCCGACGACGACCACGGAGTCGCCTGGCGAGACCTCTCCGGTGTTGACGGCAGATCCCCAACCGGTGGTGACTCCGCAACCGACGAGGCAGGCCTTCTCGAGGGGAATCCATTTGTTGATCTTCACGACCGACGCTTCCGGTACAACCGTGTAATTGCCGAAAGTGCCCAGAAGCGAGAAGGTTCCGACGTCCTTCCCGCGTGCTGCCGCGCGGTACGTTCCGTCGACCTGCGCGCCGGCCATCAGAATGGCGCCGAGGTCGCAGAGGTTGCTCTGTCCGACTGCGCACCAGCGGCAGCGTCCACACGAGGGAATGAACGAGAGGACGACGTGATCGCCCACCTCGACGTCTCGTACGCCGGGGCCGACTTTCTCCACTATGCCCGCACCTTCGTGGCCACCGATCACGGGGAGCGGGACTGCCAGATCACCGGTCACAGCATGATCGTCGGAGTGGCACATGCCGCTGGCAACCACTTTGATCAGGACTTCACGTTCTTTCGGATCTGCGAGCTCGATCTCCTCGACACTCCACGGTGTGTTGTGATCCCACAGCACGGCTGCCTTCGCCTTCATCGACATTCCCTTCGAGCGTGCTTCGCGGTGCAGTGTCATCTCGTCTGCTCCTGGACACATGCTGTCTCCCGTCGGGGGCCTCGGTCATGTATCTGCGCGCCACGGTTTGGTGTTTTCGCGCCGTTTCACCCATCCATGAAGTGAATTTGCGATAATCTTAGTTATGGTCACCATCCGGTCTGGAGAGAAGACTGCCGACGGCATTCCTATCGGTATGGGAGGCCAATGGTGGGAATCTCGTCTGCGGGAGCAGTTCATTCCCCTTGATGTGCAGGTATCCCGATCGGATCTCCGGGAGGGATTCACCGCATCGGTCAAGCGACGCTCGCTGGACGACTTCGGTCTCGTCGACCTCAGCTGCGATCCGTGCACAGGAAAGCGAACCGCAACTCAGGTATCCGACGCCACAGAAGACTGGGTGGTGCTGATCGCAATCCAGTCAGGACGCGAAGCGCTGACACGAGCAGGTGAGACGACTCTCGTGGGCGCTGGTGACGTAGTTCTGTGGGATACGCGCAATCAGGCCGAGTTCGAGGTTCTGGAGTCGATTCGTTCGATAAATCTGCTGATTCCGCGCTCGGCCCTGGCGGAAGTCTCCGGTCGAGCGTGGCCGGCTTTCGGCGGCGCGCTGGAACGGGACTCACCGTCGGTACGTTTGTTGGTTTCCTATCTGTCGATGCTGGCCGATTCGTTGGCCGAACTTCCTGAATCCGCGATATCAGCGGCCAGAAATGCCACCCTCGAACTGTTCGACGGGGCAGTGAGCCAGACCATCGGAACTGAGGACGCTGTCGGTTCCGCCGCGCTGCGCTTGTCGATCGATGCCTGGATCGACGGGCACCTGAGTGATCCGTCGTTGTCGTTGACCTCTGTTGCCGCCGCCCACGCGGTCTCGGCCCGGACGGTCCAGCGAGTTTTCGGCCGATCTGGTGAGACGTTCAACGGGACGGTACGGGCGCGGCGGTTGGCCAGGGCACGCGAGGAATTGCGTCGCACGAACAGCTCGATCACCTCGATCGCCACCAGATGGTGTTTCTCCGACGCAAGCCACTTCTCGCGACTTTTCAAAGAACGGTTCGGGGCCTCTCCGGCGGCCTTCCGCTCTCGGAAAATGCGGAGCTGACGTCGGGGCCTACTCGAAACGAGAAGGATCTCCCGCGCCGACCCGCACGATTTCGGGAACACCGGACGAATAGTCGACGACTGTGGTGGGTTCGGTTCCGCAGTCACCCGAGTCTATGACGGCGTCGAGTTGGTGGTCGAGTTCTTCCTTGATCTGCCAGCCGTCCGTCATCGGTTCCTCGGCGCCGGGCAGGAGAAGGGTGCTGGAGAGGATGGGTTCACCCAACTCTTGCAAGAGTGCCCGCACTACCGGGTGGCTGGGGATACGCACTCCGACGGTCTTCTTCTTGGCGTGTGCCAGCCGACGCGGAACTTCCTTCGTGGCGGGAAGGATGAACGTGTACTGCCCAGGCGTAGCCGCTTTCACCGCGCGGAACGCAGAGTTGGTGACGTGGACGAAGTGCCCGAGCTGCGCGAAATCGGCACAGACCAGCGTGAAGTGATGGTCCGAACGCAGATGACGGATCTCGCGGATCCGATCGGTGCCCGAGTGATTGTCCATTCGGGCGCCCAGGGCGTAGCAGGAGTCGGTGGGGTAGGCGATGACCGCGTCGTTGCGCAGCATTTCGACGATCTGGCTGATCGCGCGCGGCTGCGGGTTTTCCGGGTGAACGTCGAAGTATCGGGCCATCAACTCAGCTTAGTTCAGCTTGCAGATCACGAATGCCGTTCACCGTTGAGACTGTGGTCGGCGAGCAAACCCGTCAGCTCTTCGGCGTAGGCGAGTTGCTTACGTAAGTGTGTGCAGCTTTCTTCCGCCCGGGTGTGGCAGTCGGTGACGAATTCGGTTGCAGCGGTGCGCGTTGGCGCGTCCGAAGCTTCGTCGCCGAGCACTGCCAGAGAATCGAGAAGTTGTTTCATTTCTTCGAGACTGAATCCGAGCGGCTTCATTCGTCGGATTACCAGTAGCCGTTGGACATCGGCCTCGGTATAGAGGCGGAATCCTCCGGCGCTCCGCTCGGACGGAGTAACCAGACCGACCTCGTCGTAATGACGAATCGTCTTGATCGACAGTTCGGTGCGTTCGGCAACCTGTCCGATCTGCATGTTCGGCCCTTGGCCCGCATGTTCCGGCTCAGACATCACTCCCACTTTCCTCGCGCTGGGCCTCCATACTCTCAGTGACCGTCACCCAGCCGACCGGACAGGCGCAGGTGGCGCTCGGCCGATGCGTCGTCGAGCCCCACGATCTCGACATTCTTGCCTCTGGCCGCGTACTTGGTGGTGATGGCGTCCAGTGTCGCGACGGTCGACGCGTCCCAGACATGAGACTCGGACAGATCGATGACAATGTTCTTCGGGTCGCCGGCGTAGTCGAATTGGTAGATCAGATCGTTGCTGGATGCGAAGAACAGTTCGCCTCGAACCGCATAGACACGGGTGTCCTCGTCCGGATGCGCGACGTCGATCACTTCGGTGAGATGCGCGACGCGGCGAGCGAAGATGACCATCGCGGTGATCACTCCGACGATCACGCCGTAGGCAAGATTGTGGGTCGCGACGGTGACTGCCACGGTGACCAACATGACCACTGTCTCGCCGATCGGCATGCGGCGCAGGGTCTTCGGATTGATGCTGTGCCAATCGAAAGTGCCGACCGAGACCATGATCATGACGGCCACCAATGCGGCCATGGGAATCAACGCCACGACATCGCCGAGGCCGACCACGAGTATCAGCAAGAACACGCCCGCCAGGAAAGTCGAGATTCGAGTGCGAGCGCCGGAGACCTTGACGTTGATCATGGTCTGGCCGATCATCGCGCACCCTCCCATGCCCCCGAAGAAGCCGGTGACGATGTTCGCGACGCCTTGGCCCCACCCTTCTCGGGTCTTGTTCGAGTGCGTATCCGTGACGTCGTCGACGAGCTTGGCCGTCATCAACGATTCGAGGAGTCCGACGAGCGCCATGGCCAATGCGTACGGCGCAATGATCGACAGTGTGTGCATGTCCAGGGGGACATCGGGGATCAGTAGCGTCGGCAGGCTCGACGGAAGCTCGCCCTCGTCGCCGACATTGGGGACGTTGAACGCGAAAATGACTGTGGCGGTGGTCAGTAGAACGATTGCCACCAGTGGAGCCGGGACGGCGTTCGTCAGTTTCGGCAGGAATACGAGTAGCAGAAGTGCGACTGCAAGGAGTGGGTAGACGAGCCACGGAACATCGATCAGGTGGGGGAGTTGGGCGATGAAGATCAAGATGGCGAGTGCGTTGACGAATCCCACCATGACGCTGCGCGGAATGAAGCGCATCAACCTTGCGACGCCCAGGAGGCTCAGCACGATCTGGAGAAGGCCGGCCAGAAGGACTGTCGCAATCAGGTAGTCGATTCCGTACTCGCGCGTCAGTGGAGCGACGACCAGTGCGACGGCGCCGGTAGCTGCGGAGATCATTGCGGGTCGTCCGCCGACGACGGCGATGGTCACTGCCATCGTGAACGACGCGAACAGTCCTACCCGCGGATCGACGCCGGCGATGATCGAGAACGAGATCGCCTCGGGAATCAGTGCCAACGCCACGACCAGTCCGGCCAAAACCTCCGTTTTGAGACGGTGAGGTGACCGGAGCGCGGCCCGAACCGAATTGTCGTTGGTGGATGAAGCGATGGTTACTGCCATGAGATTCCGTCCTGACGAGGTTCTCATACTCTACCCTCCTGTAAGGGTAGAGTATGACCGGAGATCTCGCTACGGTGCGAACTTCTGTCGAATTGTGTTTCCCCGCAGTGAATCTCGAATCGGGAGATTGATCGAGAGGGGAAAGGTCTGCGGCGGCGGTCAGATGTGACGACCGGCAACTCTTACCAAGTATTTACTTACTGTGTGGGTTTTGTTTATTGAAAACGGGTCAACTCGGACGCTGGCTCCGTTACAGTTCGGCGGCAAACGTCAATCAGGTTGTTCCGAGAGGACATCATGTCAAAACGCCTACTGAGTGCTGCGCTCCTTACCGGCCTCCTTGCCGGTGGAACCGCTGCGGCCGTGATTCCGGCGACCGCGGCGCCCGTTGCAGAAACCACGTCAACAATGTTCCAGGTCACGTGCCGCGCAGTTCCGAGTGCGTTCTCCGGTCGTCAGACGGAAAGCCTGCTACGGTGCGGGTTTCGGCTCCGACGGTAGTCGCGCCAGGTCAGGTCTTCGACATCGACGTGGATCCGGGTAGCGTCCAGATCCCGAACGATGTGAGCGGCGCAAGCGTCAAGAAGATCTCGCGTCTGAAGATTGATCTGCCGATTCCGACCAACGCGGAGTTCGTTTCGGCGACGGTCACCGATCCGGGCAATGTTATTGCCGGGAAACCTGCTTCGGTGATTCGTGTCAACGAAGACGGCACTCCCGCAGCGGACGGTCCGATACTCCGGTTGTCCGGCGCAAACGAAGCGATCGGCAACAGTCCGTCATCGTCGTCGGGTGCGCACGGCGGGCTTGCGATCAATGCTCAGTCCGGAGTCGAGACCAACATCGTCTTTCCGAAGATCAGAATCACCGTAAAGGCCGGGCCGTCCGGCGCAGTCGAAACCAATGTCCGGACTTCGGGTGCTGCAGGTACTTTCGGCGGGCCCGAGTCATTTTTGACCTTCCTCCCTCAGGTCAGTCACTGGCTCGCGGGAACCATCTGGGCGCCCACATCCTGCTCGCCGCGCGACGCTGAGACCGGCCCCCTCAATGCCGGTGCCGGCGCCCTGGCATCCACGAAGATCGACGGGGACCTGGGGCCCGTTGATCCTGAGCCAGGCGCGGACATCGTGACTAAGCTCGAAGGACCGGCTACCGCCGCGACCGGTACCAAGGTGTCTTTTGCTTCTCACGTCGATCCGGAAAACACAACGGGAACAGTACAGTTCATGGTCGACGGCAAACCCGTCGGTGACCCGCGGCCGGTGGTTCGCGGTATTGCGCGCCTGGATCTCACCTTCGGTAAGGCGGGTACCAAGTCCGTGACTGCAGTATTCACCGCTACCGGAGACGAGGCGAAGTACACGTCGGCGGCACACGTACTCACGGTGACCGGTGACACCACAGGTCCGGTCGATCCCGACCCGACCGATCCGGGCACTCCGGGCGGTCTCGGCAGCCTCGAGTCCGTTCTGCCGCAGCTGCCAACGGGTTCGCTCGGTGGCAAGTGATCACGGTCCTACCTCACTGAACTTTCAATGGCCGAGTTCTTCTGAAAGGCAACACATGAACCCCCGCACTCTGGCAGTTTGCGCTGTCGTACCAGCACTCGCGGCCGGACTCCTCGCTGTGTCCGCGCCGGTGGCAGCGGCTTCCGATACCGTGACGCGGACAGTTTCCTTCGAACACAAGTGCCGGGTCGACGGCGCCACCGATTGGGATTCGTCGTTCTCCGACAACATGGAGGTAACGGCGCCCACGTCCGTGCGTCCCGGCGAACAGTTCACAGTGAAATTGCATCCAGGCACCATGCGTAGTTCGGATTCGGACACCGGTCGTATCAAGTACGACATCGCACTACCGCAAGGGGCAACCCTGGTTTCGTACTCCCTCGTCGGTGATTCGTCGTCCAACTTGACCGGCGAGACTGCGGTGCTGCTCCGGGTGGGCGCAGACGGAAACGCGAACCCGGCGGGTGAGTACCTGCGAATTACCGGTACCGGCAACAAGACAGTCAACGACGGTCCGAGCGCGAACGACAACAAGCCCAAGGAAGGGCTGCAAGTCAAGGCCAACACGGACTTTCGTTTACCGGCAGTCGAATTGAAACTCGAAGCTCGGTCCGACGAGGGAAACGCGACGACGCACCTGCGCGCCGGGGCGACGAGCCCGAGTATCAAGATCAAAGACACGAGCATGAGTTTCGGTGAGTCCCGGTGGGTCAATGCCGCTGGGTATTGTGTTGCTGCGGGCGAGGGACGCAGCGCCCTCTCGACTACCGAGGTCTTCACGACCAACCAGACCGAGACGATGGTCGCTGTCGTACTGGAGGCACTGACGGGCGAAGACGTCAAGATTGCGGCGAGTATCGACCCGAACCCGGGTGAGGGAACGGTCGAGTTCTTCGACGGCGATACGAAGATCGGCAGCGCCACAGTCGATTCCAATGGCCATGCAGAACTGGTCTGGCGGTTCCGCGACCAGGGCGAGCATCGCATCACCGCAAAGTTCTTGGGTACCAAGAAGTTCAGTTCTTCGGAATCTGCGGACAAGACCGTGACCGTCACCGTGCCTGGTGTCATCGTCGTCGAGCCGGTGGATCCGACGGAACCGGAAACTCCTGGTGGAACCGGAAGCCTCGGGGACATCTTCTCGAAGCTGCCGACGGGCTCACTCGGAGGCTGAGTCACCCAAACGGCAGGGGAGCGTCGACGTTTCGGCTCGAATGCGGGTGTGTGATCGAATACTGGAATGACAGGTTCGAATCATGCCGAGAGCCGCAACGCCGGCGTTCTCTGATCTTCTCAATGGGAGTCTCCGTCACGGAAATCGGGCCAGAACCACAAAAAGGTAGCTCACCAAAACTCGTGCCCTTTTACTACCGTGAGTTGAAGAACTGCGCGAACCGCGGGTTCTTACATCAACAAGCCTTCGAACTCGCCGCTGCGGTTCAGGTATGAACAAGGTAGGGAAAATGCGCAAGGTTAGTTTGCTCGCGTCCGCTGCAGCAGTAGCTGTCGGTGTGGCAATGATCGGGACGTCGGCCTCAGCAGCGCCGGGAACGATTCCCGGTCACGGGCTGTTCGACGTGCCGTGGGAGGTGTTGCCGGGAACCTACACGACGTCTGGGCCCGTATCAGCTGACATGCCGTGCATATACGGCCGAGCAAAAGTCGACGGCGATGGTGAATTGAATGTACTCGAGTTCGAAAGCACCCTCGAACCGGCGACAGTCACGATTCTCTTGACGGATTCTCGCTTCACCACCGCATATTGCTCTGATTGGAAGCGAGTGTCGTCAGTCGGATCGTTGGATCTCGGATCACTTTTCGGGTCATAGACGTCGCCGCTCTGATTCCAGATGGGCCTCTGGCCGTGGCCACGGACCTCTGCTATCTCGGCTAACGCTCGCCTCGCGGATGTGCTCGTTCGTCTCGAGTTTCCGACCACTCGTCGCATGAGTCCATGACCAGGGACTTTAGCCCTCGGTAATTACCTACCAATCGGTATATTCTGCGAAGGTACGGACTTCGTGAACCGATGTGAGTTGGCTCCGGGGGACGTGCCGGCCTCGCAGGACCGCCCGCAAAGTCAGCCCGGTGAGGCCACCGGAGTTCGCGCATTTCGACAGATTGCCGCTGGGTCCGTCCGCTACGAGGGGAGCGGACGGACCTGACAGCACGAGAGAGTGCCATGCCTGAACGTGGTCAAAGCAGAGTGGACGCGGGGATCATTGCCGTCGTCGCAGTCATCACCGGTGTGTTCGTCGCACTGACCGGTCACGGTCTGGTTGCAGCGCTCGCCACCGTAGTGGGCCTCGCGCTCGGAATGGCGATTGTGCGGTATCTGATCAAGGGCCGCTGATCACCGCAAGAGTTCAGCAGGTCGCGAGAATGTCTGCGATGGTGTCGTGTTCGGCTTGGGTGACCCACAAACCGTATGCCGCTTTGACTTCCACTTGAGCAGTCACGTACTGGCAGCGGTAGGCCTTGTTGGGTGGCAGCCAGGTCGCCGCGTCGGAATCCGACTTCTTCTGGTTCGTGGGCCCGTCGACAGCGCGCAGGTTTCGAGGGTCGTTGGCCAGATTGGTTCGCGTCTGTGTATCGAGCTGTTGTGCGCCCTTCTGCCAGGCGTCCGAGAGTGCGACTACATGATCGATCTGGACTGCAGAAGACGTGTCCTGGCCGCGGGCGAACGCGATGGTCTTGTTCGTGTACGGGTCACGGAGCGTACCGGTTTGGACCGAGCAGCTTTTGGAGCCGTCCTTGAATGTCAGGTCGGTGAGGTCACGCCGCAGGACGTCATTGCGTGTTATCTCTAGCGCCGCATCAGGATGAAGGCACGGTAGGCACGGCGTGTCGGTCGCCCTGTCCCTCATGGTTATCTAATAGCGTCTATATCACAGGTGGGACAGCCATAGGAGTGGCGATGTCGTGTGCTGTAGAGAAGGTCATTTCACCGACGACGGGGCAGTCGGGTTGGGTGATCGTGGACGAAGAATCCATGCGCCCGGTCGCGGAGGCTTCCGAGTGGGTGCTGTTCATGCAAGGCGCCGGAAGGTCACCTCAAACAATCCGCGCATACGTTCCTCGGGTCTGTTGGTTCTTGAACTGGACTGCCGGTCGCGGACTGGATTGGCACGAGATTCGTGTAGGTGAACTCACTCGTTTCAAATTCGCCGTCGAACACACCCCAACCGTCCACTACCGGCTGCGCTCCGGCAGATCGGTCAACGCAGTGATGACCGCTGTCGTCGAATTCCTCAGGTTCTGCGGAATGCGTGGATTGGTCTCCGCAGATGTTGTTTCTGGGCTGTCCCAGCCCAAGTACCTGGCCTACGCACCCCGCGATTTCCACGAAGGTGAATCCGGTCAGCATCGGCTGATTCGTGCCAGAACCCTCAAAGCGCCGGAAGTCGTAAAGCCTCCGGAAATTATTACTGAAGAACAGTTTTCGCATGCTCTGAACTCCGCGAACACCGAACGAGACCGTTTTCTGGTGCTGTTGCTGGTTCGTTCCGGACTCCGAATCGGAGAGGCATTGGGTTCGCGCCGTAGCGACCTGCATTTCCTTCCGACCTCGGTTCATCTGGGATGCCAGGAACGTGGACCTCATGTTCATGTTGTTCGGCGTGAAGGCAATTCGAACGGTGCCCGCGCTAAAGGACAATCCCGAGTCGTACCGGTCAGCGACGAGGTGGTCACTCAGTATCGCGAGTACCTTCTCGAACGAGACAGCGTGCCCACCGCAATGACCTCGGACTTCGTGTTCGTCAACCTTCTCGGGCATCACGCCGGTTCGCCGATGTCGTATTCGAACGCAAAACAGATTGTGGAAAGGATCGGCAACCGTGCCGGTTTCCGATTGCGGCCCCACATGTTCCGGCATACGGCAGCCACAATCTGGACGCGCAACGGCACCGGTATCGACGTGGTTCAGTCGTTGCTCGGTCATGTGAGCCGAGCATCGACCGCGATCTATCAACACCCCGACGCGGAGGACCTGAGGGCGGCAGTGGAAAGAGTGGGCATATGAGCATCACCGCTCTACCCGTCGAGTCAAGAGCCCTCTCGACTGGAAACGAACAGACCTGGAAAGCGTGGTTGATCGAACGAATCGACCCGCAATGGCGAGTCGCGGAATGGGATTCACGCCGACAGGTATTCACCGGAGACGTCGACAACGAAATGACAGCGGTCTATCTGTGCCGAGTCGACCGATGCATGACGGTCGTGGAAATCTTCGACCGCCGTTGCAGGCGGTGCGAACGCCACCGCAAGCTCAACGGGACCTCACCTTCATTCTTCGACCGGACATTCGACCCCGATTCGGTTCCACGAAGAGACGAAAAAGCCTTTTCGAAAGTCGATTTCGAACTCAGTGAGGTGAACGGCACTGTTGCGGCGGAGATTATTTACGGAGTGCAGCAGCGTGACCGTGATCAGATCATCTTGGTTCCGATGCGGATCCGCAGCATAGTTTCCCACCTCCCACCGGATTGTCGCTCACTGCTCGATGTCGCCGGAAATCGCCAGTTCGAGAAGGCACTCGGAGCTGCAGCCGGTGGTGTGTTCCGGTCGTTGGTCACACATCTGCAGCGGGCGCACGTCGTGTACTCCGGTACTGATCCCACCATGGCCGACGTGTGGAAACCTGCCGTCGTGGGCCTGCAAGCTGCTCCGGACCGGCGATACAGTGCGGCCGGTGGCGTTGTGGACTTCCGAGAGATCAGACAGCGATGGCTTCGAGAGATCACCAAACAATTCGGCCGCGAGGTACGCCCACCCGTGACGACACTGCGGCACACCGTTCATGCCGCCGAAATCGCTTCACGGCAACTCTCGCTGCGCACGAACGGCGATCACCCCGAACTACTCGACCACGGTGACATGAGCGCTGTCGTCGAGGGTTTCCGCACCAGCGCCGATCGAGAGGGCAAGCCCCATTCCTTCACCCATCGACGATCATTGCTCGGGTGGTGGCGCCGACTTCTCGAGTTCTCACGCCGCACGGGCGCAATGGATGACATCCCCGGCTCCTTCGCACTCGATCTGCGTTCGCACACAATTGCCCAGGTCGAGACCAGCGAGGACGACTTCGGACGCACGATCCCCGAACATGTCATCGCACAACTCGATCAACACCTCGAGCTGCTGGGTAGGCACTCCACGTACTCCGCGCCGGGCTGGAACCCTGACGACTACGCCATGATGTATCAGACGGTCTACCAGATCATCCGGGACACCGGTCGACGCCCGAGTGAGATCGTCGGGCTCAAACGCTCATGCCTGGACTGGGTCGACGGCAAGCCCACACTCGTCTACGACAACCGTAAACGTCGCAGAATGGGGCGTAGATTGCCGATCAGCACTGCAACGGCAACCGTGATCGACCAATGGCTCGACCACCTTCAATCGCTGTCTGTTCCGGACACACTGTGCGACTGGCTCTTTCCCACGCCGGGAACCCGCAACAACATTCGCCGCGGGCACTTGAGCGGTGCGCAGTTCGGGTCCCGGGCCTTCGCCATCTGGATCGATGCAATCCCGGAACTTGTCGACGAAAGACTCGACGATGACGGAAACCCAGCTCTCTACGACAGATCAATGATCACTCCTTACGGATTGCGGCACTCCTACGCTCAGCGGCACGCTGACAACGGCACACCGGTGGACGTCCTACGCGAATTGATGGATCACCGCAGCGTCGACACGACCATGGGATACTTCTCCGTCACACTCAAACGTAAACGCCAAGCCACCGAGGAGATTTCGAAGTTCGCGATCGACAGGCACGGACGACCGGCGGGATTCACGTCGGTAACGGAGTACGAGCGACAGTCGGTGGCCGTGCCCTTCGGAAACTGCACCGAACCCTCGAACATCAAAGCCGGCGGCCAACACTGCCCGATCCGATTCCAGTGCGCAGGATGCTCCTTCTACCGACCGGACCCGTCCTACCGGCCCGCAATCGAGCAGCATCTCGCAGAGCTGCGCACAGACAAAGAAACTGCAATCGCCACCGACTCCGCGTCGTGGGTGATCACCAACTTCGACGCCCAAATTCACGCGTTCACGGACGTCATCTCGTCGATGGACGCAATGCTTGCCGACCTGCCCGCAGACCAACGCGCGGTCATCGACAACGCCTCCCGCGAACTGAGGAAAGCGAGGACCGCAGCTGCCTTCATACCGCTCGAGTCCGTAACCACCCACACGAACGAGGACGAACAACGATGACTGCCGATGACCGTGACATACGAACCCAACGGCTCATCGCCTCCCGTCGACGTGACAGCGCTGACAAACAACGCAGAACGCTGACAGTCATCGCCGACCTCTCATCCGCTGGCGAACGCATCAACATCAGCGAAATAGCGCGTCGCGCAGGCGTTTCTCCATGGTTCATCTACAACACCGCAGCAATTCGAACCGCCGTCGAACGCGCCACAGAAGAGCACTCCCACACCGCCACCAGAAGCAGCGCCGGACGCACGTCCGCTACGGCGGACAGTCTTCACGCCGAACTGTTGATGGCGCGTGAGGAAGTTCGGGCGCTACGAACGGACCGAACCAAGCTCGAGACCAAAGTGCAACTACTACTCGGCAACCAACTCGAACACCTGCCGCACGACACACTGCTCGCCCGTATCCACGAGCTCGAACAGATAGCAGCCGAGCTGCGCTCGGACCTCGACTCCGAACGCAGACGCGCCGACACCATGACAACACGAACCGAAGAACTCCAGGACGAGCTCACCGCCGCCCGCGCCTCACTCAAAAGGATGGTTCAAAGCGTTTCTCCAGCACGACGAATCGAAGCAATTGAATCGCCCTGGGTCTGATGGAGGCTCTGGCTATTTGATTTCAACCAAGGTCTGCTCACCCTGCTCAGTAGCGTAGAACGTCTTCTCGTACTCTGCTGGCGGGATGTCGCCGCAGTGACCATGCAGCCGCCTGTGATTGTGCCAGT